>CAZZFD010000001.1:0-180037 GCA_964653375.1 uncultured Bacteroides sp.
CACCATGCCGGGTGACCCCAAACAAAATTACGGCGATAGTACCTTCACATTCTTACATCTCCCCCATTCTACATTCCGCATTCCGTTTACCCCGGGTGGTTGCAGCAATCGTAATGGGCAAAGTGGTTCATCGACGTACAAACCTCCACACTCTTATTGACTATTATATGGCGTGTGGCTATAGAACTGATGGTGCTCACGTCGTGCGACACAAGTATGATGGTGGTTTGTGGTGTCAGTTGCCGGATAATATCGTAAATACGTTGTTCAAAGCGATAATCCACGTAGCTAAGCGGTTCATCGAGTACCAGCAACTGTGGATTTGCTATCAGAGCACGACCCAGAAGTGCCCTTTGTAACTGACCGCCTGAAATTTCTCCCAAGCTCGCATTGGTATGCGAGGTAAGGCCCATCAGCTCGAGCATTTCATTGATTTTTGTTGACCGCTCAGTGCGTGTGAGCTGTTTATAATCAGTGATACCCATCTCTATTACATCACGCACCGTGATTGGAAAACTTGAATCAATGGCATTCTTCTGAGGCAGATAGCCTATGGTAAGAGAAGACCCGGCGGTATATGTCACTTTACCTGTTGTAGGCTTGAGCAATCGTAAGATAATCCGTAGCAATGTGGTTTTACCTCCACCGTTAGGTCCTGTTACAGCTATGAAATCACCTTGGTTGACACAGAGATTCACATCGCGAAGCACATACTTATGATTCCATACCATAGCCACATCTTCAAGTCTTATCAGCGTGTCGGTCATCATTGATTTTTCTCCTTTTCGGTTGCTATTATCTCAGCTATTTTGCTGAGCTCATCAATAAAATTATACGATGTAGGATTGATTGTCACCACAGGCACACCCGCTTGTTTTGCTACTGTGGCCGAGCGTCCGTAGTCCATATCCGGTTGAATGAAAAGTACCGATGCGTTTTGACGGCGCACCTCATCGATGTTGCGACGCAGGCTTTCCACCGATAATTCCTTGTTATTGGTTCCGAGTGATATTTGATTAAGATTATAATCGCGGGCAAAATAGCTTAGTGATGGATGCCATACCACAAATGTGCGATGCACCGCAGACTTGAGTTTTCGTTCTATTTCAGAATCTTTTTCATCAAGCATTTTGGCAAGACGCTCGTAATTGTTCTGATATTTTTGTGCGTTTACACTGTCAAAGGTTATTAATGCTTCACACATATTGGCTGCTATTATCTTGGCATTTCGCAGCGATGACCACACGTGCGGATCGGCAATATCATCTGTGTGTTTTCCGTCCTCATCTGTGTGGTGATGATGAGTGCCGGTTAGTATGCCGATTCCGTTCGAGGTGTCTACGATTTGCAGTTTTTTCTCTCCTACACGCTCTATCAGTGCATTTTCAAAAGGCAGGACACCTGTAGTCATATATATGCCTGATGATGTCAATTTTTTAAGATCTGATATGGTTGGATCGAAATTTTCAGGGTCGGTTCCTTTGCCCAGCAGACTGTTTACCTGCCATTCCTTTCCTGTCAGTGCTTCCAGCAGATAACGTTGTGGCTCGATACTCACAGTGATTATTTTACCCGCACCATCATCTGCATTCGATGTCGTATCTGCCACATTGGCTTTCTGCTCTACAGACCCGTTTCCACAGCCGGCTGTAAGCATTGCAAGCAAAGGTATTATAACTGTTAGTACCGGATTTTTCATCCCCTTGTCATTATTCTTTTATGGCGAAAATCCCGCAGGCGCGTCTGCTTGCGGGATTTCATATGGATTTTAATAATTGCGGAGAGACCGGGATTCGAACCCGGGATAGGCTTTTGACCTATACACGCTTTCCAGGCGTGCCTCTTCAGCCACTCGAGCACCTCTCCTTGGCTGATTTGTTTTGCAAATATACAGCTTTATTTTTGATTATCGGCACTAACTTTGTAAAAATCTTCACCGCTCAGTAGGCAGCGTGACTGAGAAATGTGGAGAGGGGGTGTGCTGGGTTAGAATAAGGCGCACCATGGCGTTGACCAGCTCGGGGTGTTCGGCTGCTATATCATGGTCTTCATGTATATCTGTGTCGAGGTTATAGAGCTGGGGTTCACCCTTTTTGACTATTAGTTTCCACGGACCGATGCGCAGACCCATCTGGTCGGTTTCATCAAATTCCCAATACAGGAAATCGTGACCTTTGAATGTGCCTTCTCCTGTTATTAAGGGAGCTATGGAGATACCGTCGAAATAGTCTGTCGTCTTGACCGGGTTGGCATATTTGCCGGGAAAATCGGTGACTCCCGTTAGTTCGGCAAATGTGGGAAGCATATCGTAGAATATTATGGGGGTGTCAATGGTTTGTCCGGCACCTACTTTAGCCGGCCAGCGCAATATGAATGGTACACGGATACCACCCTCATGTATCTCGCGCTTTAGTCCGCGTAGTTTTCCGTCGCGACCGAAGAATGTTGGATCGGCACCACCCTCTTCATGAGGGCCGTTATCACTGGTAAAGATTAATATGGTATTGTCGGCCAGGCCTTTCTCCTCGAGTTTATGCATTATATCGCCAACGTATGCATCAAGTCGTGTTATCATTCCCGCAAATTGAGCATGGGTATGGGTTGTGGCGTTGTAGCGCGACCATGGCTGTCCCCCCCAATCATGGTCATCTGTGAATAGTTCGGTGTAGTGCTGAAGAATGGAGTCTCGGGGTTGCACCAGTTCGGCGTGGGGAAGAGTGTAGGTGAAAAGCCCGAAAAACGGAGTCTCCCCGTTCCGGCTATCAAGCCATTCGAGAGCTTTTTGATGAATGATGTCGGCTGAATATTCCGGACGTTTCAGATAGTCAGGGCCGGTCATCGGGTATTTGATGTTCTCCTCCATGGTTACACGCACTGTAGCCGTGTCCCCAAGCGCTTTGCTATATCTGTTGAGAAAGTTGGGATAATAAAGATGGGCTTGAAATTGGCAGAGAAATCCGAAGTATTCATCTACTCCGCGTTTGTCGGGTGTGGAACATGAGCCTTCATAACCGCCGGCCCATTTGCCGAACATACCGGTGTCATAACCTCGGTCCTTAAACAACTCGGGCATAATCAGATGGTTCGGATCGTATGGATGCTGGCCCACTACGGTAAATTCATCATTGTCGCCATATTTCATCATTGGTACATCGCGCCAATACTCTTTGTTCCCTCTCACTTCACAGTGTCCGGAGTGCTGACCGGTCATCAAAGAAGCTCGCGAAGGGGCACTCACCGGAGAACCGGCATAGGCTTGCGTAAAGCGGATGCCGCTGCGTGAAAGCGAGTCGATGTTAGGTGTCTGGATATATGGTTGGCCATAACAGCCAAGGTCACCGTAGCCCATATCATCGCATAAGATGAATATCACGTTGGGACGTTCACCGTTAGGAGCAGCTGACGCTGTTGTCAATGTCACCGGTGTGGACAAAAGGAAGAAAAAATGTGCCTTATTCATGATTACTGAAGTGAAGGTGAGGGTATTGAGGCTCCGTTCGGAACGCTGATATGTAAGGCTCTGGATATTATCGAAGCAATGCCGCGGGCATCGATTGGGGCAGATTCTTTACTGACACCGATACCGGGGCCTGATATGAGGAACGGATATGATTCTGCCGAGTAAGGCGATAGCTCTGTGTAGGAATTATTCTCATCAGAAATGGTCCAACCCGGATTTACTTCAATGATTACGTCGCCTGAGTGAGCCATGTCCGTGTTGCGTCGTAGCGCCTGAGGATTATCACCGATGCGGCCGGCCAACACACTGTCTATTGTATAAACTTCGCTGACACCACTCATACGGGCGAGAAAATCTGCCACTTCCGAGCGAAATTGACTCAAATCGAGTCCGTTGTCTTTAATTAATTGACGATTCAGATAGAAGTGTCGGCGGTGATAGCCTTTGACCCAATCGCCATTGCCGTGAACAGCTATAAGATAGAGATTAAGCAGCGATATGGCTTTACGCACTGAGAAATCTCCCGCAGGTACCCCCCAATTCTTATAATCGCGTTTTTCAGCTATTGTTCCCGGTACACCCGCTATTACCATAAGTACTCGGTCAGGACCGGTAACTATCTGTGCTGCCGTCATCAGTCGGGTCAGCTCACGGTCAAGACGAAGATAGGCGTCCACACGCTCCATGGGAGTATAGCCCGAGGTATTCATGTTGAGAGTAAGATTGAGCATATCTGGTACTTCATCTCGGCCAAGTTGCGAGGTCTGAAGCAGTTTTATCGCCATGTTTATGACTTCGGTATTTACCAGCGGTGTGTTTTTGAATTGCTTTATTCGGTTGTTGTTCTTTCGGGGAAACGAATGGGTGAATCCATCGCTTTGTTTTGTGCGGGCAAATGACGGGAACAGCGATGGTGCTATGACAGGTGTCCATCGGAGTGTGTCAAGTGTGCGGTCCAGAGGGTTATGATAATTATGGTCGTTGACCGCCCGGGGTACATCTCGATAATAAGCTGTCGATGCCCATGCTCCTGTGATATCATCTATCCAGAATGCGCTGTTGCCTGCATGGCCCGAGGCTATTATGGAGTTGTGAGAAGAGGGCGACAGTGATACCACGGTAGCTTCTCCGGAGGTGTCTATTTTAAGCTCATCGGCTATTGTAGAAGATAAAATAGCCGAAGGTGAGAGTGTTAGATCAGTGAAATTTCCGATTTGCGATGCATCATAAAACAGATGGCGTACTTGCGCATTCTCTAAGTCATATATTGTCGAAGCTGATACTCCGTTAACCGTTGGTGCAGCTCCTGTAAACAATATTGCCGTTGCTGCCGTGGCATCTACTCCGGGACCGTAGTCTACTGAATGATAGTAACGTGATTTATCCATCAATTTTCGCAGTCCGTTGTTGCCGTAATATGGCGAAAGGACTTCGAGGTATTCATCAGATAGCCCTTCTACAGTTACGGTTATAAGCAATGGACTTCGATATAGATTTTCAGCCGATGAGATTGCCGCAGTCATCAGGGAGATGGCTGTAAAAGCGATGCAGCAATATTTATTTATGTTTTTTGGCATGACTCGGAACTATTAAGTAGTTAGCCGACAAAATTAAATCGGCAAGTAAATAAGGCAGAAAAGAAAGCGATATTGACTGTGCGCCACACAGTGCAGCTATCATCAGTGTCATCACTTCTATTGCGTTGATAAGAAAATAAATTTTCAAAACAGGTTGGCATCTCTCCCACCATATAAGTAAAGGTACAAGCAGGGCAAATGGATTCAGCCACAATATTTGCCAATTGACATCTGTAGCTTCATGCACAGAGACAAATACCAAAAATGCCACTATGCAGCCGGTAATGCCTATTATCAGATATACTACAGCGTAAAACCAGCGGTCAATCTTTTTTCTGCGTAACGAGCGCAGCATCAACAATAGGCTTAATATAAGCAGATAACAGCCTGCTGCAACAGGTGTGATATACCATGGTGTGGGTGACAGACGGACATCGCTGCCTTCTTCCCCGGCTACAATGTGAGTGTTCTCCACTACTTTACGACCCGAAGGGGAGAATACTGCTTCATCAAGCATTGTGCATAATGCTACGGGCGCAAATGCTACCTCGCCGGGGGTGACCGGAGAGTCTATTTCGTTACCCAATGCTATATCGATGCCAAACTGATACCAGGGATAATTTTGATGGTAATAATCCATGATACTGCGAAAAGAGTATTCCCTGCCAAGATAGTCAGGGGCTTTGTTGAAGACAATTTCTTCGCCTGTAGCTCTTTCTATTATGTGGAGTGGACGAGTGGCACAATTATCTTTGATGTAATTATAGCGATATACACGATTTTCAGGAAGCAGATTTTCTTCAATCAGTTTTATGGCTTTATTTACTTCTTCATCAGTGAGATTGAGAGTTTGTTCGATGACGTTGCGCCCCGCAGAAGTATATGAATGCAGAAAATAATCGGTAGGCATCACACCAATTCTATAATCAGTTTCGCCTTTTACAAAGCGATATACAAAATTAGGTGCCGAGAAATCAAATAACCCCCAATGAACTACATCATCGGAATATGGAGTACGGATTCTGAGCCCGGTGTGTCCTTCTAATTCATATATGTCACTGCCGGGAGAGCAGGTGAGAATACTTAAAGTCGGTACAGCGGATACAGCAGAGTCGATTTGACATACTGATAATTGCGCTTGAGCCGGCATGACGGCCACAAGCGCAATGATTATGAAATTAAGCAAATGAGCTATCCGCTTCATTGCTTATAGATTACATTATGCCACGCTCGCGCAACTTGCATTGCCAAGCCCAGGCTGAACGCATAGTGTCTTCAAGTGATGTATCGGCTACCCAGCCAAGTACATTGTTAGCTTTGTCGGGATTTGCCCATACTTTTTCGATATCGCCTTCACGTCGGCCTACTATCTTATGGGGTACTTTTACTCCTGTGGCTGACTCAAATGCCTTTATGAGTTCCAATACCGAAGTGCCGCGACCGGTGCCGAGATTGAATATTTCGATTTTATCCTCTGACTTGTCTTCAAGCATACGTTCCACGGCCAAAACATGAGCTTTGGCTAAGTCAACGACATTGATGTAGTCACGGATACAAGAGCCGTCGGGAGTATTGTAGTCATCACCAAATACACTTAATTCTTTACGGATACCCATTGCTGTTTGTGTAAGATAAGGAATAAGATTCTGGGGCACACCGTTGGGTAGTTCACCTATTTCAGCTGACTGATGAGCACCTACAGGATTGAAATATCGGAGAATCACACTTTTGATAGGAGCGCCGGAAGTGATTACATCGGTGATGATTTCTTCGGATATTTGTTTTGTGTTGCCGTAGGGCGAAGTAGCTTTTTTGATTGGAGATTGTTCGGTGACGGGGTTTACATCAGGCTCTCCATATACAGTACATGATGATGAGAACACTATGCCTTTAACATCATTTTCAGGAATAAGCTCAAGTAGGTTCATCAGGGTGTTGAGATTGTTGCGATAGTAGAGTATAGGCTTTTGCACCGATTCTCCTACAGCTTTGCTGGCGGCAAAATTGATGATGCCTTTGATACCGGGATAGTCAGCAAAGAGTTTGCGCAGAGCGTCCATGTCGGTGCAGTCGGCTTCAACAAAGTCAGGGCGAATACCTGTGATACGTTCGATGCCGTCGATTACATCACGATTGGAGTTGGAGAGATTATCTATGATAACTACAGGATAGCCTGCATTTTGGAGTTCAACCACTGTGTGTGAACCGATATATCCTGTGCCACCGGTCACTAAAATTCTATCTTTTTTCATTGGTATGTGATAATAATATGTTTTTGCAAATATACCTAAATTTTCAGTCAGTGCCAATCATTTATCAAGTAATAATCGCATTTGGCACTCTTTGCAGTCGAATTTAGCTCGTAAACGTATTTTACCTGACAGTAAAATCAAGTCGGGAGTGTCATTGGCGAGGTGTGGCTTTGACCGTAGGCAGATATTCAGTTCGCGTCGAAGGCAGTAGCGTGTGGTCATCACGCAGGTACCTGAAGCTACATCGTCTTTCCGGATTTCCAAGGCCGGCTCAACGGACGTTACGCCATGGTTGATATAAAATTGTCGGGCAAGATTATTGGCCACGTTATGGTGATATGTCAGATGTTGAGCGACAAACGGCACTGTTTTATTTTCCATTCTGCGGTAGTCGAATACATATCGGGCTCTGAGCATACGATCGTAGGCTTCGAAGGCTTCGCGGCGTAGTGCAGCCAATTGTGACCGTGCTATGAATCTGTCGGCCAATTTGTCGTCAACAGAAGCTACATTGTAAATAGTGTCGCCTGTACGAGTCAGAGTGTCAAGGCGAGTCTGATATTGAGGCGTTTTGGCTGTGTCGAGCGATATATCGGTACGCACGGTCACGCTGCGATGGCGGTTATCGGTCACATCTATTGCTACGCCGTCGTCAACAGGGCGCAATGTCAGATGCAGGTCAATTACTCTGCGGGCAGTATTGCGTTCTAATGAGTCGTTACGCAATCTGTCGTGGTTGCGAAATAGTTGTGTGCCTGCGGGAATAATTATGGCGTTGGCCGGGAAGAGGCGGTTACCCTCAATCTTATTGAGCCTGAATCCTTGAAATTTGCCTGAAGCATCGAAATATCCCAGACCATCACCGTTGGCAGGGTGAGTAATCAATTGTGCCGTGATAAAGCGTTGATTGCAGGCAGTGACTTTGCCAATCGGTTCGCCTATCCATTTGGGCGTGTCTATTGAGGCCATGCGAATGTCAGGACGTCGTTTTTCAGTGAAATAAGGGGTATAGCCACGATTGAAACTTTTGGATAAATCGGGTGTAAAGGTCAATTCACATCGGCCTGATGAGGCTCTCACGTAGCGTCCGTCGGAGGCGGCTATTATCTCATCAAGTCGCCGGCTATATGCAGCGGTGACATTTTTTACGTAAGCGGAATCTTTCAACCGGCCTTCGATTTTGAGCGAACTGACACCGGCATCAAGAAGTGATTGGAGCGAGTCGAAACGATTGAGGTCGCGCAGTGAAAGCAGATGTTTGTCTGTACAAATTTTTCGGCCACGGCTATCGAAGAGGTCAAACGAGTGACGGCATATCTGGGGGCAAGTGCCACGGTTGGCGCTTCGTCCCATCGTGGCATATCCAGCCTGACAATCACCGCTGTAGCTCACGCACAGGGCCCCATGTATGAAAACCTCTACCGGTACACTGACGCTGTCGCATACAGAGCGGATTTCCTCCAGACTAAGTTCGCGCGCCAAGACCAGCTGTGAAAATCCTGAATCTTGCAGGAACCGGGCTTTGTCAGGCGTGCGGATATCGCATTGTGTACTTGCATGGAGGGCTATGGGAGGGATATCCATGCGCAGCAGGGCCATATCCTGTACGATTAGGGCATCTACCCCTATGGTGTACAGTCGGTGTATAAGTGATTGTACTTGTGTGATTTCCGCGTCGTAAATTATGGTGTTGACCGTGACATAGACTTTGGCATCAAAGCGATGGGCAAATTCTACTACTCGGGCTATATCTTCCACCGAATTACCGGCAGAAGCTCTGGCGCCATGTGATGCTGCTCCGATATAGACGGCATCTGCTCCATGCTTGATGGCATCAATGGCGATATCGGCATTTCGTGCCGGTGCCAGCAACTCGATTTTACGCGGTTCGGTTTGATTCATTTTTTCGCTAAAACATAATAGTAGATGCAAAGATACTATATTTTGAGAAATCGATTCAAACAATATCTTACATCGAAGTGTTATATTTACAAAACAAGTTTAGAGCAACAGATCTCTCGTTTCTCTTGTCGAAAATAAATGTTATTAAAGTGAATTTCAAATTTAACGACTCTAAACTATATTAGGTACACAATTAGTCTATAATCACACGGAGCGCCTTGTAGAAAGGCGCTCCGTTGGTGGTATTACGGGGTAGAACTTTTTGCGGTTTCTGTAGGTTTTATAATAAAAAAGCATTATGATTCAGAATATTTTGATTTATGGCGGTATCGCTGTCAACATCATCGGGGCATTGTTGTTGGGTTATTTTGCAATAGGTAGAATGAATGATTACCGACGAGCAAAGAATATGCCGCAGAAGATGGCAGAGACAAGGGCAAAATGGGCATCGCGACGGTTGTTGGCGTTTGGCTTGATGGGTGCAGGAATCGTTTTAGTCGGGCTGGCTACCGTGATTTGATGTTAAGTATTAACCGAGGTGTTAATTTTAAGCTAAAAACGCGCAGAGTTGACACTTTTTAATCACTTTTAGCTTATGACATTCTTACTAAATTGATTTTGAGTTGTTAATAAAATATATTAGATATAAGAGGAAATTATAAGTAGATTTTTATTCCTTCATTCCTTTTATCGGATAGTGATATTAGATAATTGGATTCTCATAAATAAATAGTTGAAACGGCAGGAAGGACGAATCACTCAATAGCGAGGATTCGTCCTTCTTTGCTGTTTATGATGCGATTATCGATATTTCAGACATTGAAGAGGAAGTGCATGATGTCGCCGTCCTGCACCACATATTCTTTGCCTTCGACATTCATTTTGCCGGCTGCACGTACGGCAGCTTCACTGCCGAGGCTCACATAGTCATCATACTTAATTACTTCGGCTCTGATAAATCCTTTTTCAAAATCGGTGTGAATGATGCCGGCGCATTTCGGGGCTTTGCTTCCGCGCATAAATGTCCATGCACGTACTTCATCTTCGCCGGCGGTGAAATAAGTCTGGAGGTCAAGCAGGTTATAAGCGGCGCGAATGAGTCGGGACACGCCTGATTCTTCGAGCCCGATTTCGTTGAGAAACATCTGGCGGTCGTCGAAGCTGTCGAGTTCGGCAATTTCTGCTTCTGTCTGTGCTGCAACTATCAGCATCTGGGCATTTTCTTCGGCTATGGCTGACCGTACGGCATCGACATAGGCGTTACCGTCGACGGCCGATGCATCGTCGACATTGCAGACATAGAGCACCGGTTTGCTCGTGAGCAGAAACAGGTCGCGGGCAAAGCGCTGTTCATCAATAGTGTCAAATTCTACGGAGCGAGCCGGTTTGCCTTGGCTCAGAGCTTCTTGGAATTTTACCAGTACTTCATATTGCATCTTGGCCGTCTTGTCGCCACCGGTTTGTGCTTGTTTCTGAGTCTTGGCTATTCGGCTTTCTACTGTTTCAAGGTCTTTCAGCAGAAGTTCATAATCGATTATTTCTTTGTCTCTGACGGGGTCTACTGTACCGTCGACATGAGTGATGTTGTCGTCATCGAAGCAGCGGAGCACATGAATTATGGCATCTGTCTCGCGGATATTGGCAAGGAATTTATTGCCGAGGCCTTCGCCTTTGCTTGCGCCTTTTACCAGGCCGGCGATATCGACTATCTCTACTGTGGCGGGTACGATGCTGCGTGGATTACACATTTCCACAAGTTTGGTCAGACGGTCATCAGGCACGGATATTACGCCTACATTAGGTTCGATGGTGCAGAAGGGGAAGTTGGCGGATTGAGCTTTGGCGTTGGACAGACAGTTGAACAGAGTGGATTTGCCCACGTTGGGGAGTCCTACGATGCCGCATTTTAGAGCCATGAGTATATGTGTTTGATATGGTTTGTTTAATAAATGAAGTTATTTTGAAAACAGATTGCGAATGCCGTAGCCAATGCTTTTGGTCATGGAGCGCAGGGGTGTGATAACGGGAATAATCCTGCGGTTGGCTGCGGGGGTAAACACTTTCAGGGAGGCAGGCCGACACCGCACAGTTATGTCAGTGCCGAGCATCAGTGGCTCGCCGTCGATATGGGCGGGACCTTCATTCTGGCGATGAAACGTGATTTCGCGCAGCCGTCGGGTGTCGATAAGCATATTGCGGTCCATCGATCCGGCCATAAGGTCGATGCTTACGAGGGCGGTTTTCAACAGATGGCTCTGATGAAATATGGTCAGGTCCAGCAGTCCGTCGTTGATAAGTGCTTTGGGGGCGATGTAGGCATTGTTGCCATATTGGGAGGCATTGCACACGGCTATGGTATAGGCAGTGTCGTTCAGGTCTTTGCCATCGATGGTCATCTGATAGTCTTTGGCCTTATAGCTTGTAAGGAGTTTGAGACAGCATTTGATGTAGGTGATGAAACCGCGGCTGCCGGAGTTGGCGAAGCGATGGCTCACTTCAGCGTCGAAGCCCATGCCGAAGGTGCAAAAAAACGGACGGCCATTGACTTCTCCGCTGTCGATAGTGGCCGAACGGCCTTGGGCTATGACTTTGACGGCACCGCGTTCATCGATGGGAATATTGAGGTGACGTGCAAGTCCGTTTCCTGAGCCACAGGGTATTATGCCTAAAGTGACGTCTGTACCGAGGAGTCCGGCGGCAGTTTCATTTATCGTGCCGTCGCCACCTGCGGCGATGACTATGTCGTAGCCGCCTGCGGCGGCATCTTTGGCGAGAATAGTGGCGTGCCCGGCGCGTTCAGTGAAACGTGAGTCCACGGAGATGCCTGCCTGAGCAAGACGGGTAGTAACCCGTTGCTCCAGGCCTTTTTTGTCGGAGGTGCCTGATATGGGGTTGATGATAAGTAGTGCGCGTAGAGATTTCATAACGATGCAAAGGTAGTAACTTCCGCCGATATCCCCAAATCTCTTATTCGTGGGTGGGAACCAGTAGAAAGTTGCGGTTGATAAATTCGAACCGGATTAAGTCGAGTGCAAATAGCCGGCAGATTATTTCTGTGGCCTTGCGGGTGGATATATGGTTGTCGAGCGCTATGCGCTGGAGAGTGGCGGGGTGGTGAGAGTCGATATAGCTGAGTATGGCTTTTTCGCCTGCATCGGCCGAGAGTATGAGCGGACTGCCGTTGTTTTTGGTTTCCCAAGCCTGAAGCATCAGTTCGGAAGCGGGTATGTTCTCATCTTTTACCCTAAAATATGCTTTCCAAGAGCCGTCGGTGTCGCGGGCTTTGACATTTCGAGGCGGAAAAGCGTCTATCTCAGCTATGATGACGCAAAGACCTTCGCCGGCGGCTATGGAGGAGAAGCGTGGCTGCTGGGGTGGCGAGCAGAAGCTGAGGGCGGCCTGCTGGACTACGTAGATATCTTCTTCGTTGCGTACACCGGCTATTGTGCCGTTGTCTTTAACTCCTATCAGCAGCCGTCCGCCGCTATTGTTGGCAAAGGCGGATATGCTGCGGGCTATCTTCGGGGCATCGGAGATGGTGTATTTGAAGTCCTGGTTTTCATGTTCGCCCTGGGATATGAGTTCGCGGAGATGGTATTTACCTCTTATGGGGCGCAGGTCTTTCAACATGGCGGAAGCTGGGTGTGGGTTTATTCGGGATAGGTAAGATTGCGGTCAGTGGCACACAGTAATACCTCATTGAGGTATGTGCGGGCGGCATTGCGGGCGGCTTCAGGGTCCATGAAGGTGTAGTTGCCGCAGTCGCGTGGTGTGGCGCCGGGTATATCGCCGGTAAATTCGGAGATGAATCTGAATGTCTCTGTCATCAGAGGCAGAATGTCGGCAGGCATGAGGTCGCCCGCTACTATCAGATAATTGCCGGTGCAGCAACCCATAGGCCCCCAGTAAATTATGCGGGAGCCCCACTGCGGATGATTGCGCAGATATGTGGCGGCAAGATGTTCGATAGCGTGAAGAGCTTGCGGCTCGAGTGCCTTCTGCCGGTTAGGTTCGGTCATGCGTATGTCGAAAGTGGTAATCACGCTGCCTTCGGGAGTGACATCGCGACGTGAGAGGTAAATTCCACGCAGCAGCTCAAGGTGATTGACGCGGAAACTTGCTATTTTTTCCATGTTCAGGCGGTCAGTTCATGAATGATGTGGCGAAGCATATCGAAGGTATGACGCGGCGCTTCTTCCCAAAAGTTCTGATATTGTGAAATATTGTCATCGGCTCCGGGCGTGTCGGAAATCACCCGCATACAGGCAAAGGGTATATTGCGCAGGAAGCACACCTGCGCTATGGCGGCCGACTCCATGTCCACAGCGTCAACATCGGGGTAGAGGGTGCGTATACGGGCCACAACTTCGGGGTCGCTTACAAAAATATCGCCGGAACAGATCAGACCATGCTTGACGGTGTCGCCCTCGTGAAGGCATGGGAGAGAATTGACCATGTCAGATGTGTGGAAATATTGTGGACAGCCGGCAGCGTCGCCCCATTCGGTGCCCGGGCCGCACCACACGTCGTGATAGGCAACTCGTGTGCCGACCACTATGTCGAGTATACCGGCATTTCCTCCGGTGCCTCCGGCTACTCCCGTGTTGATGATAAGGTCAGGAGAGAAGCCGTCAATCATTGACATCGTGCCTACTGCGGCATTGACTTTGCCTATGCCGCACTGCATGGCCACGATATCGGCTTGAGCGATACGCCCGCAGTGAAATGTAATATTGTTGCATGATTTGGTTTCGGCATTTTCGAGCAGTGGGGTGAGGAAATCGAGTTCCTTCTGCATAGCCACAATGAGTCCGATTTTCATAGTGTGGAGGGGTTATAAATGTTTTAGTGATGCAAAGGTAATGAATATTAACGGATTTTCTTTACATTTGTATTCCTGTCAAAAAAAGATTATTGTATGTATCGTATTTTAGTATCTTTCGTTTTGCTCTGTGGTGGCTTTATGGCCATGGCTCTGACCGATTATGAAATCAATTCGTTGAATCTTCCAGTCAAGGGAGCGGTGACGGTGGCGCTACCGGAGTCGTATGCTCAAAATGATACTGCTGATTACCCGGTGGTGTATCTCCTCAACGGCCATGGCGGACATAACCGTACTTGGGCCGGAATCATCAATCTTGATTCGCTGGCCACCCAATACCGTTGCATTATCGTTTGCCCGGCGGGACTTAATGCATGGTATTACAATGTGCCTACCGACAGCACGCTGAGAATGGAGGATTATATAGTGACAGAGCTTGTGCCGTGGGTTGACGCTACATTTCGCACTAAGCCGGAAGCTCGCTATCGCGCTATCACGGGGTTGAGCATGGGTGGTCACGGAGGTCTGTGGTTAGGTCTCCGCTATCCTGAGATATGGAAAAACGCAGGGTCGACGTCGGGCGGTGTGGATATACGTCCGTTTCCTAAGAACTGGGGGCTTGATAAGTTGCTGGGTAAACAGGAGGATAATATGGATGTGTGGGAATCGCACGTGGTAATCAATCTTGTGCCTAAGCTCAAATCGGGTGTGAATAATATAATAATCGATTGCGGCACGGGCGATTTCTTCTATGAGGTGAATAATAATCTGCATCGCAGACTCGATGAGGCCGGTATAGAGCACACTTATTTAACTTCGCCCGGTGTACACAACGGAGCTTACTGGAGCAAAAGTATTATTCCTCAGATGCAATTTTTTCATTCACATTTCTATTGTGATCAGTTATAAAAAAACTCCTTGCCCGGTAGTGAGCAAGGAGGGTATGAGTGAATATGTTATTTCAAGCGGGATAATCAGAAATTGTAACCGAGGGTGATGTCAAACAGGCTTACGGTCATTGATTGGGGACCTTTAGCCTGGTCGCACATACCGGCAGCACCCGAGATGGCAGCATAGTAGTGGTCGAGAAATTGAGCGCCAACACCGAATCTCCATTTGATGTCAAATCGGTTGGCGGTGTTGTCGTAGGCATTTGTTATCACGGAGCGGTCCTTGTAGGTGTCCCATTGCTTGGCTGTGAAACCAAGTGTCAGTTCCGGTCCGGTGAAGAGGGAGAGCTGAAGCGAGGGGAGTACATCGAAGTGATATCCTACGAGAATGGGAATGCGTAAGCCGAATGAACGGATAGATGAGCTTTCGAGATCGTTAGCAGAGCTAAAGTTGTCAAGTAATGACTGTTTGTAGCTGATGGTGTTGTAGTAGAGGGTCAGACCCGGCTCGAAGTAGAGGTTTTTCCACAGGGGCATATTGTAGATTACTCCTGCGCTAAATCCTGATGAGGGATTGAAATATTCATACTTGGGGTTATCGGGCATATTTGTGACGGTGACATCGGAGGGTGCGGAGAGTTCGTAGGATAGCCGTACACCGAAATAGGAGTGGTTATCTTTATTGTTGAAAATATCGTAGGCTTGAGCGTTCAAGCAGCCGAAGATTACGGCCAAAGTCAGAAGAATTTTTTTCATAATGGCTGAAAAATTGTGGTTATAATTGACAAAGATAATATATAGCGGTGAGTTTTGACGTTAAAAGTTATGAAAACGTGAAAAACGAGATGCAGATATTCGATAATAAAACCGGATTGCAATAGATGTGGCTTGCAATCCGGTGAAAAGGTGATTATAGCATCGGTGTGATGCTGTGGTGGCGGGGGGTTATTCCTCCGATGTTCGATTCTTGGCTTTGTTTTTGTTTTTTGTGGCTGATGAACTGATGTCTTTTTCCTCTTTGACATCAATTTCGGCGCCGTTTTTGTCAATGACGCGGTATTGGAGATAGGCGAGCGATTGGTCGGGCAATATTTTGAATCGCCGACCTAATTGCATTTGCCATTTGCGGTAGAGGGATATGATTCCTTTTTTGAGATAGGCATCGACATAGGGGTGGACATACATACGGAAGTTGCTTACCTTTAGATCGTTGATGAGGTAATGCAGTTTTTCGTTGAGGGTATCTGTGAAGAGTAGCGATGAAGCTATCTCGCCTTTGCCGTAGCATGAGGGGCATGGTTCGGAGGTGACGATGTCCATGGCGGGACGTACACGCTGGCGTGTGATTTGCATCAGTCCGAATTTGCTGAGTGGGAGTATGTTGTGACGTGCGCGGTCGTTGGCCATGACTTCGCGCATGTGTTCGTAGAGCTTTTGCCGATGCTCGGCTTTGTTCATGTCGATGAAGTCGACTACGATTATTCCGCCCATGTCACGCAGTCGAAGCTGGCGTGCAATTTCATCGGCGGCGTTCATATTGACTTCGAGGGCGTTGCTTTCCTGGTCGGAGGCAGCTTTGGAGCGGTTGCCAGAGTTTACGTCGATTACGTGGAGTGCTTCGGTATGCTCTATGATGAGGTAGGCTCCGCTTTTGAATGATACGGTTTTTCCAAAAGATGATTTTATCTGCCGGGTGATATTGAATTTGTCGAATATGGGCTGGTCATCTTTGTAGAGTTTTACAATCTCTTTCCGCTCGGGTGCAATGAGGTTGACGTAGTTGGAAATCTGTGTGTGGATTTCGGGGTCGTTGACGTGTATGCCGTCGAAGTTGGGGCTGAAGATGTCGCGGAGGACGCCTACAGTGCGGCTTTCTTCTTCGTAGATGAGAGCTGGAGGTGTGGCGGTGCGGGCTTTAGCCACTGCGTCGTCCCAGTATTTGACGAGCGATTTCATCTCGTGGTTGAGTTCGGCCACGCGTTTACCTTCGGCTGAGGTACGAATGATGACGCCGAAGTTTTTGGGGCGGATGCTTGCCACTAACTGGCGCAGGCGCATTTTTTCTTCGGTGGTCTTGATTTTTTGCGAGATGGAGATTTTGTCGGAGAATGGTATCAATACCATGTAGCGTCCGGTGAGGGTGATTTCGGTGGTAAGTCGAGGTCCTTTGGAGGAGATGGGCTCTTTGACCACTTGCACCATGAGTTCCTGGCCGGGCTGGAGGAGGTCAGAGACGGTGCCATGCTTGTCGATGTCGGGGAGAAGTTGCATTTTGGATACCGACGGCATGGGGGCTTTTTTGTCGAGGACTTTGGTGAGGAATTGAGAGAATGAGGAGAATTGAGAGCCAAGATCTAAGTAATGGAGGAAAGCGTCTTTGTCGTAACCTACGTTGATGAAGGCGGCATTAAGTCCGGGCATAAGTTTTTTAACTTTTGCCACGTAGATGTTGCCTACGGCGTAGGAACTGTCGCGCGACTCCTTCTGGAGCGACACGAGACGAGAATCTTCGAGCAGGGCGATGTTGATATCGCTGTCGTTGACGTCGACTATAAGTTCGCTTCGCATGACTTGGATTAAAAAATGAGTAGAGTTAGGATTGATATAAAAACAAAGAACAAACTGACATGGACTACTATGCAGCCATGTGCTGCGTCACATCGAGTTTGTTCTTTGTGTAATGTTTCAAAAATCGTGATTATTTCTTCTTATGACGATTTTTTCTCAGACGTTTTTTACGTTTGTGGGTTGCCATCTTGTGGCCTTTTCTTTTCTTTCCGCTTGGCATATTACTTTAATTATAAAGGTGATAAGAAAGTAACGTTCTATCAATTATTTTTTTACTTCTTCCATGAACACTTTAGCAGGCTTGAAAGCGGGTATTTTGTGTTCGGGAATAATGATAGTGGTGTTCTTAGAGATGTTGCGGGCTGTTTTTTCTGAGCGAGTTTTCACGATGAAGCTGCCAAAACCGCGGAGATATACGTTTTCACCGTTAGCGAGAGAGTCTTTAACGACGTCCATGAATTTTTCAATGGTGGCGAGAACGTTTGCTTTTTCGATGCCTGTGGTTTTGGCGATTTCGTTTACGATGTCAGCTTTAGTCATTGTATAAAGAATTTAATAAGTTATAGAATACTTTGAAATGAGGCTAAAAACGAGCGCGACGGGGCAGTTTTCGTTTTAGCAGTGCAAATATCGTATTTTTTTTTGAATTAGTTGCAAAGTGCATCATTAAAAAATACAATAAATGACACTTTTAGACTTATTTACATTGTTTTTTGGGGAAATAGGGGGTGAAAACGGGGGGATTTTTATGGACGTGGCTGTGCCGAGAGGAGATTTATGGCCTGGCGGAGGGTGGTGACGTGTGCGGCTCCCCGGGGGCATGGGGTGGTGGAGCGTGTGCGGTCAAACCAGATGGCTTGCCAGCCCGCATGGAGTGCTCCGGCGATGTCGGTGAGAGGGTTATCGCCGATGATGAGGTGTGAGCCGGGATTTGGTTCGGAGGTGCGGCTTACGGCATAGTCGAAGATGCGGGGGTCGGGTTTGTTGATGCCGATGTCGTCGGAGAGTACGACCAGGTCGATGTAGGGAGTGAGGCCGGCAGCGTCCATTTTGCGATATTGGATTTCGCGGAAGCCGTTGGAGAGGACGCCTATGGGCGAGCCAAGGCTATGGAGTGTCTGTAGCAGGGGGACGGCGTCGGGGATAAGCCGGCGCTGGGTGGCGAGCAGGTCGAGATAGGCGGGGTCGAAGCGTGAAGATAGCCGGCGTGCCATGGTGTCGGGGAGTCCGGCTTCGGTGAGTGGCAGGCGGAAGCGCTCCATGCGCAGGTGGTCGCGTGAGATTTGTCCTATATTATATTGTGCCCATAATGCCATGTTGTAATGTTCGTAGCGTTCGGCCCATGTTTCGGCTGATGGGAAGAGTTGCTGCAGTATCGGTTCGGCCTGATACATGAGGCGGAGTGATTCATGGGCGTTGGCGGTGAAGTCGATGAGGGTGTCATCGAGGTCGACCCATGTCATGGTTATATTATGATTGTTAAAGTTCATTGATTTTCCACCATTTATATGATATGCCTCGGTCGGTGACGTCGGAGCCTTCGATGGCTCGGAGGCGGCGTACGACGCGTATGGTCACTGGGAGGATGAGTATTTCGTAGAGTGTCTTGATGATAGTCTGCGTGATGATGAGATTGACTATTACGGAGGTCGGGAGTGTGCCGAGGAATGCTATTGGGAAGAATATCAGCGAGTCGCAGCCTTCGCCAAAGATGGTGGAGATGATGGCTCGGTAGGAGAATCCGCGTCCTGATGGAGCTGATGCTTTAAGGCGTGACATCACATAGGCGTTGATCATCGAGCCACAGAGGAATGCTATGAAGCTGGCGGTGAGGATGCGTGGTACTGCACCGTAGACTATAGTCATGGCTGTCTGGCCGGTCCAGTCGGGTGAGCCGGGGAGCCATAGGGCGAGTTGGAGAAGGAGTGTGACGAGGAGGTTCATGGCAAATCCGAGCCAAATGACGAGACGGGCGCGTCGGAAGCCATAGATTTCGACTATGCAGTCGCTGATTATATAGGAGATGGGAAATACGACTACACCGGCGGTGATGGTGAGTGGGCCAATGTCGACGGTCTTGATTTCAATCAGGTTGGCTACTATGAGACAGGTGCAGAAGAGCAGGCTCAGCAGCATAAAAGTGGGGGAGAAGGCTGTCTTGGTGGCGGAATCGCGATTCATGGGTCTTGTTTTTTACGAGGTAGCAAGCACTCGGTGTTGGTGATTAATTAGTTGTCGATGTGGAGGTGCCTTTTTTTAGTAAATTCTGATATATATGGCACGTCTGTCGGGCGATGTCACTCCATTGATATGTGCTCAGGTCATAGTCAACGCGTTCATGATTGTCGGAGAGCATGGTTTCGATGGCTGCGGCGCATTCGTG
Organism: uncultured Bacteroides sp.; assembly: GCA_964653375.1. Lineage (GTDB taxonomy): Bacteria > Bacteroidota > Bacteroidia > Bacteroidales > Muribaculaceae > Paramuribaculum. Next base: position 19,855 of record CAZZFD010000001.1, read on the forward strand.
TGGAGAGTCTACGGGTGTGTAATGGTCGGGCGGGAGAGGAATGATGTGTGCTGCGGGAATGTCGGTGCAAATCACGGGCAGAGAATGAGACATGGCTTCAAGAAGTACCATAGGGAATCCTTCGTTGCGCGAGGAGAGTACATATAGCCGTGCGTGGGAATAAAGCTGGTTAAGCGGGTCGCCGGTGGTGTATCCGGTGAAGATTGTCCGGTGATTGGTGTCGCATTTTTTCAGGTATTCCATATATTTGGGGTCGTGATCGCATGATCCGGCTATGACAAGTGTATACGGGCGGTCAAGGAGGTTGACGGCTTTAATGAGTGTGTCAAATCCTTTTTCGGGGGTGAGACGTCCGACGGCAAGGATATATCTGTGGGGTGTGATGCCGTGCGAATCAAGAAAGTCGGTATGGCGGGAGTGTTCGACCGGGGGTATGCCATTGGGTATGGCATGTGATTTCGCTAATATTTTCTGTGAATATTTGGCTCGTTGTATCGGGCTGACAAATATTATGTGGTTTGCCCAAGTGAGGGCTAATTTTTCGCTCATGCGCAAGAGTATCTTTGATGCTTTGCCCCACTTGTCGTGTTCGTAATTCGGGCTGTGATAGGTGAGTACTACTTTTATACCCATCATGCGAAGCAGTGGAGTGAACATTCCCGGGCCGATGTTGTGGACGTTGACTACATTGACGCGGTGAAAAAGCAGGTGCATACAGCACAGAAGTGTATGCCACACGGTCTCGAATCCTTTGATGCGGGTGGAAGGGAGATCAATGAAGGAGATACCTGAAGCCGATACGGCGTGACTTTCTGCAGTGAGATAAGGCTTGCGACGATATACCCGGCAAGAAAATTCAGAGGCAAGAAACGGAGCAAGCATTGCACAATGGGATTCAACACCACCTTGCACACCCGGAAATCCGCGGATGCCGATTATAGCCAATTTCTTTCCCATCGCAAACAGGCAGGGAGTAATAATATTGTCAGTCCCAACAGATGTCTTTGCCTCGACTGATGCGCCATTTGTTTTTGAGAATCCACTTTATGGGAATCCAGGGGCGACGTTTCATGTCGTGGCGTTCGGTGACTATGAAGGCACAGTTGCGTTTGCAGTTTTTCACTTTTTCCAATGCGGCTTTAGCTTTGTCGGAGGCCATGATTTCTTCAAACGATTGTTCTTTGATATTGCCCAGAATCCATTCTTCGCCGGAGCCGTTGCAGGGCGATACGTTGCCCCAGGGGTCGATGAAGAAGAAGTCGGTGAGCGCACCGCACGCGGGGCGGTAACCGCTTTCATCGCCACGCAGACGGCGGTGGATTGAGCGATTGAAGAATGCGCGGCCATAGTCCTTCAGACGGTTTTTGAAGCCACGGCGTTTTGACGTGAGCAGTGCTTTTACAAAGAGTTCGTGCTGGCGCAGTGCTTCCTGCGATTCTATCTGATTGTCGTCTTTATGGAAATACCAGGAATTGTGTACGGTGGAGTTGCCTAATTCCACATCTAACGCTACACACAGTTCATAGAGATGCACGAGGTCTTTATAGTTGTCGGGCGAAATCACCACTGAGAAGCCGATGTTCTTGCACTTGGTCTTTTTAAGTTCAAGCATGGTGCGCAGAGCGTGGTCAAATCCGTTGACCAGTCCGCGTTTTTCATCATTTATTTTCGGCAGTCCTTCCACACTCACGCGGATAAGGATATTGGGATATTTGTTGGCTATCTCTACGATTTTCTCAGTGTTGTAGCCGTTGGTGCTCAGCTCCAGCAGTGAGGCTTTGGGGTAGAGTATTTCAAATATTTTGTCGATATCCTTACGGATTGTCGCTTCACCGCCGGTGATGTTAATGCGCAGGCCGGCAGGAAGTTTTTTGTAATATTCCGGATCTATTTCTTCTTCAGTCTTAGTGGGGAATTTCCAAATGTTACACATGTTACATTTGGCATTGCATCGAAATGTGGTTATAAGACTTCCTTGAACAATATTTTTCATGACTATCTATAATTGCTGCAAAATTACAAAAATACGATGAATTACCCAAATGATAACTTTCGCGCAGCTGATTTGATTGGTTATACTTCTATATAAAAACGATAGTGGGCAGAGGTTTATTGTTAGGTTTCGCCATTACCTTGTTTGTGCTCGGAAAAAATCGTTAAAAAACTTTGAGCTATACCTGTGTTTGTGAATTTATTTCTATTGTCGATACAATTTTGATGGAATGCATCATAGTTTTGAACCATAGTGCACAAATCATTCCAATCCCAGGAGTTTTTAACGATTCCTAAAGAGTTGTTCCTGACTATTTTATTGTTGGTGGGTACAGTATTCATTAAGACCGGTGTGCCGTTGATTAACGATTCGGGAATGGATACCATATTATTGTCCTGTGCCGTATCAATGAGCAGGGCGGTTGCTTTTCTTCCTATGGGCGCAAATTCGGTATGTTTCATAAACCCGAGAAATTCCACAGATTCGGAAATAGAAAGATTGTCAGCTAAATTTTGCAGATTTTCTTTTTCAGGGCCTTCTCCTATGATTTTCAATTCATAGTCCTTATAGGGTGAAAACTTAAGGAAATCGGCAAAATTCCGTAGTATTCTGTCTATTCTTTTTCGCGGAACGAGCATTGATAATATTATAAAATATTTATTATCATTACGGTGCTCGGGGAAAAATATTTTTCCATCAGACCCATGATTAAGTATAATCGGGCTTATGTTTTTGTGGTACTTTTCTATAAAATTTTTGGCGGGATTGGATTGTGCTATTGTCAATATATTGCGTAATTTGGTCCGGGAAATCAGATTATACCATAATTTTGCCGGAATCCGGTGCATGAAATGTTGATGAAAAGCCATTTCCTGCCATATTACTAATTTGTTTTTGCAGTATCGGCTCGCGATTAAAGTAGGTATTGAAAATGATTCTACAGATAATACCATATCGAATCGGGAGCTGTTTTGTCTTAACCATTTCCCTAAGTTCTTAGGATAGGGCAACAGATAAGGTTTGAAAATTTTTGGGAATCGGGAAGAAAAGTAGATTACGTCAAAATCATTTTGTTCGGGTCGGGTCGGTTTGAATTCTTTCGAAGCAAGGAGTGTGACATTATGGCCGGATTCAATAAATCCACGGGCGAGTGTATAGATCATAGTGTCCTGGTTGGATTGGCGACGTATGATCTTACCATCGACTGCGGTAGATAGAATGAAATTTAAGACCAATATATTCATTAGCAGATATTATTTGCGGAAAAGGAAAGTGAATACGCGTGATGCCGTCTGACCTATAAGAATATTCTTAAGAGCGGTGCGTGCCACAGCGTTGCTCTCTAAGCCTATAACTATCTGAGCGTCATTGCGGTCAATCTCATGCTCAAGGTCACATAAAGCATAGGGTTGAGGTACCTCCACTATTACATAGTCGGCTGAATCAAGAGCAGTGGAAATTTTGCTTTGCATAACGGGGGTGAGCAATTCATCGTTTGATGCCGCACCGGATAGAATTTCAACCGCGCGACCTATGTTGAGCAACGGTTCTGCTACAAGAGGTGTGATATCGGAGCCTGTGATGCTGACGGTGTAAATCAGTCGGCGCTTGTCGTTGGCTGTGAGTAAGGAGCGCATACGGTTGAGTTGCTCTTGCTCGCCGGAGTATGTCACGCAGTTTTGTTCGAGTTTCATTTTGGCCAGGTCAGCGGGATAAACTACTTTCCTCCGGAGCCATGTCAGCAGCATGGCGAGTCCGCAGCCGCAGAAGAGTCCTAAGAAAATGAATATTGCAGGCATAATGCATTTTTGGAGGATACTCGGGGCTTTAGCTACGTAAGCCGGCTGATAGACCCACCCGAGGTTGGTGCTTGAATACAGACGAAGCACGGAACTTTGGCGAGAGCGTACAAGATATTGGTACAGCGCGTTCTGGTATTCGCGGTTGCGCAAAATGTTTTTTAATTCGAGCTGGTAATCGGGATAATCGTCAAGTCGGTTTTGAGCTTTGGCTGTGAGTTCTTCCTGATGGCGAATATCGGCTTTGGATTTAGCAAGTTTTTTCTCCGAGTTCTCGATGATGATGTCGCGCAGGCGGAGTATTTTTTCATTAAGCAGTTGCAGAGCGGTGTTTTCTTCTGTGGCCGAACGACGCAAGTCGCGACGGGTAAGGATTGCGCCGTTAAATTCGCCAACATGCGGGTCGCTCAGGCTCTCCACTTCGGGAATAATAACATCGTCGTTAAGACGGTTGCGCAGGATGTCGAGCACAGTTTCGTAGTAGGCTATATTGTAATGGGCAGTCTGTATGGCTTGCCGGTTACTTACGGCGGTATTCACCAATAATCCTAATTCAGAATCAATGCCCATAAGCGAATTTTTGCGCTGATATTCCGATGCTTCTTTCTCAGCTTTTTGGAGTACTTCAAATGCTTCGGCTATACGCTCGTCATAGTATTTGATGGAGGCTTCGGCTGCGGTGTGCAAGCGGTCAAGACGTTTTGCGTTGTATTCGTTCATCACGCCATTGACCACAGCTTTGCCATATGCTTCTCCACCGGCGTTGTATTCTACCCGGATTACATTGGCAAGTTTTTCAGGCGCTGATATTTTGATGCTTTTGGAAAACAGTGTTGCAAGCTGATCATTTCCACCGACGCTTACGTGGATAGTAGTGATGTCTGTTTCCTTAAGATCCTCAGTCGCCATCACTTGCAGGCTTCCGAGCGGAGTGATGAACATGGTGGGAAGCTCCACATTTTCTTTTTCGGCAATGGTGCGTTTGAAAAATCCTTTCTGAGCTTTAAGGTTGACCTTTCCGGAGTCGAGTATTTCGATTTTTATGGTAAACGGAGTGGAAAGAGTGTCGAAATAAGCCACAGGCGCATCAACTATTACGGGAGAATTGTTGTATAGGAGCATACGGTCGCCGTCGCTGTTTTTTGCGATATATGTGCGGTTAACTCCGAGGGCACGTACCATGCGCAGCATTACATCATGGGAGTCCATGATCAGAACCTCATTGTCGACGGCTGATGAGCCGATACCTCCTACTGAGAATGAGCGCATCATCTGCGACATCTCTCCGGCACCTTCACTATCCTGACCTAATTCACCGACAAGGAGGTCACCCTCGATTTTATACTTTGGAAGACTTCTGACAGAAAAAAAGATTCCGGCGAAGACAAACAGTGCCATCAGTGCGATAAACACCCACTTAAATCGCACAATCGACAGCCAATAGCGTCGTAAATCTAATTTTTGTTCGTTTTGACTCATAATTTATGATATGATTTATATTTTATATTCGGTTGGTTTTAGTTCTTTTTCATTAATATATCCGGTGCTTTTAGCTGATTTTAGGGCATAACCGTGAGATGCAGCCAAGCCTAAAAGCATCATTACAAAGTTGCCGGTTGAGAATGTAAAAGTGTTGCCTGAGGTACATTCAACAAGTATGAATATGGTACACAGTATGCTTATAATGATAGGATATTTCAGTATCGGATCATAGTTTCGAATCATGACGCGAATATAGCTGTAGGCGTGTACCCAAAACCATATAAAGAGTATCAAGCCCACTATGCCGAATTGAGCCAACGATGGATAATAGGCATCACATATAAAGTCAGGCATTGTGGGAGACAGTCCCCAAATATTGTTTAGACCATACTGGTAATATATATCGGAGTAATTGGCCGATGACGGATAGGAGGCAAATGAGGCCAATCCGGAGCCGAACGGGAAGTAGTCGAGCATAATCATATATCCGGTGATATATAATAGCGGACGGGCAAATGATTGTAAAACGGTAGGATCAAAAGCTCCGTCAGTGTTGTTGCCAACAATAAAATAATAGTTGAATTTTTGCCATGTGACGATGCCAATGATGCACATGAGCACGCATATTATAATAATGTGTTTGGCGGTGAAATGTCGTAAAAATCCCGGTTTATATATAAGTAAAAAGAATAGGGTACATACAAATGTGGCAAAATATTTTGAGCGACCGCAAAGCAGGCCTATGGTTAGGAATGCTAAAACAATCCACAGAGTGTTTCGGTCAATAGTGCCGTCAGGCAGAATTTTGCAATACAGATAAAAGAGTGCGCTGATAAAAATAATGTGACCACAATAGGTAATGTGAACGGTGGTTGCCAAAAACACATAATTACCTAAAGATAATCCGGCAAAAAGTAAAAAAGATGTAATAATGCCATTGATTAAGCATATGTTTCCTATAATTCTTTTCTCTAAAGGTGTAAAGATTATTCCGGCGCTTAGAAATACGGCAAATGGAACAAATGGCTTGACTTCAATCAGCCAGTCCATAAGGATATATGGGGTGGTGTTATTGGAGAGAAAAAATATGGAATAAAAGGCATATAAACCAATGACCGCAGTGACAATCCATAGCAATTTGTATTTTTCCCAGCAATGATTGAGCAAAGAATCAATTAAAGCGATGCCAATAAAAAGCACCACAGTCAATTCATCAAGAAATGTAATGAACTTTATCGCAGGGATAAGAAGTAAAAGCCCTGTGATGATAGTCCACACATAGATTTTATTGATGTCAATCATCGCATTACAATCTCCGGCGGGATTTATTTCTTAACTGTGGCAATAATTACAGAGGCGGCTACGGATACGATGCCTAAGATGGTGGAGATGACCGAAAGACGGTAGCTGTGGTTGTTGTCAATTTTTGAATTGGACTGCTTGATGCTGTTGGGGTCAACAATCACAATGTCGTTGTTCTTAAGCCAGAAGTAAGGCGACTGTGTGATGTCGGAATTGTGGAGGTCAAGGTGACCGTATTCTAATTCATTATTGGCGGTGCGACGCATTACCAATACGTTGTCGCGACGGCCGTATGGGCTGAGACCTCCGCATGAAGCGATGGCATCAAGTATGCTGAATCGGTCGTAATTTGTAGTCACAACGTGAGGATTCTGTACTTCGCCGATAACGGAGATTCTATAGCCTGACATTGATACTGTGACAATGGGGTCTTTTACGTATTCGCTAATGCGTTTTGTAAGATAGTCGCGAACTTCGTAAGTAGTCATGCCGGCTACGTGGATTTTACCAAGCACGGGGAAATCGATGTCACCGTCGGGATAGACTGTATAAGTCTGCATCTGTCCGGTAGATGTAGCCTGAGTAGTACCATCAGCCACAGGGTTGACATAAGGGAGATTAAATTGGGCTGAAGCAGACGGAACTTCGGATTTCACAGTGATTATCAACCTGTTTTCGGGTTCAATGACATTGGTGTGAGGAAGTGTCTGCAGAATGCCGCTTTCCGACTGTTGGAGATCTTCAAAATAGGAAAGATCATGTTTAGATGATTTACAACCGGAAAATATATAGATGCACAAGGAGATGAATATCAGAGTTGAAACTGACTTTTTCATGAGATGGTTTCGTGATAGATTGGTTATATAAACATAACGCAAATAAATGGTTGATATTGTTTATTTGCTTTTTTATATCGGGTTGCAAAATTAATAAATAAATAGTGGGGAATCAACTAAAAAGTTATAATAAATTGACTAATTTTGCAGTTTAGAATATATATCATGATTGCAATTGGATGCTTGTGACGTGATATTAATGTAGAAATCAATCGTAATCATATATGCAAGCGATAATTTTAGCAGCCGGGATGGGGCGCCGGTTAGGAGAATATACATCTGATAATACCAAGTGTATGCTTCCGGTCAATGGGGTCAGGCTTATCGATAGAATGTTGGGCCAATTACGTCGATTACCGCTTAATCGTATAGTGGTGGTTGTAGGTTATGAGGGCGAAAAGTTGCGCCACCATATCGATGAGAATCACCATGATTTGAATATTCAGTATGTAGAGAATTCGATTTATGACCGGACTAATAATATTTGGTCGTTATGGTTGGCGAAAGAATATTTTGAAGCTGATGACACTTTGCTGCTTGAGTCGGATTTGATACTTGATGACAGTATTCTGACGTTGGCATTGGAGTCGGAGTATGATAATGTAGCTTTGGTGTCGAAATATGAAACCTGGATGGATGGCACCATGGTGAAGATTGATGAGGATAATAACATACTTAATTTCATCACTAAAAAGGCGTTCAGGTATTCAGATACGGACCAGTATTATAAGACGGTGAACGTTTATAAGTTTACGAAGGAATTTATACGAAATCATTACATACCGTTCCTTGATGCTTATATAAAAGTGTTGGGTGAAAATGAGTATTACGAGCAAGTGCTTCGTGTGCTTACAATGACAGATAAGAGCGATCTTAAAGCATTACCGATAACAGGGAAACATTGGTATGAAATTGATGATGTGCAGGATTTGAGGATTGCCGAAACTATTTTTGCCGAGCCGGAGTTACGGCTGGAAAAGATTCAAAAGAGTTACGGGGGATATTGGCGGTATTCCAATATAGTGGATTTTTGTTATCTTGTCAATCCGTATTTTCCCAAGTCGAGAATGATTGATGAAATGAAAGCTAACTTCGAGGTGCTTTTGCGGGAGTATCCTTCGGGCATGGAGGTTAATTCGTTACTTGCAGGAAAATATTTCGGAGTTAAAACCTCTTATATATGTGTAGGTAATGGGGCGGCGGAGTTGATAAAGTCGTTAATGGAGTCTTTCAGTGGAAAGGTGGGTGTGGTATTGCCGACTTTTGAAGAATATCCCAATCGTCTGGATAAGGATAAGGTTGTTTATTTTTATCCCGATAATTCAAATTACAGCTATTCGGCAACTGATTTAATTGACTTTTATTCCGATAAGGCGATAGATGCATTGCTTGTAGTCAATCCGGATAATCCATCAGGCAATTTTATATCTATGAATCAATTGGGTGAGTTGATTAAATGGAGTGTGGCTAAGGGAATCAGATTGGTAATCGATGAATCGTTTGTTGATTTTACCGAAGGAGGTAATGGTAATACGTTGCTTAAAAATGAGATTTTGGAGAGTACTCCCACACTTTGCGTAGTGAAGTCCATATCTAAGTCTTACGGTGTACCCGGATTGAGGTTAGGGGTTATTGCGTCGGGTGATACTGAACTCATAGCTCATCTAAAAAAAGATGTCAGTATATGGAATATTAATTCTTTCGGAGAATTTTATATGCAGATATTCAATAAGTATGAGCGGGATTATAATGAATCATGCGAGTTGTTCCGCAGGGAGCGAGACCTCTTCTATAAGGATTTAAGCGCGGTGCCATATCTGAGAGTAATTCCTTCGCAAGCTAATTATTTTCTATGTGAAGTGACTGATAGATTCAGCTCTTATGAGTTGACTTTGAAGCTACTGACGGAATATGATATGCTTATTAAGGATTGTTCACATAAGAAGGGATTTGATGCATCGCGTCAATATGTGAGAATTGCCATAAGGGATCGTAAAGATAACGCACGACTATGTGAAGTGTTATTATCGTTGTAAATTAATCGATATGAGAATAATAGAAAACCACGAAATAGAAGCGTTAGGGATAACTCCAGTCACCTGTGTGCAGTGGGCTAAGGAGGGTTTTGAGATAAAATATTGTTGTAATATGCCTCCTAAAAAAGCTATACATTTGCCCGGAAGTATGGATTTTTTTACGGCAATGCCTTGTTTATTGCCTCCTGAGTTCGGTCGGTATGGTTGTAAGATTGTATCCCGATTCAGTAAGTCACATCCGTCGCTTAAGAGTTATATGATGCTTTGTGATAGTAATTCTGGCGACTTTTTGGCATTGATAAACAGTGACTGGATTACATCTTGGCGCACCGGAGCAACAGCTGCTTTAGCTATTCTTACATATCGAAAGTCGGACGCCAGGATATATTCGTTTATGGGACTTGGGTGCGCAGGACGGGCAGCGTTGGAGTGTTTTCTTGATTCTACTGTTGATGAGCAAAAAACTGTCAGGCTTCTTAGGTATAAGGATCATGCCGATAGAGTAATAAAAGATTTGGCGGAAAAATATCCGGCAGTGGAATTTGAAATATCAGATTCGGTTAATCAGTTGGTAGAAGATGCAGATGTAGTAGTATCGGCAATTACTCAGGCGCCCGGTTTGCTTGTTGATGATGTTGACCTGTTTAAGCCTGGTGTAGTACTCGTTCCTGTTCATACTCGCGGTTTCCAAAATTGCGATAGGGTATTTGATAAAATATTTGGTGATGACACGGGGCAGATTTCCGGTTTTCAGTATTTTAATGAGTTCAGGAGTTTTAACGAGTTTAGCAAAGTTTTGTTGGGAGAAGTTCCCGGCCGAGAAAATGATAATGAACGAATAATAGCTTATAATATCGGCCTGGGTTTGCATGATGTCTATTTTGCAGCAAAAATAGAGCAATTAATGGCAACGAAACCCTAATTTGAGGTCTAAAATGGAGGGGCTATTATCTGATTTCTTTCGGAATAAGGATATGGACTGATGGCAGAGTCAATCGGACATAAAGCGGCTAAAGGGGCTATATGGGCAGCCTTGGATAGATTTGGAACGATGGGCGTGCAGTTCGTAGTCAATTTGGTGTTGGCTCGTTTGCTTGTTCCTGAAGATTTTGGCATCATAGGCATGTTGGCGATTTTTATTGCTGTATGTCAGACTCTTATTGAGGGTGGATTCAGTACGGCTTTGATTCAGAAGAAAAATCCTACACAAGAAGATTATTCGACTATATTGTATTGGGACATAGCTTTTTCCACATTTCTCTATTTGATTCTTTTCTTGTGCGCTCCACTCATTGCCCGATTTTATGAGATGCCGGTTCTCGCTCAAGTTTTAAGGGTGATAGCTTTAAGTTTGATAGTTACGGGAATGTTTGCTGTGCAACGCACCCGACTTCAAAAACAGTTGGAGTTCAAAAAGATTGCGTTTATTAATCTTTCGGCCTATGCTATAGCGGCTGTGGCTGCTATCGTACTTGCTAAACATGGTGGTGGAGTATGGAGTATCGTGACATTTCAGTTGACCTATGGCGTAGCTTCAGTAATTATTATTTTACTCGTGGCTCGATGGCTGCCGTCCTGGTGCTTTTCTAAAAAGTCTTTTAGACAGTTGTTTGGATTTGGAGGTTTTATTATGGCGGCAAATATACTGCAAACTATAAGTCAGAATTTGCAGGGCATAATAATCGGTAAGAAATTTTCGGCCACGCAGATGGGATACTTTTCGCAGGCTTATAAACTTGACCAGGTGACAAGTTTTTCGCTGCCACAAATTATTGTGCAGGTAATGTATCCGGTGTATTCTTCCGTGCAGGATGACAAAGAGCGGCTCCGGCAGATATTGTTGATGAATGTCAGGGTGATATCATTTATGGTATTTGGGTTGTTGGGGTTGTTGATGGTTCTTTCCGTTCCTATCATTGATTTGCTTTATGGAGATAAATGGTTGCCTTGTGCACCGTATTTCAGCATATTATGTATTGGCGGATTGTTTTCATGCTTGCTTAATGTCAATTTTTATGCAGTGGCGGCAGTGGGTCGCAGCCGGCAACTGTTTGTGTGGAGTTTCTATAAATGGGGTTTTCTCTTGGTGGCGCTTATTGTGGGTGCTTTAGCCGGAATGTATGGGATATTGTGGGCAATGGTGCTGAGTAACTTAAATATATATATAGTTAATGCGCATCTGGTGTCGAAATATGTGGGTTTGCGCCTGAGATTACAACTTCAATCGCTTATTCCGGCAATTACGGTATTGATTTTGTCAACCGTCCTGGCCTATGTTCTGATTTCTGTAGTAGAGCTTAACGCAATATTGGTGGCACTAAGTTTTATGTGCGTATATTGTATCGGCTCGTTGTTAATTAATAAAAGGTCAGTAGAGGAAACAAAAATTATAGTAAAGAAAATTTTTGAAAGAAAATGATATCAGAAGATCTACAGATACAGCTTCGTGCGAAATATAATCCTGATGGTTCAGAATTGCGTCGTTTTCAGCTACGTCTTTTGGATATGTTGAAATATATTGATGATGTGTGCCGTCGGAATAATATTCATTATTGGCTTTCTTCGGGGACTTGTTTAGGGGCAATACGTCATGGGGGATTTATACCGTGGGACGATGATGCAGATGTGGAAATGCTTTATTCAGACTATAAAAAGTTTAAGAAAGCTATGATTAAAGAACCTAATACTGACTTTGTTTTTCAGACTCATGATACTGATGCTGAATATGTGGGTGTTGTGGGCAAATTGCGGGACCTGCATTCTGAAATGGACGAAGTGTTGAGAGTTCGACCGAATTACAGTGAATTTAAGTATAAGGGTGTGTTTGTAGACGTTTTTGCTGTTGAATTATCAAATTCTCGATATCTGACACGCTTTGCATTTAAGTTACAGGTGTTTTTCTTACATTATTTGGCAAAGATTAAGTCTCGAAATTTAAGACGTTTTTTGGGCGATTTTAATCGATTGTGGCTTCACAAGTTAGTGTTTCCGGTATTTTCTTTTTATGGGAAGATGTTTAATAAGCAGCGATTGCGTCATAAAATCGGAAGCGGTTTCCCGGCGCCAAGGTATTATGATGATGTAAAGGAGACGGTTTATATGCCGTTTGAAGATACTGAGCTTCCTGTACCGCGAAACTATGATGCATATTTAAGAAAACTTTATGGAGATTATGGCGAATTAAAACAGACGCCTGAAGGGCAATCTCATTTAGTAAATATTATTTGGAAATAATTAAAAGGTAAGCCGGATGTGTATCGCGCTTACCTTTTAATATTAATAAAATTGAGGTATTATCGGGTGGATAAAGAGTTCAAGGGATTAGATGCGGTCAAGGACGGTGCCGATGAGGTCGTGGATGGCAGTCTTGTAGTTGGGGGTAGCGTCGTGGCGCATACGGTTGGCTATGATTGAGCATACGGTCATGGCTTTGTGTCCCATCAGACGGCTTAGACCTTGCAGGGGAGCACTTTCCATTTCGTAGTTGGTGACACAGCGGTCGTGGAAGCGGAAGGCTTCGATGTGGCGGTTGAGGTCGGGATTGGCAAGCGGCAGGCGCAATTCGCGACCTTGAGGTCCGTAGAAGCCTACGGCTGATATGGTGTTGCCGCGTACCATGTCGTCGCGACCGATGATGTCAACAAGGTGTTCGTCGGCATCGACCACGTAAGGTTTAGCCCAGAGTGGGTTCCAGCCTACTGCATCGCAAAATGCGTGTTCAAATTCAAGATCGGCTACGTCGTCGCGTCCGGCATAATAGTTTAGTACTCCGTCGAATCCTATGGCTTTTTCGGCTATGACCGGTGTGCCGAGCTTGAGCTCGGGCTGCAGTGCTCCGGAGGTGCCGATACGTACCATGTGGAGCGTGCGGTGCTCGGGGCGTACTTCACGTGTGGTGAAGTCGATATTGGCCAGAGCATCGAGTTCGTTGATAACGATGTCGATATTGTCGGGGCCTATGCCATGGCTGAGACACATTATCGGTTTGCCTTGATATGTACCGCCTATGGTGTGAAATTCGCGTGAGCTTACTTCAAATGTTTTGGTGTCGAAGTATGATGCTACCATATCTACACGTCCGGGGTCACCAACGAGTATAATGCGGTCGGTAAGCTGTTCGGGCAGCAGATGAAGGTGAAATACTGAGCCGTCGGGGTTGATGATGAGCTCGGACGGTGCGATGATTTTGGGTGTCATGATATTGCTGATTTTAAGAGGTGAGACATAGGTGAGGGTGTGATATGGTCAGGCGAGGGTATATTTCCCGCCGGGATAGGAGAGTATGATGCCTTTGTATTCCATGTCGATGAGGAGGGCTATTACTCGGGCTACACTTTGACCAAGGTGTATGGTGAGCTGATTGATGCCGGCTTCGCCATGGGAGGTGAGATAGTCGGTCACGGCTTGTTCTTCATCGCTTAGTTCGATGAAAAGCGATGGTTGCTCGGGCTTTCTGGCGGTGGGAAAGTTCATGAGATGGATTATGTCGTCGGCTGAGCTTACGAGTGCGGCTATATTGTCGGCTATCAATCGGTTGCAGCCGGCGCTATATGTGTCGCTGATGCGTCCGGGCAGTGCGAAGACGTCGCGGGAGTAGGCCGATGCAATGCGCGCCGTGGTCATGGCACCACCTTTTTCGGCTGATTCGGCTACTACCAGGCAGTCGCAAAGACCTGCTACTATACGGTTGCGAGCCAGGAAGTTGGCACGATGGATGGGCGCATCTGACTGATAGTCGGTGATGAGCATACCGCCACGGTGAATGATTTCGGCGGCTGTATTGCGGTGTTGGGCCGGGTAGATGGTGGTCAGGCCGTGGGCGAGTACTGCTGCCGTGGGAAGTCCGTAGCGGAGCGCGGCGGTATGGGCAGCTATGTCGATGCCATAGGCGAGGCCACTGATTATGGTCACTCCGCCTTCGACTTTTTCAGCTAATTCTTTGACAAGTCGGTCAACGAAGTTGTTGCCGTAGGCGGTGGCATGGCGTGTTCCTACTATCGATATAAAGCGGTGGGCGTTAAGGTCGAGGTTGCCGAGAGTGTAGAGCATCAGCGGGGCGTCGTCGCATTCGGTGAGTCGCTGTGGATAATCGGCATCACGATAGTAGAGGGTGCGCACGCCGTTGTCGTTGACGAACCGGCTTTCATTGCGGGCTTTTTCTATCAGAGAGGCTCGATATGCTGTGTCGAATATTTTGTTGTCGAATCCTACGGAGGCGCGCAATTCATCGCGTGATATTTGAAAAAATCGTTCTTCAGACCCGATACGCGCCAGCAATTCGTCGGCGAGCTTGGCGTTGATGCCACGCAATGAGGCGAATGCTATGCGATAATCCTGTAGGGTGGTTTCGGGCATAGAACGATGTGGAGGGATTGACGGTTAGAGATATTCGGCAAAGGCTTCTGCCAGACATTCTCCACGGGTAAGTCGTCCTTGTTCGAGGCAAACTACCGTTACGTTGGCTTTGACCACGGGGAGCATATCGGGCATTCGATAGATGTCCTGAATGAATATGAAGCGGGCACCTTCACGCTTGATGGCAAGTTTGCTTACCATATCTGCGCCAAGACCCAACGGGTGGATATATTCGATGTCGAGTCGACGAAGCACGGGGTCGATGCCGTGTTGTTGCATGTCGCGAAACGAAGTGCCCGCCATGCGGCAAAATTCATGGCGGGTATGTTCGAGATAGTGAAGATAGACTGCGTTGTTGACAATGCCTTGTGAGTCGACTTCGTAGTCGCGCACTCTTATCGGTAATTCAAACACATATTTCGGTGTCTGATTCATAGCAGGTGTATTCGGTTAGAGAGTGTGGGGTTATTTATTGACACGGAAACGGTCAATACCGTCGCGCAGATATGCCACTACCTGATGTGCGGCGGCAATGCCTGCGTTGATGTTGGCTTCGGCTGTCTGCGCTCCCATCTTTTTGGGTGTGAAGAATACGCGCTCTGCAAAGGCCTCACACAGTGCGGGGGCATTGTCGGGCTTGACATCGGCTACATACTTCAGGTCGGAGCGGTCGGCAAGTGCTTTTTGCAGTCCGGTTTCGTCCATCACTTCTTTGCGGGCTGTGTTGACAAGTACTCCGCCTTTGGGCAGTTTGCAGATAAGTTCATAGCCTACCGAGCCACGTGTTTCGTCGGTGGCGGGTATATGGAGCGACACTATGTCATTTTGGCTATATAGCTCTTCGAGCGAGTGGACGGGGGTGACTTCGGCTTCTATCATCACTTCATCGGGACAATAGGGGTCGAGTGCGGATACGGTCATACCGAAGCCCTTGGCTATGCGGGCTACGTTGCGACCAACCTGACCGAAAGCGTGGATGCCAAGGCGTTTGTCTTTAAGTTCAGTGCCGGAAGTGCCGTTGTACATATTGCGGACAGCCATCACAGCCATGCCGAATACGAGTTCAGCTACGGCGTTGGAGTTTTGTCCGGGTGTGTTTTCTACGCATACATTGTGGGCGGTGGCGGCAGCTAAGTCCACATTGTCGTAGCCGGCACCTGCGCGCACCACGATTTTCAGTTTTTTGGCGGCATCGAGCACTTCGGCGTCGACTTTGTCACTACGGATTATCATGCCATCGACATCGGCCACGGCTTCGAGTAGTTGTGATTTATCGGTGTATTTTTCGAGCAGGCATAATTCATAGCCTGCTTCTTCTATCACTTGACGGATACCCTCCACAGCTTTGGCTGCAAAAGGTTTTTCAGTAGCTACAAGTACTTTCATGATTGAGCAGTGATATTAGTGTTTCTGTTCAAATTCATTCATGGCAGCAACGAGCACATCAACGCTCTCCATAGGCAGCGCGTTGTAGAGCGATGCGCGGAAGCCTCCCACAGAGCGGTGTCCTTTTATGCCTACGATACCTTTTGTGGAAGCGAAGTCCACGAAGTCTTTTTCGAGTTCTTTGTATTCGGGTTTCATTACGAAGCATACGTTCATAATCGAGCGGTCGGCCGGATCGGTCACTGTGCCTACAAACATTCGGCTTGAGTCGATAGCGTCGTAAAGTTTCGCAGCTTTTGCCAGGTCAAGTTCTTCGAGCTTCTTGATGCCGCCCAACTCTTTGTAATAACGAAGAGTTTGTAAAGCCGAGTAGATTGGGAGTACCGGAGGCGTGTTGAACATGGAGCCTTTCTTTACGTGAGTGCGATAGTCGAGCATAGTGGGTATAGGACGGTCAACATGGCCGAGGGCTTCATCACGTACGATAACAATGGTAACGCCTGCGGGTGCAAGATTCTTTTGTGCGCCTGCGTATATGATGTCGTATTTCGATACGTCGACCGGACGAGAGAAAATATCACTCGACATATCAGCTACCAGTCTTACGGGAGTTTCGGGATCGTAGCGCATTTCTGTGCCGTATATAGTATTGTTGGTGGTGAAATGGAAATAATCCGAATCGGCCGGTATGGTGTAATCTTTAGGAATGAAAGTATAGTTGGCGTCCTTAGAAGAGGCTACTACATCGACATCGCCGAAGAGTCGGGCTTCTTTAATGGCGTTTGAAGCCCAAGTACCGGTATCGAGGTAAGATGCTTTCTTGTTGAGCAGGTTGAACGGAACCATGCAGAACTGCAGGCTTGCGCCGCCACCGAGGAAGAGTACCGAATAACCTTCAGGCACATCGAGTAATTCCTTGACTAAAGCCGAAGCCTCGTCAATCACGGCTTGAAATTCTTTACTGCGGTGTGATACTTCAAGTATCGACAGGCCTGTATCGGCAAAATTCAAAATAGCGTCGGCAGTATTTTTGATAGTGTACTGACTCAGGATCGAGGGGCCGGCATAGAAATTATGTTTCTTCATCTTTTACGGATTAAAAATTTACTGATGTAAAGGTAAGCTATAAAAGTTATAGCTACAAAAATAATCAAAATAAATCACACAGACAAACAGACCCTGATTATTGCTAAAAAGAATTCACAACCAGATAAACAGAAGCAATACAAAAGTAAGATTCATCAAATATGATTAATTAGCTTGTATCTTATCATGAATTTGTTATCTTTGCATAGTATATCACCTTCAATCAATATCATGCGACATTTCTTGCTTGTGCTTATTTATTTTGTTCTTTTTCCCATAGCTATACATGGCGAGCTGATTTTAGAATCTCGTTATAATTCATTGCGAAACGGAGATGCGATATCATATTCTATTGTTGATTTTACTGATACGGTATCTGAAGGCGATAACAAGATATGGGATCTATCTACATCATCATTGAGTAAAAGATATAGTCTTCATATTGAATCATTGTCGGATAAGAATGATACGTTGACCTGTGTGATAAACCGTACGAAGTACCATTTTATCCAACGTGGAGATAGTATTACGGGTCGAGGATTTGAAAACAATCTATCTGATATGTTTTATAATTCCGATGGAGAAATTTTAATCTGTTTTCCGCTACGCTATGGTCAATCATATACCGGTACTGTAGTGGGCAGTGGACGTCATGTTGACAGATGGACGCAGTCAGCAGTTATAAGATATACGGTAAGAGCTGATTCCAGGGGGTATCTTATTACACCAGATAATGATACTATTTGCGATGTGTTGAGGATATATACGTACAGAGAACTGCGTAATATCCTTGCTCCGGTCAATGTTTCTGATAAACGGTGCAAAAACGACAGCGTTACCGTATATCAGGTTATGTCACGAATATATGCGCCCGGCTACCGGTATCCGCTTGTAGTGTCGGAGATGGTAAAATCCGAATCAAATGAGATACTGTCAGCAAAGACTTACTATTTTTCATCAAGTTCGATGGCCGGACTTGATGATGCTGATAATTCTCAAGCAAGGGATAGCGTATCAAGAAATTATAGTGAAAGGATTTTGGCACTCCTACAGGCGAGGGATAAAGCAGAATCCGACAGATATAGCCATATAGACTATCAGTTTTCGCAAGATAAGGTTGGCGGGAAAATAACGTTTACTTACACCGTTATGGAACCTGCGGATGTGGAATTTATTCTTGCCGATGTGTCCGGAATCGTGTATGGAGCCGAATACAAGCATTCTCTGCCCGGAGAGATTTATACTGTAACATTCGATTACAGTAAATTGCCATTTAGTGCCACTTATGGGGTATCCATTTCTATAGGTAATGAGCGTTACTCTGAAAAATTTTATAGATAAAAGACGGGGGCATGAGAAGATTAATCATTAAAATAGCTGTTCTAAATTTTCTTATATCGATTTTTATATCGGTTAAGATTTATGCTGTTGAGGAAGAAAAATTTGTACCTCGAAATCCCATTGAGGGTATGTCGCCTAACGCGGCTTCAATCAAACGTTATGGTGATATCCCTATGTCATTATACACGGGTTCGCCGTCTGTTTCCATTCCTCTTGTTACTTTACAGGAAGGACAGATTTCACTTCCGGTCGGATTGTCATATCACACGAGTATAAAGGTTGACGAGCACCCGGGTTGGGTTGGTTTAGGGTGGTCACTTACTGCCGGAGGAGTTATATCCAGAGAAGTCCGTGACATGCCAGATGAAACACTTGTTTTGGGGTATAAGTACAAATGTACCGAACAGAATATCGATAATGCATCTTTTAATGACATTTCCAATCTTGTTTATCTGGAATTAAATTATCAAGTTGTTGACTCTGAGCCTGATAAATTTAATTTTTCTTTTCCGGGTTATTCAGGATACTTTATGCTGAATTCCAAGGGAGAATGGATGGTATATAGTGACCGGCCACTGAAAATAAATGTTATTGAAAATATATCTTCCACTCCAAGAATAAATTTCCCGAACGGCACGACTTTTACAACGGGTTCTAACACACTTATCAAAGGTTTTATACTGACAGATGATGAAGGGACTGAATATAGATTCGGATATCCGTCATCATCGGCTGAACCGGCAATTGAGCTGGCTATAAATTCTAAATCTCAAATGACCTCAAAATTTCAGCCAAATGCCTGGCACTTAGTGGAAATAAAACGAATAAACGGAGATAAAATCGACATAGAGTATATGCGGGGAGATTTTATAGTAAATTTTTCCAACTCTATATATAGAATTTATGATGCATCAAGGACCTATTTGACATTAGGCAGTCCTTATAGTGGACAACTGATTTCGCCGGTATATATAAGCAAAATATCCGGTACCTGCTTCACTGCCGATTTCACTTCTTCTATAAGCAATGAATTGAAATATAGCGGTTCGGATTACATATTTCGGAGTGATGACGGATCATCGAATGGCTTTGGTACCATGTATTCTTCCGATATGTTTAACGATACAAAGTGGCGAAAACTTGATGGAATAGAAGTTAGAAACAGCAAAGGTGTGGTTACGGATAATTTTGAGTTTAATTATATTGAGAATCCCTACCAACGTCTTACGCTCGATAATTTATCGATAAGCTGTCTGGATGATACTCCTGTAGAGAAATATTCATTCTCGTATCATAACATTGATAAGTTACCGGCGTATTTATCCGAACAAAATGATTTATGGGGCTTTTACGGGTGTTATACCAACGATATGGATTCTCCGAATTATAAGCGAAGTGATAAATCAAAGACCGGATATGGTTTGCTTACCAAAATAACTTATCCCACAGGAGGAAATACGATTTTTGAATATGAACCTCATACATATACTTACTATATAGATGTTGCAGGATCATTAGTCCCGGCCGAAAGTATGTTGGTAGCAGGTGGTGCCCGAATTAAAAGAATAATCAATGTACCTTTCGATGGAGGAATGCCCGAGTACAAAGATTATTCCTATCCTAACGGGATTTTGGAAGGCCAGCCGGATTTTCGTAATGAATTTTTTTGCAATACAAGTCAAGAGGTTTTATACACATTTATTGAAGAAAGTAATTATTCATTGAGTTCGATAACAAATAATTTTGGTAATCATATATCATATCCGCGGGTTATAGAAAAATTTGCCGATGGAAGTTATACGGTACATGATTTTGTATCACCTATGATAGCAGGGTATAGAGATGAAAGTCCCATATCCACAAATCATGCGGGCAGATACCTCAGATTTTCCCACAAAGGGCAATATCGGGGAAAACCCATGGCTGTCAATATGTATAATAACAATGGAAAACTCATAAAATCCGTAAATTATAATTATACATCATTAGATGAGAAATTCAATGGGGGACTTTATGTGGAAATGATAAATGTCCCTCAGGTCAATTCTAAAAATGGAGTAATGTCAATTCCTAAGGTGAGCTTATATAAAAATTATTTTTATTCGATGCTCCAGACTTCTACTATGGAAACCATTACGGAAGCATCTGCGAATCCCGGCTGCATGAAGCAATCATATCACCGATATAATTCCGACGGGCAGCTGATATGCGACTCTACAGTAACAACCCGTAGAGGTGTATCCATGATTGATATCACACGTTATTCCTATCTTTGGGAAACTAATTCGTGGTACGCTGCGCGCAACATAAAAAATCTGTTGAGTGATATCCTGTTTCAGCACAATGGAAAAACCAAGTCACACATTGTGAATGAATATTATCTTAAGTCTGACCGATTTCCTGTGCTCGGAAAAGTGGTAAATAAATTTGACGGCAGTGACAGCAAGACGTTATACCGATGTGCCTTGACCGATGACAAGGGGTTGCCCGTGCATATCATTGATGCTTCAGGTCTTTCTATTATCTATCTATGGGGGGAGGACAGGACACACCCTCTTGCCGAGATAAAAAATGCCGACGTATCCGAAATACGTCAGGTTTTGGGATATGGGCCGGCTGATTCATACAAAGATATATATTTACGTGACAAGATGTCGATGCTTCGTAACAGTCTACCCAATGCCTGGGTCACGAGCTATAATTACGAGCCGATGATAGGAGTGATAAATATAACGGACCCTTCGGGGAAGACAACATATTATGATTATGACCGACAGAAACGTTTGTTTCTGGTCCGCGACCTGTATGGCAATTATAAAGTCAGGTATACTTATCAGACGTTTACCGGCGCATCTACAGGCACGGATTATATCAATCCTGTATTATCTAATACTTCCGCTCAATGATGAAAATTATTCAAAAAATATTGTTTGTATTAATGTCGGTTCTGTTTCCGGAACTGATATATGCTTTTGATTGGGTTGAAGATGGCAGATATCCGGGCAGATATCCCGATATTCCTATTGTTCATAATATTCCTTCGGGAGATTTTGAAATATGTGATACTACAGACACCTATATGTGGAGTCTGCATAAATTTCAGCCCGAGACCATATATTACGACATAACGTTATCGGAGCCAAAGCAGATGACAATATGTACGTACGGCTCGGAAGTGCGAAATATATCCGTAAGAGTCAGTTACATCGATGCTGCTGGCGATACGATACCGTTGGAGTCAGATCCTACATTTAAGGAATTATATGTGGATCAGCTTCATGCGGCGCAGGCATGGAATCATATAGATTGTCACGGCACTCAGGATTTCTTTATATCCATATATGCTCCTGCGGGCAAATACCGAGTGGAAGTGGAGGGAATCTATACACAGTCGAGCGGAACAGCCAACGGCAAGATATGCACAACATTTGTCGGCAGCGACATCAAGCCCCGGCCATCGCTGCCCATACCGCGCAAGATGCTTCTCGGTACACTCCAGCGACCTTTTTTCATAAGGGATATGCCATGTGATCAAAGATACGGTTTATGGACAACCACCGAAATAACAGACTTTTTTATCAATACCCGGGAAGGTTTTGACGGCAGGGTTTATTACGAATTTACTGTAGGCGGAGATGCGGAACTAATGGTGAAGAGCAAGGCGAGTTCTACCGAGGTATTTATTTATAAGAAAGATGACGTATATGATTCATTTAAGTGCAAGGCAGAGTCAACCGAAATCCGTCGCATATCACAAGGCGATTATATAGTTGAGGCCAGAGATAGCTTAAGGACACTTTCGCCGACCACAATATGTTTCTGTCTTGAGTCAGCTCCGCCACCATGGTGGGAACGCTATATCATCTATGATGAGAATGTGGCGGGTCGCAACAGTGTTACGCAGCGCACCTACACATCAGCCGACCACACCGGGTATATGGAAAGTGTCGGTTATTTCGATGGGTTAGGACGACAGACGCACATCGTAAACACCGATGCATCACCCTGGGGTGGAGATTTGGTTTCGCTAACCATGTATGATACTTCGGGCAGGGAATGGAAAAAGTTCCTTCCGGGCTTATCTTCGGGAGGATATGTGCGGTATGATGAGGTAGATTATGCGACGGTCTATCAGGAAGAACGCAGGCCATTCGCGGAAACGTTGTATGACGGCACACCGTTAATGCGTCCGTCCACGGAGTACGGCGCAGGAGTACGATGGTATGGTGATGAAAGTGCCGTAACCCATAGTTATGCGGTTAATGGCAGCAGCGGACGTCCTGTAAGGTGTTATTCTGTCACGGACACACCCGATAGTCCAAATTGTGTGCCGTCAGTCACATCTGATGGCTGTTATGCTCAGGGGGAACTGACAGTACACACCTGCAAGAATGAGGACGGCCATAAAGTCAGCGATTATACCGATTCAAGGGGATATAAGATACTGAGCCGTGTAGACATGGAGGATGGCAGTTATGCCGATACCTATTATGTTTACGACACATACGATAATCTCACGGCCGTTCTGACCCCGGAGGCCTCTGAGCTTATGTCGAACAACGGAAGCTGGACGTATGTCCCGGGTGAGCCATTATATGAATATTGCTATCTCTATAGCTACGACATCAGGTCGCGAATAGCTGCCAAGTGGCAACCTGGAGGAGTAAAGACATCATATCTCTACGATTCCACCGACAGGCAAGTCGCATGGCAGGACGGAAATCTAAAAGCGTTAGGGAAATGGCATTTTACCGTGGCTGATGCTTTCGGCAGAGAGTGTATTTCAGGTTTATGTTCATCGATAGCGTTAAAACAGATCAGTGGTGCAGTGGTGCCCGTCCGTGCTGACCGAATGGCCGATGTCCAGCCTGATTCTTCCCCGGAAACCTACGGTTACGACTTCATCATGCATGGCTACGGGGTGTTTGGCGTCACTATGACCGATATCGAGGTCCATTCGGTAAAGTATTATGATAATTATGGATTTCTTGAGCAATGCAGCGAAGTAGAGCGGCTGATGCTTTCATTCATGCCCACGACAGTGTGTCCGGCACATTATCCGGATGCCAAGGGACATCTGACAGGCACAATTACGGCGCTGCCCACCGGGGCGGCATCTGACAGCATAGCGTATATATATACCGCTACGTATTACGATGCCTATGACCGCACGGTACTTCTTTTATCAACCAATCATCTCGGAGGTTTGGACCGAGTGTCCACCTCCTATGATTTCAGTGGTAATCCTGTCATCACCGAAAGATATCATTCCGCACCTGCGTATGGCGCCGAGCCTATAACTATGCGTTGGGAGCGCAGCTACGACAGTCAGGGACGTGAACTGACCGTGACACACAGACTCAATACAGCGGCGTCACCTACTGTGCTGTCAGCCAACGGCTACGATGCGATAGGGCGATTGGCGTCACGCACCCGGAGCGAAGATTCGGGAGTGCAGGAGACGTTCACCTACGATGTCCGCTCACGTCTTGAGTCCATATCGTCGCTCTATTACCGTCAGTCGCTGGCCTATACCTACGGAGGAAAAGTGGGAAAGATGACATGGTGGTCCTATTCACCCTACGGACAGAACCGGACTTATGATTACGGCTATGATGCCATGTCACGGCTCACGCGTGCGTCATACACCGATGATTCGGGCATGAATGGAATCTATGACACGACCTATGATTACGATCTCAACGGCAATGTAGTGGCCCTGACACGTTCAGGCCTTTACAGCAACAATGGCTACGATAAGAAGCATATGCTGATTGATGACCTGACAATGAATTACCGGGGCAACAGATTGATAAGCGTGAGCGATGGCTGTGCCGGACCGTTCTATCAGGGAGCGTGGCATTTTGTAGATGGAGCCGATGAGGAAGAGGAATATACGTATGATGCTTCCGGTAATATCGATTCAGACCTTAACCGGGGCATACTGTCAACGGTATATGATGTCAATAATCAGCCTCGTGCCATCAGCTTTTCCGACGGGTCTACCACAAAGTATCTCTATGATACGCGAGGCACGAAGCTCCGTACAGTCCACAGCGTGGCTTCGTTGCCACCGGTGGTCCCCGGCGTTGTCAATCCGTATGCCGAATTTCTGAGTTCGGTTACCGATTATTGCGGAGGTATAGTCTATGAAGATTCGTTGATAAGCCGAATAAATCTCGATGACGGTTACATATCCTATCTTGGCTATGGCGGAAATAGGTTGTCCTCGCCGCAGTATCATTTTTATGTCAGGGACCATCTTGGCAACAATCGGGTTGATGTGTGTGATGGAGCGGTATGGCAGGCCATGGATTACTATCCTTTCGGCTTGCCCATGGCATCGAGCTATCTTTCGGCGAAGCAGCGGTGGCTGTTCGGGAACAAGGAGATGGACCGCATCAACGGTCTTGACCTTTATGACCAGGAAGCCCGTCAGTATGACCCCGCGCTGTGCCGCTTCCGCTCCATCGACTCCTACGCCGAGAAGTATTACCCGCTAAGCTCTTATCTCTACTGTGCTGCCAACCCCCTCGCTTACACCGACCCCACAGGAATGGAAGTTAATACGGACAGATTAACATCAGCGCAATTACAAATATATAATTTTACACTGGAAACAATTAGTAACTCTCAACTTTTCAGTACTATGTATCAGGAATTAATGGATTCTGACAAAGTGTTCTATATAAATTTTGTATCAACAGAGGCTGAGGATAATATAGATACAGGTGGAAATCTTAGACTATTAAAAGATGGTAATTTTCAGGTAAATTACAATGTAAAGACCGGCACCTCAGAGATTTCCTGTGCGGCATTTTCGGAAGAATTATTTCATGGGTCTCAACAGCTGACTTCATATCAAAGTAAAGAGTTTAATTATGAGTTTGAAGCAAAAATATTTGTAAGGTTAGTCCAGATGGAAGCCGGATTTGGTTTTACCGACCTGCAGATTAGTAATAACGAATTTGATAGTGTTATTAATAATGCAGAAGGAGAAGGATTGGTAAGGGAGATTGATTCCGGTGGATTTTTGGATAATTATAATCAAGCAGCAGCTAAATTTGTAAAAAGACATATAGATTATGGAACAGCAAATAAAGGATACACAAAACCATCAAAAGTCTTTCCGGAAGGGTTACGTAAAGTTATTTATAATACTTATCGTTAATGCGATATGTCTGATGTTCGGAACGCCGGTTAGTCTGGCGCAATTTAATGTCAATGCACACCATGATTTACATCCATGGGGTAGCAGTAGTACTTATCGTAATTTTTTGCGAAATAGAGGGATGTTGATGCATATTCAGAATCAGTGTATGGAAGATTCATTTCTGCAAGAATTAAGAGAAAAATATGACCTTCATGAGTTGCAAATATATGTATATATAGATTCAGACGGAATTATAGACCAGACAAAAGCAATCAGTTTTAAGTCCCTTTCAGAGTGGAATCATGATACAGAGCTGGTTTTTTATGCAGGGCTGGATTCGATATCGGATTTTGAGCGTGTAAAAAACATTGTGTTAAAGGAAATACAAAATGAAGATTTAGTATTGGAAGAAAAATACATAGAAAAGCTGAGGAATTATGCAGCAAGTCGCCCTGTGTATTTTACATTTGAATATGGAGTTGAAGCGCACATGAGATCGAGGGATAAGAATTCTACGTTTTATCCCGAGCGGATAGCTTATGAGAAAGGTTGTCAAGACTGTTTGAATTGGTGGCTGATATCGCAACTGTATAAATCTCCCTCGCTGATGACAGAGATATCCTCACCCAGTGTTGATTTAACGCCTGTGTCTGCTCTGATACTTGACCGATATCCTGCAAGGTGGTGGTTGATGGATGAGGATAATAATTATTATAACCTTGAACAATATAATAGCGACAAGGAAATCACCTGTGAGATGTATAATGCGGCAGTGATATACAATGTTCTTGTTTACATATATGGTGAGTGGCGAGTTAATCAGGCATTACGCTATAACAAGAAAATGGTAGTTAGCGCAGAGTTAGATGACAAAGGCATTCCCGTCACCCTTCAAATAGAAGCCAATCCTGATAAATTTGCAGATTATCAGAACCGGGTTCCGGAATTTATGCGGGAGTTTAACGAGTGGTTCAAGCGCTGTGGCGACACCTCTGAAATATGCGTATCCTTGCCGGATGATTTACGCAGATTCCTGAGTTATGACCCTATGTATTATGACTGGGCATTAAAAAGGGAATATGTCTATCCGGAAGATAAGCGTTTCATGGTAGGTGAAGCAAAGGAACGTATTCTATATCCGGTCAATGAATTAAGGGATATAGTGACAAATCTTTTGCGCAGGGTAGTGACGGAGGAATTAAATCTCAAAGAATAAATTCACTGAAATTATTTCAACTCCGGCAAGCTACTTAATAAATATCCAATCATATTCACATACTACATCAGATTAAGTTTGCAGTTATATTTTTATACTGGATGACCATGGTTGACATAAAAGTAGGTATCAGCGGAGGCGGAAAAAACAAGGCTGGAAAATCGAAACGAGCCGAATCACAGACAAATAAATGGAATAAAGAGGAAGGAGAGGGTAAATATGAGTCGCAAATTGTGGACGAGATTCCTGCCGGACCTAATGCGCGGAAAGAAGCCTTAAGTAGAGAAGAAAAGTTATCGGAAAAATATATACGTGATTTAGATCGAAATAAGCATAAAAGACCGTGGCCGGAAAAGTAAAATAAAACTATAACTATAACTAAAAAAGATTATTATGTATTTAACAAGAGTAATTCTAGGAATGGATAGGGACGGAATCGATTATGATTACCAAACAGAAGTTAATATGAAAACGGAATTTATTTGGTTTTATCTTGAAATTGCTGTGCTGAGAAAAATAAAATTTAACACCCAAGATAAATTCTGGGCAGTAAGAATAATATTAGGACACGATGATTATTATAAGGGTGATAATCTCCGGTTTGCTGATGGGGCAATAACTTACGATGACGTCCTATATGTGTATCTTAAATTTGATTTTGAACGATATGATAGAGGTGATGACCGTAGCCGGTGCGAATATTTCGTAGAGCTTTATAAGCTCGGGCTTCAGAAAGCGATGCGGTGGTATGCTATGCCTTATGAAGAAATAGTCCGTGCGTTAGATGAATTGCGTGAAAATGATTTTGTCTATCGATGGAATCTGCGTAATGTATTGGCGCGAGATTATAATCTCAAGGTTAAATTTGACTGTGCATTGGATACCAATGCGTTTACGATGACGGCAGCTGCTTACGCGCTAAAGTCAAAGGTCAAGGAGCCGTTATGCAAAGGATTAGTGGTTTGGACAGAGCCAAATCCGTTTGCATTTGGTGATGTAGTATCCAAGAGAAACAGTCTGTTGTTGGAAGATGGATATATATACATAAAAAGATCCGGGTTGAGTGACAGATATTTGTGTTTGGATCTAAAAGAGATGGCCGAAGGTAAGTTTGATGTTCATTATTGTCTCCCGCCATATCCTGGAGATAAAAGTCATGTTGAGACGTTTCGTGAACTCCAGCGAAATTTACGAGATCCTGATTTGTACAAAAAACTGTTCGGCACTACGTAGTCCTGATATTCCGAGCCATATTAAGAATCTGTTGCTTAATAGGATTCCGTAACAGCAAAAGTAGGTATCAGCGGAGACGGAAAAAACAAGGCTGGAAAAGTAAAAAAACTATAACTAAAATTATTATGTATTTAACAAGAGTAATTCTAGGAATGGATAGGGACGGAATCGATTATGATTACCAAACAGAAGTTAATATGAAAACGGAATTTATTTGGTTTTATCTTGAAATTGCTGTGCTGAGAAAAATAAAATTTAACACCCAAGATAAATTCTGGGCAGTAAGAATAATATTAGGACACGATGATTATTATAAGGGTGATAATCTCCGGTTTGCTGATGGGGCAATAACTTACGATGACGTCCTATATGTGTATCTTAAATTTGATTTTGAACGATATGATAGAGGTGATGACCGTAGCCGGTGCGAATATTTCGTAGAGCTTTATAAGCTCGGGCTTCAGAAAGCGATGCGGTGGTATGCTATGCCTTATGAAGAAATAGTCCGTGCGTTAGATGAATTGCGTGAAAATGATTTTGTCTATCGATGGAATCTGCGTAATGTATTGGCGCGAGATTATAATCTCAAGGTTAAATTTGACTGTGCATTGGATACCAATGCGTTTACGATGACGGCAGCTGCTTACGCGCTAAAGTCAAAGGTCAAGGAGCCGTTATGCAAAGGATTAGTGGTTTGGACAGAGCCAAATCCGTTTGCATTTGGTGATGTAGTATCCAAGAGAAACAGTCTGTTGTTGGAAGATGGATATATATACATAAAAAGATCCGGGTTGAGTGACAGATATTTGTGTTTGGATCTAAAAGAGATGGCCGAAGGTAAGTTTGATGTTCATTATTGTCTCCCGCCATATCCTGGAGATAAAAGTCATGTTGAGACGTTTCGTGAACTCCAGCGAAATTTACGAGATCCTGATTTGTACAAAAAACTGTTCGGCACTACGTAGTCCTGATATTCCGAGCCATATAAAGAATCTGTTGCTTAATAGGATTCCGTAACAGCAAAAGTAGGTATCAGCGGAAGCGGTAGGATAGACGGGGGTGTGGTGGGGATTTGGGAGTTAGGAATATTTTTTGTAGGTTTGCCGAATAATACAAATAATAAATATCGGAAAGTATGAAAAATATCAAGTTAGTGTTAGTAGTGGCTCTGCTGGCTGTGGCCGGAGCTGTGTTGCCTGCTCAGGCACAGTTTCGTTTTGGATTGAAGGCTGGTGTGGCTGTCAATTCGTTGCACTTTAATTCAGATGTGTTTGATGCAGGAAATCGTGCCGGATTTACGGGCGGTGCCATGGTGGAGTTTTCGGCTCCGCTGACCGGTCTGGGTGCGGATCTGAGCGTGATGTATGTGCGTCGTAATTCACAGTGGTTGGATGATAATAATGTGAAGAGTGACAATCGCGATTATATCGATATTCCGCTCAACTTCAAATGGCGTATCAGTATTCCGCTCATCAACAAGGTGTTTCGTCCGTTTATAAGTACAGGCCCGAGTTTCTCGTTCCTTACAAGCAAAAAGATGGTCAATAATGTATGGAAAAATAAGAATTTCGATACAGCCTGGAATTTTGGTTTCGGAGCCGAATTGTTTAATAAGGTGCAAATCGGTGCCAACTATGGTATAGGTTTGACCGGAGCTTTGGAGACAGTAGGTGTCACAGGGTCATCTGGTATCGAGGGTAAGAACCGTTACTGGACTATTACAGCAGCTTATATGTTTTGATATAAGATTTATAAGATAATAAAGTGCGGCATGCCGCACTTTTTTTGTTTTCGGGTGTAATTTTTCGACAGTTGTTGAGTCTAATATATAGTGAGGCTGATAAAAGCCGCTCGATCATGCATCATTGAAAATGTCATCTATTGATTATACTCAAAAATTTACGGAACTGATTAATCGCTATAATGCGTTGATCTATAAGGTGTGTTATATGTATGCCGAGGATTCGGAGCATCTGAAAGATTTGCGCCAGGAGGTGATGGCCAATCTTTGGCAAGGATTGGCTAAGTTTCGCGATGAATCGGCTGTGTCGACATGGATTTATCGTGTGGCTATCAATACGTGTGTATCATATTTTCGTCGTCACCGTAAAGGCGTGACAACAACGGATTATAATGATGCGGCTATGCTTGTGGCTGATGACAGTGAGCATCAGCAACTGTTGCGACAGATGTATGAGATGATAAGTGTGTTGCCGCGCATCGACCGGGCGGTGGTGATGTTGTGGCTCGATGGACTGAGCTATGAAGAAATAGCCGATTTGGTTGGTCTGAGCAGGGCTAATGTGGCTTCACGTTTGTTTCGGGCCAAGCAGCGAATGATAAAAGATAATGTGTAAATCCTCAAAAAAATATACCCCGATATGGAACAGCAAGATAGATTGGAAGATATTAGGAAAAAGTGGCAGAGCATCAATGTGACTCCGCCGGAGCAGGATATGGGCATATTCAGGCCGTCGTACAGTACGATGTCGTATCTCGATCGTTTACGTCGGTTTTACCGGATGTTTTTGTTTTTTGCCATTTTGTGGGTGCCGCTGTTTCCGCTGGCGCTAAGGAGTTTTCATTTACCTATGTGGCTTGTGGCCGGAGGTGTTATCTATTTTGTGGTTATGGGGTGGTTTATCTGGAGAGTCTATGATGAACTGCGAAATATCGATTTTTCTACCATGGACGCAGTGACTGTATTGCAATCGATGTGTGAGGTGGAGCGCTGGAGGCTGATTCATAAGATGGTGGGAGTGGTGCTTGCGGTGATACTAATAGGCAGTATGCTTTACTATTTTTCGGGCATGAGTGAGGCTGTGTTGTGGGGCGGAATAGTGGGATTTGTGGTAGGATTGGCGATGGGTATAGCCAATTCCGTGCGTACTTCGCGCTGGATTAAAGCGATAAAGAGAGAGCTGACGTCGGTGGCTGAATAAAAATGGCTATATTTGCAGAGCAATCATAGTCAAGTAGATATATGAAACTTATAGCCGATGCAGGAAGTACAAAAATTCGTTGGGCACTGGTTGACAATGCCAATGCAATAGTAGCCCAGCATAGTTCCGTCGGGGTCAATCCCGTGGTGATGGGGCTTGATGAGGTGGAATTGATTTTATACCGTGACTTGATGCCGTGGATTGAAGGCAAGGCGCTGAGTGAAGTGTGGTACTACGGTGCCGGCTGCGTACATGAGATGTGCGAGCCAATGGCGAGGATGCTTGGCCGGCTTACCGGGTGCGCAAGTTGTCATGTGGCGTCGGATATGCTTGGCTCGGTCAGGGGGTTAGCCGGAAGGAATAATGCTGTGGTGTGTATTCTCGGTACCGGATCAAACAGCTGTCTATGCAATGGTGGTGAAATAGTTGATAATATACCCCCGTTGGGTTATATACTTGGTGATGAGGGGTCGGGGGCAGCGCTCGGGCGTCGTCTTGTCAACGGTGTGCTAAAGCGGCGTTTTGCTCCGGCTTTGAAAGAAGAGTTTTTGTCGTGGCTTGGAATGTCGGTTCAAGAAATATTGGAGCAAGTGTATCGTAAATCGGAGCCAAACAAATTTCTCGCTTCGCTCACGCGGTTTATCTCTTCGCATATCGGTGATGAGATGGCATCGATGGTTGAAGAGGAGTTTGAGGCGTTTATCAAAAACAATATATTGCGATATCCTGATGCCGATAAATTGCCGGTTTATTTCACGGGGTCGGTAGCAGAAGTGTTCGCCGGGCAACTGTCGGCGGCCATGAACCGGTGCGGGCTGAATGTCGCGGAGATTGTTGCTGACCCGTTACCACGGTTGATTGCCTATCACACCTGCTCTTGAGGCGGATTAAGTTTTTCTTTAAGGAATATGCCGGTGTAGGATTGCTCACAAGCAGCAATTTGTTCAGGCGTACCTGTAGCTACCACCATACCTCCGGCATCACCTCCTTCGGGTCCGATGTCGATGATATGGTCAGCGCACTTTATGATGTCGAGATTATGCTCGATAATCAGTACGGTATGGCCGAGTGAAAGCAGTCGGTTGAAGGCGCCCATCAGGGTGTTTATGTCGTGGAAATGTAGTCCGGTGGTAGGCTCATCGAAGATAAACAGTGTGGGCTGCGGTTTTTCCATACTCAGATAGTAGGCGAGTTTCACTCGCTGGTTTTCACCGCCGGAGAGCGTTGATGAGCTTTGTCCGAGTTTGATGTAGCCAAGTCCTACTTCCTGCAGCGGCCGTAGCCGTCGAACTATTTTATTTTCAGTGCTGCCTTGACTCTGACTAAAGAAATCTATGGCTTCGTCGACAGTCATTTCCAGCACGTCGTTGATGTTCTTTCCCCGATACATGATTTCGAGGACATCGTGCTTAAACCGTTTGCCATGGCATTCTTCGCACTCTATTGTTATATCGGACATAAATTGCATCTCGATAGTGATAGTGCCTTCACCTTTACATTCTTCGCAACGGCCTCCCTCAGTGTTGAAGGAAAAATATCCCGGACCGAACCCCATCTGTTTGGCTCCTTGTTGGTCGGCAAAAAGGCGGCGTATCTCGTCGTAGGCTTTCAGGTAAGTGGCTGCGTTGCTTCGTGTGGAGCGTCCTATAGGGTTTTGGTCGATAAATTCTACGGCCGAAATGCGATTGATGTCGCCTTTGAGGGCGGTGTGGGTTCCGGGGGCGTCGGAAACCTCGCCCAGATGCCGTAGCAGGGATTTGTACAGGATTTCTCGTACAAGAGTGGATTTGCCCGAACCACTCACACCTGTAACCACAGTCATGATGCCGAGCGGAAATCGCACGTCGATGTTTTTCAGATTGTTTTCCGAGGCTCCGGTCACTTCAATATAGCTTGAAGAGCGTCGGCGCGACTTGGGTACGGGTATAGATAGTTTGCCGGTTAGGTATCCTACCGTGTAACTATCTGATGCTTTGTCAAGTGATTTTACCGGACCCTGATAGATTATTTCACCTCCGTGGCTGCCGGCTTTGGGGCCAACATCAATAAGGTAATCGCTTGCACGCATTATCTCTTCATCGTGTTCAACCACTATCACCGTATTGCCGATTTGCTGTAGCTTCCGTAATACGCTTATCAGTCGGCCTGTGTCGCGTGAATGTAGACCTATACTCGGCTCATCAAGGATATACAGTGATCCTACGAGACTGCTGCCGAGCGAAGTGGCTAAATTGATACGCTGGCTTTCTCCACCGGAAAGAGTGGAGGAAAGTCGGTCGAGAGTAAGATAACCGAGGCCTACATCGCAGAGAAACTGAAGGCGGTTGACAATTTCAATAAGAATGCGTGACGCTATGGTTTGACGCGTTGGGTCGAGTTTTATGTTTTTGAAGTGCTCAAGCAGCTTGTCAACGGACATTTTTACAAGTTCCGTAATGGTTTTACCGGCTACTTTCACATAGGAAGCCTCTGTACGCAGACGCGAACCGTGGCAATCGGGGCATATGGTCTTTCCGCGATATCGTGAATACATCACACGATATTGTATTTTGTATAGGTTTTCTTCCACCATTTTGAAAAAACCGTTGATGCCGGGAAAGTCTCCTACACCGTTCCAGAGCATCTCTTTTTCTTTGTCGGTGAGTCGGCAATAAGGACGGTGCAGTGGAAAATTGCGACCGGATATGGCATGGATAAAGGCGTTTTTCCATTCGCTCATTTTTTCACCACGCCAGCATACCACGGCGTCCTCATAGACTGAAAGATTGGAGTCTGGAATAACGAGACGCTCATCAATGCCCATAACTTTTCCGAATCCTTCGCAGCGCGGACATGCCCCATATGGGTTATTGAAGTTGAACAGCTGCTCTGAAGGCTCGATAAATGTGATGCCATCGGCTTCAAAACGGTTGGAAAACAGATGCCGGGTAACTCCTTTGTCGGTCCATACATTAAGCACCGCCGTACCGGCTCCTTCATAAAAAGCTGTTTCAGCAGAGTCTGTGAGCCGGCTTATTTCATCTTTGTCGGCCGATATGGAAAGCCGGTCTATCAGCAGTTCGTAATCGGCCACATCACCTAATGAGTCCTCCGGAGTCTGAATCAATGAGGAAATCTCAATGAATGCCCCATCGTGCAGCAGTCGGGTGTAGCCGCCTTTGAGATAAACATCGAGTTGTGTACGCAGCGTGCGTCCTTCCGGCAAATGTATGGGCACACTGATGGCGGCTCGTGTCCCTTCGGGGTATTGCGCTGCTATATCGAGCATATCGGCTACTGTGTGCTTCTTGACTTCGCAACCGCTTACGGGTGAATAAGTTATGCCTATACGTCCGTAGAGCAGACGCAGATAGTCGTAAATTTCTGTAGATGTGCCTACTGTGCTTCGCGGATTGCGAGTATTAACTTTTTGCTCAATGGCGATAGCCGGTGGCAGCCCGCGAATGAAATCGCATTCGGGCTTGGGCATTTTACCTAAAAACTGACGGGCATAGGAACTCAGGCTTTCTACGTAGCGTCGCTGACCTTCGGCATAGAGGGTGTCGAAAGCAAGTGATGATTTTCCGCTGCCTGACAGCCCGGTGATTACTATCAGTTCGTTGCGGGGAATTTCGAGGTCGACGTTTTTAAGATTGTTGACCTTAGCCCCTTTAATGATTATTTCAGGTGATTCCGGCATTCAGTTAGTGATTATTTCCAAAGATAATATTTCACCCAGTCTATCTCCATTTCTACAGGGAGTTGGCTGGTGTTGACAGATCCTACCCATGAGCCTCCGAGCTGCATATCCAGGCGTAAATCCCAAGTGGTGTAGAAGGGATATTGTCGGTCGGCACCGTTGTTGACTTTGGGATATTCAAATGTGGTGACTCCATCGATTCTGAAAATCAAAATGTTTTTTTTGATATATAGTTCGTAAGTGTGCCATTCCGATGGGTCGAGTGCACGCGTGGCCGATTTGGGAGGGTCGGTGCGCCCGAGGGTGTTGGCATAGTGTGAATGGATAGTCTGATATATGAATTGATCGTAGTTAAGTCGCTCGAGGATATCAATTTCGCCGCATGCCGGCCATGAAGTGGTGGCACTGAAGGGCATCATCCAGATTGCAGGCCAAGCACCTTGAGCACCATTGACCAGACGCGCACGAATGGCTATTCGGCCGGGTTCAAATGCTTTTTTGCCTGTGGTCCAGATGCCACCGCATATTGCAGGACGGGAATCAGTGTCAGTATTGGGGTTGACTATGCCTTTGAGAGCAAGCACTCCGTTGCGGAATTCATAGCAGCGGTCGTCGGTGCTTTGATTTTTCATCCAGTCGGGAGCAGTGGCAATATTTTCGGGCGTGGGGATGCGGCTCCATACATTTTCATCAAGTTCAGGACCATTAAAGTCGTCAGACCATTCGAGTACCCATGATTTCGCGGGATCATCAGGTAGTTCGGGTTCGTTTTTGTCGCCTTTATCGGGTGCGTTGTCGTTATCTTCTTTGCTGCAAGCAGTAATCAATAATGAAGTAGCGAGGATTGCTGCAATAAATGAAAGTTTTTTCATGTGATTATGGTTTTGTGGAGTTAAAATCGTGAATGGTCAGTTAATATATTTGAAGTTGAAAGTTTAATGAGGTTAAGAATTAAAGATGAGGATACAAAGATAACAAAAAAATGAGACACTATCGAATTAGTGTCTCATTGCTGTCGGGGTGAGAAGATTCGAACTTCCGACCACACGCCCCCCAGACGCGTACTCTAACCTGGCTGAGCTACACCCCGATTGGTTAAAAGCGCTGCAAAGTTACGTGTATTTTTTGAATATGCAAAAGAAATTGCTGCAATTTTGCATTTTTTTACACATGGCGTTTTTTTGTTTGTTTATGAATATATGTAGATGTAATCCGGGGTTTGAATCATGGGTGTGCTGTAATTTATTGAGGTTGAGTATTGGATAAAATAAGAATACAGGGTGCCCGAACGGTCACGAAACGGGTGATGTAATGGGAGAAAAAACGAAGATGACAGCAAGAAAATACGAGAAAAAGGAGATAGGAAAATTTTGCGGTTTGGCGAAAAATCATTAACTTTGTTTGATTTTTGGGTGGAAGCGTTGTGCGGTGCACAATGGTTTGATACTTAGGAATCTAAAACCAAAAAAGTAACAGTCACTGACAATGGCAGAATTAGAAGAAGAATATAGCGCCAGTAATATTCAGGTGCTTGAAGGATTAGAAGCGGTGCGTAAGCGCCCCGCTATGTATATAGGTGATATTTCGGCAAAAGGTTTGCATCATCTTGTTTATGAGGTGGTGGATAATTCTATTGATGAAGCACTTGCCGGATTTGCCACTCATATAGATGTGACCATCAATGCCGATAATTCAATTACGGTGGTGGACAATGGTCGCGGTATCCCGGTAGATATGCACGAGAAAGAACATAAAAGTGCGCTTGAAGTTGTGCTTACGGTGCTTCATGCCGGCGGCAAGTTTGATAAAGGCTCATATAAAGTGTCGGGTGGTCTGCACGGCGTAGGTGTGTCGTGTGTCAATGCCCTGTCGACTTATCTGCGAGCTGAAGTGCGTCGTGAAGGTAAAGTGTTCATGCAAGAGTATTCGTTCGGCAAGCCCACATCGGAGCTTAAAGTGGTCGGTGAAAGTGATACTACAGGTACTACCATCACATTCCTTCCTGATTCTTCGATTTTTACAGTCACTGTATATGACTATAATACATTGGCTAACCGTCTGCGGGATCTGGCATTCCTTAACGCCGGTATTACACTTACTCTGCGCGATATGCGTGAGGTTAACGAAAACGGTGAGCCCCGCGGTGAGGTGTTTTTCTCTAAAGATGGTTTGCGTGAGTTTGTTCAGTATATTGATTCAAACAAGGAGCCGCTTATCGATGATGTAATTCATCTGAATACGGAGCGTCAGGGCATCCCTGTAGAGGTGGCGTTGACCTACAATACAACGTATAATGAAAACGTATATTCGTTTGTCAACAATATCAATACCATAGAGGGTGGAACGCATCTTACCGGATTTCGTCGCGGTTTGACTGCCACACTGAAAAAGTATGCCGAGGACAACAAGTTGCTTGAGAAGGTGAAAGTGGAAGTAGCTTCTGACGACTTCCGCGAGGGTCTCACCGCTGTGGTTTCGGTGAAGGTGATGGAGCCCCAGTTTGAAGGACAGACAAAAACCAAACTTGGCAACAACGAGGTTATCGGGGCGGTGCAGACAGCCGTGAGTGAAGCATTGCGAAATTATCTTGAAGAAAATCCCCGCCAGGCTAAAACAATAGTTGAGAAGGTGATATTGGCGGCTCAAGCTCGTTATGCAGCTCGCAATGCCCGTGACAAAGTACTTCGTAAGTCACCTTTGAGCGGTGGGGGACTGCCAGGTAAGTTGGCTGACTGCTCAAGCCGTCATGCCGAAGATTGTGAATTATTTCTTGTCGAAGGTGATTCGGCAGGCGGTACTGCCAAGCAGGGTCGTGACCGTACGTTCCAGGCTATATTGCCATTGCGTGGTAAGATTCTCAATGTGGAAAAAGCTATGGATCACAAGATTTTCGATAATCAGGAAATTACAGCTTTGTTCCGTGCCATGCGAGTGAGCATTGGTACAGAGGAAGATTCCAAGGCTGTAAATATTTCCAAGCTCGCGTATCACAAGATTATTATCATGACTGATGCCGATGTCGATGGCAGCCATATTGCAACACTTCTCATGACATTCTTCTTCCGCAGGATGCGTCCGGTTATTGAAAACGGGTATCTTTATCTTGCCACACCGCCATTGTATAAATGTACCCGTGGTAAAGTGGAAGAGTATTGCTGGACTGATCAGCAGGTGCAACAGTTTATAATGAAATATGGTGATAAGACCAAAGTCCAGCGCTATAAAGGTCTGGGTGAGATGAGTGCCCAAGAGTTGCGTGATACCACCATGTCTCCCGAACACCGTTTGCTTAAGCAAGTCCATATCAGCGATGCAGCTGAGGCCGACCGTATTTTCTCCATGCTTATGGGAGAAGATGTAGCTCCGCGCCGCGACTTCATTGAAGAAAATGCAAGTTATGCCACTATCGACGCATAACGCTTTATAACTAAATATTAACTTACGTGTCGCATTGGTGGAAAATACCAGTTGTGACACGTAATTTTATAACATTATACGTTATTTTGACGTTATTGAATATATAGCAAATCGTTTCAACTTTTGTGTACTTAATTACTCATAACTAAAAACCATTGTATTATGCAGAAAAAGAAGCAGACAGCAAAATCTCCGTCGACACGTGAATTGCGTCCAGCGCTTTTGGAATATATATCAGGTAAGAAAAATGCCACATTCAACTATAAGCAAGTGTCGTTTGCATTAGGTGTTTCTACGCCTGCGGGTCAACGGGCCGTAGCCATGTTGCTCGCCGAAATGGCATTTGACGGAGAGCTGATAGAAGTGTCGCCCGGTAAGTATAAGTCACCGCAGCGTACGAATGTCACAACAGGAGTGTTTGTACGACGCAGCAACGGTAAAAACAGTGTTATTACTGATGATGACAGTGAAACAATAGCTGTAGCTGAAAATAATTCGATGCACGCGCTTAATGGCGATAAGGTGCTTGTGAGTGTGTCGGCTGCTCGACGAGGCGTAGAACCTGAAGCGGAAGTGATTGAGATTATCGAAGAAAATCCGCAGACATTCATCGGTACACTTCATGTTGACCGTCGCTCGGCTTTTCTTCAAACCGATTCCCGCTATCTGGGTACTGATATTATAATTCCGAGAAACAAGTTGCGTGGAGGGGTTACGGGTCAAAAGGCTGTGGTGAGGATTATTTCATGGCCGATAGAAGCTAAGAATCCTACAGGAGAAGTGGTGGATATACTTGGTCAGACCGGTGAGAATAATACAGAGATGCACGCTATTCTGGCTGAGTTTGGTCTGCCGTACAAATATCCGGAAAATGTCAATGCCGCAGCAGAAAAAATCGATGCAGGTATCACAGATGAAGTGGTGGCTGCCCGCGAGGATTTACGTGGTGTGACCACATTTACTATCGATCCTAAAGATGCAAAGGATTTTGATGATGCGTTATCAATACGTCGCTTGCCTTCAGGTAATTATGAGATTGGAGTTCATATCGC
The DNA here is from genome assembly GCA_964653375.1 of uncultured Bacteroides sp. Taxonomy (GTDB): domain Bacteria; phylum Bacteroidota; class Bacteroidia; order Bacteroidales; family Muribaculaceae; genus Paramuribaculum. The sequence continues at coordinate 59,163 of CAZZFD010000001.1, forward strand.
TGATGTTACTCATTATGTGCGTCCTGACAGCTTGCTTGACAAGGAGGCTCAGAAACGAGCAACCTCGGTATATCTGGTTGATCGCGTGGTGCCTATGCTTCCCGAGCATTTGTCAAATGGGATATGTTCGCTGCGTCCGGACGAGGATAAACTTACATTTTCATGTATATTTGAGATGAACAATAAGGCTCAGGTGCTTAATTCGCGTATAGCTCGCACAGTGACCCGGTCCGTACGCCGGTTTACTTATGAAGAAGCGCAGGAGGTGATTGAAACAGGTAAGGGTGATTTGGTTGATGAAATCCTTACACTTGACCGTCTTGCAAAGATATTACGTGCCAATCGTTATGCTGAAGGCTCAGTGGAGTTCGATCGTGCAGAAGTGCGTTTTGATATTAATGCCGAAGGACACCCAGTCAGTGTATATTTCAAGGAATCGAAAGATGCCAATAAACTTATAGAGGAATTTATGCTTCTGGCCAATAAAACTGTAGCCACAGTTATAGGAAGGCCGAAAGACCATAAAAAACCTAAAGCATTTGTATATCGTGTGCATGATATGCCTGACCCGGATAAACTTGCCGATTTGGCTAAGGTGGCCCGGACATTCGGTTTCAAGGTTAAAGACAAAGGTTCTGCACGTGAAGTTAATAAGTCGATTAACCGGATGCTTGCAGATGTCAAGGGCAAAGGTGAGGAAAATTTCCTTTCAACATTGGCTATACGCTCTATGGCCAAAGCTATATATACTACAGTCAATGTGGGGCATTATGGTCTGGCTTTTGATTACTATACGCATTTCACATCGCCTATACGCCGTTATCCCGATATGATGGTTCACCGTTTGCTTGAGCGATATTTGGCGGGAGGGCGCAGCGTAAATGTGGCTAAACTTGAGGAGCAGTGCAAACACTCCAGTGACATGGAGCAGCTGGCTGCTAATGCCGAGCGCGCTTCCATCAAATATAAACAGGTGGAATATATGGCCGACCATCTGGGTGATATTTACGATGGCGTGATTTCGGGTGTGACCGAATGGGGATTGTATGTCGAACTGTCCGACAATATGTGTGAGGGTCTGGTGCCCATGCGTGACCTTGCTGATGATTATTATGATTTCGATGAGGCGAACTATTGTTTGGTGGGTCGTCGTCACGGAGCACGGTATCGTCTTGGTGATGAGGTGAAGGTGAAAGTGGCACGTGCGGCTCTTGACAAGAAGCAGCTTGATTTCGTGCTTGTAGATGACAAGGGTATTCCGGTGCAGAATGATAATGTTTCGAAGAAAATATCTGTAGCACAGGCATTACGCGGAGGAAAGAAAAAGCAGGCCCGCGGTTTTCAACGTCGGGGTCACAATCGGAGATAAAATTCACGGTGATTATGAGCAGGTTTACCATTGAGGTCAACGATATGCGTCTGTATGCCAATCATGGCGTGATGCAGCAGGAACGTATTGTAGGCAATGAGTTCAATGTTACTGTGCATTTGGTTTTTGAATCCGGCGCGGATTTTAGAACTGATGATTTGGAATCAACTGTCAATTATGCTGCAGTATGTGAGATAATCCGTCGTGTCATGGCTTCACCGGCAGATTTGCTTGAAACGGTGTGTCAACGGTTGGCAGCGGCTCTGAGTGATGAGTTTCCTCAAGTAGTGTCAGGTATGGTTCGTGTTGCTAAACTTACTCCTCCGATATCCGGCGTGCAGGTAAGTTCGGTGGCTGTAAAGATGACATTTTAGCGTTTGCGGAGTTCCCAGAACGCTACTGCTGAGGCTGCTGCCACATTGAGCGAGTCAACACCATGAGCCATAGGTATTTTTACTACATAGTCAGCTTTGGCAATGGTGTCGGCAGTCAGGCCTTCGCCTTCCGTACCCATAATGACGGCGAGTCGAGGAATATGCTTAAGACTTTCATCGTCAAGAGGTAATGAATTGTTACTTAAGGCCATGGCGGCAGTCTTAAATCCATATTGGTGAAGATGGGAGATGTCGTCGATCCAGCACCAGGGGACTAAGAATACTGACCCCATGCTTACTCTTATGGCACGTCGGTTGAGCGGGTCGCATGATGTGGGCGTTAGCATAACGGCATCTATACCCAGTGCAGCTGCCGAGCGGAATATAGCTCCTATATTTGTAGTATCGACCACAGAATCTATTATGACTATTCTATGTGACGTACTACATAGAGATGATGGTGAGGAAGGTTGCGGCCGCCGCATGGCGCATAGCACTCCGCGAGTGAGGGTATATCCGGTTAATTGAGTCAATGTTTCACGAGATGCTGTATAAACGGGCATAGAGGGGTTGGCTGCTATGATATCGGAAGCATCACCTGTGATATGTTTTGATTCGCACATCAATGCTATGGGTTGTAGCCCTTTGGCAAGGGCTACACGTATCACTTTAGGACTTTCCACTATAATGATACCTTGTGAGGGGTCGAGCTTGTTGCGCAACTGTGCGTCGGTGAGGGAGGCAAACATGGCCACCCTGCTGTCGCTGATGTCGGAAATTTCTATTATTGCCATAATTTGTGTGTAAAATTACGCAAAAATATCGTGAAATGTAGCAGTGCAGTGAAATGAATGTTACAAAAAAGTACACTATTTGTCTATGAAAAACAGGAATATTAAGTTTGTAAAAAATAAACCTTGTTAATCTGTCTATATACATTATGATAAAGAAAATTTTGATAATTTTTGCCACGTTGCTCATTATAGCTATCGGTTTATTCATCTATTTGGTCTGTGTCCAGTCACAGACAGATGTGTGGGTGGATCGTGAACACGGACGTATATGCGATATGCCTATAAGTGGTAGTCCGCTTATGGTGGAAGTCGTACCCGGATTGCATTTTCGTATTGATTCGGGTAGCGACGTTTCGGCAATAACTGAAGCTGATCTTGCTAAACTTGATTCGATGGGCTATAAAGTGGAAAAAAGTTTCGGCATATCTTTAGGTCGTAATTCCAATGGCGATATATCATTTTCTACTACCCGTTATAAAGTGGATATACCCACGTATCAATATCACTTCGTGAAAGATTCATTGGGAAATGTCCGGACTGTAATCGATTCTACCACACTCAATGTTATTCATAATGTGGAATTTATTCCGGCACCTACAGATTTGTCGGTGTTGGGCGTAGATTTCCTTGAAGTATTTAATCTTGAGTATCGTCATTTTGATCAGGCAGTATCGCTTTATCTTGATGCTCAGACTAATTATGAATCGTGTGTAAATATCAGTTATTCTAAAAAACCTTTTGAGTCGATTTTCCTTGGTAAACGATACTATCTTGACGCAATGATACATGACCGGCCTTATCATTTCTTTATTGATACAGGTATTCGTAAAGCCAGTGTAAAACTTCCAACGTCGGAGTTGGTATATAATAAAAATAAACTTTACAAGGACACAGTAGAATCTTTTAGAGGAGTTTTCCCTGCTTTAGTAGATAAATCAGTATGGATGGTTATTGGCGACCGAGGAGGCCGGCGAAAAGTTTTCTATTACGACAATGATGAAGAGCCATGCGCTATCAACCCGCTTCTTTTCTTTAAGCAGGATATGTTTATCAACTATTCGGACGGCATGATTTTGCTACGTCCGTTCTGCGATTTGCCTAAGACTACGGAATAATTATCAGCCAAGTATTTGCTCGGCGTGAATCTTTGTCTTTATCTCTTTCGGTGTAAATATTCTTGCTATGGTTCCGTCGGGATTTACTAAAAATGTGGTGCGAAGTGTACCCATATATTTTCGTCCGGCAAGTGTCTTTTCGCCCCAAACGCCCATCTCTTCCTGTCGCCTGTGGTCGGTATCAGCTATCAGATGGAAAGGTAATTCATGCTTGGTTATGAATTTTTGGTGTGAAGATTCATTGTCGGAACTTACGCCGATCACGGTATAACCTTCTTCAGTTAGATCTTTATAATGGTCACGGAGTGAGCAGGCTTCGGCCGTGCATCCGGGCGTGTTGTCTTTAGGGTAAAAGTAAAGAATCAGCTTTTGTCCGGCGAAATCTTTCCGATAAAGTTTATTGCCATTTTCATCTATTCCTAAGTATTCGGGAATCAAATCACCTTGTTTCATAATCGTAATGGTTTTTATATGTGATGTAAAACTAATTGTCTAAATTTGTAAAGTCTATGATAATATAACGCTGATGGACATTAATGAGTTTGCAGAACGTATATTTTTGAATCTTCCTTATGACCCAAATTCGCAGCAGATAGAGCTTATAGCGGCTTTGGCTCGTTTCTGTGCAGATACCGCTCCTGGTTATCCTTTGTTTTTGCTCAACGGGTATGCTGGTACAGGCAAGACGTCGCTGACAGGAGCTATGGTGCGGGCTTTGCATGAGGCAGGAATAGCTACTGTCCTTATGGCTCCTACAGGTCGTGCTGCTAAGGTGTTTGGACGTTTTGCACGTCAGATGGCTACTACTATACATCGGCGTATATATCGCGGGGCTGAAGCCGGATTGGTTTATGGAGCAGATACTGAGGTGGCTGAAAACACTTCGGTAAATACTGTTTTTATTGTAGATGAGGCCTCGATGATAGGCGATGGCGCTGGAATAGATACGGATATGTCCACCCGAAAGTCGTTGCTTGAGGATTTGATTCAATATGTATATTCAGGTGAAAATTGCAGGTTGATTCTTCTTGGTGACACGGCTCAGTTGCCTCCGGTAGGATGTGAGGAGAGTCCGGCCATGAATGTTGATACGCTCAAGAGCTTCGGATTGCGTGTGTCGCGCGCCGTGCTGACGCAGGTGGTACGTCAGCAGAAAATGTCAGGTATACTCTACAATGCTACATGGTTGCGGAAAGCTATGCTTCGTTCACCGCTACCTATGCCTCAAGTCTCAGTAAGAAAATTTGATGATGTCGATGCTGTGTCGGGAGAGGAACTTGAAGATAAGATTTCTTCGGCATACTCCGATGCCGGAGAGGCTGAAACACTATTGGTAACGCGTTCTAATAAACGAGCTGTGGCGTTCAATCTTGCCATACGCGCGCGTATATTGGGGAGAGAGGAAGAGCTTTGCAGGGGAGAGCGGTTGATGGTGGCGAAAAACAACTATCTGTGGAGCGCCAAGGTCAAGGGGCTTGACTTTGTGGCTAATGGTGATATGGCAGAAGTGGAATATATCTATGGTACGGAGGAAAAATATGGGTTTCGTTTTGCCGATGTAAGATTACGGTTGCCGGATCGAGATATTTCAATTGAGTGTAAGATATTGCTTGATACATTGATAAGTGAATCGCCGTCCTTGCCACACGATAAAATGTATATGTTGTATAACACCGCACTTGCCGATACGGAGCTTTTTACGCCATCTACTCCTATGCGGACACGTATGCGTACACTTCGCAGCAATCCTTATGTCAACGCTCTTCAGGTGAAATATGCATATGCTGTCACTTGTCATAAAGCTCAAGGCGGACAGTGGAGTCAGGTGTTTGTGGATATGGGATTTATACCTGATGATGCCTATACTTCACTTGATTTTTACAGGTGGCTTTACACGGCTGTGACTCGTTCGACATCTCATCTTTATATCATCAATCCGGCAGAATCTTTGCTGCGCTGAAGTGATATGTTTGAAAAAAAGATGGGCCACACACAGGTGCAGCCCATCTATGACAATAAGTATCGTTAACGATTATTTGTCGGTCATTTCAAAGACTATTTCTCCGCCTTTCATTATATCATCGTGAGTAATGTAAGGTTTGTCGTAATCTTTACCATTGAGTTTTACGGATTTGATATATTTGTTATCCGCGGAATTGCTGACAGTCTTAATGGTAAACGTACCGCCAGGGACAGTCAATGATGCTTCATCAAATATCGGAGAGCCGAACCAGTAGCGACCTGAAGCAGGTTCTGCCTGATAGAAGCCCAAAGCAGACATGATGTACCATGCCGACATTTGTCCGGCATCTTCGTTACCGGCAAGACCATCGGGGGCTGTGGTATAGAAATCATTGAGTATTTGGCGAACCCGTTCAGCGGTTTTATCGGGAGCATCCAGCATAGTGTAAAGATATATAGTGCTGTGACTCGGTTCGTTGCCGTGGGCATACTGTCCGATAAGGCCTGTGATATCAGGCGATTTGTCATCACCGGTTAGTTCAGAGCTTGTAGCGAAGAGTGAATCGAGATGAGCGACAGTGGCTTCTTTTGATCCGAAAAATTCGATAAGACCATCTATATCCTGAGGAGCCAGCCAGGTGTACTGCCATGCATTGCCCTCACAATAATCGTCGGCACGATGAGTGGTGGAATTGGGATCAAACGGAGTTCGCCATGACCCGTCGGCCATTTTGCCGCGAACAAATCCGGTAGAAGAATCAAGATAGTTGCGATATGAACGGCTGCGTTCAGTGAATTTCTTTTGATTCTCGGTATCATTCATAGCATTGGCGGCATTAGCTACGGCACCATCGGCCACAGCATATTCCATGTCGTAAGCTATGGCTTCGTTGAAAAGGTCGGCGGGTATATAGCCGTATTGCTGGCGAAGACCACCTCCGCGGGCAGTGTCGGCAGCGGTGACGAGAATGGCTTTATAAGCCTCGTCACGGTCTATGCCGGGAATATTTTTTACTATGGCGTCGGCCACAGGGATAATTCCGGGATTACCTACCATACAGTCGGTTTCATTGCCCCAGAGATGCCAAACCGGGAGGCGACCCTGCTTTTTGTAGATGTCAATCATGGTGTTGATCATCTGGGCATTGCGTTCGGGGTGGAGGATTGACATCAGTGGCATCTGAGCACGGTAAGTATCCCATAGTGAGAATATGGTGTATTGGGGTGCTTCCGAAGTGTAAACTTCACCGTCAGCACCACGGTATTCACCGGTAACATCGCTAAATGTGGCCGGGACAATCATGGTATGATATAGAGCGGTATAGAATTTTTTCAGGGCATCGGTGTCATCGGTGGTGACTTTTATCCGGCCAAGTTCATTATCCCATGAGTTGTAGGCAGCGACAGCCGTAGCGTCAAAATCCCATCCGGGAAGTTCTTGAGCCATATTGGCTTTTGCGCCTTCGATTGACACCGGAGAGATAGCAACTTTCATTAAAATCTGTTCGGCAGAGTCGGTTGTGAAGTTGGCTCGGCCGTACATTTCGTTGTCGCCTTTGATTTCAAATGAGTCGAATGGTTTTGAAAACTCAGCTACGAAGTATACTTTCTGGTCTTTAGCCCAGCCGGTAGATTGGCGATATCCTACCACGCGGTTGTTGCCTTCAGCTTCTATGTGTGTCGCAACAGGTTTATCCCAGCAACCTCCGTTTTCAAGATCAATCACTATGGCTGCGTCTTCTGCTTTGGGGAACGTGTATCGGTGCATACCCACCCGGTTTGTGGCTGTTAGTTCAGCATTGATGCCGTAGCGGGTAAGAGGAATCGAGTAATAGCCGGGGCGTGATACTTGAGCCGAGCGCTCGCCGTAGGACCAAAGTCCTGAAGCGGGGTCTTCTTCAGTGCCTCGAGCGTAAGTCACATCTCCAATTACGGGCATAACGGTCACATCAAAGAGGTCACCGATGCCGGTCCCTTCGAGGTGAGTGTGAGAAAATCCTATTATTGTAGAATCACTGTCGTGATATCCCGAACACCAATCCCATGTCTGGGGAATGGAAGTAGGACCGAGCTGAACCATACCGAATGGCACATTCGCGCCCATGAACACATGGCCGTGTCCGCCGGTGCCAATAGAAGTATCTACATATCCCACTACTGATTCTTGTGCAGGTTCCTGTGTGGAGCAGGCTACGGCAAGCAGTGGTGTCAACCAAAGGATGTTAATCAGTCGCATTGTATATAATTAATTTGGGGTTAGAAATTTATTTGTGTCTGTTACTAAGTTTCATCTTCAGATTGCCTCCTTTGACTAACTGATCGTGGGATAAACGGTAGTCCTTTAGAGGCTTGCCGTCGAGTGTCATCGATTCAATATATATGGCATCAGGAGAAGTCCGTTCGGTTTCGATTGTTAAAGTTCCTTCGTTAGTGTCAATTTCTACCAAGTCGAAACGCGGTGAGGTGAGGGTGTAATATGGTTGACCGGGGCAGTCCGGATAGAATCCCATCATTGAGAAAACTGCCCATGCCGACATTGTGCCGGTATCGTCATTGCCCGGTATTCCGTCGGGATTAGTTGTGAAGTGCTTGTCGAGAATGCGGTTTACTTCTTTTTGTGTGCGCCATTCCTCGCCTTTGAAGCGACTGAAAAGATAGGGGTAGGCAATATCAGGCTCGTTGGCCGGGTCATAAAGCAGAGAGTCCATCACCATCTGCAGTTTGTCGACAAATTTACGTTTTCCACCCATAAGTTTTGCTAACCCTTCCACATCATGAGGTACGAAAAATGTATAATTCCAAGCACTGCCTTCATGAAACCCTGGCACGGGCTCAAAGTTTTCGCCCTGACGGGGATTGAAAGGAGAGAGGAATGTACCGTCGGCATTGAGCGGACGCAATGTGCCACTTTCTTTTGAGTAATAGTTTTTGTAGCCTTGCGAGCGCCGACGCATTTCAGCAGCAAAATTTTTGTCGCCACGTTCTTCGGCTAAGGTAGCCAAAGCGGCATCAGCTACATAATATTCAAGCGCGTGCGACACTGAATTGTCGCCTGAGTTATCGCCCTGATGTGTTCCGAGCGGAACATATCCTTTGGCTATGTAGGGATCGATGTCGGGACGCATGGGGTTGAGGGCACCGGGTGTTGTGGCTGATTTTTTCATGGCTTCATAGGCGGCATCGATATCGTAGTCGCGCAATCCTTTGAGCCAAGTGTCGACAATGACAGGAATGGCCGGGTCGCCTTCCATAGTGAATGTCTCGCGTCCATATAGTTCCCATTTTGGCAGCCACCCCCATTCTTTTGACATATCTATCATCGAACGTACCATGTCGGTCTGACGTTCGGGATATACCAGTGTCATCAACTGATGGACGTTGCGGTATGTATCCCAGAGAGAGAATACAGTGTAGCGATTATGGCCGTCGGTTACCGTTCCGTCACCAAATGATTCCATCAACGGGTACTGGCCATTGACATCATTGAGCACATTGGGGTGGATAAGAGTATGGTAAAGGCCGGTGTAGAAAACCTCTTTATCCCGGTCGTTTCCTCCACTGACACGTATGCGACCGAGGTCGGCATTCCATGTTGATTTAGCTTGTGAGGCTATGGCGTCAAAGTTTAAGCCATGTTGTTCTTTCAGGAGGTTTTCGCGTGCATTGGCTGTAGAGACAAATGATACACCTATGCGCACTTCTATCTGTTCGCCGGGGGCAAGATTGTCGTATGTCCACCAGTATCCTATATCATCGCCAGAGAGTTCGCGGCTATATTGAGTATATAGTTTGTATGTACCGGCATCGGGGGTCCATTCAGCTTCTACTCCTGTCATTTCGGGTTGCATTTTCCAGTAACCGCTTGACGAAGGCTTTTTGCTCACTTGCATTACGAAGTATATCGGGAAAACTTTTTGCGGATTGTAGCAAAAAGTACCCATAAGTTTGCTTCCTTCGATTTCGGTGTCGCTCACACGTCGTACTGTGGCACCCGATTCATTGGTTAATCCTTCACCAAGATTGATGAGGATGTTGCTTTTACCCCCCGGAAAAGTGAACCGTTCGATAGATGAACGCTTGGTGGCTGTGACTTCGGTGAGAATATTGTATCGGTCGAGGCGATTGGAATAATAGCCGGGTGAGGCTTTTTCATCGGAATAGGTCGAACCGTATTTCTTGTAGTCAGGTTCGAAGTCGCCTGTTGTAGCCATAGTCAGAAGTGAGCCGAGATCGGGACAGCCTACGCCGCTTAATGTCACGTGAGCGTAACCGGTGAAAAACTTGTTATGATATTCGTAGGGAGTAGACCACCAGCGTGCATCTTTGTCGTAAAGATTGTCAGATGAACCCATCACGTTGAATGGTACTACAGACATCATTCCGTTGGGCATCACAGCTCCCGGATTGGTGGTGCCGAAATTGGTAGTTCCTATAAAAGGATTGACGTATTGGGTATAATCTACGGTTTCAGTTGCTCCGATGGCTCCTGCTGATATGATTGCTGTCACTACAGCTGCTGCTAATCGCTTAAATTTCATATTGTTCTATTGCTATGGTATTAGTTGGAAGTGACGAAAATATTTTGTTTTACAAAAGTATAAAATAATCCCGATAAATGAAAGTAATTGGTTGTCCTCGGCGGTGTATAACGATTTTGGTTATGTTTAACTAATTTTAACTGCAAAATGTCAAATAACATATAATTATGCGATAATTTTGCAACGTCTAAGGTAAAAAAGGATAATTTTGTACACTGCTGATACCCCTTTCGAGGGTGTCGGTATGTGTGCAATAATTTTATTATTAAACCAATCAATATCTGTGTATGAAAAAAATTTACTTCCTATTTCTTAGTTTTGCGCTCTGTTTTACATTTTCCAATGCTTCTGCCAAATCAGATATTTCATTTACCGGCGCTGACACTTGGTATTACTTTTGGTTTTGTACAGACGGCTGTGGTTCTATTGAAGTATATTCAGATGCGGCTCACACTGATAAAATAGTTGAAGATTTTGGCTCTGCTGACGGTGTAGATATTGATTTGCAGCTTTCTACTTTTCCCAATGGTATGTTTATGGTACTCACGCCAAATGAAGGTTTTGAGCTGGACAATGTGATTATCAATGATAAGACTTTCTTTTATGATGTAGTTGATAATTGTGTGAATGTCAAAATCGAGGATATACCTGAAGCTGAAGATGGTATTATGGTGTCAGTTTTCTTTATTGAACAAAAATTAGGAGCTATCAGCGAAATTGGTGTTGATTTTTGCGGTGAAGTTGAATATTACAATCTTCAAGGTATTCGAGTAGCAGTTGAAAATTTGTCTAACGGTATCTATGTAGCGCGTCAAGGAGATAAGGCTTCTAAAATTCTTATCAGAAAATAGTAATTCAGCATAATTAAAAAATATATTAAAAGGGCGGCATGATTACATATTCCGCTCTTTTTTTATTTGAGATGTCACCTTTGGCCACAATCAAACGTCATATATCCGAAAGCGCATAAAAGTATTCAATAAAAATTTACTAAAAATTAATAGTTATGTTACATGATTTAGTTCCAATTGTAGTTCCCATAGGGATATGTGTAGTTCTTCCTGTGCTTGTGGTGTGGTTAGTAACGCGTTCAAAAAGCCATAAGGTGGATAAAAATGCCGATGTTCTGATAAAAGCTATCGAAAACAATTCGTCGATTGATGCGGATAAATTGCTGTCTGCTTTGGCTACTCCTGAGAAAACGTCTAAAGAATTGCTTAGTTTGCGTTTGCTCCGTGGCTGTATATTCTCGCTTATCGGATTGGCTATTTTGATAGTGAAATTTTCCAATGTTGGTTTTGATGAGTCAATTTTGACATTGTTGTCATGTTGCTCGCTTGCTGTAGGTATCTCTTATCTCGTGGTCTACTTTGTGACACGAAAGAAAATAGAAAGCGATACAGAATAATTCGCGATGGATCAACGGCAATTCATACAATATGTAGAGAATAATCAGAGAGCGGTGCGCCGCTTTCTGACTGTTCTATGTTGTGGTGATGCTGCTCTGGCTGATGATTTGGCTCAAGATACATTTGTCAAGGCTTATTTGTCAAGCGATGATTTTCGTGAAGAAAGTAAATTTTCCACATGGGTTTATCGAATAGCTTATAATACTTTTGTGAGTCATCGGCGAAGTTATCGGCCGGTGGATTCTCTTGGTGTAGCTGAGTGTGTGGCTGATGAACGACATGCGGATACCGGATTGGAGTATCAGGCACTTTATCAGGCTCTTGACAGACTGTCGGATAAAGAGCGGTCAGCCGTGGTACTTTATTATATGCAGGGATATTCCATAAGTGAAGTAGCGGAGATTACCGGGGCATCGGTCGATGCTGTCAAGCAACAATTGTCGCGTGGCAGAGCGCATCTAAAGTGTTTAATTAAAGAATGAAAGATTATGGAAGAAGAGAAATTGAAAAATCTTTTTGAGCAATATACTCCTGAGTTATCGTCCGACAGTATGTTTTTGAACCGCTTGCAGCGAAATTTGGACATGGTGGAGTATCTTAAGAAACACTCAGAGCAGTCGCGGCGTCGCAGTCGATTGGCAATTGTGATAGCAGGTATCGCAGGATTTATACTTGGTATACTGGTGACTTTATGTTATCCGAAGTTATATGACTTTATGTCACCGCTCAAAGGTTTTCTTGATAAAACGTTGCTTTTTGATGCATTGCTTTGGGGTATCGTCGGCTTTACAGTTATTGTCTTTACTTACGCGGTATATGATTTGTCCCTGATTATTATAAATAACCGACAGAAAAAAATATTAGGCATTTAATCGATGTTCAGGAAAAGGCGTCGGGCAGAATCAGTGGTAATCTTTGTGATATTGTCAGGCGAGGTAGCGAGAGCCGAGGCTATAGTATCAGCTATGTGAGTGAGATAGGCAGATTCGTTGCGGCGGCCTCGATAAGGCACGGGTGCCAGATATGGTGAATCGGTTTCAAGCAGAATGCGGTCAATACCTATGGCAGGTAATGTGGAGGAGAGTCGACTGTTTTTGAATGTGACTATACCGTTTATCCCGAAAAAGTAATCGACAAAACGACGTACTTGCTCAACATCATCCGGTGAGCCTCCAAAACTGTGCATAATGCCGTGAGAGTTCGGAAATTCGCTTAGTACTTCGAGAGTCGGGTCAAGAGCTTCACGGCAATGAATTATTACCGGCAGCTTTTTTGCTTCAGCCCATTGCATCTGCTCGCGAAGTGCAAGCATCTGCTGTTCGCGGAAAGTGGAGTCCCAATAGAGATCCATGCCAATTTCGCCCACAGCCACATAATCATTGTCGTTTTCAAGCCGATTTTTTATAAGACACAGCTGATCTTGCCAGTCCTCATTGATTTCTGTAGGGTGAAGGCCCATAGCCATGGATGTCAGGGCGGGATATTTTGCGTGAAGCTGTCGCATAGGGTCGATGGTGGTGAGATCAACATTGGGGAATATCATGTGGGAGATTCCGGCGGCTAAAGCGCGTTCAACGGCTGCTTCACTTCCTTCGTTTTCGGAAAATTGCGGAAGGTAAAGATGTGTATGGGTGTCAATCAGCATAACGGTTTACAGCTGGCGGGTGCGTGATTTTTCGGCGATGTCTGTAAAAAATTGACGTGCAGCGGGAGTGAGTGGGGTATACTGCAGGCAAGCTATCGCTTTGTCGACATATTCATCGCTGGTTTTACGACAGCGCTCAGGGATATTAATGGAGTCGTAGAGTGCTCTCACATTTTCGATTTTCTCATATGGTGACATTTGCTTTATGGCATTACCGGTGAGAAGCATAGCTTTATCTTCGGATAAAGCTGTTATACGCAGCCAAGTGTTTTTGTCGTTTATTATATCACCGCCGATTTCTTTACCGAATACGATGGGGTCACCGTAGGTATCGAGATAGTCATCCTGAAGTTGGAATGCCATGCCAAGATTGCAGCCGTAGTCGTACATTGCCTGAACGGCTTGGTTGTCAGCTTGGGCCATGAGTGTTCCAAGAGCAGCTGCGCAGCCCAGCAGCACTGATGTCTTGAGCCTGATCATCTCAAGATATTGTTCCATAGTGATGTCGGTACGATGCTCGAAGTCCATGTCATATTGTTGACCTTCGTACACTTGCATAGCTGTGTGCTGAAAAAGCTGAAATACCTTGTCATACACTGAATCCGGACATTTTTTTACTACCAGCGAAGTGGCGAGTGTAAGCATGGCATCGCCGGAGAGAATTGCTGTGCGGTCATCCCAGCGAGTGTGTACGGTAGGACGCCCGCGCCGCATTTCGGCATGGTCCATTACATCATCGTGCAGTAATGTGAAGTTATGAAATATTTCTACAGCTATTGCTTGTCTCGCAGCTGATTCGGCGTTGCCGGAAAAGGCATCGGCTGCAGCAAGTGTGAGAACGGGGCGCAAACGTTTTCCTCCGCAAGAGAGGGCATATTCTATCGGTTGATATAGTCCGCGGGGCGATTTAGGTAAATCGAGTTTTTCGAGATGCGAATCAACGATATTGAGATAGTCGGAATGAGTAAGCATATTTAGTAATAAATTTCGATACAAATTTAGTGATTCTTTTTTCTAAAATTGCATTATATCCAAAACTATTGATAACTTTGCAACATTATATAAATTACATATATAACTTCAATCAAGATTCGAGATGAAAAAGATATTAGTAGCCCTTTTAATTGTCGGAGGAATGTCTGTAGCATCTGCGCAGCAGTATTATAATGTTCCGGGATTTGATGCAAACTGGTCGTTTGGTCTTGATGGTGGAGCCACTACCACATTGGCGCATCATCATAAATTTTTCGGCGATATGCGCGGTATGGTGGGCGCTCATTTACAGAAGCAGATATCGCCTGTGTTTGCTTTGGGTGTAGAAGCCAATTGGGGTATCAACACATCATCGTGGTTTGGTAAAAAACGGGGTGTGGTTTTTGATAATCAATATTTAGGTGTCTACGGAAGTGCAAATATATTTAATCTTTTCGGCGGCTTTAAGTATCGTGTGTTTGATATGGAACTGACAGCAGGCGCCGGCTGGGGACATGATTATGTATGGGGTGGATATAACGGTTATGGTGATGAGGATGCCAATTATTTCATGACCAAGGCCGGTGTTAACTTTAATTTTAACATAAATCGTAATTGGACTGTTTCGCTCAAGCCTTCGGTTGCTTGGAATATGACAGGTTCACCTTACGGCGCACCATTCCATATCGAGCAGACATCTTGCGGATATGACCGCGATAATGCAACATTCAATGTACTTGTCGGCGTGACGTATCATTTTGATCCGCAGTTTGAGCCGGCTGAAGTTGGTAATCAGGCAGAAATATGTGCTCTTAACGCACAGATAAATTCTCTTCGCGGAGAGATTGCCGAGATTGAGGCTGCCACAGCTGTAGCTTTGGCACAGGTGGCTCAGACTAAGGCAGAACTTGATTGCTGCCTCAATCGGAAGCCTGAAGTTGTAAAGGTTGCCGCTGAGGCTCCCACATATATATTGTTCAAGTTCGCAAGTTCAAAGATAGGCTCGGATCAGCAGCCTTATATGGAGAATTTGTCTAAGTATCTCAAAGAGAATCCGTCGGTTAAGATTATGGTTAAAGGATATGCATCGCCTGTAGGTCCGGAATCGGTGAATTTGCCACTGTCGGAAGCTCGTGCCGAAGCTGTGAAGTCTATGCTCGTGAATATTTATGGTATCGATGGATCGCGTATCATGACCAAGGGAGAGGGCGTAGGTCACATTTTTGACACAAAGTCGCTTAATCGTGTATCAATCTGCACTGTTGAATGATTTGCCCGAGATTAAGATTAATATTTTACCTCATTATATCGATTTCCGTCCTTGATGTATCAGGGGCGGAAATTGCTAATTGTTATCAGGGGCGCGCGTTATTCACTGTGACTATGCCACAGTTTGATGATGATGTGATTTATGAGGTTGACCTTTTCCAATATCCAAATCCGGCCGACACTTTGCTGGGGTTTGATTATCTGATTAGTTGGCGTCCGCGCAGTCAAGTCGGTGCCGGAGAAGGTTTTTCGGCTTATTTTGTCGGAAATCATTATCGTTATTCGGGACACAAATTGCAGGAATATCACTTTAGTGTCGATTCGTTGCCGTTTTGTGTGGGAAAAGGGCGAATGGGAGGAGTACATCGAGCTGCTCAGTTTGTCAATCTGTTGCCGTCGGTAGTGATTGATGAAATAAAAGCTATGGCGGTAGATTCGGCTTATGCGTTTACTTATCATTGTGATACTGTGGTTGACGGGATTCATCGCCGTGGTATAGATATCGATATGAGGGTAGGTGGTGTGACAGCTCGTGAAAGTGAGTATCTGTTTGATATTGTCAGCGGTATTCCGGTCAGGATAAGAAACGAGAATAATCCGGGCAGTATCACCGAACAGTCAGTGTGGGTGGCATATTCCGACAGTACATTTATGCCATGTGGCGCGTTGACAGAAGATCAGCTTATATCGATGTTTCCGGATGCGTTTGGTCGATACCGGCAGAGTACTTTCCGCATTGACAATCTGCCCGGGACTCCTTTGCCCGGTTTTTCACTGCCTACAATCAGTAATGAGCGATTTTCACGCCGTGAGTCAGATGGCTTTCGTGAGGCCACAATGGTGGTGTTGCTGAGTGCTGACGGTGGTTTTACCGAGGCATTGATTGACGCGGTGCGCGCGGGGGTGGATCTGATGTCGTATCCGGTTAATGTGATTTGGGTTTTTACTGATAATCATGTTGGCAGTATTACAGATATTTTGGGTGACGTGCGTCGTGGGGAAACTTTGTTGATTAACGGTGAATCACTTGCCCGAGATTGTGGGGTGACTACACCTCCGGCTATTGTGATGACCGGTAGAGACGGAATAGTGCGATATGTAAGTGTAGGATTCAACAATGGCATCACTTCAGATGTTATACAGAAAATGACGTTATTGTCACAGTGACCATGACGTCAGATTTCAAAGATTGAATAATATTATTTACAGTTATTAGCGACTATTTTTATGGAAACCGTTTATTTCAAAGGTACACCCTGTCACACTTATGGCACAATGCCTGAAGTTACTCATGTTGCCCCATGTTTTCACCTTACGGGCGCTGATCTTTCGTTGGTGGAATGTAATAAATTCAAGAATCGTACGGTGGTGCTGAATATCTTTCCAAGTCTTGATACGGAGGTATGTGCACGTAGTGTTCGTAGATTTAATGAGGAGGCCGCAGCGCTGCCCGATACTGATGTGATATGTGTGTCTATGGATTTGCCATTCGCCATGTCGCGTTTCTGTACTTTGGAAGGAATTAAAAATGTGATCTTTGCTTCGGCATTCCGTTCTCCTTTGTTCGGCGAACAGTTTGGCGTACAGTTGTGCGACGGTCCTTTGGCCGGATTGCTAACGCGTGCCGTCATCATCATCGACCCACATCGTAAAGTGATCTACCGTCAGATGGTTTCGGAAATAACTGAAGAACCTGACTATAATGCAGCACTTAATGTGCTAAAAGGCAAATATTAATTATTGATATAGATAGCGCTTGATTGAGCGTTTGGGAGTCTTTTGAAACTCACTTGCAAGGAGCTGCACTTCATCTACTCGTTCGTATGGCGCTGTGAGGGAGTTCAGTTCCTTGAGTGTTGATTCCATTATCTCTGGCATTTGCTCGAGTGTGATACCCGCTGCGTCCATGGCGTCAAAGTCGGGATAAACCAGTGCCAAGAGTTTTTTCCCGCGTTCAACTACCAGGCTTTCCGCTACAAAAGGCATATTGTTGAGCTTCGCTTCTATTTCTTCAGGATAGATGTTTTGACCATTGGCGGTAAGTATCATAGTCTTATATCTTCCTTTGATAAATATTGTGCCTGCGTCGCGTATGATACCCATGTCACCCGTATGGAGCCAGCCCTCATCATCAATCGCTTCCCGGGTGGCGCGTGGATTCTTATAGTATCCTTTCATCAGGTTTTCACCTTTGACGCATATTTCTCCGGGAATTGTGGCTTCGTTGTCGCTCAATATTTTTGAATACATGAAACCCTGCAATGTTCGGCCTGAGGAGCGCGGGATAAATTCACGCCAGGGAGTGAAACTGATAAGCGGGCCGCATTCGGTCATCCCGTAACCAACTGAGAAGGGGAATTTGATTTTGTATAAAAATTCTTCGACTTGGGGATTTAGTGGCGCTCCGCCTACGATAACCTGCTCAAATTCACCTCCGAAAGCCTCAATCAATCGTTTGCATATTTTGGCGTAGATGCGTTGCTTGAGAATAGGTATTTTCAACAGATTGCGGGTGGTAGCTTTAGTGATGACAGGTACAATCTGTTTACGGTAGATTTTTTCAAGTATAAGCGGTACACATAATATTAAAGTGGGTTTTACTTCCGATAGTGCTTTCAGCAAGGGCTTGGGAGCCGGCAGACGCCCGAAAAGTGTCACATGTGTACCAACGGCAAGTGGGGTAAGCAGGTCAAATGCACAGCCGTAAGCATGGGCAAGCGGCAGGAATGACAGACAGCGGGAGCCTTGATAATGCAATTTCGATTGGATTCCGAACAATACGTTGCCACACAGATTATTCAGCGTGAGCATTACCCCTTTGGAGAAACCTGTAGTGCCGGAAGTATAATTGATTACAGCCACGGAATCGGCGTTGAAATGACTATATGTCACATCTTGGGAATGATACCCGTCGGGATATATTTTATTGAACTCATCGCTTAGATTATGTAGAATCTGTACGGCGCTACAAGTGCGGTTGCGTTCGGCTAATACCACAGGCTTGTCGAGCGAGAATACTGTGCGCAGTTTGCGCATATTGCCGAATTCAAAATTTTCCCACAGTGAGTCTGATACAATCAGTACAATAGAATCGCTATGATTTACGATATGTTGAGCATCTGTAGGATTAAATTCTTGCAGAACAGGTACTATTACTGCACCATAAGTGATAGTTGCCATAAAGCTGACCACCCAATTGGCGCTGTTTTTACCCATCAGAGCCACTTTGTCGCCCGGCTGAATGCCAAGTTGTTTATATAGTAGATGGACATGTGCAATCCGGCGCGCGAATTCGCCGTAAGTCAGCGTACAGTTAGTACCATATTCACTCAAAGCCGGAAAATCCCAGTTGCTTTTGAAGCACCCGGCGTAAATCTGCAATAAATCTTCCTGCAACATATCGTAAGTCAAATGTGGCAGATAATTATCCGCCGAAGTTATCGTAGTGAATATTTTCGGGGTCTACACCAAGCGAATCAAGCATCTTGTTGACAGCTGCCGACATCGGACCCGGACCGCACATATAGTATTCGATATCCTCGGGTGCTTCGTGATTTTTCAGATATGTGTCATATATCACCTGATGTACAAAGCCCGGTGTGTATTTTACGCCTGCTGCATCTGCTGCGGGGTCGGGACGGTCGAGGGCAAGGTGGAAGTGGAAGTTGGGAAATTCTTTTTCCAATTCCAGGAAGTCCTTAAGATAGAAAACTTCGTTGAGGGCACGGGCACCGTAGAAGTAGTGCATCTCGCGGTCACGTGTCTGGAGCGTTTTAGTCAGGTGCATAATCTGAGCTCTCAGAGGAGCCATACCGGCACCACCACCTATCCACATCATCTCTTTCTTGGAGTCGAATATAGGGTGGAAATCACCGTAGGGGCCGCTCATCACCACTTTGTCACCAGGTTTAAGGGTGAAGATATAGCTTGATGCTATACCGGGCATCACGTCCATAAAACCTACTTGAGGTTTCGGCTTGAAAGGGGGTGTCGCTATACGGACGGTGAGCATTATGCGGTCGCCTTCTGCCGGATAATTGGCCATAGAATATGCTCGCACGGTGGTCTCGTCGTTGTGGCATTTGAGAGAGAAGAGCCCGTATTGTTCCCAAGCCGGAAGATATTCCGGTCCTATTGAGGCTTTGTCAATATCTTTATCATACGTCATGGAGTATGGAGGTATCTTAATCTGGGCATAGGAGCCGGGTATGAAATCCATGTGCTGTCCCGGAGGAAGAGCTACTATAAATTCTTTGATGAAGGTCGATACATTGTTGTTGCTTATCACTTCGCACTCCCATTCTTTGATGTCAAGTACCGAAGCCGGAACTTTCAGATCCATGTTTTCTTTCACTTTCACCTGACAGGCCAGACGCCAATGGTCTTTTATCTGGCGGCGAGTGAAGTGAACTTTTTCGGTGGGGAGTATATCACCGCCGCCTGACAGCACCTGTACACGACACTGGCCACAGCTACCTTTGCCACCGCAAGCCGATGGCAGGAAAATATTGTTGTCAGCCATGGTAGAGAGCAGAGGCTTGCCCGAGTCAGCCTCTATAGTGGTGTCGGAGTTGATTGTGATTTTTACTTTACCTGAATGAACCAGAAAACGTTTGGCTGTGAGAAGTACGGCTACAAGCAGTAATGTGATAAGCAAAAATATGCCCACTCCTGACAGTATGGTGAGTGAGGCTGTGGAAGCCGGTATGGTAAGTATAGTCATATCTGTAGATTATATTTTAATTCCGAGGAAACTCATGAATGCGATACCCATCAGAGCAGTGAGTATGAAGGTGATGCCGATGCCACGGAGCGGACGCGGGATATTGGAGTAGGTTTCAAGGCGTTCGCGGATAGCAGCTATGGCTACGATGGCGAGTAGCCAGCCGAGTCCCCAGCCTCCGCCTGCGCTTACGGCTGTCCATACACTGTCAAAACCGCGCTGTTGCATAAACAGTGAGCCGCCCAATATGGCACAGTTTACGGCTATGAGCGGGAGAAATATGCCAAGAGAAGAATAGAGAGCCGGTGAATATTTTTCAACAGTCATTTCTACCAGTTGAGTCATCGATGCTATGACAGCGATGAACATTATCAGTGACAGGAAACTCAGGTCGATATCGGAATATTCCGGACCAAGCCATGACAGAGCGCCTGCACTTAAGATGTATGTGTTGAGCAAGTAGTTTATAGGCAGTGAGATTACGAGCATAAATGTCACTGCTATACCCAGGCCGAACGCTGTCTTTACGTTTTTGGAAACAGCAAGAAATGAACACATGCCTAAGAAGTAGGCAAATATCATATTGTCGACAAATATTGAGCGTATAAACAGATTGAAATTTTCCATGTTTCTGTATCTGTGATTGAGTTGTTACGGTATATATTGTGTTGCGGTCAGTGGGTGTTTATTCTTGGAGATCCTTGTTGATGGAGCGGTGTACCCATATTATGCAGCCTACCACTATAAGCGCCATAGGCGGAAGAATCATCAGGCCGTTGTTGACATATCCTGCGTCATAGAACGATTGTGGTATCACCTGATATCCAAGCAGAGTACCGCTACCGAACAGTTCACGGAAGAAAGCCACGATGATAAGGATTATAGTGTAGCCTACGCCATTGCCGATACCATCGAGAAATGACGGCCACGGTTTGTTGGCCATAGCAAAAGCCTCGAGGCGTCCCATCAATATACAGTTTGTGATAATCAGACCGATGAATACCGACAGCTGTTTACTCACATCGTAGGCATAGGCTTTGAGCAGTTGGTCAACGATTACTACCAATCCGGCAACTACCACTAATTGTACGATGATGCGGATATTGGTGGGAATGGTGTTGCGTAGCAATGATATTATGACATTGGAGAATGCCAATACTGAAATCACGGAGATGCCCATTACTATGGCAGGTTCGAGTTTTGCTGTCACGGCGAGGGCCGAGCATATACCGAGCACCTGCACTATTACAGGATTGTTTTTCGAAAACGGATTGAGTATTACCGATCGATAGTTGATTTTTTCTGCCATAACTTATTGTGCGCTGATTTTTTGCAAAAATGATTTATATGGAGTGAGGCAATTGGCAAGCATATCGCTCACACCCTTGCTTGTGATTGTACCGCCTGAGATGCCGTCAACGTAATCTTCTTTGTCGTCGTTATTAGGTTTCATGCCTTTTTTTACAACGGCTATAGGAAAATATTCGCCATTTTTCCAAAGACTGAGATTGTTATTGAATTGGTCACAGAAAGCAGGCTTTTCTATTTCGGCACCCAGACCGGGTGTTTCGCTCTGATGGGCGAAATAGGCACCATAGATGTGAGAGCCGTCGGAGTCAATGGCAATATATCCCCAAATAGGTCCCCACAAACCTGCTCCGTATAGCGGTATAATATATTTTGTGGTGTCATCTACCTTGCATATGTAGAGAGGAAGTTGGCGTTGGTCATCGGGAAGTTTTACTTGGGTAGCCATGTCGATACCGAAAGCATCGTTACCAATCGAGTCGCCGTTCTGGTTTAATACGAGTTGCCGTGTGATATGGGTGTCAAATGTCTTAATAATATTGCCATCGGTTGCACTAATGTGTGCTGCCGCAAGTATCTGACGCATTTTGTCGGCATCGGCGTTTTGCTGCTGGCGTGGTTGTAATACCAAAGCTGTGCCTGCCAGAGCAGTGCCTACTATGAGAATGAGGCAGATTATGTAGATTACCGTGTAGGTATTACTTTGCTTGTTCATAACTGATAGACTTGGTAATTCATTTGTTGTTATTTAGCATCTGTGTGGCTGCGACGCAGGCGTCGATTGATATTCAGTTGTACCACACAATAGTCAATTAACGGAGCCAGGGCGTTCATTAGCAGTACGGCCAGCATGGCACCTTCAGGGTATCCGGTGTTGTATACTCGAATCAGAATAGCAATCACGCCTACTAAAAATCCGTAAATATATTTACCTATCCCTGTACGTGCGGCTGTTACAGGATCTGTGGCCATGAACACTGCTGCAAAAGCAAAGCCGCCATAGAGTAATTGGTCCCACGGCGAGAGCGAAGAGCCGGGATACGTCATCGAGGGGAACGCATGTGCTATGTAGCCCATAAATAGTCCGCCTGCAAATACTGATACCATGATTTTCCAGCTTGCTATGCCTGTGAAGAGCAGTAATGCCGCACCGATTAATATACACAGAGTGGACGTTTCACCTACGGACCCCGGTATCAGTCCAAGGAAAGCATCGAAAGTGGAGATTGGCTCCCCTATGGCATTAGTCAGTTCGGTTGTGCCGGTAGCGAGCTGTCCGAGAGGTGTCGCCCCTGAAACTCCGTCAGTATAAGTAACAGTGCCTCCAAGCCCGCATATCGGCTCCATGGCGATAAACGCTTTGTCGCCACTCATCTGTGCGGGATAGGAAAAGAACAGAAATGCACGGGCGGTTAATGCTACATTGAATATGTTGAATCCCGTACCTCCAAATACTTCTTTTACGAAAATCACGGCAAATGCGGTGGCTACTGCCAGCATCCATACCGGAGTTTCGATAGGACAAATCATGGGAATCAGGATGCCGGTCACTAAGAAACCTTCTTGGATTTCTTCTTTACGCCACTGTGCTACAATGAATTCAATCCCTAAGCCTACTACATAGGTGACTATTATGCGTGGGAGTATGGCGAGAAATCCGTAGGCTAATTTTGCCCAAAACGTACCTTCGATGTTTGCGCAAAGATAATTTTGATAGCCTGTGTTATACATGCCGAATATCAGGCATGGCATTAATGCGGCTACAACGATTATCATTATGCGCTTTGAGTCGAGACTGTCGTGAACATGTACGCCCGATTGCGAAGTGGAGTTGGGGGTGTAAAGAAACGATTCAAAGCCCTCAAACACCGATTGGAAGGCATGTAGTTTTCCACCGGGTTCGAAATTGGGTTTAATCTTGTTGAGATATTTTCGAAGCATAATTTTATATGTGATATGCAGTGGTTTATTTCACTTGATTAATAAGTTAGGCTAATTCTTTGCGCAGATTGTCAAGCCCTTGACGCACGATTTTTTGTAATTCGAGTTTCGACGGGTCGATGTATTCGCATAGTGCGAAATCTTCAGGGGCCACTTCGTAGATGCCGAGAGCTTCCATGCGGTCTATGTCGCCCGAAAGAATAGCTTTGATTAGATATTCAGGTATAATATCCATCGGCAATACTTTGTCATACAGGCCGGACATGATCATCGACCGTCGGCCACCAAGCAAACGGGCGTCGGGGGAGTACGATTTTTTAGGCATGAGCCAAGATAGGAATGAACGGTTAGTACTCATTTTTTTAGCGCTCAGCGAAGCCCAGCCCATAAATTCATCTGTATCGTCCCCTTCATTCATAACGGTAATTTGGCGGTAGGGGAAACGCAGATATCCCGAGTCGTTCACTTTTTGTCCCGTAAGAATATTTCCTGAGATGATGCGTTTATGCTTGTTGTCAGCTTTGATGTTGTTTTCGGTAAGTTGTTTGATATCGGCACCAATCACGGTATCTATGAGTTGAGGTGTCACTACCTCCGGACCGGTAACGGCTACTGTGGTAGTCCAGAAAGCCACCCCGCCAAGCATCAGTGCTCCTATGCGGGCAGCTGTCACGATGTCAAGAGTCCATATGCTTTCACCTTTGTTTACAGGGGCAATGGCTGCTGCCTGTACACCAGCATTGCCTGCCGGGTGAGGTCCGCTGACATTGACGCGCTCTATTTCAGCGGGCAGTTCTACAGCTTCATTGTTACGTACACCTACATATACCTTTCCTTTGGTGAGCATGGCAAGAGCTTTGAGACCTGCTTGCAGCTCAGTCTGTTTGTCCTTTATTTCCTCCATAAGATTCGGAGCTAATGGAGCGGAGTCAAATCCGGTCACGAAAATATTGACCGGTTCGGAATCCGGCAGAGGCACTATGTCGTAGGGTCGCTGACGCATCATGGCCCATAAGCCACCCTGCATTATGGCTGTTTTAATCGATTGGGCGTCATTGACATTGACAGTCGTTTTCTGCGGGGTGGCAGCAGCTCCGGTTACTTCCACTTCCACACGCAGGATTTTGCGGCGCTCACCGCGCACAATATCTTTCACAATGCCACTCACCGGCGACACAATATTAATAGTAGTATTGATTTTGTCGTGCATCAGCGGCTGACCTTCAGCCACCATATCACCGGGCTTTACATCGAGCTTTGCAGTAAATCCCGGAAAGTCATCGGGTACAATGGCTATACTCGTCGGAATTACAGAGCTTTTGATGGTATCAGCCGTTACACCGCCTTTAATATTAAGGTTAAGACCACGTCGGAAAATAATGTCCATAATCAAGAGGTGATAATCAGATTTTGGTAATGAGCTAATGATAAATTAGTATCGCCCACAAAGTTATTTATATTTTTTGAGAAAAAATAGCATATTTTTGATAAAAACGTCGCGCAGCTACAAAATCATCATTAAAAACTGTGGTATGGCTAAATCGCAAATGTAATTTTGGAGCAAAAAAGTTTGGAAGTTGAAAAATTATGAATAATTTTGCCAAAGTGTTTGATTGAAAAATCATACCTTTTAGCTAAATAACCTTGAAAATTTGTCGAATTGACAGTCGAATAATAAACTAACTTTATAACTATAACTTAATTAAACCAATTTAATCAGTAATTATCAATTATGGAAGCTACAAAGCCAGTTCAGCCCGCAGCGGCTAAAAAGGAACAAGCTCACAAAGTATCCGGCATCAAAAATGCATTTTGGGTAATTCTTGTTTGTCTTGCAGTTGCAGTATGTTTATTCATCTTCTGGTTCGGTCACGAATCACACTTTGAAGAAGGTCATCCTAGCGATATCTGGGGTACTATCTACAAAGGCGGTATCATCGTGCCTATTCTTCAGACTTTGTTCCTCACCGTTATCGTTCTTTCTGTAGAGCGTTACATCGCACTTAAGAGCGCTAAAGGTAAAGGCAATATCACTAAATTCGTTGCCGGTGTAAAGGCTTGCCTCGCTAAAAACGATATCAAAGGTGCCCAGGCTCTTTGCAAAACTCAGCGTGGTTCAGTAGCTGCTGTTGTTGCTGCTGCTTTAGTTCGCTACGAAGAAATGGATCAGAACACAGTACTCACTAAAGAACAGAAGATTGCTACTCTTCAGAAAGAAGTGGAAGAAGCTACCGCTCTTGAAATGCCTGCTCTTCAGCAGAACCTCCCCATCGTGGCTACAATGACCACTCTTGGTACTCTCGTCGGTCTTCTCGGTACTGTAATCGGTATGATCAAATCATTCCAGGCTCTTGCTCAATCAGGTGCTCCTGACTCAACAGAACTTTCAACAGGTATTTCCGAGGCACTTATCAATACCGCTTTCGGTATCGCAACAGGTGCTTTCGCTGTTATTTCATATAACTATTATACCAACAAAATCGATAACCTTACTTACGCTATCGACGAAATCGGTTTCTCTATCGTACAGACTTTCGCCTCTACTCACTAATCCCTTGTTACGAAATTATTAATCTGAAAATTTAATTTAAGTAATATGGGAAAAGTAAAAATTAAAAGAAAGAGTACACTCATCGACATGACCGCGATGAGCGACGTGACCGTTCTTTTGCTTACTTTCTTCATGTTGACTTCGACTTTCCTTCAGAAAGAACCTGTAACGGTGGTTACACCATCGTCAGTTTCTGAGATTAAAGTACCTACAGCCAATGTCGCTCAGGTGCTTGTGTCTCCCGAAGGCAAGGTGTTCCTCTCAATCACAGGTGAAGCCGACCCCAATGTAGCAGATGGCGAGTGGGGTTCCGAGCCGATTCGTAAAGAGGTGCTCACTAAGGCTGTTGCCCGCTGGAACGAACTTCACCCCAGCCACAAAGTAACCCTTACAGCCAAGGACCTGGAAGTATTCGCAAAAATGCCCACTTTCGGTGTTCCTTTTCAGAAGCTGGAAGAATTCTTAAGAATGTCACAAACCGAGCAAGATAAGTATCTGTCGGATATGTCCAATCCCAATAACGGTATTCGTATCGACGGAAATCAAAATCTTGAAAAGCCCAATGAGTTCCAGATTTGGATGCAGGCTATCTACCAGTCAGGCAACGAAAATCTTCAGTCTGCCATGAAAAAAGGTGAAGGTATAGCCGTTAAAGCAGGTAAGGATACTCCTTATGCTATCGTTCACGATGTGCTCGATAACCTCCAGACGTTGAAACTCAACCGCTTTAGCTTAATGACTGCACTTAAAACAGAAGAAGATTAATCATTATGGCACAGATAGAACAATCAGATAAGGGTGGCAAAAAGAAAAAAGGCGCCCAGAAAAAGATGCAAATCCACGTCGACTTTACTCCTATGGTCGACATGAATATGCTTCTGATTACATTCTTCATGCTTTGTACCACAATGATTAAGTCTCAGACTCTGCAAATCACTCTTCCTACCAATGAAAAAGTGGAGCAGAATGAGAAAAACAAAGCTAAAGAATCGGAAGCTATAACACTGATCGTGGATACAGAGCGTGATGCAGAAGGTAACGTGAAAAAGTCTGACGATGGTCAAACTAAAAATTACGTATATTTCTACGCCGGTCAGCCACCTATCGATGAAAATGGTCATATTACCACCAACACTCTCCAGCGCAAGGAATTCCTTGGCGATGTGAAAGAAGGCGGTAAGACAGTTCAACGTGGTATCCGCGAGATTCTCCACAACCGCAACTCAAAGGTGCTTGAAAAAATTGCTGTGCTCAAAGACCAATGGCGCAACAAGGAATTCAGCTCCAACAAGGACATTAACGATTCAATCTATCAGGCTCGTGCCAAGGAGATTCGTAATGATTCCACACTTACTCGTCCGGTTGTGATTATCAAAGCTACTCCTCAGGCATCGTGGGAAAGCCTTATCGGCGCACTCGATGAGATGCAGATCAACCAGATTTCGCGTTATCAGATTGATAACATCAATTCTGTTGACTCGCTCCTGATGCTTGACTATATAGCTACTCATGGTAAATAATTGATGAATGATATATATTGTAGAACCGTAAAATTGTAAATGACATGGCAAAAGATGTAGATCTTTCATCAAAAGAATGGATTGACGTAGTCTTTGAAGGTAAAAATCAAGACTTCGGCGCATACGAAATGCGTAATAATTCCACAAAGCGTCACAACAAAGCTGTGTTGGTACTCATCATAGTCCTCGTGATTGTTGCTTTGCTCGCTTTCTTCGTCAACACGGTGATGGAAAAAGCTGCTCAACGTCCTGAAGACATTACCGAACAAGCTCTCGTAGAAATGCCTGTGGAAGAAACTGAAGAAGAGCAACCTGAAGAAGAAAATCAGCGTGTTGAGCAACCTCTTCCCGAAATTAATAAGGAAGACCTTCTCAATACTGTGAAGATGGCTGAAATCGCTATCGTCAAAGACGAAGAAGTGGTGGAGGAAATCAAATCTCAGGATGAACTTAAGGAGACTGATACAGCTGTAGGTAAAGTCGATGAAGACCGTGGTGTCGATGACATTATCAACGCGCAGACCCATACCGAAGTGGTGGTTGTGGAAGAAGTTAAGCCTGTAGAGGATAACTATGTGTTTGAAGCTGTTGAACAGGATCCTCAGTTCCCCGGTGGTCAAACTGCTCTTCTGAAATATATCGGCGACCATCTTCGTTATCCGAGCACAGCTCAGGAAAATGGTATTCAAGGTAAGGTTATTGTACAGTTTGTCGTAACCAAGACCGGTAGTATCGGTGAAGTGAAGGTGGTCCGCTCAAAGGATCCCGACCTTGATAAGGAGGCAATCCGAGTGGTTAAATCTCTTCCCAAATTTACACCGGGTAAGATGAACGGTAATGCAGTGAACGTATGGTATACTCTGCCTATTACCTTCCGTCTCCAAGGCGTGTAATTTAACTCTTAATTTCGATTATCCTTTTGGGGTGTGGCTTCAGCTACACCCCAATTTGTTATTGTGCAGAGAATCTTATGCTATCGACTGAGGCATTTTGACCTGTCAATTGCGGAGTATCAAGTTTTTTTGTAAATTTGTGGGGTAAATTACTATAAATGTTGACAGATATAATTGCTCTGGAGAAGATAGATGCGGTAAAGCGTCTGATTGATGAGGCACATTCGATAGCTATAGTGTGTCACATGACTCCCGATGGTGATGCTATGGGGTCGAGCTTGTGTCTGTGGCATACTCTTAGATCCGTCGGAAAGTCGGTAAAAGTGGTGACGCCGGATCTTTATCCATTGCAATTGGCATTTTTACCCGGAGCTGAAAAGATTATTGTCGCATCCAATCAACCGGATGTTGCTGCATCGGTTATGGCAAACGCGGACTTAATATTTTGTCTGGATTTCAATGACATGAAGCGTATTGACCGATTGGCAACATATGTAGAGTCTTCCGGAGCGCAAAGAGTGGTGGTTGATCATCATCTTAATCCGTCGATTGAAGCAGCTGTAATAATATCTCACCCTGAGAAATCTTCTACAAGTGCGCTTGTGTTTATATTACTACAGGCATTGGGATATGATGCTAATATAGGGCTTGATGCCGCTATATGCTGTTGCGCGGGAATGATGACGGATACAGGTAATTTTTCGTATAATTCCAATGATGCTGACCTATATGAGATATTAGCCCGTCTTATAGAGAAAGGTGTGGATAAGGATAATCTCTACGTGCGGCTTTTCAATACTTCATCTTTACGCAGATTGCGATTGATGGCTTATTGTCAGTTGAATAAAATGTATATTTTGCCGGAGCATCATTGTGCGGTCATCACCCTGTCACGTCAGGAACTTGAGGAGTTTCAGTATCAGAAGGGCGATACTGAATCACTTGTCAATATCCCGCTTAGTCTACCGGAAATAGTCTATTCGATATATTTGCGTGAAGATGCTCCTGATTATGTAAAGGTGTCGATGCGCAGCAAGGGCGATTTTTCGGTGAAGAATCTATGTGAGGCATATTTTGATGGCGGTGGTCACAGAAATGCGGCGGGAGGCGAAGTGCGGGGCTCGCTTGATGATGCTTTGCAAAAAGTGATTGCTTTATTTCCGGAATGTGACGGAGTCATCGCTTCCCAAAATCAATTGAAATAATAATTTAATTCAGAATATGAAGCTAATTAATCAAATATCAGTAGTGTTTGCGTTTGTGGCGCTTATGATGTCGACGGCAAGTTGCGAAGATGGTAAAAGTTATGCCGAACTTCTTACAGACGAAAATAATGCGGTGAATCGTTTTTTGGTTGACCAGCAGGTGTTTATTGAGATTCCGGCCGATAATAACTTTATCGTAGGTACTGATGCTCCTTTTTATCAGCTTGATGAGGAAGGTAATGTGTTTATGAAAGTGATTGAGAAAGGCGATGGAGAAATGGCTACGGATAATCAATTGGTATATTTTCGGTTTATGCGTTATAATCTTTCAAATTATCATGGCACTCTCGATGATATTACACCCGAAGGAAATGCCAATAATATGCTGGATTCGCCAACATCATTTCGCTATGGCAACTATAGTATTCCTTCATCAGCCGAATGGGGCGCGGGAATTCAGCAACCGCTTCAATATGTGCCTCTCAACTCACGGGTCTATCTTGTGGTGAAATCGCAGTTTGGGTGGTCAAGTGAAATATCTGTGGTGCAGCCCTATCTTTATGATATACGCTATTCTGCAAGTCAACTCTAAAAATTATAAATCATGTCATTGATAAAATCAATTTCAGGTATTCGCGGCACAATCGGTGGTAAGCCCGGCGATGGTCTTTCGCCTGAAGATATAGTGAAATTTACGGCTGCTTATGCATCGTTTATTCGTGATAATTCTATTGATTCCAATGTTATAGTGGTTGGGCGGGATGCACGACTTTCCGGTCCGATAGTGAGTGCCATAGTGGTATCTACGCTCTGTTCTATGGGCTTCGATGTAGTTAATATAGGACTTGCATCTACTCCTACCACCGAGATTGCCGTTACATCTGAGAAAGCTGCTGGAGGCATTATAATAACTGCAAGCCACAATCCGCGTCAATGGAATGCATTGAAGTTGCTTAATGCCCGTGGAGAGTTTCTTAATGACGCAGAAGGGCGTGAGGTGCTTCGTCGCGCAGCCGAGTGTGACTATTCTTTTGTCGATATAGACAAAATAGGCCATGAGTACACCAATACCACATATAATCGCCGTCATATTGAAAGTGTTCTAGCTCTTGATTTGGTTGATACTGAAGCAATAGCAAATGCTAATTTTACCGTGGCATTAGATGCTGTAAATTCTGTAGGCGGAGTGGTGGTGCCACAGCTTCTTAAAGCGTTGGGTGTAAAAAATATAGTTGAACTCAATTGCGATGCCTCCGGTAAATTTGCCCACAATCCTGAACCGATACCGGAAAATCTCACACAAATTTCAGCTTTAATGAAAGATGGCTGTGCTGATGTCGGTTTTGTCGTAGACCCGGATGTCGACCGTCTGGCTATAGTGATGGAAAATGGTGAGATGTTTGTAGAAGAATATACTTTAGTGGCAGTCGCTGATTATGTGTTGTCACATACCCCCGGGGCCACGGTGTCTAATTTAAGTTCATCGCGTGCTTTGCGTGATGTAACTGAACGACATGGGTGTAGTTATTCGGCATCGGCTGTAGGTGAGGTTAATGTGACCACAGAGATGAAACGTACCGGAGCCGTAATAGGAGGTGAGGGTAACGGAGGGGTCATCTATCCCGCATCGCACTATGGACGTGATGCTTTGGTGGGAATAGCTCTGTTTCTGACACTTCTTGCTAAAAGTGGGAAAAAGGTATCGGAACTTAAAGCTACATATCCGGCCTATGCTATAGCCAAACATAAGATTGAGCTGACTCCCGATATAGATGTTGACGGCATCCTGCGGGAAGTAAAAGCTAAATACGCCGGTGAACAGATTACCGATATCGATGGTGTGAAGATTGATTTTGCCGATAGTTGGGTGCATCTGCGTAAATCTAATACAGAGCCGATTATCCGTATCTATTCCGAGGCATCTACCATGGAAGCCGCTGATGCGCTTGCCGAATCTATAAAGTATGTTATAGAGTCGATAGCCAAATGAGGATATTTTATAAAAGCATGAAAGGCGTGCTGCTGGTCTTGTTGTCGACAGCGTTCCTTTCTGTTTCAGCCACTGCCGCCATTGATTCGCTGGCAGTGGCTGATGCTCCTTATGCTTTGGTGCATCTGGCAGCGGCGTGCCTTAGAGCGCAGCCGTCCAACGCGTCTGAGCTTGAGACTCAGGCATCATACGGGACTCCATTAAGATTGAGCGGGCAGATTGGCGAATGGTATAAGGTCATTATGCCTGACGGTTATGAAGCATACATCAATTGCAGCGCAGTTACGCCACTTGATTCAGCGCGTATACATCAGTGGCGTAAATCTTCCAGGGTTATAGTCCGCAATCCGTGTCCTCTTAAGGCTATGGTTGACTCCGTTGGATTTAGTGTGGCTTTTGATGTGGTGCCGGGTTCAATTTTTGAGGGAAAGAAAATTCCCGGAGCACGATTTGTTAAGGTTACCGCTCCCGACGGCAGGCATGGTTATTTAGGGGCACATGTGGTCGACGATTTGGATGCTTGGTCTTTGCAGTTCCCGTCGGTTGAGCGTATGCTCGGGTTTGCCCGGACCATGATGGGGACTACGTATCTTTGGGGTGGAACCACTCCTTATGGTATTGACTGTTCGGGTCTTACACGTCTTTGTTATTTTGATGCCGGTATACTGCTTCCGCGCAATGCCTCGGCTCAGGCACGTGTAGGTAAAGAATTGTCATCTGATAATGTACATGAGTGGGTAGCAGGTGATTTGCTTTTTTTCGGTAACGGGACTGATGACGGACGTATAACCCATGTAGGTATTTATATGGGTTACGGGCGTTTTATACATGCATCGGGTAAGGTGCTTATTTCATCTGTATTGTCTGATGACCCGCTCTATATTCCACGTAGAGTCGTTAAGGTAATGCGTCCGTTTTTACAGGGTGAAACATTGTTATTGAAGAATAATCCTGCTTATTTTGACCGAGATTAGCCGTGCGATGCGCGATGATATAGGATTATAGCGATAATAGTGTAGATAAAATTCGGTATCCACATAGCAACGACAGGCGAAGTCAAGCCCGAAACGGCAAATGATGAAGTCACAGTCATAAAGAGAATGTAGCTGAAACTCAACACCAATCCGATACCGATATTTACGCCCATTCCACCTTTGACTTTTTTTGATGACAGTGACATGCCTATCACCGTGAGTATAAATGCGGCCGCAGTCATGGCGAACCGGCGACTGTATTCGATTTCAAATGATTTGATATTTGCTACCCCACGGTCTTTCTGGCGGGATATGTATTCGCTTAATTTAGGAGAAGTCATGGTCTCATGGTCGTTAATACCTATGAGGAAGTCACGCGGTTCCATTGCGATGGTTGTGTCGAGACGGTTGCCACGGGTTATTATTTCTCGGTTGCCGACAAAATCGCGAATCATATAATTGCGTACCTGCCATCGGTGCAGTGTGTCGTAGCGGATAGTCTGGGCTGTCAGGCGCGAAACAAGTTTTTTATCCTTGAATGTTTCGAGTGAAAATTTATAGCCGGTGCGTTGCTTGTCATCGTATCGGGTGATATAGGCTATGGTTCCGGGTTGTACCTGCATCTGTATGTTCACTCCATATTCCACTTTTCTGTCGCGTACGTACGTATTCAGATAATCAAGACGCTTGACATTGGCCGGCGGTATTATATATGCGCTGAGCACATAGGTGCAGATAGCTATTAATGTGGCAGAGATCATGTAGGGACGCAACAGTCGCGGAAAACTGACGCCTGAGGATAAAATTGCTATAATCTCAGAGTTATCTGCCAATTTCGATGTAAAAAATATTACAGCTATAAATGTAAAGAGTGGTCCGAATTGATTGGCAAAATATGGCAGAAAGTTTAGAAAGTAATCAAAAAGAGTGGCTCGCAACGGAGCTTTCATAAACGAGTCGAGTTTCTCATTGATGTCAAACATTATGGTTATGGCAAGAATGAGCATGATGGCAAATAAATATGTGCCAAGAAACTTGCGAATGATATATAGGTCTAATATTTTTAGCGGTCGGCGCACGTGATTCTGATTCTTTCTGAAATATTAATTACAATCGGCGGTTGATATTCTCAAGCATATTGACTTTCCATGTGGTGAAGTCGCCTTCGATGATATGGCGCCGGGCTTCACGTGTGAGCCACAGATAGAAAGCAAGATTATGTATTGATGCTATCTGCATGGCAAGTAATTCATCGGCGATAAAAAGATGGCGAAGATATGCTTTACTGTATGCACGATCTACATAGCTTGGTCCGTCTTCTTGAATTGGCGAAAAATCATCAGCCCATTTTTTATTTCGCATATTCATAGTGCCGTGAGCAGTGAAGAGCATACCGTTACGACCGTTGCGCGTGGGCATCACGCAGTCCATCATATCCACACCGCGGTCAATCGCTTCAAGAATATTGGCGGGAGTACCTACGCCCATCAGATAGCGGGGTTTGTCAGCAGGCAGAATTTCGTTGACCACTTCTATCATTTCATACATCACTTCGGTCGGTTCTCCCACAGCAAGACCACCTATGGCATTTCCATCGGCTCCGAAATCCGCCACATATTTGGCTGATTCACGGCGTAAATCAGGATATTTAACACCTTGTACTATAGGGAAAAATGCTTGGGAATAGCCATATAGTCCTTCTGTTGATTTATATCGGTCCCACCCTCGTTTAAGCCACCTGTGTGTCAGACCAAGTGATTTTTTAGCATAGCTATAATCGGAATTACCCGGCGGACATTCATCAAGAGCCATCATAATATCGGCACCGATTATGCGCTCGATATCTACTACTCCTTCAGGGGTAAAAAGATGTTTGGAGCCATCAATGTGTGATCGGAAATGCGCTCCCTCTTCGGTGAGTTTCCTGCGGTCGGAGAGTGAAAACACTTGAAAGCCACCGCTATCGGTAAGAATAGGACGTGTCCAACCGCTAAATTTATGCAACCCTCCGGCACGATAGAGGATGTCTGTACCCGGACGCAGATATAAATGGTAGGTATTACCCAAGATGATTTGTGCTTTCACATCATCTTCCAGCTCATGACGATGCACCCCTTTGACGCTACCGAGCGTTCCCACCGGCATAAATACAGGTGTGAGAATTTTACCGTGGGCAGTGGTGATTTCACCGGCGCGGGCATTGGAGCCTTCTGCAGTGGCTTGAAGTTTGAAGTCCATGGTGCAAAATTACAGAATTTTCCCCTCAGATGCAAAAAGCGTAGTTCTAATTAGCTTATGCCTATGAGTTCTATTTCGAAAATAAGTGTTGAGCCACCTGGAATACCTGGTTGGGAAAATTTACCGTATCCCATTTCGGCCGGGATATAAATTTCCCATTTATCACCTATATGCATCTGCTGGAGGGCAATAATCCACCCTTGGATTAGTTCCCGGAGTCGAATGGCCAATGGTGCCCCTCCACGGCTGCTGTCAAATTTTTTGCCATTGATTGTGCGTCCGGTATAGTGTGCCACGATGATACTGTTGCGATTAGGCGTTTCTCCCTCGGCTTTGCCTGAGGATAAAACCTTATAGAATATGCCTTTGTCAAGTGGTTTAACTCCCGGTTCCTGAGCTTTGAGTTGTAGCCACTCTTTGTTTTTTTGGATATAATCTTTGTTGGCCATATAGCAGATATAAATCGGACATCTCCCAAGATGAGAGATGCCCGTGATATTAGTTATGGGGGATTTAGAATAATTTTTCCGGATAAGTACCGTCGGCATGAAGTGCGGCAAATTTTTCTACTACACCGGGACGATCGGCAGCGTAGGTGACACCAAACCATTTTGAGTCAGTGTCAAGTACTTTCACCGTGGCCTCACCATTTTTGATGAGTGAGTCGATACACAGGGGAATAAAGAATTCGGATTTAGGTGTATTGATGTCGCGGTCAAGGAATTTTTTGAATTCGCGCTCGCTGTAGTCGAAATAATCGGGAGTGAAGCCCCAGAGATTCATAGATACGGGAGTAGCTGGATCAAGTGTTTGAACTTCACCGTTTTCATCTGTAAAGGTGATTCTGTGTTCGGGATCGTAGCTTATGGCAGTGCGTTCGGTCACGCCGGTGAGGTGACCGTCGGCGGAGGTTGTACATACCCCACGAGCCACGGAGCCGTTTTCAGTCATGGTGTTGCCTACGCGGAAACCAACCATACAGTAGTCGCCCTTGCGGTCATGTTCGCGGGAGAGTTCTCGGGCAATAACTTCAAATGCGTTACGGCCATAAAAGTCATCGGCATTGATTACGGCAAATGGTTCTTTAATGGCATTTTTGCCCATCATTACGGCGTGGTTGGTACCCCACGGTTTGGTGCGGTCAGCAGGACAAGTATATCCCTCAGGCAAGGCATCGGTTGATTGGAATACCACTTCCACGGGGATTACTCCTTCATATTTTTTCAATACTATATTGCGGAAATCTTCTTCAAAGTCTTTGCGAATCACAAACACTACTTTGCCAAAGCCTGCTTTTACGGCATCGTAGATTGAATAGTCCATGATGGTTTCACCGTGAGGGCCGAGTTTGTCAAGTTGTTTCAGACCTCCGTAACGGCTGCCCATACCGGCAGCGAGTACAAAAAGAGTTGGTTTCATATTTAAGAATAGTTTGGATTATTCAGGAAGGAATTGGAATGAAATTTTCTGGTTATATTTTTCTCCGGGATACAGTTGAGATGTGGGGAAGTCGGCATGATTGGGAGAATCGGGCATTAATTGACATTCTATAGCCACACCATCGTAGTCATTGTATGAGCGACCTTCTTTGTTGACCGGAGATCCGGCAAGCCAGTTGCCGGTATATACCTGAGCGGCAGGTTGAGTGGTGCTCACTTTAAGTACACGGCCGGATTTGGGTGCTTTGAGTGTGGCAACGTGTTTCATGGTACCCTTGACATAATTATCGATTACCCAACAGTTGTCATAACCTTTGCCATAAACCAGTGCAGGGAAGTCGACTTTGATATCTTTGCCGATAACTTTTGGTGTAGTGAAATCCATGGGAGTATTCGTTACGGTAGCCATTTCTCCGGTAGGGATAAGGGTATCGTCAGTGGGAAGGTAGCGTGATGCATCTATCCATAATGTATGGTCAAGTACTGAGCCGGAGTTATGTCCGTCAAGATTCCAATAGCAATGGTTGGTGAGGTTTACTACAGTGGGAGCGTCGGTAGTAGCGGTCAGAGAGAGCGTGAGAGTGCAGTCATCGCTCCAATGATACCGTGCTTCGGCATTGAGGGTGCCGGGATAATTCTCTTCACCATCAGCTGACGTATAACTGAAAATGACATCTTCGTTTTCGACACGACTTTCCCAGACTTGGTTTTGAAAACCTTCCGGGCCACCGTGCAAGGCATTCGGACCGTTGTTGATTGCAAGTTGATATGTGTGCCCATCTACAACAAGGTGACCGCGCGCTATACGGTTGGCAAATCTTCCGGGTACTTTTCCGGCGCAAGGACCATCGGCGAAATAATCCACCGGATTTCGGTATCCTAAAGCTACATCTTCCATTTTGCCATCTTTGTCAGGCACAATTACGCTGACTATGCCTGCACCGAGAGTTGACAATGTCACCATGGCGCCTATTTTATTTGTGATAGTGTAGAGCGTGATATCGCCTTTGGGCGAGTTTACCGTTTGTTTTTTTATTTCCATTTTTCTTGTGGTATTATATTTTTCACAAACTTAGCGAAAAAACTTTAATTGCGCTACTATAGGAGTAAGAATTTTCTTGATAGCCTTATGCTTGGTAGGTTTATGCCAATATGACTTGGGATTCGGTAATTTTTTGGTGCTGTAAAAGATATTTAACGGTACTTAAGTCCGTAAATAGATTTATTGAGGTTTTATATTGGCGAATTATTTTGTAACTTTGTCAATATGAAACCTTCCTATAAACCATCAGTACTATCCAGTGAGTATCTTTTTAATCGTCCATGGCTTACGGCACGAAAAGATGTGCTCCAATTGCCTGACGGACGTTTGGTGCCAGAGTTTTATGTTCTCGAATATCCTGCGTGGGTCAATGTAATTGCCATTAATCGTGAGGGTAATTTCGTAATGGTGCGTCAATGGCGTCATGGACTGGGTGTGTTGAGTACCGAGCTATGTGCCGGGGTGGTGGAAGAAGGAGAGGAGCCGCTGGATGCCGCTCGCCGTGAGTTGCTTGAAGAGACAGGCTATTCGGGTGGCAAGTGGACGTTGCAGTGTGTAATCAGTGCTAATCCGTCAACTACTAATAATCTTACATATTGTTATCTTGCGGAAGGGGTGGAATTGACTTCTACGCAGCATCTTGATCCAACAGAAAGTGTGGAGGTGCTTGTGCTTACACAGGAAGAATTATTTGCCATGATGGAGGCTGACGAGATGAAGCAGTCATTGATGCTTGCTCCGCTTTGGAGATATTTTTATTACAAGTTGAAGGAGCGCAAATAGGGATTATGCTTTATGCTGAAGTGATATTGCCACTGCCGCTTAATACACGGTTTACTTATCGTGTTGTTGACACTCAGGCTTCGTTGGTGAAAGTTGGTAGCCGGGTGATAGTGCCGTTTGGTGCTAAAAAATTTTATACGGCGATTGTCACCGCGTTAACCCGTGTCAAACCTGAGGGTTTTGATGTCAAGGATATAAGCATGGTGCTTGATGATGCTCCGGTGGTGATACGTCCGCAGGTTCAACTTTGGGATTGGGTGGCGGATTACTATATGTGTGCTGTTGGTGATGTGATGAAAGCCGCGCTCCCTGCCGGCCTTAAGGTGGAAAGTGAAACATTTGTGGAACTTTCACCAGATTTTGACGATGACAGGTCAATGTCCTGTGTCGGAGCGCGGGAGGTGGCTGTGATTCAGCAGTTGGTACATGAAGGCAAACCTTTGAGCGTGGCTCAGATAGAGAAGGCTACCGGATTTACCGGCGTCAGCGCATTGGTGAGCAGAATGATTGATGCCGGATATCTGGTCGTGTCGGAAAAGATTGTTGAACGTTATGTGGCCAAGAAGGTGACTTGTGTGCGTGTGACTCTTCCGCGAGATGATGCTGAAGCGTTGCATAGTGCTTTTGAATCACTAAAGCAGGCTTCGCGACAGCAACAGGCATTTATGGCTTTGCTTGAGATGTCGGGATTTATGCGTCGGCGTGAGCAAATATCGGAGGTAGATATCACATCTTTACAGGAGCGTACAGGTGTGTCCCGTCAGATTCTTAATGAATTGCAGCGCAGGGGGTATATCGAAATTTATAAAAAAGAGATTAATCGCTTTAAGCAATCAGGTAGTGCCGACGGGGTATTGCCCATTCTTAGCGAAGCACAGAATAAGGCTCTGAAAGAGATACACAATTCCTGGCTTGAAAAAGATGTGACTTTGCTTCATGGTGTTACCTCAAGTGGCAAAACTGAAATATATATTCATCTGATTGATTCAGTGATGAAGCGCGGACGTCAGGTGCTCTATTTGGTACCGGAAATAGCTTTGACAACCCAACTCACCGCTCGACTTCAGCGTGTGTTCGGAGATAAGGTGATCATATATCATTCGAAATTCTCTGACAATGAGCGTGTAGACCTCTGGCGTAAAGTGCTCGGCAGTAAAGGCCCAGTTGTAGTGGTGGGTGCGCGTTCAGCCATATTCCTTCCATTTTTTGATCTTGGATTGGTGATAGTAGATGAGGAGCATGAGACCAGTTATAAGCAGCAAGATCCGGCTCCGCGTTATAACGGGCGTGATGCTTCGATGGTGCTTGCGCGTATGCATGGCGCCAAGACTTTACTTGGCAGTGCAACTCCGGCCATCGATACTTATTATAAGGCTACTACCGGACGATATGGCCTTGTTACACTTACCGAGCGTTATTCCGGAGTCTGTCTTCCTGAAATCGAGATGATAGATCTGACAAAAGTCCGTAAAATCACTAAGGTTCGCGGTGGACTGTCGCCACGAGCTGAGGAATTGGTGCATAAGGCATTGACAGATCATAAACAAGCCATGGTGTTTCTAAATCGCCGTGGTTTTGCTCCCGTGGCGGTTTGTAAGCAATGTGCATGGACTCCCAAGTGTGAATGTTGTGATGTGACACTGACTTATCATAAGCGTATTGATCGTCTGGTGTGTCATTATTGTGGTGCGCTTTATCCGTTGCCTGTCACTTGTCCCAACTGCAAGGAACCGGCAATAGAAGTCTTTGGTTATGGTACGGAACGAATGGAAGATGATATCGACCATGTGTTTGCCGATGCGAAAGTGCTTCGAATGGATCTTGATACTACCCGTAGTAAAGATGATTATCAAAACATCATTGAGTCTTTTTCGCAAAAAAAAGCGGATATTTTGGTGGGGACTCAGATGATAACCAAAGGACTTGATTTTGATAATGTGATGGTGGCGGTTATAGTTAATGCCGATACTATGATTAACCAGCCTGATTTCCGTGCATCTGAACGTGCTTTCAATATGTTGATGCAAGTGTCGGGAAGGGCAGGGCGCCGCAGCGAGCGTGGTACAGTGGCTCTGCAGACAGCTCAGCCGGATCACCCCCTGCTACAATATCTGCTCAGTCATGATTACCAGGGATATTATGAAATGGAGCTGGCTGAGAGACGTAAGTTTAATTATCCGCCGTATACTAAAGTGATAAATATTTATATCAAGCATCGCGAGCGGGAAATGGCAGAGGAGTTGTCTATTGCTTATGGTCATCGGTTACGGGAATTATTTGGCAATCGTGTTTTCGGCCCGGAAGAACCGGCAGTGGGTCGTGTACAGTCATTGTTTATCAGAAAAATCATGCTAAAAGTCGAGGTTAACGCTTCGATGCCTAAAGTGAAAGAAATTTTGCGTTCAGTGACCGAAGAGATGCACGCCCGAAAAATTCGCGGAGTGAAATCCGCTTTAGTGTATTTCGATGTAGATCCATATTAAAAAAACGGCTAACTTTGCATTGAGATGAAATGGATATATAAGTCGGTTCGAGCCATTATTATGGTGTTATTGGTACTGATATTTTTGGTGCCGTCAGGCTTATATATAGCTTTGTCGATGAGTGGAGTACAGACGGCTATACGAGATATGGCTGAAAGTGAGTTGACAAAGCTCCTCGGTGTGGAAGTAACTATCAATGATGTATCCATCACACCGTTCAATCGTGTGAAATTATATGGTGTCAAAGTGAAGGATGCCTACGGGAATCATGCTCTTGAGGTGAAAAAACTTGGTGCGGGCATGAGTTTGTGGAGTTATATCACTCAAGGTCAGGTGGAGCTGAGCTATGCGGAAATCATAGGTATGAAAGCTCGGATATATAAATCATCACCTGATTCGCAACTTAATATTCAGCCTATTATCGATATTCTTTCCTCAAAAGATTCTGATAAACCGGAAAGCAAGTTTGATTTTCGTATCAATACTGTGGTGATACGAGGCGGTGAGGTGTCATACGATGTGATAAGCGAGCCCGAGCAAACCGGACGTTTTTCGCCCGATCATGTCCATATTGCAGCATTCAATGCCGATATTCAGTTGCCTGTGATTCGTAATGATGAATTTAACGTTAAAATTCGTCGTTTTTCTTTCCAGGAGCGTTTGTCAGGATTCGAACTCCAGGATTTTTCCGGATTATTTCATCTGTCGGATACTGTTGCCTCAGTTTCTGATTTGTCTATCAGGCTGCCCAATTCATTGATTGCTTTTCGGGATATGCGGCTTGAGTATGATTCACTTAAATGCCTGCCAGAAGAAATATCAGCTATACCTTTCAGCGTGGCTTTGCTGTCGCAGAGTTATCTCACTCCGACTGATTTGAAAGCGTTTGAGCCCGGACTTGCGCCATTTGACCGACCGTTGGACTTATTGGCTGAAGTGGAAGGCGTTGCCGGTAAATCTGTCAATGTTTCGGTTTCTTTTAATCGCCCCGGAGAGCTTTCTTTGCGTCTTAAGGGTTTGGTTAACGATCCGGTTCATGCTGCCGATATGACTTTTGCTGTCAAGGATTTTGCTTTAGATATCTCAGGTGCGCTTCCCGAAAGATATCCGGCATTGAATCTTGACGATAAGTTGAGTAAAATACTCAACAATGCGGAATCGATTAGAATAACAGCTTCGGCTTCGGGGGCGGTGTCTGATTTTAAGGTAAATTCCGTTGTCGATATGGCATCGGCTCAAATTATTGCAGATGCTCATTTTCAAAAAGAGGTGCGAGATTATGTTGTAACCGGTTCAGTCAATGTCAATGATGCTAATATTCAGTCACTTTTGTCCGGAGTGGCATCACGTGAGTATCTGCCATCAATGATATATGCAACTATTGATTATGCATTTCGGGGAGCCGGTAAAGATATGTCCGGAAAAGCAGAAGTGAATATATCCGAAATGATATATCGCGATAATATGTTTCGAGATATATCCCTTGATGTAAAAAAGATTCATGATAATTATATAGTTGATTTTCAATCGAGAAATCCTATGTTGGATTGCGGGTTGAATGTTGATGCCATATATGGGTCGGCAGATTCACGGTTGAACTTGACCGCAAATGTCACTGATGTGGATTTGGGTCGGCTTGTGCCACACATTCCGTTTAATGATTTGTCGGGAATCGTCGATATTAAGGTGAATGGTAGCGATATGGATCATCTGCAGGGATATGTCAATTTAAGCGGGCTGAAAATGACTAAGACAGATGGGTTGGAAGTTCGCCTGGATACATTGTCGCTGGTATGTAATCGTGATGATGATAATGTATTGATTACATTGAATAGCGATATAGCAGATGGAGAGTTGCGTGGTACTTGCCATATTTCCACGTTACTGCCTATATGTCGTGAGCTTGTCTCAAATGTGATGCCGGTATTGGATAGGCCTGAGATGGTGAGGGATATTAACCTGTTTGATACACCTCATAAGGACAATGATGTGATTATAGGGCTGAGGATAAAAGATTCTTCTCCGCTTGAGGCTTTTGCAAAATTGCCTGTAAGAGTGATTTATCCCGTAGATGTATCCGCTCGTGTGAATAGCGGTCAAAAGCAGATGGATTTTACACTAACAGCACCTTATCTCCAGCAGGGTAATAAACTCATAGAGGATACAAAGGTTATAGCTTCACTTAGTGGTAGTTCGGATTCACTTGATAGCGCTAATGCGCAATTGTCGTTCAGCACTTTGATGCCTACAAAAAAAGGTATGATGAAAATCTCTGACCGTATGTCGGTGATGGATAACACAATCAATAATAATTTTTCATTTAAGATTGATTGTGACCGTCAGTTTTCAGGTTCACTTAAAATGATGGCATTGTTAAGTCGGAATGATGCCGACGCTATAGTTACTGATCTGAATATAGGTAGAAGCAACATGGTGTTTAACGATACATCATGGACTGTGAATCCATCGCATATTTCATTGGTAGATAAAACACTGACTATTGATGATTTTAAGGCTGATCGTGAGGGCCAGAGTATAATGATTGCAGGTAAGTCTACGGCTTTACCTGACGATAGTATAACTGTTACTCTTGATAATGTCAATCTTGACTATGTATTTGAGACACTGAATATTCCTAATGTTACTTTTGGTGGTAACGCTACCGGTAAGTTGTATGCCAAACAGGTACTTACATCTGAACCAATAGCATATACGCCGAAGCTCGATGTACAACGGTTGAAATATAATTATTCGCTTTTGGGTGATGGTGTCATCAAGTCACGTTGGAATACTCCCGAAAAAGCCGTAGAGCTTAACGTGACGATAAATCAAGATAACGGACGCACTACCTATGTGGATGGCAGGATAAAACCGGTGGCTGATTCTCTTGACCTGCGTTTTGATGCCGATAAGGTGCCGATAGGGTTCTTGAGCCCGATAATGTCGGCTTTCGCTACTGAGGTGGCGGGTGAGGCTACGGGTGACGTACATCTGTGGGGTACCTTTTCGCTCGTGCAACTTGTAGGAAATCTCTATGGTGAAAATATGAAACTGAAACTCGGAGTCAATAACACAGCTTATTATTTTAATGATAGCATTAAGTTTACTCCGGGATTGATAAGTTTCAAGGATATTACTATCAAAGATGAGTTTGGACATACGGCACTTGTCAACGGGCGTGTAACGCATAAATATCTTAAAGAGGCCGGTTTTGACTTTAATATATCTAAAGCACGCGACATCATGGTATATGACATGAAGGAGTCGGCTGACCGCACATGGTTCGGTCGTGTATTCGCAAATGGAGATGTCAATGTCAAAGGTGAGCCCGGATTAGTATCGGTTAATGTGGATATGTCCACTGCACCCGGTACGCAGTTTAATCTTGTTATGTCTAATGCGTTGAGTGCCCGGAACTATGATTTTATTACATTTCGTGACCGAGACCGTGAAACGAAAGAGTTGATTGCTGCTCAGAATGCTCCCCCTCCTATTGTGACAGAGCTAAAAAACAAGATGAATGCCGATGATGACAGTAGCAGCAGTGTTTACGAGATGAATTTTGCTCTTGAGGTGACTCCTCAGGCACAGATTACGTTGGTTATGGATCCGGTAGCTGGCGACCGTATCCGCGCATATGGCAATGGCAATATGTTACTTGATTATAATTCGCGCGATGATATGTTGAATTTGAAAGGAACATACACCATTGAACGCGGTACATATAATTTTACTTTGCAAGATATTATTATCAAGGAATTTACTCTTGAGGAAGGTAGTAAAATATCCTTCACGGGGGATGCCAATGCCGCACAGCTCGATATTAAAGCGGCGTATACTCTCAATGCCAATCTCACTGACCTTGATGAATCTTTTGCTGCCGATAAGGAACTTAATCGTACGAATGTCCCGATTAGTGCTATACTCTTGGTGTCGGGCGACATTCATAGTCCTGAGATAGGTTATGATCTTGCTTTTCCCACGCTGAGTTATGATATGGAGCAAAAGGTCAGAAGTATAGTCAATACAGAAGAAATGATGAACCGCCAGATTATCTACCTTCTGGCTCTAAATCGTTTTTATACACCTGACTATATGAATACTTCCAATCGCAGTAGCGAATTGATGTCAGTGGCTTCATCAACAATATCTTCCCAACTTAGCAGTATGCTCGGGCAATTGAGCGAAAACTGGAATATCTCGCCTAATTTCCGCAGCGACCGTGGTGATTTTTCCGATGTAGAGGTCAATCTTGCGTTGTCAAGTCATCTGCTTAACAAT
Source organism: uncultured Bacteroides sp. (assembly GCA_964653375.1). Lineage (GTDB taxonomy): Bacteria > Bacteroidota > Bacteroidia > Bacteroidales > Muribaculaceae > Paramuribaculum. The sequence continues at coordinate 103,981 of CAZZFD010000001.1, forward strand.
CGTTTGCTGCTCAACGGAAATTTCGGTTACCGTGACAAATCGTTGAACAACAACTCGTTTATCGGTGATTTTGATATAGAATATTTGCTGAATCGTTCAGGCTCACTGCGGCTGAAAGCCTATAACCGCTATAATGACCAGAATTATTATGTCAAAAGTGCCCTTACCACACAGGGAGTGGGCATCGTTTTTAAGCAGGATTTCGATAATTTGTTTTACTGGCTTTTCAGAAAGAAAAAGAAGTAAACAGATTGTTTGACTTCACTTGTCAGGCGGTCATTTCACTTGGGTTTCAAAAAAATCAGGGGAAATGATTTGTGTCGATAGCAATTTTATAATTATATTTGTGAGCGCATTACCTCCGCAGAGCTGTGTATGCGGGTCTGCGGGAGGGTGCGACAAGTGACCGGTATCCGTGCAGGTCACAGACATTTTGAAAAAAACGTTTATCAGCGTTTCTGTTCTTGACATTCTGAAATCTGGCAGTTTCATAATCACAGTCAAGGCTGATGCAATGGTAGATGCTTATGGATATGTAATTTCGTGCCAATATCTGTTGCCGAGAGGTAATGTTTGTTGGCTGATAGTTGCATATATGCGTGGGCTCTGCACATTGCTTGTCTAACTGTGATGGGCATAAGCCAGAGCCTCAGAATGTGGGACGAGCAATGATAAGGTACCCACGTTTTTTGTTTTTGTATCGTCCCGGCGTAGGGTATCAGCCGGGTAAAAACAAACAAACCAATCCTATGTTTTTTCGCAAAACTTATTTATTGTTCACCTCGCTGCTAATGGTGCTGTTCAGCAGCTGCTCTGATTCAGACCCGGTAATTTCGGTTACCTCAATTGAAATAACCCCTGCGCTAATTACTATGATTGAAGGTGAAACGTATGATCTTTCTGTTACTATAAACCCTAATGAAGTTTCCGGAGTACATATAACTTGGCAATCGTCTGATTCAAAAGTAGCAACGGTAGCCGAGGGCACGGTGACAGCCATAGCCGAGGGTACAGCAACCATTACTGTTATAGCCGGGAGCTGTAAGGCAGAGTGTAAAGTAACCGTCTATCCAGCATCGTGGATTGATGCGGAATTTGCTAAAGTCCTTCAGAAAAATGGTTACATCAAAGATGCTGCCACAGTAACGCCATCGGAAGTAGAGAATCTTACTTATATTGATGTTTGTTTAGAATCGTTGACATCGCTTAAAGGAATAGAATATTTTTCATCGTTACAAGAATTACAATGTCGATCTAATAAATTGAGTTCGCTTGATGTCAGCAAGAACGCGCAGTTGACAAGGCTTTGGTGTGGCAACAACCATCTGACGACGCTTGATGTCAGCAAGAACGCGCAGTTGACAGCGCTTTCGTGCTACAACAACTACCTGACGACGCTTGATGTCAGCAAGAACATGCAGTTGAGCATTCTTTATTGCGACAATAACGAGCTGACGGCGCTTGATGTAAGTAAGAACACGCAGTTGATATATCTTGGTTGCTCCGCCAACAACCTGACGACGCTTGATGTCAGTAAGGACACGCAGTTAACAGAGCTTTCGTGCGACATAAGCAACCTGACGACGCTTGATGTCAGTAAGAACACGCAGTTGACAAAGCTTTCGTGCTACAAAAACAACCTGACGACGCTTGATGTGAGCAAGAACACGCAGTTGGGAACGCTTTCGTGCTCCTCCAACAATCTGACGACGCTTGATATTAGTAAAAACACGCAGTTGACAGAGCTTTCGTGCTACAAAAACAACCTGTCGTCGCTTGATATTTCAAAAAACACTTTGCTTGCTGAATTTTTATGTTACGATAATCCCGGTAGTAATGGGCAATTTAGGGTGAAGGCTTGGTTTGACAACAATTCCGTGCCGTCGAAAATAACTTCCTATCATTTTTATATATCATCTTGGTCGTATAATGGGGAGACGGTGACATTATACTATTATCAATAATACTTGAAAACATAGAATAATCAAGAGGCTGTCTAACGAATTATTTGACAGCCTCTTGGCGTGATGTAAGGTTGTAAAAATTTTCTTTTCTTATATAAAATGGCGCTGACAGAAATCTGTCAGCGTCATGCAAGCTGGAAAAAGGATTAATAATCCGGAAAAATAGTTTCCGGTGTTGGATTATTTGTCGAGGTGTTCGTATTGAAGTGTCTTGGTGGGCTGGTCACATACTTCGGCGGGACCGAAATACTGGATAGGACCGGGGTAAACATATTCTGTCTTCAGAGCCCAGTCGGCGCGTTTGGCAGCGAAACGCTGGAAAGGAGTGCCGTCAAGACGTACGAGAGCTTTTTGTATAACCGGTTTCATTTCACCATGGCGACGTTCCATATTGAACATCATTGAGATAGGTACACCACCGGCAAGCCACTGAACAGAAGGTTTGGTGAGATTGCGGAGGCTTGAGATGTAGCCTGTAACACCTGCATTGATAAGGCAAGCGGCATTGTAGCCGAGTGCGTAGCAATAGTCGGCATCGAAATTGGAAGGAGCGGCGCAACGACCTTCATAACCGAAGAAGTGGTGCTGGGGAGCGAATTTACCTTTATATTCACCGGCTTCAGCCATCTCTTTAAGGCGTTTGCCTACCATTTCCGAAAGAAGTTTTTCAGTTTCGATGAGTGAAACCTGTACATTGCCGTGGGGGTCACGGTCAAGCGTGAGCTGGCGGGCTACGCCTTCGGGGAGTGAAGCGAATACCTCGGCATTGTTTTTTGAAAGGTTGTCGAGTACATACTTGCGCTGTTCGGCTGCACTGAGTGTGGTAAATTCAGGACTTTGTGCAAGCAGGTCGTTGAGCTCGGCGATGAGAGCTTTCATGGCGGGAATGAACTCGATGAGACCTTCAGGAATCAGAACAGTTCCGAAGTTGTTGCCTTCGGCAGCACGGGCTGCAACTGTAGCGGCAATTGATTCAACCACATCGGCCAAGGTCATGTTTTTGGCCTCGACTTCTTCTGAGATAATACAGATATTTGGTTGAGTCTGCAAAGCACATTCCAATGCTATATGTGAAGCGGAGCGACCCATGAGTTTGATGAAGTGCCAGTATTTTTTAGCTGACACGCAGTCACGCTGAATATTGCCTATGAGTTCAGAATATACTTTAGTAGCTGTATCGAATCCGAATGATGCTTCCACAACATCATTCTTGAGGTCTCCGTCAATGGTCTTGGGACAGCCTATTACCTGTACTCCGGCATTGATGGCTTTATAATATTCGGCCAAAATAGCGGCATTGGTATTGGAATCATCACCACCAATAATAACTAATGCTGAAATTCCGAGTTCTTTGAGTATCTTAAGACCTTTGTCAAATTGTTCCTTTGTTTCAAGTTTGGTACGGCCTGAACCGATGATATCGAATCCACCTGTATTACGGTATTCATCGATGATATCTGATGTAAGCTCGATGTATTTATGGTCAACCAGACCGCCGGGGCCCATGAGGAAACCAAAAAGACGGCTGTCTTTGTTGATTTTTTTGATGCCGTCAAACAGACCGCAAATCACGTTATGTCCACCGGGAGCTTGTCCGCCGGAAAGGATTACACCTACATTTATCGGTTTGCCGGCAAATGCAGTTGAACTTTTTTCAAAATGAAGTTCCGGCAGACCGTAAGTATTGGGGAAAAGTTTTTTGATTTCATCTTGGTCGGCTATAGATTCAGTGGGATTACCTTCTACTGCAGTCACCGAGCCGGTAAGAGAGATGGGTAGTTTGGGTTGGTATGCCGCGCGGGCTACCTGCAAAGCGCTTTTCTTCATCGATTTTTATACGTATTATAATATGTGACGAATTGTATGATTATATGTGTGCAAAGTTCGTAAATATTTTTGTGAAAGTCAATCGGCAGATGAAATTTATTGATAATTATTTTTCGGGACCGCAGATGGCAGTCAGCATGGAATCCGGGCGAAGATATTTCTCAGCCATTTGTGCTATGGTATCGGACGTGAGTGAGGCAATGGCCTGTACTTTGTCGTGAAAATAGTTTTCCGGCAGATCGGCGGTTATTGTAGTGATACTATGTTGGGTGGGACCGAATGGATTGTCAAGCGACGAACGCATTTCTGCAGCGGCAACGCGCTTTATGCGTGAGAGCTCTTCTCCATGAGGAGGATTGATGATCAGATCCGTTAGTTCGCCGCGCACTTCATCGATTAATTTTTCCACTGCCGTAGGGTCAGTCTGTGCGCTTATCTCTATGACTGATGATCCGGCGTATCCGTATAGTAAGGATCTGATGCCGTAGGTAAGCCCTTTTTCTTCGCGGATATTGGTCATGAGGCGACTGCTGAAATATCCCCCTAACGCAAATACTGTGAGATTGAGTGGCAGATAGTCGGGGTGATTTCGGGCTATGGCAGGGATATTTATGACTACAGCGCTTTGTGAGGCCTGATCAACGGTAGTCGAAAGTGTGGTCAACGGAGTTAATGGAGAAAATGGGATATTAATCAATTGCGAAGGCTGAGCAGACACAGGCAGATGGTCGCAGGCATCGGTTATCATTTGCTCAATCTTTGTTGTCAAGTTGCCGCAGACATACAATCGAGAGTTTTTTGCCGAGTGATATTTGCGATGAAAATCAATAAGATTTTCAGATTTTAAGTCAAGGATTTCCGCCGGTGTGTCAACGCGTGCCAACGGGTGATTTTCACCCATTACCATCTTGTCGGAAAGACAATGAGCCATATACATCACATCTCTTTGCGATACCTCAATGTTACGGGCCAGAATTTCAGTCCGCGTGCTAACTATTTCAGCCGGATAAGTTGGCGACATAATCATTTCGGTGATTATCGGCAGAATTTCCGGTAGACGAGAATTGAGTGAAAAGATATTTAATTGTCGGTGGTGGTTGTGAGTATCAGTTGTGAGCCATGCTCCGTTTTTATCGAGAATATCGGCTATGGTGGCACTATCGAACGATGGTGTGCCTTCGTTGACAAGACCGCCGGCAAGTACAGCCACTGCGGGAGAAGCAGCTTCCGCTTTCCCGCCTTCAATCAACAGTGTGATACGGCAAACATCTGCTTCGCAACATTGATGAGTAGTGACCTGCATTCCGGATGATAATAGCTGACTGTTGAGCGATGGAATTGTTAAGTCGTCAATGTCGGTTATCGGTGGAGCGATGCTGCGGAAGTCAGTTGTCATAGTGGATTGTTGGTTATTAATTGATTAGCTTTGGCGAGATCTTCAGCAGTGTCAATGCTGAGACTTTTTGTTGAAGCGCAGATTGTTCTGATGGTAAATCCGCCGGCAAGCCAGCGCAATTGTTCAAGTGACTCAGCTGTCTCCATGTCCGATGGAGGTAATGAGGTTAACCGTAGCAACGTGTCGTAGCGAAAAGCATACGTACCCTGATGTAAGTAAAAATTAGCCTTTTGGCTCCATTCATCTAATGGATAATTACGTACGAATGGGATAACGGACCGGCTGAAATAGAGCGCATGAGAGGTATTGTCGATTACCACTTTGGGATTGTCGGGAGAAGTAAGTGTTTCCAGTCCTTCGGCTGGATTATATTTTTGAATCAAGGTGGCAATCTGGCACTTATGATCGGCAAGCATTGCATCGCATAGTGATTTCAGGTCGGCCGGAGATATAAATGGTTCATCACTTTGCACGTTGACCACTATTTCGGGTTTATATGGAAGTGATTTTACGGCTTCAGCACATCGTTCCGTGCCACTATTATGAAGCTCTGATGTCATAATTACTTTTCCACCGAACCGAAGTACTTCATCTGCAATTATTTTATCGCATGTAGCTATCCACACATCTTCAATAACTTGTTTTACCTGCAGATATGTGCGTTCTATCATCGATTTGTTTCCGATAAGAGCCAATGGCTTACCCGGGAGTCGGGTAGAGGCATAGCGAGCTGGAATGATGGCAACGATATTCATTGTAAAAATGAGTAAAAGCGGTAGTGGCAGATATGTCGGTTATTTTTTTACAAAAGTAAGATAAAAACAGTGAGTGTACGGTGTTTGCAAGCTATTTTTTTGCTTAAAAATTTTGCATACCAAAAAGTATGTGTAATTTTGCTGAAAATTAACTAATAACCTAATTAATAATTAACTTAAATCCTTTATTTAATGAAAAAAGTTTTTGCGTCGCTTTTGACCATGGCTTTGGGATTGTCGTGTATGTCAGCCTATGCGAGTGGTTACAAAAGCGTTGTAATTACCAAGGATGATAATTCGACCTTGGCTATTACTATGGAAGACGACATGACCTCAATGGTTCAGGACGGAGAATTTGTTCTCCAGTGTTCGAAAGGTTTACTGGCTATGCCTGTAAGCGAAGTTAGAAAACTCACATTCTCTGCTGAGCCCGGTGAAAACATTGAAGATCAGCTTGCAGGTGTTGATACCCCTGTGGCTGATGCTGTAGTCCTTGTTCAGAATCTTGATAATGTGACTATGGAAAATCTGCCTGCCGACACTCAGGTAATGCTGGTGAATATTGCGGGTCAGGTATTGCACAGTGCCGTAGTAACCGGACATCACAGTGTGAGCCTGAGAGGGCTTTCGTCCGGTGTGTATGTGTTGACTTATGGTAACGAATCATTAAAAATTGCGGTGGCAAAATGAAAAAATTATTACTCTTAACTGTAGCCGCAATGATGTCGGCATCTGTATTTGCTCAGCATGAACAAATTCATCTGTTTCAAAGCAAGGATTTCAAAAGTTATAAGGCTGAGGAAGTAGAAAAAATAGAATATGTCGGTCAAAATGGTGAGTTTTCACAGATAGTTCTTACTGATACTTTGGGTAAAATTACTAAAGTAGCTATGTCGGAAATTGACAGTGTTGTTCTCCGCTCTACCGGTATTCCCGAATTTCATGTGACACTTCAAGATTATCCAAATTGGCCTGAACTCGGTCAGAACGGAGAATCAAAAGATGTCATTCACCAGGCCACACTTTATATGGAAGGCAACGGTATGTATGACAATGTTGCTTCGCAGACTGTAGAATTTCGCGGTAGAGGAAACTCTACTTGGGGAATGCGCAAAAAACCTTATCGTTTCAAAATGGCGAAAAAAGCGTCCGTCTGTGGACTGCCTAAGGCAAAGACTTTTGCACTCATTGCCAATAATATTGACTGTACGCTGATGCGCAATACTCTTGCTCTTTGGCTTGCTAATTATTTGGAAATGCCTTATTCCAACCATTGTGTTCCTGTAAAGGTATATTTTAACGGTATATACAAAGGCCAGTATATGCTTACGGAAAAGATTGGTATAGGTGGTGGTAGTGTGGATATCGATGAGACCACAGGTATGCTATTTGAGCTCGACAGCAACTACGACGAAGATTATAAATTTACGTATTCATGGCGTTCAGGATATAATAATAAGACTCTTCCCGTTATGGTTAAGGACCCTGACATTGCTGAACTTGCCGCTGATACTACAGTAACTAATATCACTAATGCAAGTAGCTATTTTAATCTTTGGAAGACCGATTTCACCAACATGGCCAATGCTGTAACTCAGCGTGCTTCCACTCAGAGCCTGAGTGATGTGTTAGATTTGGAATCCGTGGTGAATTTCTTTATGGTAAACGGTATTGCAAGCAACCATGAAATGCAGCACCCTAAGAGTCTATATATTCACAAAAAGAGTCTTGAAGAAGGTGAAGTATATCATTTCGGTCCTGTCTGGGATTTCGACTGGGCATTTACATTTAATGGAAAAGAGGGTGCATCGCCTAAAGATTATATGGTGTCAAATGATGGTGACCAATCAGGTTATACTTTCCTGAAGGCATTGCTTTCCAATGAAGAAATTCGCACCATGTTCCGTGAAAAACTTGATGATTTCTATTATAATGGTTATCCCAAGATGAAAGAGTATATGGAAGAATATGCTAATCTTATTGAGCCCACAGCTAAAGAAAACGGTCAACTTTGGCCAAGCTACACACATGCTTCCTGGTGTATTGTGACCAGTTCATGGGAATTCCGTAAGAACTTTGAAACTTTGAAAAATTGGATTGAGGAACGTATCAACTTCATGCGTTCGGATGACCATTTCGGTCTTTACAAATAATGTATTCTGATATAATCCACAAATAATAAAGGTGACTTCTTTGCGGGAGTCACCTTTTATTATTTATGGATTGTGTGTGGGTCTTACACCAGATGTGCTACCAGCTCAGCGCGGTCACCATAGAGAAGATCAATTACCGGGATTTCTATCATAGTGTAGGCTCCCGGTGTTTGACGCATTGATGCACGGGCTGCACCTACAAGTATCTGTGCGGTAAGTGCAGGATTATTGATTGACATATTGAATTCAAAGCGTTGATTCTGGGTCTCTCCACTCACGCCTTTTCGAACCATATTTACGCCATGTCCCATATCCTTGATTTCATCAATGGATTTTACGGCCATTACGTGAGTTTCATCGGAGGCGAAATAGGGGTCTGATTTGACCGCTGCAGTGACTTCTTCTAATGTAGCTCCATCGGCAAGTTCAACATATACCATGCGGCGATGTATGCCTGTGCCAAGCGGAATGGTCATGGAAAGAGCATTTTTTACACCCGGTTTTGATTTGACGCATACGGTATGTCCCATGCTCATACCCGGGCCGAAGTTGGTGTAAGTGATGCCTTTTGGAGCAGCAGCCTGCATGAGGGCGCGCACTATGGAGTCGCTTCCCGGATCCCAGCCTGCTGAGATGATAGCCACGGTACCGTAAGTTTTGGCTACAGCATCAAGATTGGCGCGAAGTTGCGGTATTGAGGTATGTATATCAAAACTATCTACAGTGTTGATGCCCATAGCAAGATATTGCGAAGCGTAATGTTCAACTTCGCGGGTGGGCGTACAGAGTATCGCCACATCTACATTTTCAAGTTCTTTGATATCAGTGACCACTTTATATGAGGCCAGTGTTTGTGGTATATTTGCTGTTGAGCGTCGTACGATACCTGCTATTTCGAAGTCAGGCGCTTGACGGAGAGCTTCAAGGGTGAATTGGCCGATGTTGCCATAACCTACTATGGCGGCACGAATTTTTTTCATTGTTATAGAGCTTTAACGATTTCTTCTGTATCTCGGGCTATCATCAGTTCTTCATCGGTAGGAATAACCACGACTTTGACTTTAGATGAGAGAGTGGATATTATTGTTTCTGTGCCACGGGTCATGTCGTTGATTGCTTTGTCTATTTCCACTCCGATGAAAGCTAAAGGAGCGCACACATTTTCGCGTACACCGGTCTGGTTTTCACCTACACCACCGGTAAACACTATAACGTCTACTCCCCCCATTTCGGCTGCGTATGCTCCCACATATTTTATAATGCGTTGTTCATACATATCAAGGGCAAGTTTTGCGCGTGCATCACCGGCTTTGACAGCAGCTTCGATTTCTCGCATATCGTTGGAAATCTCTGATACTCCGGCTACACCGCTCTCTTTGTTTATTACAGTTTGAAGTTGTGCCGGAGTAAGGTTATAGCGTGTCATCAAAAAAGTGAGCGCACCAGGGTCAACATCGCCTACGCGGGTACCCATCATCAGGCCTTCAGTGGGTGTAAGTCCCATAGATGTATCGATACTCTTGCCATTGAGTACAGCTGTAATGGAGCCTCCATTTCCAATATGGCAGGTAATGATTTTGCTGTTGTTGAGGTCGATACCCAAAAATTCTGCGGCACGGGCGCTTACATAACGGTGACTGGTGCCATGGAATCCATAGCGTCGTACTCCGTCTTTTTCATAATATTTATAGGGTAGGGCATACATAAAGCTCTTGGCCGGCATGGTTTGATGAAAAGCTGTGTCGAAGACGCCAACTTGTGGCACACCGGGCATAAGTGATGTGATGGCTTCTATGCCTGTGATGTTGGCCGGATTATGCAGAGGGGCCAAGTCATAGCAGTCTTTGACTTGCTGGATAACTTCATCTGTGATAAGCACACTTTTGCTGAACTTCTCAGCTCCGTGAACCACGCGATGTCCTACAGCATCTATCTCATCGAAACTCTTGATGCAACCGTATTCAGGATTCGTAAGCGTGCGTAAAATAGCTTCTACACCTTGTTTGTGGTCAATATGACCGAGGTCTAATTTTGTCTTAGAACCGTCAGGCAGACGGAATTTGATGAAGCCATCGGGAAGTCCGATTTTTTCTACACCACCTTCAGCTAAAGTCTCATGGCTTTCAGTGTCTATGAGTTTGTATTTTACCGAGCTGCTGCCGCAGTTGAGGACTAATATTTTCATATCCTTTAATTGATTGATTATTTATGTTCTTTCAGACCTATTGCCTGATTGCATGTCATGATAATGGTTTTATATATATCTTCCGGGAAACAGCCGCGTGAAAGGTCGTTGACAGGAGCGGCCAGACCTTGAAGTACCGGGCCGACAGCCTGAACGCCACCTAAGCGCTGTACCAGTTTGTAAGCTATGTTTCCTACTTCGAGCGAAGGGAATATGAGTACATTTGCCCGTCCGCTAAGCGAACTGTTCGGGCTTTTGGTTTGGGCCACGCTGGGCACAATGGCGGCATCGGCCTGCAGCTCACCATCGATGATTAGTTCAGGACACATTTCCTGTGCTATCCGGGTGGCAGCGATAACTTTGTTGACACGCTCGTGTTTGGCGCTTCCTTTGGTAGAAAAGCTAAGCATAGCCACGCGTGGTTTGATACCGGCGATGTCGCGGGCGGTCTGAGCTGAACTTATGGCTATTTGAGCTAATTCTTCGGCGGAGGGATCCGGTACTACGGCGCAATCGGCAAACACCAGCAGGTCTTTTGATCCGAATGATGAGCCTTCGGGAAGAAGCATGATAAATGCACCGGACACTACGTTGATGCCGGGCTGTGTCTTGATTACCTGAAATGCAGCACGAAGTACATTCCCTGTGGTATTGAGAGCACCTGCCACCTGTCCGTCGGCGTCGCCGGCTTTAACCATAAGACACCCGAGATAGAGTGGATTGGCAGTGGTCAGGCGAGCCTGCTCCATAGTTATACCTTTGGATTTACGCAATTGGTAGAAAAGCGGAGCATAGTGGTCAATGACTTTTTCATCAGAGGGATTGACTATGGTGGCTCTGTCGATATGCGTGAGTTTCAACTCTTTTGCCATTGATTTGATATCCTTGGGGTCACCGATGAGGATTACTTCAGCGATATTTTCGGCAATTATACGGTCGGCTGCAGTGAGTGTTCGCGGTTCGGTTCCCTCAGGCAGGACTATTCTTTGAGGCATGGATTTGGCCTTCTCGGTAAGTGCTTCAAACAGACTCATCTTAATACACGGATTGATGGTTAAAATTATATCCACAAAATTACAAAATATTATGCATTGCAAGCGATATTTGATGAAATTTGTTACCTATGATTATGGATATTGGATTTGAGTATTAAAAGTGTTATCTTTGCATATTGTACCGGATAATTTTTGAAAAGGAGATGAAAAGGACACTTCATTTTATAATATTTATGGTGATGCTGGTTGTGTGCGCGAGCGTTCATGCTGCTTCCCTACGTATCGAAGGCTCTTCGCGCGCAGTGATTACTGAGACTCCGGCTGCTTCTACCGGCATAGATAAAATATTTGTGGTATATGGTCTGAATGGGTGTAATGCTGTCTACACGGCTTCTTCGGCGTCAGCCTCCGTGACCTGGAGCAGTTATGGCTATCAAGGAGCTTCTTATGCCACGGAAATACCCGCATCGTCATTGTCGCGTAATGGTGCCGAAATCAGTTTCTCCGGTTTGAAAGGCGACACCGGATATGTGATAAATGAAAATGGCTCATTGTATTATTTTTGGGTAGTAGATTATACCGATCATGCTTTTGATATAAATGCTCTCGGATTCTCTCCCGAGCAGGAGTGTGACCGAGTGGAACTTATGGCAGATGGAGCCGCCGACAAGATTACATATTATTCAATCATCGGCAGAGCTATGACTCTTTCTCGTGATATTGAGCTGACTTATTCTACGCTTAATGCCGACCGCGATGCTATGCGTTTTGATATGGTTACCCGCACTGAGCATCTGGAATATGTTTCCCCGCAATTTAGGGTGGAGGCGCCGCTATGCGACACTTATTTTACTTTGACAACCGATCGCTTTATGCGCCAATGGGGTCTTATTGAGGAGGTGGTATCGCCATTGTTTACAGCAACAGCGGTCGATGCAATAGTGATGGCTAAGAAGCATGAACATACAGCGGAAAATGAGATAAAAACCGGTGATGATACCGGATTCGGAGGTTCGGCTCCGCTGGAGATTGAGTTCATTGCAGTGCCTTCTGATGCAGCCGTGTTTACTCAATGGGAAATGGCGACGAATGAGGATTTTGAAGATATTAATTATACTAATCGTGAACTGGAATTTACTCACATTTTCTACAATCAAGGTACCACCTACGTGCGGTTTCGGGCAGCCGATGCCTCCGGACACTGTGATTATGTGAGCGAAATTTTTACGGTAAGTGTAGGGGAATCGTCGCTCAAATGCCCCAATGCTTTTTCTCCCAAAGGTTCTCCGGGGGTAAATGATGAGTGGCGTGTAAGTTATAAATCGATTGTGGATTTTGAATGTTATATTTTTAATCGCTGGGGTGAAAAATTGGCGGAATTTCATGATCCTTTCAAGGGGTGGGACGGCAAACGGAATGGCAAATATGTGCCTGCCGGTGTCTACTACTATGTGATAAAGGCTAAAGGCAGTGATGGCAAGCAGTATAATCTCAGCGGTGACATCAATATAGTAAATTATGAATAATATGAACAGGACTATTGTAATTGCAGCAATATATGCAAGCATGACATCCATGGCTCTTTTTGGTGCACAGCCTGCAACCAATCAGACTCTTAAGCCTGAAACTCCGAGTAAAGTAATCAATCCGAAAGTGCCTTCACAGGTGATGTTTGCCGATAAAAAGATTGATACAGATCGCTATGATATATATGAACGGCTTGACCGCGAACTTTCAGCTATGGCTTATACTCACGGATCTACTATGCTTACCATTAAGCGTGCCAACAGATATTTCCCTGAAATTATACCTGTGCTTAAGGCGGCAGGGGTGCCTGCTGATTTGGTTTATCTTGCCTGTATAGAAAGTTCGCTTGACCCTCGGGCTTATTCGCCTTCTAAGGCGGCCGGATTCTGGCAGTTTCTTGCCGGAACAGCCAAGGACTATGGTCTTGAGGTGAATGAATATGTCGATGAGCGTTATGATATAGTGAAAGCTACCCGGGCTGCAGCTAAATACCTCAAAGAGGCTTATAACAAATATGGTACATGGGAGTCGTCGGCGGCTTCCTACAATGGAGGTATGGGACGCATTACGCGCGAGTTGGCCGAACAGAATGTTGACACAGCCTATGATTTATATCTTGCTGAAGAGACTTCTCGCTATATGTTTCGATTGCTGGCTATGAAGATGATTATGGAAAATCCGCGGCAATACGGCTTTGAACTTAAGGCGGAAAATCTTTATCCGCCTATGAAATATACCGAGGTAGAGGTTAATACTCCGGTAGAAAGTTGGTCGAAGTGGGCCAAAGAACATGGAACGAACTATATGACGCTACGCGATTACAATCCTTGGATAAGGACTAAATCGCTGCCTAATAAAACGGGTAAGACCTACACTGTAAGAGTGCCGGTGAAGGAGTCACTTTCACATTCCAAAAGTGTAGGCCGTCCATATAATCCTGATTGGGTGGTTAAATGAATATTGATACAGAAAATGACAGTTTGAGTGTACTCGGAGCCCGTGTACACAATCTGAAAAATATCGATGTAGACATTCCCCACTATAAGCTCACCGTTATAACCGGGTTGAGCGGTAGCGGTAAGTCTTCGCTTGCTTTCGACACAATTTATGCCGAAGGCCAGCGACGCTATATCGAGACTTTTTCATCGTATGCCCGTAATATGCTTGGCAATCTCGAGCGCCCTGATGTGGATAAGATTACCGGACTGAGTCCTGTGATTGCTATAGAACAGAAGACTGTCAATCGTAATCCGCGTTCGACTATAGGTACCACCACAGAGATATATGATTTTTTACGATTGCTTTATGCTCGTACAGCCACTGCCGTGAGCTACGTCACGGGTAAGCCTATGGTGAAGTACACAGAAGAGAAAATCGTGAATCTGTTGTTGGAAAAATACGATGGAAAGAAGATATATGTGCTTGCACCTTTGGTGAAAAACCGTAAAGGGCATTATAAGGAGCTGTTTGAGTCAGTACGTAAGAAAGGATATATATCGGTGAGAGTTGATGGCGAATTACGTGAGATAACAGCCGGCATGAAGCTCGACCGATACAAGAACCACTCCATAGAAGTGGTGGTGGATCGTCTGAAGGTGAGTGATAAAGATGAGACGCGCTTGCGTTCTACCGTATCCGATGCTTTACGTATAGGCGAAAAGCAGATGATGGTTTATGATGTGGATGCCGATGAGGTGACTCATTTCAGTCAGCAACTTATGGATCCGGAATCGGGTATTTCGTATCGTGAACCGGCTCCTCATAACTTCTCGTTCAATTCTCCACAGGGATATTGTCCTCACTGCAAGGGATTGGGAGAGGTTAATATAGTGGACCGTAATAAGATTATTCCGGATGATTCCATATCCATATATGATGGGGCTATTCTGCCGCTTGGAAAGTATCGCAATAGTATGATTTTTTGGCAAATAGATGCTATTTGTGCTCGATACGGATATACGATTAAGACGCCGGTCCGCGATCTGAGCGATGAATGTATGGATGATATTCTCAATGGCACAGATGCTCGCCTGAATATACAGAATGCCACACTTTCCACAGCTAATTATTTTAGTACCTACGATGGATTGGTGAAATATATCGAGATGCAGCAAGATGATGAAGCGGGAGCGGCTGCCCAAAAGTGGAGCGGACAATTTTTCTCTCGCGTGGTCTGTCCGGAGTGTCATGGTCAGCGTCTTAATCGAGAGGCATTGAGTTTCTTTATCGACGGTAAAAATATAGCTCAGCTATCCGAAATGGAGATATCCGATCTGTATGAATGGTCGAAGACCATAACAGAGCGATTGTCGCCTACGCAGGCCATTGTGGCAGCTGAGATTCTAAAAGAGATACGCAGCAGATTGGGATTTTTGGTAGATGTGGGTCTGGATTATCTGTCATTGAATCGCAGGTCAGCTACTCTGTCGGGTGGTGAAAGTCAGCGTATCAGGCTCGCCACTCAGATTGGGTCTGAATTAGTCAATGTGCTTTATATTCTTGATGAACCAAGTATTGGACTGCATCAGCGTGATAATCACCGATTGATTGATTCGCTTAAGAAATTGCGTGATGCCTCCAATACGATTATAGTGGTGGAGCATGACAAGGATATGATGTTAAATGCAGATTATGTGGTGGATATCGGCCCTAAGGCCGGACGTAAAGGTGGCGAAGTGGTATTTCAGGGAACTCCCGGGCAAATGCTTGCAACATCCACTCTTACTGCATCGTATCTCAATGGCGAGCAAAAAATTGAAGTTCCTGAGCAGCGTCGTTCGGGCTCAGGAAAAAGGCTTGAACTTTACGGAGCATCGGGTAATAATCTTAAAGATGTGAATCTTTCGCTGCCTCTTGGTACTTTTATTGCTGTGGCCGGTGTGTCGGGGAGTGGTAAATCGAGTCTTATCAATGCTACTCTTATGCCTATTCTGTCGGCTCATTTCTATAGATCTACACAGCAGCCACTTACTTATAAATCTATATCAGGGCTTGAAAATATTGATAAAGTAGTGACTGTAGACCAGACTCCTCTGGGTCGTTCTCCACGTTCAAATCCGGCTACTTACACTGGAGTTTTTACTGATATACGCAATCTTTTTGTCGGTCTTCCGGAGGCTAAGATACGCGGTTATAAGCCCGGACGCTTCTCTTTTAATATTGCCGGAGGTCGATGTGAAGCATGTTCGGGCAATGGTTATCGCACGATAGAGATGAATTTTTTGCCCGATGTGCTTGTCCCGTGTGAGGTGTGTGGCGGAAAGCGTTACAACCGTGAGACTCTCGAAGTGCGCTATAAGGGAAAATCTATAGCAGATGTGCTTGACATGACTATTAACCAGGCTGTAGATTTTTTTGCCGGAATACCTTCGATACTGAAAAAAATCAAAGTGCTTCAGGAGATAGGTTTGGGATATATTAAACTTGGTCAACCGTCGTCCACACTTTCCGGGGGAGAGAATCAGCGTGTGAAGTTAGCTACAGAGTTGGCAAAACGCGATACCGGAAAGACTCTCTTTCTACTTGATGAACCCACCACGGGGTTGCATTTCGAGGATATTAAAGTGCTTTTAGGTATATTTCACAGGTTGGTGGAAAAAGGTAATACCGTGCTCGTGATTGAGCATAATCTTGATGTGCTTAAGTGTGCTGATTATGTGATAGATATGGGCCCGGGCGGTGGTAAGAACGGAGGTGAAATCATAGCCGTGGGGACTCCGGAGCAGATAGCTGTCGGAGATTCACCAACAGCAGGGTATCTTCGCGAAGAATTGAATGTCAAATGATCCGAGCAGCTATTCTACCGTGATAATATATGCTCAATCAATAGTTTAAGTTTGAAAGAATGATTAATTTCGGGTGAGATTTACTTAATTGTATCATGCAACGTTTTTCTATAAAAGTACTTTTTTTATTCTTAATGGTGTTTGGAGTCAATGATATGTATGGCTCCAATGATTCAATTAATTATATACCTGAGTTTCATGGTACACTGAGAGGCCGATTTGAGATGTCGGTTGAAGATGGTGTGCATCGTTTTCAGGTGCGTAATGCCAGGGTTAGTGCTACCGGGCGGTTCGCTCCGTGGGGTAAATATTTTTTACAGGTTGATTTGTGTCAAGGTGGAAAATTCGTGTTTCTCGATGCGTATGCTTTGGCGGATATAGGTAGATCATGGTCTATTAAAGCCGGTCAATTCAGAATCCCGTTTGGAGTGGAAATGTTTCGCATACCTCACGAGTATCTGTTTGCCAACCGTCCGTTTATAAGCAAGCAGATGAGTAATTATCGTGGAGTGGGTGCTCAAGGTGGTTATAAATTATCAGGAGTACCGGTATTTATAGAGGCGGGAGCATTTAATCTTGGCTCGCTTACGAATCATGTACGTTGGAATAGTGAGCTTAGTTATGCCGTAAAGGCCACTTATAAAATAGATGATTGGCTTGTGAGCGGTAGCTTTGAGTCTATAATTCCTTATGGTGTGAGAATTAACATGGTAGATGTGGCATTGCGTTGGCATCATGAACGCTGGCGTGTGGAGAGTGAGTATTTATATGAGCATTTTACAAACATGGCTCATATTCCGTGCCACGGGTATAATTTGCAGGCGGATTATTCGATGCCAATCAGACTCTGGTATTTCGATTCGCTTTCATTTCAAGGTCGTTTTGACGGTATGACCGCAGGGAGTTCAGGCAAACCTGATGATGCCGGTAAACTCATCACTGATTATCCGGAGCGTAATCGCATCACCCTCGGGTCAACGATTGGTTATCACCGCACAAAGTCTATGTATCTGCTGTTGAGAATTAACTATGAAAAAAATTTCTACCGCCGGGGATTTATACCGGCGATAGAAAATAATGATTGTGTCCTTGCGGAACTTATGTTGCGCTTTTGATTAGTCTTTCAGACGCACAAAGATATTATCTATGCCGAGATAACATGGTGTAGCGAGTGAACCGTAATTGATATCGCTGCCTTCGAAGTCAAATTTGATGGAATGTACCTTTCCCAGATCGGAGAGAGACCAATAAATCCAAGAGATGGGAACTTCGACCGGTGTTATTCCTTCGCGGAAGTCACAGAGATATTTTTCTATAGGTCTACCTTGATTGGTGGGCTGACCTTTGGCATCAAAACCGTAGGCAAGAACTTTTACCCAGCCTTTCTGCTCCTTGAGATTTTTTTGAGGATCAGAGCCGAAGGGATTCCCTTTTGTGACAGCTCCATAGAAGTAAGCTGTGGGGCAGATGGCGATTTGATCGATGGGAAGCTCATAATTGTCGTTAAAAGATATTTCGGGTCGGTAATCTCCGTATGACGATTCGTTGCCATAGATTATAGCGAACGTGTTGCTGCCGTCGGCTCCGGCATTTTGGTTGGAGCAGGGGATTGAAAACTCGTTGTAGATGCTGCACTGATTTTCGTATGTGTACCACCAATTATCGGCTTGCATAGTAGAAGTGTTGTGCATATTGTTCCAGGTTGACAAGGCTACTCCTCCGGCTGAAAAATCAGGTTTGTTACTGTAGCTGCTTATATTTAATCCTATATGAAGCGAAATGCTTGATGTGACGTAGAGATTTGCCGAGGTATATTTGATGCCGGTATAGTCGGGATAAAGATTTTCGCCATAGGATGTCGGGCCGGCAAGGGTCAGATTGCCTTCCTCAAAATCTATCACGCAATAAGTAGGAAGTTGCGGTTCGTCGGTTTCGGAGTCGGAATTACATGATGTGAATGTAACAAATCCCGAAAGAGTGATAATAGCGGGTAAGATACGATGTAATTTCATGAATTTCATATTCAGGTTGAGTTTTTTGTTTTGATATGCAAAAGTAATAATATTCATTGAGAGCGCAAAAAAGGTTAAAACCGGTTAATGCTTACGGTTTATTGTACATTTATTATAATTTTGTGATTATGAATGTAATTAAGTGCATACCTGTAGGTCTTTTATTATTTGTCTGCTACTCGGTTTTTGCTCAGACGGAGTCGCGCGATTCGTTGTCTGTGGCATTCCCTGATTCAGTGGAAAGTTTCATGGTGCCCCGGACAGGTATAGAGACACGGCCATCTGTCAGTGGGTTGGAGTCGGAATGGATTACGGCTCCATCTTTATCCTTTGCCACACGTATGGCTCTTGCCAAAGAGATGCCGTTGCATTTTTCGCCTCAGTTTACCGATAAGGCTTATCTTGCTTCATGGACTGACGGTGGAATTGTGGCCTCGGGAGATATGATCCAGTATCCGGGACTGATGGGAATAGAGTCGGGGAGTGTAACATTGTTGCAGCGATTCGGTAATCTATCGTTAAGTTTATCGGCCACTGCCGATAAATATGGTTATTTTCGCGGGTTGCAGACCGCTTATGGGATTAACCTTAACTTAAGCTATAAATTAGCGCCCAATCTTTCGCTTACATTGTTCGGTAATTATTATTCCTCTGTTAGTCCGCTTATTCCTGCTATGGCCGGATATATGCACAGTAGCAAGTTTGGCGGATATCTAAGTTATGATTTCGCACCTCATTGGGGGGTGAGTGTCGGAGCTCAGACTGAGCGGTCGTTATACAACGGTCGTTGGGAGACGCGTCCCATAGTGATGCCTTATTATAAAATTTCCGATGATGTAAAAATCGGAGCTGATTTTGGAGGCATCATCTATGAAGTTTTGCGTTCCGTAGCTGGTCCTGCTCCGCGTCAAGGCACCATACCACCACCTCCTCCTCATCGCTGAGTATGTTTATTTGAGGATACCTGACGATATGCCTGATTGCTGCGATGCTTCATTGCCACGCTCTATTTTTTTGCCGAAACCGAAGGTGTACGTTAATGTAATTTTGGCACAGGCATGACTGTTTATTGAATAGAATTGCTCTATCTTATCATAATATGGGCTGTGCATGGAGCTTTTGTTGCCTTTCCAATTCCATTTGGTAAAGTCGAAAACTTGCATTAGGATGTTCCATGAAGCGTTTGCCCACCCGGCTTGCAGCATCACTGTAGGTTTTGTTTCCATCCATGTACCCACCATGTAGCCGTCGGGATAGCCTTGAGCCGAATAATAGATGGCTGAAAAGCTCCAGTTATCAAGATAATATCGGGCGTTTATAGCATAGCCAATTCTGGTTTTGTTGAGATTATACGGCGCACCGTTATGTACAGAGTTGGCATTGAGCTGTGCCGTCAATTGTAGCGAGCGGTCAAAGAGACGTACCGAGCCGTAGATGCCGTAGCTGCATTGCCAATATTCACCTCCGGGCTGTTTGATTGTGCGGAGGATTCCTGTAGCGGTAGGCTCGTAGTCATAGATATAGCGATTATCAGCGATCCATGCCGAGAAAAAAGCCGAGAGGCTGTAGCGGTTGTTTGGTATAAACGAATAGTTTAATCCTACATCATAGCTGTTGAAAGGTATAAGATTCGGATTTCCGGTATAGCTCATCAGAGGATTGCTTTGGATTATAGCCGTTGACAGAAAATTTGATGATGGAATGGATTTCATGTGATGAAAATCACTACGCAAAGAATGGCGGTCGTTGGGTGAATATTGTAGTGACAAATCTATCCATGGTGCTGTGGATGTTTCTTTGAAATTGAGGTTGTCTTGTCTGTTCCAATGAAACCCGAAACCGGCCAACCCGTAGAATTTACCTTTTGACAGACTGTATTGTATTCCGGGACCTATGCGATAAGTCCGTGTATAGTCGCTCATGTTGGCAGTACCCGCATACGTAGTGTTGCTTGTGCTGATAATGGATTGAAGCATCGTGTTCAGGTTACCCCACTCGCCGAATGAGTGTGCGTAAGTGAGATTGCTGTTGAACTGATGAGAGTTGTCTATGGCGGTATTGATATATTCCTTAGATCCGGTTTCGGAATATCGGCTTTGGGTATTGGTGTGGGAATAGGCGTATCGGGGAGAGAAGTTTATGCTGTTTTTGTCATCGATAATGAAGTTCCAGTATCCGGAATAGGATATTGAATTTACCCGATTGGAGCTGGCTGATGCATAATCTGTGCGTTGAGCTATTTCGGGCGAGTACTCTATGTGGCCTGACTGTGCTTCGTTGGGAGTCCTGTAGAAGTTAGCTCCAATTACGTTGTTAATACTTATTTTGTCGGATTTATAAAGCGCTTTGAAGGTAGGCCAATATTGTTGATATTTGGACAAGCTGATATCTTGTATGGAGTTTCGCTCAAAAATGTTCAGCGACCCGTCGCTTTGAGGCAGGCGAAAAATCTCGTAGGTATCTTCTCCCGAATGCTTATTATTCTTATAGAATCCCCCGGCTGCTATATCAAAGGTCATGCGGCGGTATTGCATCTTGCTATATATACCGAGGTATCCGGCATTAACCGTACTTTCCCAAGCCATGGTTTTAAGATATCCGCCATACTCATATTTCTGCATGATGAAGTTTACTACATGTGCTTTGCCCATAAAGCGAGGGTCGGAAGGGAAATCGTAGTATTCTATTTTTTTGACATCTTGCATACGCATACCACTCATATCTTCAGTGCTCGCGGGAAGGAACTCAATAAATACGTCTACTTGTTTTCCGGACAGGGCTTTGATGGATCCATCGGGTGATATGTTCAGCTGAGGGATAGCCATGCGGTCAAGTAAGTCGGACGCTGAAATTGCTGCATTTTTTTGTTTGGAAGTAGGTACATAGGTGGAGACTTCAGCCCCCAGACGCTGTGAGCGGGCTTCTACTACTATTTCATCGAGTTCACGTGTATTTACACTGTCGGTGGGGGTGGTTTGTGACATTGCTATTGTTGTGCCAAAGGCGCACAATATTCCTATAGTCAGGCGTTTCATTGCTTGCTATTATTAAAATCCCGACCGCCGGAACCGGTCTAGCGGCCGGGATTGGTATGAAAAACTGTTGTTATTTAAGGTTTGTCAGACACTGATTCAAAATATTGTTCAGAACAGTCTCGGAGTATTTTTTATTCGAAATCATGTCTTTCAGAATTTCCCGAACGGTATCTTTGTCAGTTTCTGTTACTTCAGGATATTTTTTAATATCCTGAATCAGCCTGTAGGCTTTGGTTGCAAGAGCCGTACGCGTTAGAGAAGAGCCGTGCGACATGCTCTGAAGGTATGATATCATCGATTCCAGCCATGACTTTTGTGCAGTCGAGGTCGAGGGCAAGGTGGTTGTGGATATTGCTGGCAGAGTAGTGGTGGATAGATCCTGCAGCATGCGAAGATTTCTACTTTTATTCAATTCCTGACGGTGTTGCAGAGTCATGGCATAGGTGATTATGAGTTTACCCGTTATCACACCATCGGCTTCGAGGTAGTTTATACCGTAGGCATATCGGTAGATGCCTTCGGAATCTTCCGATTTTGGAGCTAAAAACAGTGCATATATATATTCGTTGTCGGGTTCGTTGATATAAACGCCCTGATCGTTGCCGTCACCTGTAGCAAGATATATTTTGGCATCGTTATTGACCGATTTTCCAGAGTTGATGCTGTAGGCCATTTGGGAATCTTTGTTAATAGCAGATACTACATTTTTAATCAGATTGATTTTGTCGGCGGGAAGTACAAATCGATAGATATCGCTTTGACCTGTTTTGGCTTGAGTCGAAGGATTTTTGTCAAGCGTGTGACTTTCGGTGATTTGAACTTGAGGGCAGTTGATTATGGCATCAAATGCCGTCTTGATGTTGGTTTGGGCTGTGGCGATAATCGGTGTGATTACGCACATCAGGCAAATAAGTCGTTGTAATGAAGTTTTCATGTCGTTATGTTTTTTTGATATTTATTGCATTGTTATGCTTCCGAGGGCTAAAACCATGTCGGAGCTGTTGATTCCGAGTTCTTCGAGTAAAGGGAGTAGTGTCGCAAATTCTTCTTGATATGCTGTGGCTGTGAGCGTGGCTATGTCATTATCTATACGGGCTTGCTGTACACGCAGATATTCGTCAATGTTTATATTAGCTGTTTCCGGTTGTTTTTCTGTTGATTTGAGAGCGGGATTTTGTGCGAGATATTGTTTGATACCCGGCAGATTCTTTACTGTTTTATGTTGAACCGGACTCGTTTCATCTTCGATATTTGTTTCTTCAGTGAGTTGCGGAGCAGTTTCCATAGGATTGTCTGTGTCGGACGGTTGCTCTACGTCGGCATATTTCGGAGAGTCTGCTTGATTGGAGAGAATGTTAAATCCTATTATTGCGGCTATTGACAGCAATGCTATACCCGAAATGACGGCGGCAATCTTAAGAATCCTTTGCAGAGGTAGGGATTTGGGTTTGATGTTATGCTGAAAGAGTTTCCATTCTTTTTGTATGTCCCATTTTGGCTCAGAACTATATGCTTGGCTCACGGCTGTTGACATTTCATAGATGTCGCGAAGCTCATCATCGTTGATTATCATATCCAGCTCATAATCGGTCAAGGAGGAAGGAGCTTCTACCATCTTTGTAATTATTATATTTTTCTGTTCTTCAGTCATTATTTACCGGTTTTGAAATGTTTTCTAAGTTTTTTTAGTGCTGTGACTATATTTTTATTGACTGTGGCTATCGAGACATTGAGGTTTTCGGCTGTCTCTTTGTAGCTCATTCCCTCGGAGTATATCCGGTCGACTACTTGTCGTTCCCGCTCGGAAAGAAGCAGGTGTATTGCCATCATTACTTCTTCATCGCGCTGATGCGGGTCAAAATCCTCTGCCGGAGGCTCAAGGGTGAGATTCTGACGTATCCTTTGTCGCGTGTCAAGCATATTGATTCGGTTCAGACAAGCATTGCGTACTGACCGTATGATAAACGCCATAGGATTTTCAATGCGGATATTTGACTGCCACAGTTTCAGAAATGATTCCTGAACTATATCACGAGCTTCATCTTCTTCATGGAGCAGGCTCATAGCCAATCTCATTGATGGTGGGAAGCATCGGGCGTATAGTGACTCAAATTCGGTAGCGGAATATTGCATTACTGGGTGGTTTTATATTATAGACAGTTGACCTGTGGAAATCATTACCCCGAATGCAAATATTTTTAATTTTTGTCCGATTATTTTTCGCTGAAAAAAGGGAGTTGATATATTAGGTCGGTATGGAAACAGTCAAATTTGAATCCGACTTCGGGTATTCGTCCCACGAGATTGAATCCGGCGTTTTCACACATACGCTCACACGCTTTGTTGCCTTCGCTTACACACGATATCAGGCTATGTGCACCGCTGTTACGGCATAATCCGATTATCTCCCCGAGCAATTTACTGCCTATCCGCTGTCCTGTTGATTGATGATGGAGATATAGTGTTATTTCCCAAGTGCGGTCATATACTGGATCAGGTTGCCATAGATGTGCATAGCAGTAGCCAAGCAGCTTGTTTGATTCATCAGTAGCTACGATGAAGGGGAAGCGGGAGCCAACTTCAAGTCGTTGCAATTTTGACTGCATTTCTTCTTCGGTCAATTGATAATTGGAAAAAATGACTGAAGATGTGCGCACGTAGTGATTGTATATTTTAGCTATCTGACCGGCATCGGTGATGAGTCCTTCGCGGATAATCATAGGTTGTTATTGGGAAGATATGGTGGTGTATTATTGTTGGTTATCAATGGCAATTTTGAATGTCGACATCGGCAGATTGTCACCGTTGATTACATTGGCGCGGGTAAAGGGTTGCCATGCATAACGCACATATCTGGGTGTCTTGACAGAATCCGCTTGAATGATGATTTTATTATCCTCTATTTTAGCTTTTTGTGGGATAAAGAAACCGTCAAATTCAGCTATTTCAAATGTGCGCGGGTCATGGCCATCGGACGTGGTCAGGCCATTGGCGTTGTCAAGTGTTATTATTACTTTGTTTCCGTAAGCGGTGGCGGTTTTTATTACCGGACCTTCGGGAGTTAAAGTATTATATCCATAATTGTGGTGCAGAGCTTGACGGGCGAGCCGGCGGCCTATGTGCAGTTTATCAATGGGGTGTACGTCGAGGGAATCGCCCAAATCGGAGCTTACGGTGAGCGTTACGCCAGGGATATTGAGTGCTAAGCGGCGCTGACTGTCGCGGAATGAGGGCCAGGAGGGGCGGTTTATGCTGCTGAGTTGTACTGTATGAAATGGTAAAGTATCGCAATTAAAGGCTTTGCGATATGTTTTGACCACAAGTGGAAACAGCATTTCGTGTACGTCAGTGTTGTGTGCGTTTGATTCACCCTGGTACCATATAACACCGGCTATCGGATATCCTTCAATCGGGTAGATTCCGGTGGAATATAGGTACGATGGCTCGTAAGGGTGCCGATGATTACCTGCATTTTGTTTGGCGCGCTGTTGGGCCCATGGCTGCACATAATCGTTGCTCTGCCAATTGATGAGCACTTCAGGTATGTTTTCTTCTAAAGTATATGTGTCGATATATGATTCGGCGGGAGCTCCACCTACGGCATTGCAGATTATGCCTACGGGGCATTGCAGAGAATCGCGCAGAATACGGGCGAAGTGCACAGCCACGGCTGAATGATTTCCGGCATTGTGCCGTCCTATGGCTTGCCATACGGCCGGCTTGAAATATCCGAGCGTGTCGGTAGCTGTTATTTCATCTTCACTCCATTGGCGTGCATCTGTAACGGCTGTAGGGAACATGGTGTAGAAGCGTAGTTGACTGTCAGTCGTGGCCGGTAACGTGTCAATCCCGAAACGCTCTTGGATAAGCGGAAATGCCATATTACTTTGTCCGCTTGCAAGCCATACTTCCCCTGCAAGTATGTCATTGATGCGCAGTGTACGTGACGGAGCTTTTACTTCGAGAGTGTATACGTGATCTGAGGATAGGGGAGGCATAGTTACACTCCATCGGCCCAGGTTGTCGGCTGTGGTATTAGCTGTATTGGCACCGAGTTTTACGGTCACAGACTCGTGGGCATTGGCTGAGCCGTTGATTTTAAGAGGCTTGTTGCGCTGTAAAATCATGCTGTCCTGATAGATGGCGGGTAGCTGCAGACCACCGTAGTTGCCATCGATAGCCTGGCGTACGGTGCGGGCTAATAGCCGATATCCGGCAGAGTCGGGATGCAGATGGTCGAATATCAGGTTTTGCTTGTTTCGTAGCGGTGTGTCAAAATCAATCAGCTCTGCACCTGTAATTTGAGCAATGTTTTCTATGGCGTCTTGTATTTTCATTCGCCATTGTTGTGTGCCGGAGCGGAATCGCGGGTGCGATGCTTTGATTGGTGTGAGTCTGGCTATTATTATTCTACTCTGGGGGTTGACCGCTTTGAAAGAGTCAATCAGCGCCACATAATCGGTGTGGAAATTATCGGAAAAGTTAGGCCAGTTGCGAGGGTCGGTGTCGTTGATGCCCAGATGTATTACCACTATATCCGGACAAAATTCAAGGGCTTGTCTAAATTCAGCCAGCCGGGTGTAGGGATTATGCCCGGAGTTGAGCAGTGTGGCACCGTTGTGTCCGAAATTTCTTACTATCCAGTCGGAGCCGAGCATTTGCTGTAGTTGGGCGGGATATGACAATCTGTTTCGTATGCTGTCAGGCAGACCGTAGCCGTATGTTATGCTATTGCCCACACAAGCCACTCGGCGTGGTGAACTTTTTACTTGTTGTATCCCGCAACCTGCCGTAAGAGCTATCAGACACGCAACCAGAAAATGCTTCATATCATTCAACTGCCGAAGTGAAGGTGGCTATGGTGGAGCGGTCGGAGTCGAACACTCCATACATACCTTGTGGTTCATGTGCCGGATCGCAGAGGTAATCATCGCCGGGTTGCCAGGTTTGATTAGCGGCTCGCCCGGAACCATTCCACCCCCAGAAGTTAATACCGGCTATACGTGGGTCAGAACGGAACCGGTCAA
Source organism: uncultured Bacteroides sp. (assembly GCA_964653375.1). Classification (GTDB taxonomy): domain Bacteria; phylum Bacteroidota; class Bacteroidia; order Bacteroidales; family Muribaculaceae; genus Paramuribaculum. The sequence goes on from CAZZFD010000001.1 coordinate 130,642, forward strand.
CGATATAGCTATAGTATTTATCGCGAGCTGTGGTGGGTACATCGGGAGAGAATTGGAAACCGTTGCGTGGATAGCCAAACTCTTCTATTACGAGAGGCATTTTGCTATCCGCTATGGCATTAAGATGTGTTTCTATGTATTTATCTGAGTGTGTGATTGCGCGGTCGAGATGAGCCTCTACCGAATCGCGTGAAGCCCAGCCCCAGTTGGTAGGCCACAGATGTATGGTGGCATAGTCGATATTAGGAAGGGAATGTATATGGGTCCACAAATCAAGGTCTATTTCACAACCATACATACCTTCACTACCTACGCTGACCATGTGGTTTGGGTCGCACTCTTTTATAGCGGCGGACATTTCAGCTATCCAGTCGTAAAGATTTTCCTTACCTTCCTTGGAGAATGCGCGTGGTTCGTTGCATACCTGCCAGGCCATAATGGCCGGAGATTCGGAATATGGAAGGCCGGTTACGCTGTTGATGCGCGATGTGATGACCCTGGCATGATCTACAGCCAGATGGCGAGTGCTGTCGGATTTTACGAAATCAGCCACATGGTCCACATATTGCTGATAACCGTCGATGCCGGGCACAGGTGCTTCTCCGTGACCGGTCCATTGGAGATACGATCCATAGCCTCCGCTCCATTCCCATGCATTGGTGAGATATATCACTGCTTTCATGTCGCGATGTTCCAATTCGGCTAAAAAGCGGTCGAGACCTATGAGCAGTGTGTCGTTGTATACTCCCGGTTCGGGTTGGAGTACGGGTGAGATGTGATGTGGCAGTCCTTCCGGACCTTCGGCTCCGGCAAGTATACGGAGATTGTTGATTCCTATTGCTTGTAAGCTGTCGAGTTCTTGAGTCAGGCGAGCGTAGTTGCCTCCTTGACCATCGCTTGCGAGAATAGGTCCATACCAAAAGTTAGTGCCAATAAAGCGGTAGGGTGTATCAGCGATGTAAAATTGACCGTCATCACCTACTTTTACGAAATTATCGGCTTTACTACATCCTGTGAGTGCCAAAGTCACCGTCATTATTGCTGAAGCTATGATACTTTTTTTCATAATATAATCTGTAAATATTCACAAAGATACGCAAATCAGTTGAACTCCTGTTATTAGTCTGAATATTTTTTTGAACAAAATCGGCGTGAGCAACGTTATATGGAAAATGTCGAACCAACTACTTATTAAACAGATTATGGAAAAGAGAAAAAGGAATAATCAATCGAAGGTATGGGTGTCAATAGGTGCCGCAGTGCTTATCATCTTACTTATTGCATGGCTCACGATGGCTGACCTCTGGGGTGATACCGATGTGGCGGCAATGATACTTCCTCGTTGATAGAAGTAAACAAATAAAAAACCGATTCGGAATAATTCTGAATCGGTTTTTATTTGTCTGCTATTTGCAGATTAGTTTTTAACTACGCGGCGTTCTTTGATACGAGCCTTTTTGCCGGTGAGGGCACGGAGGTAGTAAAGTTTGGCGCGGCGTACTTTGCCATGTTTGTTGACAGTGATTGAGTCGATAAACGGTGATTCGAGGGGGAAGATACGCTCTACACCTACGTTGTCACTCATTTTGCGTACTGTGAAACGTTTTTTGTTGCCTTCACCTGAGATTTTGATGACAACACCGCGGTACTGCTGGATACGTTCTTTGTTACCCTCTTTGATGCGGTAAGCTACAGTGATGGTGTCGCCGGGAAGGAATTCTTCGTGGGTCTTGCCTGTGGCAAATGCTTCTTCGGCAATCTTGATTAAATCCATTTTCTTGTAAATCTAAAAATGTTAACATTAGTCGCAATATAACAAGCTTCTGTGTCATGCCAGAGATTGCGGTTTTCGGCTGCAAAGGTAGGTCTTTATTTTTAATTACACAATAGCTTCGTGAGCATTTATGAGCCATACTGAAAAAATTCCGTATCTTTGTCGCTGATTTTATGCCAATCATATTATTGGGCTAATGTTTTTGACCGCTATGGACGTAACTCAAATTAAAATTGATGATTATGATTATCCGCTGCCTGACGAGCGTATAGCTCGTTATCCGCTTCCGGTGCGCGATGAATGTCGGCTGCTGATGCGTCGGCCCGATGGTGATTTAAGTATCCATGAATTTGTCAATCTTCCAGAATTGCTTCCGGCCGATAGTGTTTTGGTCTATAATAATACTCGCGTGATAAATGCACGCGTCTCCATGCGTAAATCTACAGGTGCAGAGATTGAAATTTTTTGCCTTGAACCTTATAAACCAAGTGATTATGCATTGGCCTTCGCTGCCGAAGGAGAATTAAGCTGGCATTGTTTTGTGGGTAATTCCAAGCGTTGGAAGGGTGGAGATCTTGTGAAAATAGTGGATATCGCAGGCGAGCAGGTTGAACTTCGTGCCACACGATTGGAAAAAAGCGATGCTGATTCGATAGTGCAATTTTCATGGACGCCGTCGCACCACACATTTTCAGAGATTATTGCTGCTGTAGGTGAAATTCCTATTCCGCCTTATCTTAACCGTAAGTCGGAAAACTCTGATAGTGTTGATTATCAGACGGTATTTGGTCGTATCGAGGGGTCGGTGGCAGCTCCTACAGCCGGTCTTCATTTCACAGACCGAGTACTTGCGGCGATAGATTCCCGAGGTATTGCACGAAAGGAGATAACGCTTCATGTAGGGGCGGGTACGTTTCAGCCGGTTAAATCGGATATGATAGGCGAGCATCAGATGCATAGCGAATTTATAGCCGTTGACCGAGATGTTATAGCCTCTCTTATTGGCCGATATGTGATAGCAGTGGGCACCACTTCGGTTCGTACGCTCGAGAGTCTATATCATTTAGGGTGTATGGTTTATCAGCGACGTACGCCTGACGTGTTGTCGCAGTGGTATCCTTACGAGGATAATCATCCGGCACTTTCCACAGATGAGGCTTTGAGATTACTTGTGAAATGGCTCGATGATAAAGGTCTTGACCGCTTGTATGCTTCTACACGCATTATTATCGCCCCGGGGTATATTTTTCGCGTGGTTAAAGGCATGATTACCAATTTCCATCAGCCGCGTTCCACACTTCTGCTGCTTGTGTCGGCATTTACCGGAGGTGACTGGCGAGCCATGTATGATTTCGCTTTGGCCAATGACTTCAGATTTTTGAGCTATGGCGATGCGCAGCTTTTGTTGTGAAACATATTCGAATCGCCGGATTGTTCCACGAGTTATTAACATTCATCATCAGTTATCAACATTTAACCATTATTGTAGTTTTAGCGTTTTTACTTGTCGGCAAAATGTGGTTACTTTGCACTTTGTAAATTCACATTCTTCCCTATGGGTAAAATTATAGCTATCGCCAATCAAAAAGGTGGAGTGGGAAAGACTACCACCGCTATTAATCTCGCGGCTTCATTGGCTGCCGAACATAAAAAGGTACTTCTTATCGATGCGGATCCCCAGGCCAATGCCACTTCCGGTTATGGTATTAATCCGGAGGATATGACTTCTTCGATTTATGAATGTCTTGCCGATGAATACCCTCTGTCCGGTTGTCAGGTCAAAACTTGTGTCGAAGGGCTTGATCTGATAGGTTCGCGCATCGATTTGGCCGGTGCTGAAATAGAGCTTGTCAGTCGTCCTAATCGTGAGAAGGTGCTTGCCGAACTACTTAAGCCTATCAAAGATGAGTACGACTATATATTGATTGACTGCTCACCTTCATTAGGGTTGATTACCGTCAATGCTCTAACGGCGGCTGATTCGGTGATAATACCTGTGCAGGCTGAATATTTTGCGCTCGAAGGTATATCCAAACTTATCAATACCATACGTATAATCAAGCCGAAACTCAATCCCAAACTTGAGATAGAAGGATTCTTGTTGACAATGTATGATGCGCGTCTGCGTCTTGCAAATCAGATTTATGAAGAACTGAAGACTCACTTCGGTGATATGGTGTTCAATACTGTGATTCCTCGAAATATACGCTTGAGTGAGGCCCCGTCGCACGGCCTTCCGGCATTGCTTTATGACCCCGAAAGTCGCGGGGCGACATCACATACGGCTCTTGCCCGTGAAATAATGGCCAAGCATAAACGTAAAAAATAAATTTTTCATCATACTATTTCATAAAATATCATCAACAGCAATTTATGGCTCCGAAACGCAATGCTTTAGGTAGAGGACTTGACTCTCTGATTTCGATGGACGATGTGCCTGCGCGTGGCACATCGGCTATAAATGAAATAGCGCTTGAGCAAATATCGCCGAATCCGGATCAGCCCCGAACTAATTTTGATGAAGAAGCTCTTGCCGAACTTGCGGTTTCCATTCGCGAATTAGGTATTATTCAGCCTCTTTCGCTTCGTAAGACCGGTGTTGATTCATATCAGATTATAGCCGGAGAGCGACGTTATAGGGCTGCTAAGATGGCTGGATTGGAAACAGTGCCGGCATATATCCGTTCTGTCAATGAAACCGAGTTGACAGAAATGGCTCTGATAGAAAATATACAGCGAGAGGATCTTAATGCCATAGAAATAGCATTAACTTTTCGTAAACTTATTGACCAATATTCACTTACTCAGGAGCGCCTGAGTGAACGTATCGGAAAGAAACGTGCCACGATAGCTAATTTTCTCCGTTTGCTTCGGCTACCCGCCGAAGTACAACTTGGCTTGCGTGACAAGCGCGTTGACATGGGTCATGCACGTGCCTTATTGTCGATTGACGACCCTAGCGCTCAGCTGAAAATATATAATTGCATCTTAAAGGAAGGTCTGTCGGTGCGTAAGGTTGAAGAGCTGGCTAAAAACTATCGGGAGAATGGAGGATTAGAAAATAATTCTAAAAAATCTGCGGCAAAATCAGCTAATCATGATTATGATATCTTGGGTCAGCATCTGTCGCAACGGTTTAATATGCCTGTCACATTCAGTTACGGTGCCTCCGGAAAAGGAAAAATTACATTCGCCTTTAAGAATGAAGCCGAGCTTGAACGATTAATTACTATCTTTGACAAGATAAAACCTACCGAGACTATTTAACCTCAGAGTTATGAAGGACAGTGGTATCGTTAACAGTTACGCAGAGAAGAGCATTTTGAAAGTTATTGCTTTTGTGCTCATGCTCCATATGGCGTTTTCTGCTTCGGCCGATACTCCGTTGTCATTACCGGATTCAATTCCTTTGTCAGCTCCGATGGTCAATCCGGCGGAGGTGGTAGAGAAGGAGATATCTGTCAATCCCGTCACTGATTCGGTTAGTATAGCGGCAGTCGACAGTGTTACTGTGATAACTTCATCGAATGTCGGTGGTCTGTTTTCAGATGGAACGATACAGAATGTTGTTCCGGATAATAAAAAAGTATTTACCCCTGATCCCACTCGCGCGGTGTGGCTTTCGGCTTTGTGTCCCGGTCTGGGACAGATTTACAACCGTCGTTATTGGAAACTCCCCATAGTCGTAGGTGGCTTTATGGGTTTGAGCTATGGACTGTCATGGAATAACTCGATGCTTACAGATTATTCCAAGGCTTATACGGATTTGATGGACAACGACCCCAATACTCATAGCTATATGGATTTTTTCCCGCCTAACACTACAGAGGAAATGCTTAACAAGTCGTGGCTTGAGAGGGTGCTCAAGTCTCGAAAAGATATGTTTAGGCGTAACAGAGACCTGTGTATCATAGCTATGGTGGGCGTCTATCTGATAGCTATAGTTGATGCATATGTCGATGCCTCTCTATCTAATTTCGATATCTCCCCTGACTTGGCAATCCAAGTAGCTCCTTGCGTGATTCGCGATTGTGTAAACCGTTATCCTGCTCCGGGGGTACTTCTTGCCATAACTTTTTAGTATCATGAAGATAAATATTTTTGCAAAAATATGTGTGGCAATGTTGATGTCGGTGACGGCGACATCGATATTATTTGCCCAATCTGTTCTTGATGTCAAGCATATTAAGACTGATGATAACCTTATCCCGCCTGAAAGTTTTGAGATTAAGACCCAGGAACTGCTTAATAACTTCTATCTGAAAAAATATGCTGCTGAGCCGTATAAAGAAAATTCGGAAGCACGTACAGGTACAGACAAAGAGTATGAGGAACTGCTGAAGCATCTGCCTACGATTATCGAAATGCCTTATAATCCTGTGGTCGGTCGATGTATTGATTTATATTTAGGTAAGCGTCGTGAGTTGCTTTCCACAATGCTTACTTTGCACAATAATTATTATGGTGAGATATTTGTAGAAGCTCTCGAACGCGAAGGTTTGCCGCTCGAATTGCAGTATCTTCCTGTGATTGAATCGGCTTTGAATCCCAACGCGGTATCGCGTGCCGGAGCGGCCGGATTGTGGCAATTTATGCCGGCTACCGCTACCGGCATGGGTATGGAGGTGAGCTCCCTTGTGGATCAGCGTCGTGATCCGTGGGTTGCTTCGGCTTATGCTGCCAAATATCTAAAGCAGTTATATAATATTTATTGTGATTGGTCACTCGCTATCGCTGCATATAATTGCGGACCCGGTAATCTGAATAAGGCCTTACGGCGAGCCGGAGGAGGGAAGAAGGATTTTTGGGAAATTTATGACTATCTTCTGCCGGAAACACGTGGTTACGTACCTATATTTATCGCTGCTAATTTTGTGATGAATTTTCACAATCACTTTGGTGTGAAGCCGTTGGTGGTATCGGGTAAACTGCAGGTAGATTCTATCGAAGTCCGTGACAGAGTGCATTTCAATCAGATTAGTGCTGTGCTGGACATACCGGTCGAAGAAATCAGGCTTCTTAATCCACAGTATCGTAAGGATATTATCCCGGGGGATGTGCGTCCATATAGATTGACGCTGCCTTCGCAGCAGATTTATAGTTATTTGATGAGTAGACAGCAGATTCTTGATTATGATGCTGATAAATACGGACGTAGGAGCTATGTGCAAATTGGTGAGCAGCGTCCTTCTAATGGTCTTGAAAATCAGATGTCGGCCGATGGTCAGACTCAGAATTCCGACAGTAATGAAGCTATAGATACGGCTGTCCCTGATAGTGTGGAGGTTATAACTCACATTGTCAAACGTGGAGAGAACCTGCGTGATATAGCCAAAAATTATGGCGTGAGTGCCACAGACGTCAAGAGTTGGAACAATCTGCGCAGAGGTAAAGTAAAGGAAAATGATGAGCTGATTATCAAAATCTATCATAAGAATGTAGATAAAGTAAGTACCAAACCTACTGAACCTTCTACGGTTACTACCGATGTGAGTGACCGTACAGATAAAAACAAGTCTTCCGATAAGAAGAAGTCGCCTCGTCCGCCTAAGCCTGCAGTAAAGGAAAAGGCTCCTGCTCCGGTGATATATACCGTAAAAAGTGGTGACACACTTGATAAGATTGCTCGCAAGTATGGTGTGACGGTTAATGAATTACGGGCGGCCAACGGAATGAAAGCCAATGCTTCCAATATAACAATTGGTCAGAAGTTAACCATACCTCAGAAGGGTAAGTCGACAACAAAGGCCAAAAAATCGAAGAAAAAACGTCGCTGATTGACAATTTGCTATCAAATTGACTGAATTTAACTAAAATTAAGCATTTTAGTTTATAGAATAGTCTTATCTTTGCGTTGTTAATCTGATTTTTTAATCTGAACCATTTAATTCATGTATTTATGAATATTGATAATTTGATCAGTTCGCTCGAGATGAAGCATCCGGGCGAAAAAGAGTATCTTCAGGCAGTGAAAGAAGTGCTCATGTGTGTGGAAGATGTATATAATCAGCACCCTGAGTTTGAGAAAGCTAAGATAGTAGAGCGTATGGTTGAGCCTGACCGTATCGTTACTTTCCGTGTTACTTGGACAGATGATCGTGGGGATGTGCAGACCAACATCGGTTATCGCGTGCAGTTCAATAATGCAATCGGTCCTTATAAAGGAGGTATTCGTTTCCATGCTTCTGTTAATCTGTCAATACTTAAATTCCTGGGTTTCGAACAGACTTTTAAGAATGCTCTTACTACTCTTCCTATGGGTGGAGCTAAAGGTGGCAGCGACTTTTCACCCCGTGGTAAAAGTGATGCTGAAATCATGCGTTTCTGCCAGGCATTTATGCTTGAACTATGGAAGAATATAGGTCCTGACCGCGATGTACCCGCCGGTGATATCGGTGTAGGTGGTCGTGAAGTCGGTTATATGTACGGTATGTATAAAAAGCTGTGCAATGAATGTGACGGGTCTATGACCGGAAAGGCCTTGGATTTCGGCGGTTCCCGCATACGTCCGGAAGCTACCGGGTTTGGCGCTCTTTATTTTGTGCAAAGTATGCTTGCTGAGAAAAACGACGATATCAAAGGTAAGACCGTAGCTATTTCCGGTTTCGGAAATGTAGCTTGGGGAGCTGCTCTTAAAGCTACTGAACTTGGTGCTAAGGTAGTGACTATTTCAGGTCCCGACGGCTATATTTACGACCCTGAAGGTATCGCGGACGATAAGATTGAATATATGCTTTATCTCCGTGCTACCGGTGATGATATAGTAGCTCCTTATGCTGAGAAATACCCCGAAGCAACGTTCTTCCCCGGCAAGAAACCTTGGGAGCAGAAAGTTGACATAGCTCTTCCATGTGCTACTCAGAATGAGCTTAACGGTGAAGATGCCAAGATGCTTGTTGACAACGGTGTGCTTATGGTAGCGGAAGTTTCCAATATGGGTTGTACGCCTGAGGCAATTGATACATTTATATCTAATAAAGTTACTTATGCTCCCGGTAAAGCCGTCAATGCAGGCGGTGTAGCTACTTCCGGTCTTGAAATGAGCCAGAACGCCATGCATCTTCAGTGGAGTGCTGAAGAAGTTGATGAAAAGCTCCATGTTATCATGCGTGATATCCACACCCAGTGTGTGAAATATGGCCGTGAAGAAGATGGATATCTCAATTATATGAAGGGTGCAAACATTGCAGGCTTCATGAAAGTGGCCAATGCCATGATGGGCCAGGGCGTTATCTGATACAGCAGATACTATATTTTATAATTAGAAGGTCGGCAATCCGGTTAGGGTGTCGACCTTCTGATTATCTGTAATATTATTGTTTTATTGGAAGTAAAGTGCAGCAGACAATTGTAAAGAGATTATTTGATGAAATTTTTCTGACGGAGTTGTTCGAAATCGTATTCAAGCAGGCCGCATTCCATCAATGGCACCGGCTCATTATGGTCATTGAGCACAATGGGAGCGTCAGGCGTATAGCTCGTGCTGATCAGTGATTTATTTAAGTCAAGTTTGGGCGATTGGATACCGGCCAAATTCATTGCCGTATGGAAGAATGATGATGTAGAGGCAACAAATTTATCGGAGTTGGCTTGCAGAGCGGCTATTGACTGAGGATTGGCTTCGATATAGTTGTCATTGACCCAGATTAGTACCGGCACGTGTATCTGATAAAAACTTGGTATCGGTGAGCAGTGGAGGAAAAGCCTGCGTTCATCATCGAAAATATCCTCGCCATGGTCACTTGTGAAGAGCATAGTGGTCTGGGCATCTGTAGCATCGAGGCGGTCAATGATGTCAGCAAGCATATTGGAAGTGAACTCTATGGTGTTGTCATAAGCGTTGATTTGCTCTGTACGATAATAATGTGTGGCTTTGGCCGGTCCGTCGGGTTTGAAGGATCCGAAGCCATTAGGATATCTGTCAATATAATTAAAGTGTGAGCCGTAGCAGTGAAGTATTATCAGCTGCTTATTATGGTTTTTCTTTAATTGCTCATCAAGTAGCGGAAGTAATTCGGTGTCGAAACTCTTGTTTTCAAATACCTTTTTACTATCGGAGAGAAAAACCGTGGAGTCGGCTTCCTCAGCAAAAAAATCGATGTATGAGTGGTTACGATTCTGATTGGAGAAATAGGCAGTGTTAAACCCGGCTTCTTTGAATGCCGTGACAAGTGATTTGACATGGTTGATGGAGTCACTGAATGATGAAGCATCAAGCGGGGATAGCAACATCGGCACACTCTTGTGTGTGGTGTTGGCTTGTGATAAGGCTTTGGGGAATGCGGTCAGACCTTTGCGATTCATCAGTCGCGGGGTAGTGGCACGCTCATATCCCAGCAATTGCCAATTATCAGCACGCGATGTTTCGCCGATTACAAGTACCACCACTTGTTTTACCGAATCAGCCACTGTTGGTTTGGCATTGTACGTATAGTCGGCAGATGTTTCCTTGTAATGCGTCATGTCTGTGGCACGATCTATGGCCACCCACATATTATAGAACACATTTAGGGGATAGATGTCGCGCTTTATGTTGTACGGTCGTGAACTGAAAAAACTCAATATGAAGAGTATCGTACCGATGATTATAATTATGTACGACACAGAGCGGGCGCCACGCAGCTCTTCGGGACTGAGACGCCATTTGCGTATCACGGCTATTATACCACATACTATAGGCGGGATATACAGGCATATAACCACACCTATTATTATTACCATATTGCCAAGCAATTCTGTGACTTCCCCGGGATTGGTGGTGACAATATTCAGATACATATCCACTGCTATCACGGAGCGTCCATACATATATAGCAGCACCATCTGGAAAGCTGCAAATACCATCAGTATGATCATCCACAATGTGGCACGGCCTACGCGAGGCGTAACGCTCATAAGCAGCAGGTAGATACCTGCTGGAAGAACTACGTTGGTGATTGCTTGAATGGTTGAAAGCTGTTCGGTAATCGAAAGCCATACATTGGGCACCAACAGTGTCAGTACAACCGTGAGTACCAGCCAAGGGGAATATTTGTAGGGGTGGGGAGAGGGTTTAGAAAGCTTCATTGATACTGAATGTCAAATTATATTCTCCTTTGCGACCGAAGCCCACATCAACTCTGACGTTGGATTGATGCTTTAACTCCCAGCGATAACCGATGCCGTAGCACGGAAGGAGATGGTGAATGTCAAATTTTGATAATTTCGGGAATACGGAGCCTACGCCTCCCCATAATACCATGCCGTTGCGGCGCCATAGGTGTTGGCGATATTCCAGAGTGAAGTCGGTCTCGCATTTATCGTGATAGCGACCTTCATAGTATCCGCGCATACTGTATGAGCCACCGAAGGTTGGAAGCATCACCCAGGGTACATTGCCATAGCTGATTGCCAGGCGGTATTGGCCCGCGAGCACACTGCCTTTCCACATTTTTGTATAAAAATTAAAGCGGAAGTCGGTCGATGAGAAAGCGTAGTTATTACCTAAAAATCGAGGAAAAAACTTTTGCTCGATACTGGTTAATATACCTTTGGTTGTGGCTGTGAAGTTGTCGCGGCTGTCATACTGCAGTTTTATACCGAGTCCGAACGATGTGGTCTGATGTGGATATGGCGACCACATAGCTTCCGCTTCTTCCACCGTTTTGCCGGCACCCTTCATAGGACGGGCATGAGCATATTTGAATTCAAATCCTGCACCGGCAAAAAAGTTGGAGTAGAATCGCCGGATATATGTAGCCCATGCATGGACAAATGTTTCCATATATTTGGTGCAGTTGTTGTTATTGATACCGTCGTCGTACCCTACGCCCCAGAAATATTTAGGATTACGCCAAAAATATACGTCATAATCTATGCGCTGGATATCATGCTTGAATATCTGATGCCCTTTTATACCAACCATAAAAAAGCCTGTTGTAGAAATTGTGGCATAGAGAGAAAAATTGGAGGGAGGGGTGATACGGTCTGTTGTATCACGGCGATAAAAGCCTGACCATACTGCCGCTATGCCGAAGCCGGTATCACTGTTATAATAAGGAGCACCGATTATGCTGGAATCAAACCGTTTGTAATTAGGCTCATTGGAGTGCTTGAAGTAATTGAGTATACGCTGGATAAAATTTCCCCGTTTTTTGGTGGTAGAGTCTTGTAATGCCACCGGTTGCTGTTCAGTCGGGAGAACCACATCCTGCGATATAACTGATATAGTATCGGGAAGAGTAGAGACTAATGAGTCAGTTTCTAATATGACAGGTTGTCCGATACTGTCGGCAATGAGATAAGTTTCAGGCGTTTCTGCTATGGAATCGTTGAGGTTGGCTCCTGAAGCGTATATTGTTGTCGATAATGCTAAAATAATAGTAAATAGATACTTAGCCATGAGGTGTGGTGATAAATGATTTTTTTGGCTTTATTTTCAAACTGCAAAATTACAATAAATTTACTAAAAATCAAACATAAACGTTCTAGTTTTGACCTCTTTAACTTATTTGCTGCTATTTGTAGACTTTATGACTAAATAACCTTCCATATAAGCATCTGTAGGAAAATCTATATGTTGTTATAAAACTTTTATCGCCCGACTTACGTTGTTTATATAACCGTTTTTAATTATTTTCAATTATGAGATTTTGGGTTATTGCCGTTATTTCATTGTTAGCATCGCTTCAGTGCTATGCTCAAAGCCATGATGAGATATTTCCGTCCGATACTTTGGCTGTAGATTCTACAATGGTGGTATCACAGGCTTTGGCAAAGCCTGAAATCAAAGATCGCCCAACACTTTATGATTATCCTTATTCACGCACATTGAGTCTTCCAAATTGGAAACATCTGTGGATCAATACCTCTATTCTTGTAGCCGGAGGCGTTACGACTCTGTTGATATTGAAATCATTACCTATGGATGCCACAGCTTGGAACAAGCACGAAAATGCTCAGGTGCCAATGTTTAAGCGTTACATCAATAATATTAAGGCCGGACCGGTTTGGGACGATGACAATCCGGTGTTTAATTACGTTCTTCACCCTTATGCCGGAGCGGCATATTTTATGGGTGCGCGTGGAGCCGGATTTAATTTTTGGGGGTCGTTTCTTTACTCTTTCTGTATATCCACTTTCTTTTGGGAATATGGTTTTGAGGCATTCAATGAGATTCCATCTGTGCAGGACTTGATTATTACTCCCGTCATAGGTTCGCTTATAGGAGAAGGTTTTTACCTGGTCAAACGTAAGATTGTGGAAAACGGTTACCGATTGTGCGGTTCTCGCGTGTTGGGTTATGCTGTGGCTTTCTTGGTCGACCCGCTTAACGAGCTCACCGGATATTTCCGTGGCGATCAGAAAAAGCTCGCCAATAAGGCATTGCAGCGTCGCGAATCATCGTTGCATACATCTTCGTGGATTGCACCGTCGGCCAATGGTATACAGTGTGGTATTAGTCTAACATACAACTTTTAATTACCATTTGACCAAATTTTTAGACTTCTACTTTGAATATCAGTGTTGCAAACCATAAAAATTGTGTAATTTTGCACACGTATATATTCGATTAATATCGTTACTTTATGAAAAAGTTGATTTTTGTATCACTTCTGCTGATGTGTGGCAGTATGCCGTTAATGGCTAAGATTGAGCTTATTAAATATGGAAATTTTGATAGTTGGGTTACTCGTTATATTCATGAGTCAAGTCTTCTCGGTGGTAAGACACAGACTCTTTATGAAGTAGGACCTACAACTACTCTTGATGGCAATAATCCATACAAGCGTCTCGGTGGCTCCCCGTGGGGAACAAGTAATGTGTTTGCTCGACCGATGAAGATAGCCAAAGGATCTAACGCCGTGTCGCCTATGGATCGCCCCGGATACGGCAAGTGCGCGAAACTTGAGTCGAAACTTGAGCACGTTAAAGCCCTTGGTATGATTAATATGGATGTGATGGTAGCCGGTTCTATGTTCTTGGGTGAAATGGTTGAGCCTGTGACAAGTACTAAAAATCCATATTCCAATATGGATATGGGCTTGCCTTTTACCAAACGTCCGACTAACATTGTACTCGATTATAAACTTGATATGCCTGCAAATGCCAATCGGATTAAAGCTACCGGCTTCGGTTCGAAAAAGACTCTCCCCGGATCCGATGAGTCAGCAGTATATATGTTTCTGCAGCGTCGTTGGGAAGATGCCGACGGTAATATACATGCTAAACGTGTAGGCACAGCAGGCAGGACATTCCGCAACACTACAGATTGGGTTAATCAACTTCGTATCCCGGTATTCTACGGCGATTGTTCAGATAAGCCTTCTATGGATTGGCTTGGTCTTCGTTCAGGCGACAATGCTTATTATGCACGCAATTCCAAAGGTAAATTGGTGCCCGTGATTGAAGAGGGCTGGGATAGTCCGGATGCTACTCCCACGCACGTGATGCTTATGATAAGCGCCGGCAACGGTGAACCTTATGTGGGCACTATCGGTCTGACGCTTTATGTAGATAATGTAGGGTTTGAATATTGATTCAAACCCTTTTTAATTTTATAAAATTCAGCAATTGTAAAATTCGGTGAATGATCTGATGATATAGTCATGATCAGCTACTGAAGCCGTTTCTCTGATGGAGTGCATAGCCCAGATGGCTGCTCCCATATCTACACCGCGAAGATCAATCTGCGATGTAAGTATATTGCCGAGTGTCGAACCGCCAGCTATATCACTGCGGTTGACAAAATATTGATAAGGTACATCGGCTTTTTCGCATATCGTACGGTATACGGCAGCGCTTTCAGCATCAGTCATATACTTGCAGTTGGCATTGATTTTTATCACCGGACCTCCTCCGAGATAGGGGTGATTGGTGGGATCTTGTTTTTCCGGATAGTTGGGGTGCAATCCGTGAGCATTGTCGGCCGATATCATAAATGATTGAGCGGTAGCCCGTTGGAAATCTTCTTCTGTGCCATTGAAGAGTGAATTGATACGCCGGAGCAAGTTCATCAGCAATGGTGAAGCCGCTCCCTGTTTGGTTCCGCTCCCTGTTTCCTCATTGTCAAATATAGCCATTACTCGAGTGCTGTTGCGGTCTTCGCTTTGTATTAATGATGTGAGTGCGGCATGAGCCATGCTCAGGTCATCGAGGCGTCCTGATGTAATAAACTCATTGTGTACTCCGAGCAGACATGCCTGAGTGGTATCATATAACGACAGATCGAAGTCGAGAATTTCATCTTGATTTACATTAAGCTCCTCACATATAAGATTCATGAGCAGACTGTCACCTTCAAGTTCGCGATTGATCATGCCTATTACAGGAAGCATATCTTTCTGTTTTGACAGTGGATTGCCTTCGTTGACATTGCGGTTGAAATGAATGGCAAGGTGAGGTATGGTCAAGAGCGGACGACGAATGCAAAGCATCTCACTGCGAGGCATTAGCGGTGTGCTGCCACGTAATATTACTCGTCCTGCGATAGATAGCGGGCGGTCAAACCAAGTATATAATATCGGACCTCCATATACTTCGGTGTTCAGTCGGACTACGCCGTTTTCACCTGTCATTTCAGCTTTTGGCTTGATGCGGAAACCCGGAGAGTCACTGTGTGCCGATATTATCTTGTAACTTTTGGGAAGCCCTTTTTCAGAAAGCCGGAACGCTATTACGGCAGAGTCGTTTTTTGTGATGTAGTAGCCGCCTCCCGGAGTCAGTTGCCACGCCTCATCAGCGTTCAGACGCTTAAATCCGGCATTGTCAAGTCGGGTGGATATCTCTTTGGCTGCAAGAAAATTGACCGGCGATGCATTAAGAAACGCCATAAGGTCATCGATATATTTCGTTGTCGAGGTCATGATAAGCAATGTATTAATTGTCGGTTGAATTGTAACGAATCTGATTCAGAGGGCGGAGTACGTTGCAGAGTATTCGGCTCCAATATGACTGGAAGTCTTCTTTTACGATGAAAAGAGCGTTGACTATCACATCTTCAGGTGCATTTTTTATTGTTTCCACAAAATTGAAACATACCTGCATGATGTCAGTCAATCCTTCCGACACACTGGCTGCTATGGGAGTGTCGGAGTATTTCATATCCTCTTCGAATACTTCAAGATAAGTATCGTCTGGTCCCAGAAGAAATTCAATATTGCGGCGAATAGCATCATAGTAGTCTTCTTCAAGAGCTGATTCTATGTAGGCTGAATCTTCATCTATGGATTCAATTTTCAAGTCAGTAGCCGAGATGTAAATTCGAGGCAACAGACGGAGCATCGAAGCAACGAACGTATCGCGGTCTGATTCGCGCGCCTGTTCTATAGCCTGACAGTATTCGTTGCATAGTGCTATGAATGATAGAGAATTGGGGGAGAGTGCGGAGGAGGTTTCCATATATGTCAGATGTATAATTGATGTTCAAGGATATAATTAGCTACACCTTTGGGTAGAAAATTGGTCATATTGTGATGTGTGGCAATGCCATCGCGTATGAATGTGCTTGAAATATTGAAGGTTGGAGCGTCGATATATCTCACATCTTCCGGCAGGTTGTCTATGTCTATCGGATATCCCGGGCGTGGATAGACTGTGAGTCTGTAATTGCGTATTATAGCATCTTGGTCTTTCCATTGGTTGAAAATTAGCCAGTTGTCACTTCCTATTATGAGTGAAAACTTATAGTCCGGATATAGCTTTGAGAGCAGAGTGAGGGAATTTATGGTATACGATGGACGTGGCATTGTCAATTCTATATCGCATGCTCGTAGTCCTTCGGTGTGACTTACGGCGATACTGAGCATATTCAATCGGTCAGCATCGGTGGCATTGGAAGAGGATTTGTCTTTAAGGGGATTCTGAGGTGAGAGCATGAGCCATACTTCATCATACCCGGCAAACTGTACAAGATAGTCGGCCAATAGGATATGACCGATATGAACAGGGTTGAATGACCCTCCGAGTATGCCTATGCGGGCGCTCACTTTTGGAGAAACGCTAAAATAGTTTTTTCAGTTTCTTCGACAGCCTTGTCAAGGTTGTCGTTTATAATATTCTTGTCGAATTGCGGGGCAAAACTGATTTCATAATCAGCTTTGCTTACACGTTGAGCGATAGCTTCGGCAGAGTCGGTGGCCCGATGTTCAAGGCGTTGACGCAGTGTGTCGATAGACGGGGGCAATACGAAGATACTTATGGCTTGGTCGCCATACATTTCTTTGACTCGCAGCGCACCTTTTACGTCGATGTCAAGCACAACGTTCTCACCATTATTGATGCGCGACTGCACTTCAGCTTTCAATGTGCCGTAGAAGCGTCCCGGGTATACCTCTTCAAATTCCAAAAAAGCATCATTGGCTATGGCCATGTGAAATTCTTCGTTGGATAGGAAATGATAGTCCACACCATCTTGTTCGCCGGTACGCATGGAGCGATTCGTGGCTGATACGGAAAACCGCCAGTCGACATTACCTCGTTGGTTGATACAGTTGATTATTGTAGATTTTCCACAACCGCTCGGGGCTGAAATGATAATGAGTTTTCCTTTTTTCATATATGGTCAAAGCACGTTTAGGACTTGTTCTTTAATCTGTTCGAGCTCATCTTTCATTCTGACCACGATTTTCTGCATTTCAGCATGATTGCTTTTTGAGCCTAAGGTATTGATTTCGCGGCCCATCTCCTGACTGATAAATCCGAGTTTTTTACCTTGTCCGGGTTGGGCGTTCATAGTTTCCATGAAGTAGTTGAGATGTTGATTCAGACGCTGCTTCTCTTCATTGATATCGAGTTTCTCGATATAGAATATCATCTCTTGTTCAAGACGTGCGCGGTCATATTCTACTTGAGGCAGGGCCATAAGGTTTTCAATGATACGGCCGCGTATTTTCTCTACACGCTCCGATTCATATTTCGGTACGCTCTGCAGCAGCGTGCGGATATTGTGAATCTTAAGGGTGAAAAATTCTTCCAGTTTATGACCTTCGGCGCGTCGGTGATTGATGAGTGCTTCCATGGCTTCGGCAAGTGCCTGTTCGGCAGCGGTAAACTCGTTTTCGTCCACTTCCGATGTTACCTCTGATTTCATCACGTCGGGAAAGCGCATCAGTAATGTGTACCAGTCCTGAGGTTCCGGCAGATTTAGCTCTTTAGCCATAGCTTCGATATTGGCTTTATAATGTTTGAGCAGCGGAAGGTTGAAGTTTACAGTGGCGTCAGTCTGCACTGATTCCACATACACTGATGCTTCAATTTTACCGCGTTCAAGAGTGTGGGATATTGCGGTACGCATATCCATCTCTTTTTCGCGCAGTTGCGAAGATAGACGCAGCGATAGGTCAAGCTGCTTACTGTTAAGCGATTTTAGTTCTGCGGTGATTTTTTTGTTTGGCAATTCTACAGTCGATTTGCCAAAACCTGTCATAGATAGAAGCATTCTGAGATATATTTTTTCACAAAATTACGATTAAGAGTGGAAAAAACGTAACTTTGCGGTAAAAATTTATCGTATATGGCTGTAATTCTTAATATAGATACTTCTACTGATGTGTGTTCGACCGCTTTGACGGGCGATGGTATGATATTGTGTCACTACGAGGATTTTGAGGGTAGGAATCATGCCGCACGTTTGAGCGGGTTTATCAAGAGGTGTCTGGACCGTATGCGAGAGCTTGAACTTAACCTTGATGCCGTGGCCGTGTCGATGGGTCCCGGTAGCTATACCGGTTTACGAATCGGGCTTTCGGAGGCGAAGGGACTGGCCTATGCTCTTGATATACCTATGATTGGGGTGGATACGTTGCAGATAATGGCTTGTAGTGCTATGTTCAACCATGATTTAGAGGCAGAGACTTTGCTTGTGCCGATGATTGATGCACGTCGCATGGAGGTTTATACAGCTGTCTATGATATGGCTTTGACTGAAATATTGCCACCACAGCCCATGATTATAGATAGTGAATCGTTGAAAGATTTGCAGCCAGGTAAGCCTATGGTGCTTATGGGTGACGGCAGTCGTAAGTCGGCTGATGTGATGTCGCGTTGTGATGTGACTGTATTGCCTGATATTAAACCGCTCGCTGTTGATATGCTTGCTCTTGCCGAGCGTGATTATATGCGCGGCAATTTTATCGACAGGGCATATTCTGTGCCAAATTACTTGAAGGAATATCAGGCTTTGAAACCTAAACCTATGTTTTAGGAGCGTGATATTTGTGTGCCGGTGGCCGATAAGGTCATTTCAACAAATCGTGCTGATGACAGCAGACTGTTATCATTGAGTGTCTGCTTGATGCGTTTCGCTGCTTCTGGATCTTTAGCGGCTATATAAAGGAATCCGCCACCTCCTGCTCCAGTCAATTTCAATCCGGCTGAATAGTCGTTTATCAGGTTGATGATATGTTGAATCTCCGGGGTACACGTACTACTGTCGAGCATTATATTGTATTCCCAACTTTGTTTTACGCATTGTGCAAACATTTGATAGTCGCAGCGCTGAATTGCAGCGGCTGTAGCTTCAGCATGTCGCTTCATCTCATTGAGCAGGTCAAGTGTTTCGCCATCGTTAAGCATCATGCGACGCACTATCTCAGATAGGATGTTTTTTGCTGTTCGTGTTAATCCTGTGTAATATAACAGATGACAAGGGCTAAGATTGGGGTCGGTGAATATTTTTTCGGGTAACCAATCGACAGTCGGACGTTGTAACCAACCTGTCGTTGAGCGTAACAGTTTAATACCTGAAAGCATACCTCCGTATTGATCTTGCCAGCCTCCTCCGGTGGTGAGCAATTGTTCAAGCGCAAGTGTACGGTTACATATTTCATCGGCATTCCAGCTGAGTGAGCAGAAATTACTTAACGCTGAAAGGATTGTGGAACCCAAAATAGAGCTTGTGCCTAATCCCGAACCTGCCGGGACTGCCGACAGCAGTGTGATTTCGATACCGCTGCCGAATGCTCGTAATTGGTCCTTCAGTGAAGTGTAGCGGGTAGCACAGAATTGCTGTGAAAATCCGCATAAAGTTAATGCCGCTTTGGGAAGTGAAAATGGTGACCCCACTTTGTGAAAATCAGCCAGTTGAGAATATTCCGAAATGGTCTCCGATGCACCCATGTCGATTGATCGGAGTATGATTTCAAAATGTTTCGATGGTTTTACAAATACTTGCAAAGGAGGTTGACCATTTAGTTCTATGGCCGCATTGACTACATTTCCGCCATGTTCGGTGGAGTAAGGGGGGGTGTCGGTCCAGCCGCCGGCAAAGTCTATGCGGAGCGGACTGCGAGCCCACACTATTTGGTCTGTATAGGTATCGAGATGGGGAGTGCCGGGTTTATTGCCCAGTGTTTCAATCATGCCGTTTCGCATAAGTCGGAATGCAGCGGATTCATCAATCGTTCCATCGTGTCCGCGAAGTATCTGTACTCGGCTCCGAAAGATATTGTTGCGTATTGATTGGGCTATTGGAGCATCTTCAGGCAGAGGCTGCGGTATAGCCATATCCGTTGGAGCAATTCGGGATGCCAAATGGTTGAGGTCAAGCTGATAAAATACACTTTTCCGGTAATTGGCAGCCAAGAGCGGAATATCCCTATTTAGGAAATTACGGCGTTGGTGTTCAAGACGCATTAGATTGGCTTTAGCGCAAATCTCATCGGCCGACAGTCGCTCAGAATTTAGCCAAAGCTCTTTACCCGCTTGCAGATGTGGTTCGGTTGTGGCCCAGCGTGCTATTAATTCAGCGTTATTGAGGTTATCTGTGACAGCAAACAAGTGTGCATTTTGAATATCGGTGTCCGGAGTATCATCGAGTGTTATTTCTCGTTCGGCGAGCCACTGCCATAGCGATTGACCCATAAATATTGTTTCGGCTGATGATATGGAGCCATTCATTGGATCATCAAATCCGTAGGGGCGAATGACATAGGATTTTTCACCGATTGGTTCGATGTCAAGACACATATTTGCGTTAAGTGTGATGTGCCATGCGTTTTCGGGAATGCCGGTAACTACGTTATTGTGGGTAAGAACCCATTTGTCAGATATATGAGAATTTTCCACCCACACATTGTTATTCCTTTCAGTGAGCCTGAAATCCATTATACAGTTTTGTGTGAAAAGCGCAGGATTGGGTTTGGTGTCAGGCCTAAGGATTAGTCGCTGGTCGTAGATGAGATTTTGCAGCGCAAGGGTGGAAGAGAGTAATTCACGGGTTGTACCGAAATGATAAAATTGGCTATCAGTAAGTGGAACTATTGCCACAGATAAGTCGGCAAGGTCATTATCAGGACACGAAGGGTTTTGTCCTAACGCACAACCGAATTGTGAATAAAGATCATAGAATTTATAGTTGCCGTCAACAGTTATTGATTTTTGCTTCAGTTTTTCGAGTGCTTTTTCGCTTAGCAACCACACTCCTGTATCCATAAGAAAGAAGTGAGTTTTGCCGAGTTTTGAGAGTTGAGTTACCGAAGGCTTCTGGATCATAAAATCAAGGTTTTCAGGCATAGTCCTGTCGCACATGAATACACCGTGATGTGATGCAAGATTGGAATCTACCCATATTCCATAACATACTACATCGGCCTGAGGAATTTTAATTTTGCTGCGGTCGACTCTTAAATACATATCGCCACAAGCAATGAGTGTGGTCAGCGATTCGGGGGCATTTTCGATAATATATTCATAAAGCGGAAGTTGCATCGACAGTAGATTCCGGTCGAGTTTTTCACCCAATGCCCAGCGTAGTACAGGTATGGGCGTAAGCAGTTTCCCCGACGTCGCGTAGGCAGGCAGTCGGCGACTGTGTCCACCGGCGTGAATCACTATTTTTTTTTCGGAGTAATCACTGCCTGTAAAAGTGTGCCATCGGTCAACAAGCCGGGTTGTGCCCGCACCTGAACCTAATTTACAATCTTCCGGGTCTGAGTCGCAGTACCATTCATTGCCGGAATATTCGGGACAGAGCTGATGAAACTTGTTGATAAGATTTGGTGGGAGCGTTAAGAGCTTTTTGACAGACATATTTCTACCGAATAAGAATATCTATTGCAAACATAGCTATTTTTGCCCTTTTAACAAAATAAACTTATCTGAATAGTCAATCATTTGGCGGTTAGCCTACGGAGAATGTCGGCTATTCTATCACCTATGCCTATAGTATAGCCTTGAGAGAAGAATATGATGCGGTTGAAAGTGTCGGCAATAACTACTATGGGGTATTGTGTTGATTCTATTTCAAGAGATGCAAGTATTTCCTTGGCTATTGTGGAGTCGATATCACTGCCTTTGATTATGAAATCAGGAGTTGGCAATGTGTGCCGGTCGGAAAGGATTATAATGGGTCGGTTGATATCTTGCAGTGTTTCGGCAACTGTAGTGATGTCGCGTATCACATGATTGGACGGTTCATGATTATCTTTAGCCAATATCAGCGTATAGTAGCCACGACCGGTGGTGGATAATATTGATTTCGGCTCTGAGGCATCGGCAGGCTGATAAAAATCTTCGGCGTTGAGAGAGCCGATAACTTTTAATGCCGATAAATCATCGCGAAGTGTCAGCGTGTCGACCGTAAGTATGGTTGTATCAGCTGGTAGAATTATGGATTTTATTGAAGCGAGTACAGTGCCGTCGGCTAAGCGAGTGCCGGTGGTCATCATATATTGTCCCGGTGCAAGATGTTGCGGTGAGGAGAACAGTTGTTGACAGGTAATAAACTCGGGATAATTGAGCAGCGATGGTTGTCCGTCATTGATAGCTGAAAGTGTGTAGTTGGCATAGTATTTGGGTTGACGTGCATCATTGCCGGGGTTATATACAATTTTTAATGGTGATTTTAATTCATTGTCATCAGTAGCTATAGCTTCAAATATTACATCATGCCATTGATTTTTGGAATCAGCCCATTGAGGAATGGAGGTAACGGGATCAATCCGTGCAGGAATACCGAATGAACGCGCACCGGCTACGAAAAAGAGGTCGCGCGACGGAACGGAGGTATGACGATGTTTCCATACAGATGCGGGCGACATGGTGATTTGTGAGGGATACCATGATAAATCGGGGGTTATTGAATCTTTGACCCATTTTACCCATTGGTTGGGATTGGCATGATATTCGGCGGTTTTATCAGCGGATACAGTGGAGCGGAAGAAGGAACGGAATGCTGTGAGTTCTTCGTTCGCTATGCGCGGAGACTGGATATATGAAGCAAAAAGTGGTGAATCAATTCGTGGAGATGTCCAGTGGTCAAGGAGTATATCAAGATGCACGTCGCTTAAATCTTTTTCAGTGAGATTTTCAAGCAAATCAAGTCCTTGTGAAATCTGTGCCGTAGGAATCTGAGATAGAAAGGCCGTGATTACTGCATGGTTGCCACGAGCATGAGAGTATATGGTTGAAGCACGGTTGTAGAGTGTGGAATCGGTGATGTTTAGCTCGGCGGGTGGTGCGGTGATGTGACGGTTTATACGGCTTGTACGAATGGAATCTTCGTGTGCAAGCCGTTGGTTATTGGCTTGACGAAGCGAATCGCTCACGAAGGGGAGTGATTTGGATTGGCGCGGAGGGACCAGATCGAAATCAATGGAAAACTCTGAGGCAGGGTTGAAAGTTAATCTAACAGTATCACGTTTGGTTTTGCCTACGCTTATTTTTTTGAATCCGAATTTATCATCGTGTGAAGCCCATGCGATCACATCGCCTAATCCTGAAACAATCGATGCTTTTCCCTCAGCGTCGCTTTTGTTCGTTGATATAGGGTATAGTTCAGCATAATTATATAGACGGAATGTGACTGTGGCATTTTCTATCGGGAGGCCATCGGCAGACAGAACCGTGACAGTGAGTGTGTCGACAGGAGCGTAGTTGTCTGTGACATTGACAGCACGTGGCACTTTGTCAAACATACGTGCGTGCATGAACATACCACGTGAAGCAGGCTCGTTAAACCAGCCGAGATTCAATATCGGTTCGGGTTCGCAGGCACCAAGGAAATACCAGGTTCCGTCGCCCCAGGCTTCCACCCATGCGTGGTTATCGTCAGTATGCGCCCATCGCGGGGTGTAGACCTGACGTGCCGGAATGCCCATAGCGCGTAGTGCCGCTACGGTGAAAGTGGATTCTTCTCCGCAGCGTCCTATGCCGGAACTCATGGATTGAAGCGGGGAGTGTGTGCGACCGTCGGAGGGCTGGTATGATACATATTCATGACACCAGTGGTTGATTTCAAGAATGGCTTGAGACATCGACATATTTTTTATTCGCTCATATAATTCGGCATAAATTACCGGGCGATGTTCATCGAGAGCCTCGTTATTGATACGTATGGGTAAAATATATTCTAAAAACAAGCTGTCGCTTACTGATTTACCCCAAGGTAATTCCGTGCGGGCTTTCAGCGCAGGATTGACAGCATATTGCATATAAAAATCTATGGAACGGTCGGTTGAATCAGCTGCCGACATACGTGAGTAAAGGTGGTCGAGGCATTCTTGCGATGTTAAATCAGCCTTAGCCGTAACAATGGTTAAGACTAAAATTACAACGGCGATAAGTCGTGATATGCGCATATTGGGTATGTGGATTATTTGTTAAACGAGTGAATGATTTCGGAAAGTTGTGCCACAATGGGAGCAGAAGTGGAGAAAAGAAGCGAATCCGCATCTTTGTTGGCACCCATGCTTACATTGCTATGGCGCGGGCTTGTAGTTGATATTTGGGCACGTGCCGAGGCATGGAGTTCTGTCACGCCACTATTATGTATGATATATTCAGCGTTTTGTGGTGACACACCGCTGCCGGCAAGTATAGTGATTCTGTTGTCACTTTGCTTGATAAGCGTTGAGAGCATGGCGCACCCTTCTGCAGCCGTGGCGGCTTGTCCGGAAGTGAGCAGACGCGAGCATCCGAGAGAAATGATTTGAGTTAATGCTTCAACGGGATTGCGACATTGGTCAAACGCACGATGAAATGTGACAGACAATGGGTTTGCTGCAGCAATAAGTCGCTCGCAGCAGGCTATGTCTATGTCGCCCTCGGGTGTAAGCGCGCCGATAACTATTCCGTTGGCTCCGGATTGACGTGCAAAATTGATGTCATCAATCATTACTTTGATTTCTTTCTCAGAATATACGAAATCGCCGGGACGGGGACGTATCAGCACATTGATTTTTATATCCGGTACATTCAGTGCTTGACGTAATAATCCGGCCGATGGTGTAAGTCCGCCTTCAGCCAAATCACAACAGAGTTCTACACGGTCGGCGCCGCCTTTAGCTGCAGCGTAGACGCTGTCAATATCTGCAGCGCATATTTCGAGTTGATATTTAGCCATAGGTTATTTTTTCAACTGAAGTTCGATGATAAGGTCGTGTACATCGCGTTCGGGCAGATTTGTCAGTAATATTTCGCCTGAATCGGTTTTAGAGGTTTTGATAGTTGTATCGGAGTCAAACAGATGCGCATTAGCCACGTTGCCTTTAATCGGAAGTGTGATTTCGTTTAGTGAATTATCAAGTATATGGATAAAAAGGGTGTCGCCGCGACGGGTGGCAGCGCCCCATGGTTGAGCCTGGAAATCACCTGCGGTAGTATCGTAAATCGTATTGCCGTAGATTTTTAGCCATTGTCCCATCTCTTTAAGACGCTCTACTGCAGTGGCAGGAAGTTCACCGTTCGGTTGAGGTCCCACGTTGAGGAGTAGGTTGGCTCCTTTTGACGCAGTTTTGACAAGCAAGTGAATTAGTTCTCGAGTGCTCTTATAATCTTGGTCTTTAATCTTGTATCCCCACATACCGTTCATGGTCTGGCAGGTTTCCAATGGTAGTTTCGAGATATCTTGTCCGGATAGTCCGGCTGAATTTTCACCCGGTACGTCGCGTTCAAAAATCTGTATATCTTCGCCGGCGAATGGAACTTGATGATGGTTGTTGCCGATAAGGCAGCCGGGTTGCAGAGAATGAATAAGGTTATATTGTTCGCTCAGATGCCAGTCGAATGGCACAGAATCACTGTCGTGGTCCCACCAGCCGTCAAACCAAATAGCATTGATTCTACCATATCGTGTGAGTAGTTCGGTAAGCTGAGTATTCATGAATTTGAAGTAAGAGTCCCAATCGGCTTTAGTGGAATCACGTCCGGTGGTTTTGCCGGTGCGTCCCATCGGATAGTCTTCGCGCGTCCAGTCGAGATGCGAATAGTAGAGATGCAGGTTAAGATCCTTTTTATGGCAGGCATCGGCAAGTTCTTTTATTACATCGCGCTTAAAAGGTGTGGCATCTACTATATTATATGGTGAAGCATCTGTATGCCACATAGAAAAGCTATCGTGATGCCGAGATGTGAACGTGACATACCGGGCGCCGGACTCTTTGATGACGTCAACCCATTTTTCAGCATCGAAATCAGCAGGATAGAATCCTCGGGCTGCTTTGGCGTATTCTTTGGCATCGGGACCATAGTTGAGATACCATTCTCCTTGGGCAAACATACTGTATATGCCCCAATGGATAAAAATGCCGAAACGGTTACCGGCAAATTCAGCTTGTGCCTTACGTATTTCCTCTGATGGCGTGTAGAGTTGCTGAGCAGTAGCTGTAATCATGGTCAGAGTAAGTGTGAGAAGAGAGATTATACGCGATAACATGGTTATTTAGATATGGTTAATGTTTGTTTTCAAAAGGCAAAGGAACTCCGGCGCACCACGGCGATGAGTTCCTTTAAGAGATATGAGATATGAAATTAAGAGATGTTGAGGTTAGAAAGGAAGATCCTCAGTGCTGTCGCCTGAGGTGAAATCGGGAACAGGTGGGGGTGGCACACTGCCTGTAGCCATAGATTGGTTTGCTGCAGCTTCACCTTCTTTATCAACTTTCCAGCCACGAATGCTTGTAAACCAACGTCCATTGTATTCGCGGCTTTCGATATCGAAACTCAGAGTGATGGTTTCACCAACAGATAAGGGATATTGATCTGCACGGTCACCGAAGAGGTCGAAATGAACTTTCTTGGGAAAATTATCGAGTGTCTCAAGTACATATTCACGTTTTTTCCAACTATTGCCTTTAGAAGAAACGCCTGATACTTCGGGAAGTGCCAATATAACTTTGCCTTTAATTTCCATTTGAGTAATAATGTAATAATAATTGAGTTCAGTATATTCACAAAGGTAATATGCTGAAATTTATTTCGCAAATTTTGTGTCCAAAAGTTTTCGATAATTTTATCGGCATCGTAAATTTTGTTTATAACTTTGCGACATAAACAAAAACCGAAAAAACGATCAGTTTATGGCAAAAGATCAAGAGTGGTGGACTGCTCCCGCCGAATCTGAATCCGGTAGGCTCATAATGGTTACCGGACGAAAAGATGTGGCAAAATATCGTGAAAATCCGCGATTTAAGTTTCGGGTGGAAGTCACTTGGATTTATGAAGGTGATTCTACCGGAATGCCCGATAAGGTCACATCCGAAACCATGGAGGAGGTACAGGAGCGTCTGTGCAAGGAGTTCGACCGCGATCCTGTGGCAGTGCTTACCGGAGTGTTTACCGGCGACAATGAGCGAAACTGGGTGTTTTATACACTGAGTACAACCATTTTCGGTCGAAAACTCAACGAAGTATTGAGCGATATGCCGTTACTGCCCCTTGAATTATATTGCGAAAATGATGCCGAATGGAGGGCTTACGACGAAATGTCGGAAGCTGAAGTCAACATTGATTAATTCAGTTTTAATTCATCGGTGGCTCATCGGGAACGGGTGGTGGAGTGAGCGACGGGTTCTCATCGGCAGGTGCGGCATCGGAGCCTGATTTATCATCGGCCGGGTCTTTTGTCGCTATTTCCTCAAATGTGGCGTCTTCCGGGGCATTGAGTGCAAGAATCTCATCGGTACGCGAAGCCCACTGACGTTTGCCAAAAATCTTTTCTACATCTTCGGTGAAGATTACCTCACGTGTAATCAACACATCGGCCAGTTTGCCATGACCTTCAGCATATTTACGCAGAATTTCCTTGGCACGTTCATACTGTTCGGAGATAATGCGGGATACCTCTTCATCAATCATGCGTGCGCGGTCATCGCTGTATGGTTTGGAGAAACCGTAGTCCTGACCGGTAGAATCGTAATAGCTAAGGTTAGGGAGCTTATCACTCATACCGTAGTAGACCACCATGGCGTATGCTTGTTTGGTGACACGTTCCAGATCATTGGCTGCTCCTGTAGAGATATGACCCAAAAACAATTCTTCAGCAGCGCGACCGCCAAGTGTGGCACAAATTTCATCAAGCAGAGCCTGAGTAGGCGTAATCTGTCTTTCTTCAGGCAGATACCAGGCGGCACCGAGTGCTTTGCCACGAGGTACAATGGTGACTTTTATCAGGGGGTTGGCATAGCGCAGATGCCATGACACGGTGGCATGGCCGGCTTCGTGTACGGCTATGGAGCGCTTTTCTTCATTAGTAGTGATTTTCGAGCGCTTTTCCAGACCGCCGATTATACGGTCTACCGCATCTATAAAATCCTGACGGCTTACCACATTGCTGTTATGACGGGCTGCTATCAGAGCGGCTTCGTTGCACACGTTGGCTATATCCGCGCCTGAGAATCCGGGAGTCTGACGTGCAAGCAGGTCAATGTCAAGTGAAGATTCTGTTTTGATATTCTTCAGATGCACTTTGAATATTGCCACGCGGTCGTTAAGGTCGGGCAAATCCACATAGATCTGACGGTCGAAACGTCCGGCACGAAGTAGAGCTTTGTCGAGAATATCAGCACGGTTGGTTGCAGCAAGAATAATAACACCGCTGTTTGAACCGAAGCCGTCCATTTCGGTAAGAAGTTGGTTGAGCGTATTTTCGCGCTCGTCGTTGGCACCCATATTCGGATTGCGTCCACGGGCACGGCCCACGGCATCAATCTCATCTATAAATACTATGCAGGGTGATTTTTCTTTGGCTTGACGGAACAGGTCGCGCACACGCGAGGCACCTACGCCGACAAACATTTCCACGAAGTCGCTACCCGACATAGAGAAAAACGGCACATTTGCCTCGCCGGCCACCGCCTTGGCAAGCAGGGTTTTACCGGTGCCGGGAGGGCCAACGAGTAGTGCACCCTTAGGAATTTTACCTCCGAGGTCAGTGTATTTTTTCGGATTCTTGAGAAATTCTACTATCTCTTCTATTTCGGTTTTAGCCTCTGATAGTCCGGCCACATCTTTGAATGTGACTTGAATATCACCGTCCTTATCGAATATTTTAGCTTTGGATTTACCTACATTGAACACACCTCCGCCCGAATTGTCGCGTCCCGACATACGTCGCATCATCCATATCCAGAAAACGATGAGCAGCAGTATCGGTCCGAAAGACCATAGATAGCTGCTGAAATCCGATGAGCGCTCATATTTGACATTACCATTGAAATAGCCTTCTTTTTTCCAGTCATCGATGCGGTGTGTCAAGTCATCGCTCGAAGAAATGGAAGTCCACACATATGCTTTACCCGAATGGCTGTCAGAGTATTGGCCTTTGAATTCTTCACGGGCAAGAGAATCCGACAGTTGAGCTTGAGCTATCCCTTTATTGGGAAATATGGTTATTTTTTCTACACCGCCGGTTTTGACAAGTCGTTCCATATCATATTGACCATCAAGTTCTTTTGATATGGAATTGTCATCGAGGTATAGAATGCCGAGAAGGAATATCAAAATTATGGCATACATCCAGTACATGCTGAATCGTATGACGGGGCGTTTCGGTTTTTGTGGAATTGGCATATTATATTAAGTTTTCGCAGATGTGACTTAAGTATAGGGATAAGTTTTGAAAAATATCAGTCGAGGTCGGGAATTTCGGTTATTGATGCGTCGCTCCATAGTTCCTCGAGGTTGTAGCGAGAGCGTTCCGAAGGCAGAAATACGTGCACTAAAGTGTTGCCATAGTCTATCACTATCCATTGGGCATTGGTGTAGCCATCATAGTTATATGGCTTTATTCCTGCATGCTCAAGCAGGTATTCGCGTATACTATCGGCAATAGCACTTACCTGAATAGGACTTGAGCCTTCGCAGATTATAAAATTGGACGCTGCCGATGATTCGTTGCGTGATAAGTCTATATGAGTAATGTGCTTGCCTTTGCGTTCCTGAATACCTTCAGTGACCAGACGAAGCATATCATCAGAAGTAACCGTGGAGGGTTGTGTCATGTATAAATTGAAAAATAATTAGTTTACAAAATTAAGAAAAAAATAGCATAAAATGTGCTACCTGATATAATTCCAACAAATATTATGCCAAAAAGGTTACTGATTATTCGTATCTGATAGCTTTGGCCGGAGAGATATGGCTAATGAAATATGATGGCAAAATCAATACGAGCCATGAGATTATAATCACTCCCAGGTTAAGTAAGATTATTGTCAGCCAGTTGATGCTTACGGGCACATAATTGAGATAATATGTGTCGGGGTCAAGGGGTATGAGTTGGAAATAATGTTGAATCAGCAGGAAAGATATGCCAATGGTGTTGCCTATGATCAGACCCTTTATTACTATTTTCATAGCCAGGAATATAAAGGTATTTCGAATCAGCAGGTTGGAAGCACCGAGTGCTTTAAGCAGACCTATGGTGTTGACACGCTGAAGCATGACTATGAACAGACTTGAGATGAGTGTGAACGATGACACGCACAGCATCAGAATGAGTATTACCCACACATTGGTGTCGAGCAAGTCGAGCCAGCCGAAAAAAGTCGAGGCATTGTGGTAGATGGTGTCGACTTGATAAAATATAGAGGATTGCTGCTCGACAGCCATGGTCATCAGAGAGTTGTATAGGTCGCCGGCTGATTGAGGTACTTCTTTGAGGTCTATGCCGTCGATTTCTATGATCGAGCCTGATAGCGAGTCAATCCGTAGCAACTGTTGCAATGGTCGGATGTCTATAAACGCTATCGAACGGTCGTAGTCTATGAAATTACTGTTGTAGATACCTGTGACAGTATATTTTCTCGTTTTCATGCGATCGCCTGTCAGGAAATGAGTGAGTATCCTGTCACCGGGATTGAGATTAAGGGTTGAGGCCATGATACGTGATATCACTATGCCATCAGGATCAGTGCTGCCGGGCAAGGAGCCTTCCTCAAGATTGTTTTCGGCGAAATGCCAACGTTCAGCATCGCTGAGTCCGCGCAGCATTACACCTTGAAATGCACTGTCAGTCTTGAATATAGCAGGCATCATGATGGAGATATGCGGTTTAGCCTGAGGTAAAACTCTTTGGATTTGGCTACGCAAGGATTCGTTTAGTTCAATATCTTTGTTTGCGGGCTCATCGGCTGAGCTATAGTCCACGGCATAGAGCGATATGGGAGCGTTGAACCCGAGTAACTTATCAGTGATTTCTTTCTTGAATCCGGTGACCACAGCTATGGATATCATCATAATGATGAGCGACAAAGCAATTCCTGTCACGGCAATGACAACGCCCGGTGAGGTGCTTCGGTCGTTTTGTTGTAGACTTAATCTTTTAGATAGAAACAATGCTACATTCATAGCCATGCGAGAAGGGTGTGCGTTTTATAGTGTTCGACCCGGGTAAGCGTGCAGTGCGGCCGCCAATACTTTGAGAGCTTGTGCAAGTTCCTGTTTGTTGATGACGTATGCCATACGCACCTCGTTGCGGCCTAATCCGGGAGTGGTGTAGAATCCCGATGCAGGAGCCATAAACACTGTCGCTCCCTCGAAACTGAACTCTTTGAGGCACCATTCGCAGAATTTGTCGGCATCATCTACAGGCAGACTTACCACAGTATAAAATGCACCCATGGGTATAGGGGTATAGCAGCCTGGAATTTTGTTGATTCCGTCGATGAGAAATTTCCGTCGTTCTACATATTCATTGTAGGTCATAAGCATGTAATCTTCAGTGGCATCAATAGATGCTTCGGCCACTATCTGACCTAACAGCGGGGGACTTAGACGTGCCTGACAGAACTTCATCACATTTTTCTTTAATTCCTTATGCTTGGTAATCAGGGCACCTATGCGTATGCCGCATTCGCTGTATCGCTTCGATACCGAGTCGATGAGTACCACTTGCTCTTCGATACCCGGCAGATGAAATGCCGAGATATACGGAGCTCCGGTATAGCAATATTCACGATAGACTTCATCGGAAAATAGAAAAAGGTCATATTTCTTGACAATATCACGCAGGCGGTCCATCTCTTTACGCGTATAGAGATATCCCGTAGGGTTGTTAGGGTTGCATATAAGTATGCCTTTGGTGCGCGGAGTAATCAATTTTTCAAAATCCTCTACAGGAGGTAATGCAAAACCCTCATCGATGCTTGACGGCACTGTCACGATTTTAGCTCCGGCAGAAATTGCGAAAGCCATATAGTTGGCATACGCCGGTTCAGGTACTATGATTTCATCTCCCGGATCAAGACACGACATAAATGCAAACAGCACTGCTTCTGAGCCTCCTGTAGTGATGATTATGTCATCGACGTCCACATCTATATTGAACCGATGGTAGTAATCCACAAGTCTGCGGCGCAGTGACAATAACCCTTCCGAAGGGCTGTATTCGAGTACTTTGCGGTCGATATGCTTCAGCGCTTCGAGTCCTTCTGCCGGGGTAGGAAGGTCGGGCTGGCCTATGTTCAGGCGGATAACTTTTATGCCACGAGCTTCTGCATCATTGGCAAGCGGAACTAATTTTCTAATAGGTGACGCAGGCATTATTTTGCCACGCTCGGATATCTGAGGCATATGTAGGTCAGTGTCGGTGAATAATTCACAAAGTTACTTCAAAGAATATCAATAAGCAAATAAAAAGTAGAGTGCGATGCTTTTACAAGCACCGCACTTCCAATAAGTCTCGTGTTGTGGTAATTTCACATTAGAATTTGAATCCCATACTCAGTACGATATTATTGTCGGTATCGGAAATCTGAGCGGAATACGGTGTGGTGTATTCATTGGGAGTAAACGCCATGAAGTCGCTTTTGCGATTGCGGTATACATAAGCCGCATCGATAGAGAATGCTCCGAAGCGGTATCCTACACCAAAGGTAACCATCTGTGTGTCTTTATTAAAGGTGTATGATGGAGTGGTTCCTGTATCAGCGGGATTGGAGGTATAGACCATAGGCGACGTCTCAATGTTGCTCATTATGGCTTTCGTAGGAGAAGTCTCGTAGGAATAACCTGCACGGACACTGAACTTGGGAGTCACACGATACTCGCCACCTATGCGAATGATATTTGATGATGTGAAGTAATCTTTGATGTCCTGATTGCCATAAGTATAATCTTCGTAGCTGTAGGTGTAGTCATCAAAGGAGCTTATGCTCATACTGTTGTAAGCGCGATATTCATAGTCGGCGCTGATGATGGCATTATTGCCAATTACGCCTGCCACACCGAGCATCAAACGCCATGGAGAGTTGAATTTCCATTTGCGGTAATCATCGGGAGTTTTGGTTTCGCCGGGACGAACCGAACCTCCGGGATAGCCGTAATCAATCTTAGCGCCGGAGGCTTTTTCCAGTTTGTAGAAGGTGGGCGTGTGTACAGCTAAACCGATGCGTAATTCGTTGATTGGACGAAGAATTACACCGAATTTTACATTCACGCCGTTGCCGGTGATGTGGGTATAGCTGTCGAGGCCGAAACCGCCGTCACCACCCGGATTGCCCGCCACGATGTTAGCTCCGTCACTGACAGGATTGCAGGCATCTGTCATATCTTCGGTATAATAAGTGTTGTTGCGGAAGTCGATATCTGTGATGCCTATGCCCAGACCCCAGTATAGCAGGTTGGTGACATTGCCACCAAAGTTTATGGAGTATTCATCGATATAGCCTTGTTCGACTACGTTAAACGATGATATGCCTTTTGTGACGCCCTCTTCATACAGGCCGAAATAACGATTGTTGTAACCGCTTTCGCTATTTATTACGTAGCCATTGTATGCAAGCATGGCAAGCCACGGACATGAACCGTAAAAATAATTGTTATCCGTGCCTGAAAGATCATCGGATAGATAACCTTCATCGGTAGAATAACCGGCTATGTATTCCGAAAGCGAGCCCTTCATAGCTGATTGACCTTTGAATTTACGGTCAAAAGATGCTTTACGGCCGTAGCTGAAACCCCAGTTGAAAGAGTAGTCGCGATTGTTACCGAAAATGGCTGATCCTACATATGATACATTGTTGAAGTAGGCGTTAGTCTGATTGAGCGACGACTGCATATATGGTGTAGTGGCTTGAGTGGACTTGATGTCTATGTCAAGTGTAAGCCCTATTTCACTTTTACGGAACAGACCTATGCCGCCCGGATTTTGGGTAAGGGTGGAGAGGTCGCCACCAAGAGCAGTAAATGCTCCGGCCATTGACATAAATCGGGCTGTGCCACGGAAGTCGGATTGTGAAAGCGATGCTGCTTCAACGGCAGTCTGTGCAAAAGCCATTAGAGGCATCGAAGCTACGATTAGAGATATAATACGCTTGTTCATACAAATCGGTTAATTATCAAATTTTTGAATAGATGAGGTTGAGAGGAGAAGGAGTGATTAATGACGTCCGCGTCCGCCACCTCCACCGCTGCTGTGAGAGCCACCTGATGAACGAGAACTGCTGCTTCCGCTGCTGCGATAGCTGCTTGAGCCTGAGCTCGAGCCACTTCTGTAGGAGGATCCGGAGCTGCGATAAGATGAGCCTGAATTTGAACTGCTCGAGCTGCTGCCTGAACGATAGCTTGACGAATTATTGTAAGTGCCGCTTGATGATGAGCCTGACGAACGATAGCCTGAGCGGTAACCGGAGGTTGAACCGGAATTAGAGGTGCCTGTGTTGGAGGTAGAACCGCTGCTGCGATAACCTGAGCGGTAGCCGCTGGATGAGCCTGTACTTGTACCTGTAGGGCGAGATGTAGTAGCAGTAGAACCGCCGCGATAACCTGGACGAACATTGTTTGACGGACGGGTACCGGTGGTAATGTTGTTACCTGACGGACGGTAGCCGGGACGAATATTGCCTGAAGGACGATTGTTCCATACGGGGCGATGAGCCCATGAAGGATAATAGTGGTGATGATATCCGGGATACCAGCTCCATGAGGGTCCGTAATTCCAACCCCAGCTCCAGCCGGGACCATAACCCCATGACCATGAAGGACCCCAATTCCAGCCATAATTCCATGCCCAATTGTTATAATACCAATTGTTGTAATACCATGAGCTGCGGGGATAGTTCCATATATTCCAGTAAGTAGAATATCCACTGTAGGGATAGCCCCAGTATCCGGGATTAACCACATTGATAGTCAGATTAGTAGTAGTGGGCTCGGAATAGTATAGTTCAGCCAATTCATTATCGTTGGAGCTTATGATGATATCGGGGTTGTAGAATCGTTCTATGCTGCGTGTGTTAGCAAACGATTCACGTGATTCAGCAGTCGAGGCCGACTTTGTATTAGTCTCTCCTTCAGTAGCAAACATTCCGCGTCGATTGTAAGAATCCACGTCTATCTGCCGGCTTCGGCCGGTTGAGGGGGAGTATGTGTCGGCTGCAGGATAGTCTTCCGTGTAATTTTGTGAGGGATAAACTGCAGGAGTACCGTTGGCAGTGGCCGACGGTTTTACAGTAGTAGTTTTTGTTTTTTTATCGGGATTGTAGTAAATGTCATCATCTTCGTAATCCTGAGCGGATACAAAACCCGTACTGCCTAAAACCAAAGCAGTCAAAAAGGGTATGAATCTTAATGTTTTCATGTCGTAAATAGAGATTACTCAGTTAATAATTAATTTGTTTTCTCGCAAGCAGCTTTATCTCACTGTTTATTTTGTTAGACTTGTTAGGTAACAAAAAGTTTAGTGTCCGGCGTAATACTATTACGCTTTTATAATACAAATATATCTATTTACTTTAACATTCTGACTCTCACCCAACCCGATTAACTCTAATTAACTATAAAACCGATGCATCGGTTTTATAGTTTGATACATCGGTTTTATAGTTTTTTATCGTTATGCTAAAGAGTCGGAGAAATTAGTTTTCTTCTTCCGTTTCATCTTCGATTTCGCGGGGACGCATATCATAGCTGAGCATAGCCACTGTCATACCCCAGTAGATAAATGCAATCGAAGCGAGGAAGCTGGTCATCTCCATATTCTGAATCCAGCCGGCTTCAAGGAAGAAATAGCCTAAGATTATAAGCAGGACTCCATTGATGAGTGATAGCCACCAATAGCGATTGCCACGCTGTGCGACTCCGCTGAAGATATAGCTGACCCCCCAGAACATAAAGACTATAGCAAGGAAATAAGGGAATACCATTTCAGAAAGTATAACACTGCGCACGAGCATGAATCCGATAAATATATCGACAATGCCGCCTACGAGCCACCAGCCCCAGCCACGCGGACGGTTTTCACTTGCTGATGCACAAAGCTGAACCACACCGGCAAGGACGAGCATCCAGCCGAAAATCTGTGAAGCAATGGCAAAACCTGCTACAGGCCAAATCCAGTAAGCAAAGCCACACAGTATCATAAGAATGCCTACAGCGAGTATAAGCCACCAATATTTGCTCTTTCCCCAGAAATTAATACTTGAAGTTTTCATAATAGTTGAATTTTGTTAGTTAGTTATTTTAATTCTATAACATTGGGGTGTTAAATTTTGTTCTGACACAAATAAATATTATTCCATTAGTGGGGAAAGACATCGAGAATGCAAAAATGATTTGCTAACTTTGCATTGCGTTACAACAATGGGTGGCGTTATGATTAAAGATGATTTATCCGGCTAATTTTGAAAACAAGGTAGGTTTTGACCTGATACGCGAAGCGGTGGGTGCGCAGTGTGTATCATCTATGGCCGTGGATAAGTGTCGCTCTATGGCTTTCTCTACGGATTATGCTTACGTGTGTGAGCGTCTTGAGGCTGTAGCTCAGATGGTGGCGTTGATAAATGAAGGGCTGGTGGTGCCGCTTCACAATGTTTACGATATCAGTGCATTGCTTAGTCAAATCAGTGTGCAGGGTACATATCTGAATGCTGCCGAAATGATGACGGTGCGTAAATCGTTGCGAGGTATAAGCGAAATTTATGATTTTTTTGTGCAGCGTTGTCTTGACAAAGATGGAGAGGTAATAGCCTATCACCGATTGTGGAGTGTGATTGGTGATATGACCACTTTTGCTCCTTTGATTCGTTCTATTGATCGGGTGATAGATGTTTATGGCAATGTGAAAGATAACGCCTCACTCCAGCTGGCTGAGATACGAGGCAAGTTGTCATCTTTGTCTGGACGCGTCAATTCGGTTATGCGCAGAGTAATTTCTGCTGCTGTGCGTGAGGGAGTGTTTGATGCCGATGTGGTGGCCACAGTGCGCGATGGTCGCCTGGTTGTGCCGGTGGCTCCTATGAATAAGCGCAGAATTAAGGGTATAATTCATGATGAGTCTGCTTCCGGTAAGACTGTATTTATTGAACCGGCCGAGGTGGTGGAGGTCAATAATCAGATTCGTGAACTCGAGATGGAGGAGCGGCGTGAAATCATCAGGATTCTTTCGCTCCTGGCCGATGAATTGCGGCCCCATGCAGAACATATTTTGGCAAGTTCCGATAAAGTGGGTGAAGTGGATTTTATCAACGCCAAGGCACGGTATGCTCAGTTGGTGGGGGGAACTTTGCCTTCTATTTCAAAAAAGACGGAGTTGCAGTGGTTTCATGCCCGTCACCCTGTTTTACTCCTTACTCTGCAGCGTCAGGGTAAAGAGGTGGTGCCGCTTGATATCGAGCTCTCAAAACAACGCAGGATATTAGTGATTTCCGGACCTAATGCCGGAGGTAAGTCTGTATGTCTTAAGACTGTGGGTGTGGTGCAGTATATGATGCAGTGTGGCTTGCTTCCTCCGGTATATGAAAATTCCCGTATGGGAATGTTTCGGGATATATTTGTGGATATAGGCGATGATCAGTCACTCGAAGATGACTTGAGTACTTACAGTTCGCATCTCAAAAATATGCGCTTGTTTTTACAGCGAGGGTCAGCGGTCTCGCTAATGCTTATAGATGAATTCGGCACGGGTACCGAACCGCAGATTGGCGGTGCTCTTGCCCAGGCTATTTTGCATCAGCTCAACGATAAAAAAATGTGGGGAGTGATAACTACTCATTATCAGAATCTAAAACATTATGCTGAGGAGACGGAAGGACTTGTCAATGGGTCGATGCTTTATGACCGTAACCTGATGCAGCCATTGTTCAAGTTGAGCATCGGTAATGCAGGTAGCTCGTTTGCTGTGGAGATAGCACGCAAAATAGGTTTCCCGTCATCAATCATCGATGAGGCGGAGCAAATTGTAGGTCAGGATTACATCAATATGGACAAATATTTGCTTGATATAGCTCGTGACCGCAAGTATTGGGCTGAGAAGCGCGCCAATATCAAGCAAAAGGAAAAAAAGCTGGAGTCAACTTTGCAAAATTATGAGCGTGATGCCGAGGAGTTGCGCAGTAAGCGAAAGGAGATTTTGGCTGACGCCCAACTGCAGGCAAAACGCATAATCGATGAATCAAATGCGGCTGTAGAGCGTACCATAAGGGATATTCGGGAAGCACAGGCCGATAAGGAGCGGACAAAGGAGGCACGGCGGAAATTGGCGGAGCGGAAACGCGATATGATGAAGTCTAAATCCGAAGCTGCGCCCGACCTGCTTAGGCGTGCACCTAAAAAACGTAAACCTGTGGAGGACAAGATGGCAACCCGGGAGGTTGAGGAGATCAGACCGGGTGATGTGGTAAAGCTCGATGGTGAAGGAATGGCCGGACGGGTGGTGGAAGTTAATGGTAAAAACGCCACGGTGACGTTCGGTATGATAAAGACTGTAGTGGCTCTGTCGCGTTTGCGTCATACCATGGCGAAAGTAGAGACGGGAGTTTCAAAGAATGCATCATTTATCAGCGAGACTACCTCTAATGATATGCGTCAGCGTCAGCTCAATTTCAAACA
The DNA here is from genome assembly GCA_964653375.1 of uncultured Bacteroides sp. Taxonomy (GTDB): domain Bacteria; phylum Bacteroidota; class Bacteroidia; order Bacteroidales; family Muribaculaceae; genus Paramuribaculum. The sequence continues at coordinate 169,439 of CAZZFD010000001.1, forward strand.
GGAAATTGACGTGCGCGGTATGCGTGTCGACGAGGCTATACAGGCAGTGACTTATTTTATTGACGATGCTGTGCAGTGTGCTGTTAACCGGGTGCGTATACTTCATGGTACAGGCACCGGAGCGCTTCGGCAGAGCATACGCAGTTATCTGTCGACAGTGGCTGATGTCAAATCATATCACGATGAACATGTGCAGTTTGGGGGAGCAGGCATTACAGTGGTGGAGCTGTAAATATCAGAGCTGTCCGATAAACCACAAAGGCCATAATCCAAGCTACCGCGGTATTATATAGTATTGAGAATGCTCCGTAACGCCAGTTGCGGGTTTCTTTTACTATCGCTATGATGGTAGCTATGCATGGACAATACAATAAGATGAAGACCATAAAGCTAAGGGCTGTAGCCATGGTGAAATCAGGTAGACCTGTAGTCGGAGAAGGGGATGTCAATCGTTCGCCGAGCGATTTGTTGTCAATCTCCTCCTGACCGGTATATAGGACACCTAAGGTGCTCACCACGATTTCTTTGGCCGGAACGCCGGCAAGAGCGGCCACCGTAGCTCTCCAGTTGAATCCAAGCGGTTCCATCACCGGATTGACAGCTTTGCCCATCATTTCCAGATAAGAATCGGTGTCAGGATTTATTTTCGACTCGTTATGAGTCAGGGTTTGAGATGATGAGATTGACGTATTGTCATGACGTGGAAAATAGTTGAGTGCCCATACTATGATACTTGCCACAAGAATTACTCCTCCCATCTTTTTCAGATATTGCTCACCTTTACCCCACATGTGGCGTAGCGACGCTTTTAATGTGGGCACACGGTAAGGAGGGAGTTCCATTACGAATGGGGTCTCGTCAGTCTTGAAATAAAATTTACGCAGCATCTTGGCTGTGAACATCGCAATTATTACGCCAAGTGAATACAGACACAGAAATACCAAAGCCGCGTGCGTGCTGAAAAAAGTGCCGATTAGAAGTACATAGATGGGCAATCGGGCCGAGCATGACATAAACGGATTGATGAGGATGGTTATTATGCGGCTGCTTTGGCTCTCAATGCTCCTGCTCGACATGATGGCAGGTACATTGCACCCGAAACCCATGACAAGCGGAATAAAAGATTTGCCGTGCAGTCCTATGCGGTGCATCAGTTTGTCCATTATAAAAGCTGCCCGAGCCATGTAGCCCGAATCTTCCATAAATGATATACAGAAATACAATATCAGGATATTGGGCAAGAATACGATAACTCCACCCACACCACCTAATATGCCATCTACTATCAGATCTTTCAACATTCCGTCAGGCATTATACCGCTGATGAAATCACTCAGGAATGATACTGACGATTCTATCCATTGCATCGGCATTGCACCTATTTCAAATGTGGCCCAGAATGTAAAAAACATTACAGCTATAAAGATAGGAAATCCAAACAGCTTACTGGTGACCAGTGTATCTATTATATAGGTGCTTGACGGAGTTTCACGTGAATTTTTATTAAGGGTTTCAGCCAAAGCTCCTGCTATGAAACCATATTTTTCGGCGCCGATAGCCGAGGCTATATCATCACCGCGGTTTTGCTCAATGCGGCGTACATAGTCATCGCGTAAAGCAATTATGTTTTTCCCGTCGGTGCTTGCCGCTATCTGTGATTCCACCTCTGAATCATGTTCAAGCAATTTGATGGCCAGATAGCGGGGTGAGAAGTGAGCGCCTATGCTTTTATCGTTTTTGATTAAATCTTTAATAGCGGTGACACCCGCTTCAATATCGCGTCCTAAGTGCACATGCACGTGGCGCACGGCTTTATTGTTATCTTCATAAACTGATATTATGGTGTCAAACAATTTGTCTATCCCTTGTCCGTTGCGTGAAACCGTAGGCACGATGGGTACACCTATCATTTCACCGAGAGTTTGATAGTCTATCTTGTCGCCAGATTTCTCTAATTCATCATACATATTTAGAGCGATTACCATCTTGCGGTCCATATCTATCAGTTGCGTGGTAAGATATAGATTGCGTTCGAGGTTGGAGGCCACTACCACATTGACTATCACATCGGGAGTGGCATCGCGAAGATAGCGACGTACGTACAGTTCTTCGGGTGAATAAGTGTCGAGCGAATATGTGCCGGGCAAGTCCACGATATTGAAAGTATAGCCGCCATGGGTGAAGGTGCCGGCTTTGGCATCGACGGTCACACCACTGTAATTTCCCACATGTTCGTGAGCTCCTGAGGCGATATTGAACAGCGACGTCTTTCCGCAGTTGGGATTGCCGATCAGAGCCACATTGATTACACGGCGGTGGGTATCGAAAACCTCCGAGTGCATTATTTGCTCTGCAGCGGTTTTGATGCCGGATTCCTGAGCTGTCTGTGGCTGTGAAGCATCGGATAATTCTATGGGAATTACTTCTATCAGATGTGCTTCGGAGCGCCGCAGGGACACTTCGTAATCCATAACGCGATATTTGATAGGGTCACGTAGCGGAGCATGAAGAAGAACTTCCACCGTATGACCTTTTACAAACCCCATTTCTATCAGGCGCTTGCGGAATGCTCCGTGGCCAAGAATTTTTACAATTATAGCTTTTTGCCCGGTTTGAAGTTCATTTAATCTCATCGCAATTCACGTAAAATGTTACGCAAATATCCGTATTATTTATTTAATGGACAAATTTTATTTAGACAATATTTAAATTACGGATACGGGGCCGGACGGGGTTGAAACGTAGTGTTCAGGCGTTATCTCCGTAATCCCGTCGTGGATTTCGAGGAAACCAACCGCGAAGTACGCGTTTGCGTTGGTCGCTTATTTCTTTTATGCTCCAGAAGCAAGAAAATGCCGTGACACCGAGTAATGCTGACAAAAAGAAGTCGCTTACGATAAAGCATAGCGTCAGTGTGATGATGCCGGCGGCAAGAAATATCCATCGGCACCTGAGTCCCCAATAATATTCGCCCCAAATTACAAGCGGGTGAAATAGTCCGATGATGATGAATGTAGCTAATCCTATAACCGGTCCGGCAATATGGTATTGCGATAAAAATTCTGTCATGATTGGTTTGATTATAATTGTCAGTGTGCAAATTTACGGATTATAGTTTGAAAATGCATACTTGATACCGGTTATATTTGTTGATACAAATAACTGTTATACGGCAGATGTTTTTTTGTCGGTGAAGTAAATATTAGTCAATAACTATTATAAGATGTGTACTATGTTAGGATATTAGGGGAAAAAATTCTATCTTTGCAAAAATTTTCGCAGAAATAACTGTATGGATAATGATTTTGTAGATGTAGACTTGTTGTTTGAGACTTCGTGGGAAGTGTGTAACAAAGTCGGCGGAATCTACACAGTGCTTTCGACTAAAGCAAAAACGCTACAAACACGGTATAAAAACAAAGTGGTGTTTATAGGTCCGGATGTTTGGACAGAGACATCACCGTCGCCATATTTTTTAGAAGATGCCAAAGTACTTGCATCTTGGCGTAAAAATTGTAAATTGCCTTCAGGCATCACGGTGAGGATAGGTCGTTGGGATATTCCCGGAAAACCTATTGCCGTGCTGGTGAAATTTGACTCCATGTATGCTCTCAAAGATGAGTTCTATGGCCTTATGTGGGACAAATTCGGCGTAGATTCTCTTCATGCTTACGGAGATTACGATGAAGCGTGTGCTTTTTCGCTCGCGGCCGGCAAAGTGATTGAAAGCATTTACCATCATTTCAATGGCTCAGCCAAGCGTGTGATAGCGCATTTTGACGAGTGGACCACGGGAATGGGATTGCTATATACTAAATTGTTTATGCCCGAGGTGGCTACAATTTTTACCACACACGCCACAAGCATTGGCCGGAGTATTTGCGGAAATGGTAAACCGCTGTATGACTACATGGCCGGTTATAATGGTGACCAGATGGCAGGAGAACTTAATATGCAGTCGAAACATTCGCTTGAGAAGGCTGCCGCCCATCAGGCCGATTGTTTTACTACAGTGAGTGATATCACGGCCCGTGAATGTACTCAATTGCTTGAGCGTACACCCGACGTGGTGACCCCTAATGGTTTTGAAGATAATTTCGTTCCTTCCCAGCGTCGTTTTGGTGAGGCTCGTGTTTCGGCGCGCCAGCGCATGTTGGGCGTAGCAAATCATCTTACGGGTAGTGATTATGCCGATGACACATTTGTGGTAATCACGTCCGGACGGTCGGAGTATCGCAACAAGGGGCTGGATATGTTTCTTGATGCAATGAATGATTTGCGCAAGTTCAATTGTCCGCGTCGCGTGTTAGCATTTATCATGGTGCCTGCATGGTGTGAGGGGGCCCGTGCGGATTTGCAGTGGGCCATGAGCGAGGATATAAAGTCCGGCCTTCCGCTCAACACTATCACTCATACTCTTCATAATACTGATTACGACAGTGTGTTGAAACGTGTGCGTGAGCTCAATTTTACCAATAGTTCGAGCGAAAATGTCTGTGTTATTTATGTGCCATGTTATCTCAACGGTAACGACGGCATATTTAATCTCGGATATTATGACCTTTTGATAGGAGCTGATGCCACGGTATTTCCGTCGTATTATGAACCGTGGGGATATACTCCGCTTGAGAGTGTGGCATTCCATGTGCCCACAGTCACTACTTCTCTGTCCGGTTTCGGAGCATGGATATTGAGTAATTTTACTGATGACTTTGAGTCGTGTGGGGTAAATGTAGTTGAGCGCACTGACAGCAATTATGGTCAGGCGGTAGATAGCATAGCCCGTGATATTAATTTTCTCGTAAATGCCGACGAAAGCGTTATGAAACGTATAAGAAATGCCGCTCGTGGCACTGCAAAGAATGCTTCATGGCAAGAATTTATGCGATATTACGATAAGGCTTTTGCAATAGCACTTGAAAATGAGAAGCTCAGGAATATGAAATAATCCGGTGTTGATAACGATATTAACTATATAATTATATAATAACAAGCAATTTAATTACATTTAGATATGAAAATAAAAGTTAGCGAAAGTAATACGCCTGTCTGGCATGACGCAACAGTGATAGCAGATCTGCCTCAGAGTCTGAAACCACTGGCAGTCATGTCAAAAAATTTGTGGTGGGTGTGGAACAGTGAAGCAAAAGCTCTCTTCCGTGATATCAATCCTGATTTGTGGCGCTCCACAGGTGAAAATCCGGTGATGGTGCTTCAACTGATTTCTGCAGAGCGCATGGAATCATTGATGAATGATGAGAAAATGATAGCACGTATCAATGATGTATATGCTAAGTTTCAGGAATATATGGCTAAACCGATGCGCACTGACATTCCATCGGTATCATATTTCTCGATGGAGTATGGTCTGTGCAACTGCTTGAAGATTTATTCAGGCGGTCTGGGTGTGCTTGCCGGTGACTATATCAAGGAGGCTTCTGACAGTTGTGTGGATATGACTGCCGTCGGTTTCCTTTATCGTTATGGATATTTTACCCAGAATCTTAGCATCGACGGTCAGCAGATAGCTAATTATGAGCCGCAAAATTTCAATCAACTTCCTATTGAGCAGGTGCTTGATGAGGACGGACATCCGATGATACTGGAAGTTCCTTTCCCCGGACGAATAATCTATTCTCATGTATGGCGTGTCAATGTGGGTCGCATGAAATTGTATCTCATGGATACCGATTTTGACATGAATAGCGAGTATGACCGTCCTATCACACACAAACTTTATGGTGGTGATTGGGAAAATCGTATCAAGCAGGAATATATGCTTGGTATCGGTGGTGTGCTGATGTTGAAAAAACTTGGTATTAACCACACTATCTATCATTGCAACGAAGGTCATGCTGCTTTGCTCAATCTTCAGCGTCTGGTTGATTACGTTCAGTCGGGCCTTAAATTTGAGGAGGCTCTCGAGCTGGTGCGCAGTTCATCGCTATATACAGTGCATACTCCAGTTCCTGCCGGTCATGACTATTTTGATGAGGACCTTTTCGGAAAATATATGCATGAATTCCCTGCCAAACTTGGTATATCCTGGCAGGATTTGATGAATTTAGGTCGCGAAAATCCTGATACCAACGAGCGTTTCTCGATGAGTGTATTTGCTCTCAACACCTGCCAGGAGGCAAATGGCGTGAGCTGGCTTCATGGTGAAGTGTCGAAGAAGATGTTCTCAGGTATCTGGAAAGGTTATTCATGGGAAGAAAGTCATGTAGGTTATGTGACCAACGGTGTGCATATGCCTACATGGGCCGCTTCGGAATGGAAAACTTTCTATCGTGAAAAACTTGGTGAACAGGTGTTTGAGCATCAGAGCGATCCTGAGGCTTGGAAAGGAATCTTCGATATTGATGATGAAGAGATCTGGAAAATGCGCGTAACGATGAAAAACAAGTTTATCAACTTCGTTAAGCGTGATTTCAAACAGAAATGGCTTGCAAATCAAGGCGACCCGACTGCTGTTATCAATGTGCTTGAGAGAATCAACCCCAATGCATTGATAATCGGTTTTGCTCGTCGATTTGCCACTTACAAACGCGCCCATTTGCTCTTTACCGATCTCGACCGCCTGGCTAAGATTGTTAATAATGAACAGTTCCCCGTGCAGTTTGTTTTCTCCGGTAAAGCTCACCCTGCCGATGGTGCCGGTCAAGGATTGATTAAGCGCATTATGGAAATTTCGCGTATGCCTCAGTTCCTTGGTAAGATAATCTTCCTTGAGGATTATAATATGGTTGTTGCCAAACGTCTGGTTACCGGTGTGGATATTTGGTTGAATACGCCCACCCGTCCGCTTGAGGCATCGGGTACTTCAGGCGAAAAAGCCGAGATGAACGGTGTGCTCAACTTCTCAGTACTCGACGGTTGGTGGTACGAAGGCTATCGCTTCGACGAGAAAGCAGGCTGGGCATTGACAGATAAGCGTACCTATACGGATCAGGCTCAGCAGGATAAACTTGATGCCGCCACTATCTATTCGATGCTCGAAAATGAGATAATCCCGCTCTATTTTGCTAAGAATTCCAAGGGATATTCTCCCGAATGGATTCAGTATATCAAGGGTTCAATCGGACATATCGCACCTCATTTCACCATGAAGCGCATGATTGATGATTATATCGCTCGCTTCTATACTCCTGAAGCAAAGCGTTTCAAGGCATTGACTGCCGATGACAATGCTTTGGCAAAAGAGATTGTAGACTGGAAGCTCAAGGTCGTAGAGGCTTGGGAAGGCGTGAAAGTGATTGATACTGTTTTTGAAGGAGGTGTACGTTCCAATACCGGAGAGACGTGGAGTGCGGAAGTCAAGGTTGATACCAACGGTCTTGGCAAGAGTCTTGGTGTGGAATATGTATCCTATAAGGTTGTTGACGGAGAGGAGAAGCTCCATGAAGTCAAACCGTTTAAGGTAGTGGCTGAAGATGGCGATGTGCTTACGTATGCAATCAAGGAAAAAATCAAAGATACCGGTGTATTCCGCTATGCTATCCGTATCTATCCTGTTAATCCGAATTTGCCCCACCGTCAGGATTTCGCTTATGTGCGCTGGATTTAATCGGTGAGACATATTGATGATAAAAAAAGTGAGCCTCAGTATTGATTTAGGCTCACTTTTTTGTTTTAACACCGCAAATGATTTATCTTTGTCTTTGACATAACAGTTGAGTTTATGAAACGTATTATTATTTTCAGAGTGGTGAGCAATACCCCGGTCGGGAGCAACTATACATTGATGAAGCTGACTCCTGCCGATGGCTGTGCTTTACCTGATACTGACCCCGGACAATTTGTGCAAGTGCAGGTCGACGGAAGCAAGACCACTTATCTGCGACGTCCAATTTCCATTAATTTTGTGGATAGGGCGAGCAATCAGCTTTGGCTGTTGATACGGCGAGCCGGTGAAGGAACTGCTGCGCTGATGACTCTTGTGGAAAATGACACTGTCAATATAATCATGCCTTTAGGTCGCGGATTTTCCATGCCTGAGCCTGCTCAGAAACGTTTGTTACTTGTTGGCGGAGGAGTAGGAGTGGCTCCGCTATATGCTCTTGGCAATGAATTGGTAAAACGTGGTTTTAGTCCTATGTTTTTGCTTGGAGCGCGTAGTGGCAAGGATTTACTGATGGTTGAAGAGTTTAAGTCGCTCGGAAAAGTGTGTCTGTGCACCGATGATGGCTCTGCAGGACATCATGGTGTAGTGACTACTCATGAAGTTATGCAGCAGGAGTTTGACCGCGTATATTGCTGTGGCCCGATGCCAATGATGAAAGCTGTTGCTGCAGTTGTAAGACCCACGGGAGCTGAATGTGAAGTGTCGCTTGAAAATGTCATGGCTTGTGGTTTGGGTGCGTGTCTATGTTGTGTTGAACCTACGGATAAAGGTAATGTGTGTGTATGTACGGAAGGTCCGGTATTTAATATTAATCAATTGACATGGTAAATCTAAATGTTAATATAGGTGGGCTGAGTTTGAAAAATCCGGTACTGACTGCCTCAGGAACATTTGGCTATGGTCCGGAGTTTAGTGATTTTATTGATCTTAACCGACTGGGGGGATTCATAGTTAAAGGCACCACATTGGAACCTCGCCAGGGTAATCCTTATCCACGTATGGTGGAGACTCCGTCGGGAATGATTAATGCTGTAGGCCTTCAAAATAAAGGTGTGGATTATTTTATAGACCACATATATCCTCAAATCAAAGATGTGGATTCGCAGATAGTGGTGAACGTGTCCGGTGCTAAGATTGATGACTATGTGGAAGTGTGTCATCGGCTTAAGGAGCGCACTGCTGTAAAGGCCATTGAAGTTAATATATCATGTCCTAACGTCAAGCAGGGTGGAATGGCTTTTGGTACTACTTCTGAAGGTGCAGCCTCAGTCACTCGCGCTGTGCGACAAGCATTTGACGGTACGGTGATAGTCAAGCTCTCGCCAAATGTAACGGATATAGCTGAAATAGCTCGTGCTGTTGAGGCTGAAGGTGCCGACTCGGTTTCTCTTATAAACACGGTTATGGCTATGGCTATAGATGTGGAGCGTCGCAGACCGTATCTGTCGACTGTCACCGGTGGCCTTTCGGGAGCTGCTGTGCGTCCGATAGCCGTGCGTATGGTGTGGCAGGTGGCTAAGGCGGTGAATATACCGGTGATAGGACTCGGTGGAATCATGAATGGTCGTGATGCAATGGAGTTTATTCTTGCAGGAGCTTCAGCTATAGAAATCGGGACGGCTAATTTTATTAATCCGGCTGTAACTATTGAAGTAATCGATTATTTGGAAGATTATTGTACTCGTCACGGTGTTGATGATATCAAGTCGCTTGTAGGAGCAGTGAATATTTGAAATCTGATTTTATATGATATTAATCGAGCCACCATCGAAAGAAGGTGGCTCGATTAATATAAAGTGTGGTGTTAAACTGTGATTATTCAGCGGCAGGTGTTTCTTCTGAAGTTTCAGCTTCAGGTTCTACAAATTCAGTTATGCCGACTGCAAGAAGCTGATTATACCAGTTGAAAAGTTTGCGGATATCGTTGGTGTACACACGTTCGTCATCAAAATCGGGGAGAATTTCAGCAAAAAGAGCCCGCACATCGGCATCGTCCAAAGTCTTTACTTCCACCGGTTGACCATTTTGTTTTGCTTTTACCTTTTCAAATACTTCGGCAAGTGGCACATCGCCCTCGGTAGTGTAGATAGAGATGTCACCGAGTGAAACTACTTTGTCGTGAGCATAAGCGGGAGTGCGTTTGCCGGTGAGAAGTGATTCGACTATGAGCATATTTTTGCCTTGGTTTATGAGCTTGAATAAACCTTGTTTGCCTGATATAGAAAGAATTTTACGTATCATTGGTTAAACAAATTGGGATTGATTTTTTACGTCTACAAAAATAGTGTAAAAATGAATAATAAATAGGTTTTTGACAAAAAAATAAATCAAATTGACTAACTTTGCTGTAAATTATTTCCGCATAAATCCTACAGCAACTTACGGTCGATGATATTTTTGTTTTATCTAAAAGGTATGCTTCAGCTGATACTCTCCCCGCGCAAAGGGTGGGAGGATATTTCCTACGACGGATACCATGCACGCGATTTGTTCCGAAAGGGATTTATGCCGTTGATATGCGTGTGTGCCCTGACCGTGTATCTGAGGCTGATATATCATGTCGATGCGTCGTTTGCGGTAGTGTTTGAACAGAGCGTGGTGTGTTTCCTGAAATATCTTATCACTTACTATATAGCCGCCTACGCTTTTTCTATATTTCTGCCGGCAATGTCAGATAATCTGCCGAGTTTATCGAAGGTACATATTTTTCTGATGTATACGCTCGGATTGCTGGTGACATTGAATATAGCTATTAACTGTATACCGATGGACGTGGCATTCTTTTACCTGCTGCCGCTTTATTTTTATTATGTGATGTGGCGTGGTATATCTTTTCTGTCGATATCATTTGAGGGGGCGGTGAGTTATATGATATTATGTGCGTGTGCATTGTTGATACCTCCATATCTGATACAATTATTAATCAATTACATTATTCCGGCTTTCTGATGAAATTTTCTGACGTAAATATAAAA
>CAZZFD010000002.1:0-156286 GCA_964653375.1 uncultured Bacteroides sp.
ATCACCAACATACATTTTATGTTATAAAACATATATTTAACGAAATTTAACAGACACGGCGGGGAAAACCCACCTTAGATTGGATAACATTGTTTTTTGAAGAAGAATATGATTAGGTTAGTGGAATATTTGCTATCTTTGCGCGTTGAATACACCATATAATATATAAGCTAACGATTATGAATCTTTTTGACCAAATAAGTGCCGATATCAAATCGGCAATGCTTGCCAAGGAAAAAGTGCGTCTTGAAGCATTGCGTGGCATAAAAAAAGAATTTTTAGAAGCTAAAACGGCTAAAGGAAGTACAGGCGAATTAAGCGATGAACAAGCCATGAAGATATTGGCCAAAATGGCTAAACAGCGCCGCGAGACGGCACAAATCTATACTGAGCAAAATCGACCGGAGCTTGCCGAAACAGAGCTTTCGGAAGCAGCCGTAATCGAAAGCTATCTGCCCCAACCGCTTAGCGAAGAAGAACTCACGGCCGAATTAAGTGCGATTATTGCGGAATTGGGTGTGAGCGATCCAAAAGAGATGGGAAAAGTGATGGGAGTCGCATCGAAGAAATTGGCCGGACGTGCCGATGGCAAAGCTATCTCAGCCAAAGTACGTGAATTGCTCACCAAATAAAGACATAAATCAAAAACAACATAGGAAATGCTTACATTACAGCAAATCAAACAAAACCCCGATGAGATAATCAGACGTCTTGCCGTGAAAGGTTTTGCAGCAGAAGACCCGATAAAAAAAGTACTTGAGTTAGATGAAAAACGTCGTCAACTCCAACTTGTCAACGACAATACGGCTGCCGAGCTAAAACAGTATGCCACCCGCATCGGCGCCCTGATGAAAGAGGGTAAAAAAGATGAGGCCAACGAAGCTAAAGAGAGTGTGGCCAAACTCAAAGATGAGCAGAAAGAGATAGCTGAAAATCTTGCAGCGACAGAGAAATCGATACGCGATATCTTACTGACGATTCCCAACACACCATGCGCCATGGTGCCGGAAGGTAAAACCGCAGAGGATAACGTGGTGGAAAAGACAGGCGGCCAGATGCCCGACTTATCGGAAGATGCACTGCCCCACTGGGATTTAGCAAAAAAATATAATCTGATAGACTTCGATTTAGGTGTAAAAATCACCGGTGCAGGTTTTCCGGTTTACATCGGTAAAGGCGCACGACTGCAACGCGCGTTGATACAGTTTTTCCTTGATGAAGCCGGTAAAGCCGGATATCTGGAAATTCAGCCTCCCTACGTGGTCAACGAAGCATCGGGCTACGGCACAGGACAGCTTCCTGACAAAGAGGGGCAGATGTATTATGTCAACGAAGACAATCTTTACCTAATCCCTACGGCGGAAGTGCCCGTAACAAATATTTATCGGGATGTTATACTCTCGGCCAACGAGCTGCCTAAAAAGAATTGTGCCTATTCGGCCTGTTTCCGTCGCGAAGCCGGCAGCTACGGTAAAGATGTGCGCGGACTCAACCGCCTGCATCAATTCGATAAGGTGGAAATCGTGCGTATAGAGAAACCGGAGGACTCATACGCAGCTCTCGAAGAGATGAAAGACCATGTACAGGGTCTGCTTGAGAAGCTGGGACTGCCGTGGCACATCTTGCGTCTGTGCGGCGGTGACATGAGTTTCACTTCGGCCATAACATTTGACTTTGAAGTGTATTCAGCAGCCCAGAAGCGCTGGCTCGAAGTATCGTCAGTGTCAAACTTCGAGACCTATCAGGCAAACCGTCTGAAATGCCGCTATAGAGATGCCGACAAGAAAACCGCTCTATGCCATACCCTCAACGGCTCGGCATTGGCACTGCCGCGTATAATGGCCGCACTGCTTGAAAACAACCAGACACCTCAAGGCATCGTGGTTCCTGAATGTCTGCGCAAATACACCGGCTTCGACATTATCGACTGATGCAGAAAAAGACTATATTTGACCTCGGGCGCGCTACTTTAGACGAGTATCGCGCCCGTCCTAAACTACCCCTGGTGATAGTGCTCGACAATGTGCGCTCACTCAACAACATCGGGGCAATCTTCCGCACTGCCGACGCTTTTTTAATCAGAGGTATTGCTCTATGCGGAATCACAGCCACTCCTCCATCGCCGGAAATTCACAAAACAGCTTTAGGCGCCGAAGACTCCGTGGCCTGGCAATATTATAGCACCACTGCTGAAGCTGTGGCCGATTTACGCACACAAGGTTACACCATCTGTGCTCTGGAACAGGTGAAAGAAAGCATTGCCTTGCAGGATTTCCGTCCGGACCTAAAGAAAAAATATGCCATCATAGCGGGCCATGAGGTGCATGGAGTGGATCCTGAGGTGGTCAATATGTGCGATTATTGTATAGAAATTCCTCAGTTCGGCACCAAACATTCGCTCAATGTGTCAGTGTCGACCGGCATCGCTCTGTGGCATTTTTTCAGCAATACGATGTTTACAAAATAGCCCGAGCGGCAGCGACATCGCTTAAAAGTTGCTCACAAAGTGCTTCGACTGACGGAAATTTGCGCTCATCGCGCAGACGAGCGATAAAGGATATGGTTAAACGGGTATCATACAGGTCGGCTGAATAATCAAGCAGATGAGCCTCAACAGTAGAATCACCACCGTCCACAACCGTGGGACGCACACCTATATTTACTACTGCGGGGTGGTTTACTCCATCGGGGGTGAGAACTCTGGCTGCATATACACCCTTACCGGGAATAATCATGTTACAATCGGGCACGATATTGACAGTGGGGAACCCGATACGGGTGCCTAAATGATTGCCATGCACCACTTTTCCTGAAAATTCGTAATCGTAGCCCAACAAAGCGGAAGCCTGCTCAACATCTCCTGAAGAAATGAGCTTACGGATATGACTCGATGACACCGACGCACCGTCGACGGGTGAAAGAAAGCAATCCGCAACATCGACAAAACGCACCCCAAGCCGCGCACATACTTCGGCCAACGCTTGCCCGTGCAGACGGTCGTGACCAACCACGGTGTCGTGACCGGCAAAAAATACTACCATATGATAACGGTCTCGAAGCATACGTAAGAAATCCTCAGCCGTGGTACGAAGCATAGATTCATCAAAATCAAGCACTACCACCTCATCTACCACAGCTTTCAACATTGATATGCGTCGGTCATCACCAGAAAGCAGGCGCAGCTTTTTATCAGGAGCAATAACGCTTAATGGGTGATGGGAAAAAGTAACCGCTACCGGACGCAATGAATGTGTCGCCGCATAATCTTTAAGCGAGGACAGTAAATAACGGTGTCCTGCATGGACGCCATCGAATGTTCCTACTGCTACCACACTCGACTGCTCTTTTCGGTTCATAATCACAGATTGCCGGTCAAGTTCAAACGTTCGGAAATCAATTGATAAAACTCCGCCCCCGCAGGTACGTGCAACGTGTCAAATCCCATCGAAGCAGCAGCCTCAAGATTGGTCAGCGAATCATCAAGAAACAGCGTCTCTTGCGGCCGGATGCCAAAGCGGTCAATCACCTCTTGAAAAATCTTCAAATCGGGCTTCATCGCCCGCGCCTCATAACTGCGTACAATCCCGTCAAAATAGTAGTTGACATCGTGTCCCTCCTGCGCAAAATTACGCGCGATGCCATCATGCCACATAATAGGATTAGTATTGGAAAGCATATACATACCAAACCGCCGGTGAAGTACAGCAAGCTCTTCCAACCGATAGCGCGGAATGCCTATAAGAAACTTTCCGAACGCCTCGTCTATAGAATTGTCGCTGACGTCCGATCCGATGATTCTGCGTATAGAATCATGAAACATCTCTACCGTAGCCGAGCCATCTTCTATATCGGCAAACGGACCCGACTGACGATATTCGCCCAACCATGTATCAGCATCGGCCATGCCCAAACGCCTGAACGCCTCCACACAATTTTCGCGTCGGATATCCATAATCACACCGCCCAAATCAAACAAAAGATTCCGTATCATAAATGCTATAATCTTCAAGTGAATGACAAAATTACAGAAAAAATAATAGTGATTGACGCTAATTACCACAATAATTAGTTAAAAACCGCCTGTTTTTCTCACAAAAGCATTATTTTTGCAATCACCAATCATCTCACAGAAAAAAATGAAACTACATCATATCATAGCGCTGACCACCCTATGTCTATGGTCGGCTATGGCTCACTCAGAAGTGCCAGCCGGTTACTACTCTTCGCTCAAAGGCAAGAGCGATGCTGCCCTTAAAACAGCCTTGTATCAAATAATCAACCCACATACACTTGTCTCAAGCTATAACAATCTACCTGACTATTTCAAAAGGACAGACGTCCGCCCGGGCACAAACTACTGGTGGGATATGTACAGCAACCTCGATGTAAATATCAACTTACAATTCGGCACTTACATGAACCGCGAGCACTCGCTCCCCAAAAGCTGGTGGGGCGGAAGCACCACGATTCCTGCCTATACCGACCTAAATCACCTCTATCCGGCCGAAGCTGTGGCCAATCAGCGCAAAAGCAACTATCCGCTTGGCGAACTCGCTGCCGGGGTAACACCTTACTATACTAATGGTGTGGTAAGTATCGGTACGGGAAAAGAAAGCGGCGGTGCCAAATATGTATTTGAGCCATCAGATGAATACAAAGGCGACTTCGCCCGCACATATTTCTATATGGTCACCTGCTATCAAGATATGACATGGGTAACCACATGGCAAGTGATGAACGGCTCATACCCCTCGCTGCAACCATGGTCCATAGAGCTGCTGCTAAAATGGCACGAAAACGACCCGGTGAGCGAAAAGGAAATCAACCGCAACGAAGAAGTCTACAAAATACAGGGCAATCGCAACCCCTTTATAGATGATCCTGAACTGGCCCAATATATCTGGGGCAACAAAAAAGGATTGGCTTATACCCCCGCCTCATCGGGTGGCACGGGAGGCACGCCCACACTCATCACACCACCCAATGGCTTGTATCTCGACTTCAGCCAAGTCGCCGTGGGTCATACAACTACATCTAATCTACAATTTAAGAGCGAAAACTGCTCGGGATACTTCTCGCTGCTGCTCACCGGAGCCAACAAGAGCTATTTCTCACTATCCGACACCAAAGTACAGACCTCGGCATCAAACTCTGTGTCAGGCTCATGGATCACAGTCACATACCAACCCACATCTGTAGGCAGCCACACAGCACGTCTGGTCATAACCGACGGCAATCTGCCCGAAGGCTCACGTGTGGTCGAGCTCAAAGCCGAATGTTTCCCTGTGCCAACCCTGAGCAAACTCACAGCCAACGAAGCCACCGACCTGTCTGACGATACATACGAAGCCAACTGGCTTACACCGCCCGATGGCGAAGTAGTAGACAGCTACCTGGTGACCGTGAAACGTTTCCTTAAGACAGGCGGTGTGGAAACACACGAGATAGAGGCTGAAAGCAACAGTCAGACAATAGAAGGATTCAGCAACGCCAGCTATGATACATACACCGTACAGAGTGTACGCCTTGGCATCAAATCCGAGCCGTCAAACACCATCACCGTCACTCCAAAAGCCGCCATTGATGAAATACTTATCGATATTCCCCTGGCTGTGGAAACCTACGAAGGCGGACTCATACGCTTCCGCTGCGGACAACCCCACTACGATGTGGACATCTACGACATAACGGGACGCCTGCTCAAAACAATACCTGAAATCAACGATTATGATGAGATTACTCTTGCGGCGGGAGCATACCTCATCACCACCCGAAATTACCGGAAACCGTTAAAAATTCTATCATTTTGATAGGCAAACGATACATTTTCCAACTTTTTTCATTAATTTTGTCCCATCGAAAGCTAAATACACTACACCATGGGAAAAATTGACAACCTTGATAAAAAAATATTGGAAATAGTGATAAACAATGCCCGCATAGCCTCAAAAGATGTGGCTGCTGAATGCGGAGTGTCACGTGCGGCCATACATCAGCGCCTGCAGCGTATGATTGACATAGGCGTCATCACCGGCTCGGGCTATAACGTCAGCCCCAAGGCATTAGGCTATCGTACATGCACCTATATCGGGGTAAACCTCGAGCGCGGAGCAATGTATCGTGATGTGGTACCCGAACTCGAGAAGATACCCGAAGTAGTGGAATGTCACTTTACCACAGGTCCCTACACCATGCTTATCAAGCTGTTTGCCCGTGACAACGAGCATCTTATGGACCTGCTCAACAATAAGATCCAATGTATCTCCGGCGTAAGCGGTACAGAAACGCTGATTTCGCTCGACCATTCTATCGACCGCAAAATGCCAATCAAATATTAAGGTAAACGAAAACAAACCTACACAGCGGAGGCTGCCGGAACATGCGTCGGGCAGCCTCCGTTAGATTTATGGCTATTTAATACTTAGAAATTTATACCCACTTTTATTGTAAGGGCTCCAAGATTACTTTTCACTACATTTTGCATAAAAGGGCCGGAGAACACATCTCTATCATAAACAAGTATATTTACACCAGCATGCTTATAAACATCGGCCATCTGCATCTCGTATCCCACCGACAAATGTAGCCCCACCGTCTGAAACAAACCTAAACGACATCCAACCGACGGAGCAAAATAAAAGCCCTCTATGTTGGACAACGAATATCCTATTTTCACATCGACAAACGGTGTAATCCAATTGTTCAAAAAATCGCTTCGCAAATCAGCGAATATACTCAAAAACTCTGATTTTAAGCACCCATTATAGCTCCATGAAAAAAGTGATGCTGTCTTACACTTGTTCCCTAACGTTTTGAGAAACGGATAACCACCTTATCAAAAAATCAAAAGTAGAGAGGAGGAACTTTTTGGACGTTTTTTTGATGCTTGGAGAAATTTTACTAAATTTACCACAATTAACTAATCCAACCATCAGAAAACCAATGAAAAAAGTATTGAAATCGCTGCTATATTCAGCATTTTGCGCTTTCGCAGCGCTGAGTTTCTCGGCTTGTAACGACAACGACGAAGATAAACCTATAATTATAAACAGTCCTCCATATACTTTATGCTACAATACTAATGCATATTATAAAGGTGATATCTACAATGCCGGCACGGGAAGCCTCTCGATTAAATTCCAACACAATAGTCTTAGCTACGACGCCACTATTGAGGATTTCAAAGGTCAAGGCTATATCCTATGCCTTAACTTCAACATACCTTTACCCTCAAATCCCGATTACGTCATACTCCCCGATGGAAGCTATGCTGGCACGCAATCTGATGAAAACCATGCTGAATTTACTCTCAATCTGGCTGATGGCGAAAGTTACATCACCATTTATGAAGGAGATGGCAAACCATCAACCTACGATTTTACTTCAGCCAAAGTATACATAGTTCACAAAGGCTACGGCTGTAATATTCATGCCCGGCTCTTACGTTCCGATGGGTTCGACTTTGATTTTGACTTTTTAGCCACATTTCCCGACATAATCAACATTTCAAATGAGGGTGAACAGTCCAATTTGTCAAAAGATCTTGACCTCACCGCCAAATTGACTCAAGGTTGCTTCACAATATGGAGTGATGGACTTAAAACCAAAGCATCAAACTATGCCACTATAATTCTTGCCGGCAAAGATTACGATATCGAAAACAACTATGGTAAAGATCATTCCGTGACCATCGGCATAAATGTCACTCCGGGAGCAGAGCTGTTGCCTGATGGTACGTATGAGATACTTAATTTTGACACAACGAATGATCTTAATCCCTTCACCGCATATCCCGGCAGCTATGAGTCGGCGATAGACAGTTACAAAGGGTGCTGGTACCGAAATTCCGGTTATGGTTTTCAAGCAGCTTTGCGCAAGGGCTCTGTGTCCATAAACCGGACTTCTGCAACTGCCTATATCATAAAATATGACCTGCTCGATGGTTATAACCATCATGTGGCAGGCACTTACAAAGGTACTGTGCACCGGAAAGTCCCCGTGGACTAATCTGAATCAACTCCCTGACACCATACAGGCTACCCCGATTGTCGCGAGGTAGCCTGTGATATTTTTTCAGAAGCCGAAACTTATTACTTCTCTGCTATCTTCTTCACTTCTTTACCAATCGACTGAGTGTGGTTGGCTATACTTGCAAACACAAGACAAGACTCTGCCATGAACCGACCGAACACCACAATCAGAAAACCGACTATAGGATAAACAATGAGCATATAAGCAAGACCGGCTACGGGAAATACGTAATTTACTTCAGACGAATTAAACATCAAGATAATAAGCACGGCCACAAAACCACCGACGCCAACCAAAAATCCCAACCACTCGCCAATGGTCTGAATCAGATTGGCCACTATAGGTATAGCCACGAACCGAGATCCATGAGTAACCTCTTTTTCAAGATTATTGCCGCGATTAATCCATATCATTGCGCCTACGAAAGCTATCGGGATAAACAGAAGCAGCAAAATCACCATACAAGCTACCGCATTCCCGGGCATATAATCGGCATATTTAACCAAATTGATGATTATTTCGATAGGAATCAACACATTGGCCACACCCAGAATATAATAAAGCCATTTAAAGGGTTGACGGAACAGATTACCATTGTCGACATAATTCAACCCGGCTTTGATACAATCAAAAATTTTTTCCATTGCTTTAATTTTTTATGATTAATACTTAATGTCTACAAATATATTGTATATACATCAAAAAAAAGAAGCGAAGTAAACGGGAATATGGCAGATATTATCCTTAATCTTAACCTCGGAACTATTTGACAACACATAACCTTTACTAATTCCATAATCTGCCGTCGTAATAAAATTATTTAGAGCACTATGTATACGATAGTCTTTACCGGATTTCACCTCTATCGGCACTATCGTCTGGCGCCTACGATTATTGATTAAAAAATCCACCTCTCCTTTTTTCTTATTATCATAATAATACAAATCGTGCCCGTTAGCTTTAAGTTGTGCTGCTACTCCACTTTCATACAATGAACCAAGATTAATAGATACTCTGTTATCAATCACTGCCGCAGCATCATGGTCATATAAAATCGAGCTCAACAAACCCGGATCATTCATATAAAGTTTTATTAAATTTTTAGTCCTGCTTTCCGCCAAAGGATATTTCGGATTGCTTACAGCCATCACCTCCAATGCTATACCTGAAGAAATCAAATATTCAAATTCCTCCATATAATCGGTAAATCTGGCTTTGCCTTTATCTTCGATTTCACGAAGAATGATTCGTTTTCGCTTATTTTCCATGTTAGATGGTATGAGATTATACAATCTTTGGATTACGAGCCTATGAGCTTTATCATATTTAGAAGCATCTGCGGAATAAAGTCTTACAATATCACGCTGGACCTCTCTTACCGCCACAATATTATTAGTAGCCAAAAAAGTATTAACTGCATCAGGCATACCGCCTACAAGAAGATATTTTTTCCACAATGAAATCAAGCGCATGTGCATTGCTTCATCTATAGGCTCCAAATCCTCAAATTTTGTATGAAGAATGTCTATAGCCATCTCCCCGACTGAATTAGCACGCATAAACTCTACAAAATCGAGCGGATACATATCCATAATATGCAAACTACCCACCGGAATAGATGTGGTCGTTCCCAATGTTATGCCCAGCAACGAACCTGACGCCACATAAGTAAACCGTTTATCGTTATTCAAAAATTTAAGCAATGTGATCAGGTGCGGATATTCTTGTATTTCATCAAGAAAAACTAAAGTATTATCACGAGTTCCGGTCATTTTATCACCCGCGACCAAACTTAATCTCAAATAAAAATCCTCCACGGTGTGTACATTTGCAAATTGTCGTTCACCTTCTTTGTCCTCCACCAAATTTATCTCAATATAATTAGTAAATAACTCTTTAGCTACATACCTTATAATATATGACTTACCTATCTGGCGAGCTCCTTCCACAATCAGGACTTTATCACGCGGACCACGGAGAAAATCTCTTATCGGCTTTTCTATCTTTCTATATAACATTCTATTTTACATTTGATTAGCAGACAAAAATACACTTTTTCCTATTTTTGACCAAACAAAAAATACACTTTTTCCTATTTTTGACCAAACAAAAAATACACTTTTTCCTATTTTTGACCAAACAAAAAATACACTTTTTCCAACAACAGTCATATGGATTGCTAAAAAATATCGGAAAACCGGGATTGCTCCAAGTCCTCCGACATATCATTAAAATACATTCAATAAATCGCTTTTAATCTTCAAGGAAATATGTCAGCGTGGTAACTACCCTCACCTCTTTGATGTAAGGTGTGTAAGAATCACGGTCTTCGATGGTAAACTGACCCTGACGGGCGCTCTTGATCTTGCCTATGGAGCTTTGCGAGTCGTCAGCAAATTTCTTGGCTGCCAGGCGAGCTGCTCCTGTAGCTTCAGCTATCATCTCCGGCTTAATGGAGTTAAGCTCTGTAAACTCATAAGTGATAGGATACTGATATCGCTCGCTAACTATAGGTATACCACGCTTAAGCAGTTCGCCCTGACGATTAATTAGTTCACGCACTTTATCGACTTGCGATGAACTTACGGTTACTACCGATGTCACACTATAATTATAGGGCAACGGGGCAGAATTGTAGCGATTAACCGAAAGGTCGGTCATAGACGGTGCAGCTACGGATATTTCCGAACTGTCAATTCCATTATCGGCCAAAAACTTGGTAACCTGGCCATTGATACGCGACACGCTATCGTATACTTCCGGCAAATTATTGCCCACCTGAGTGAATACAATAGGCCAAGTCACATGATTTGCAGCCACTTCGCGTGTGGCAAGGCCGCGCACCTCCACTGTACGCTGACTATCGGGAATAGATTTAATACCGCTTTTAATACATAGACCCAGGGCCAACAGACCCAGAGCCACAAATGCCGATGCAATGATTTTAGAGATATTCATAATACTACATTTTTAAGCTATTCAATTTACTTTTGGTGTGTATATCATAACAATATGACAATCTCACGCACCGAATGTTTAATTTATTTTTTAGAATAGGGTAAAAAATAAAAAATCACGTCATCAGGTAATTCTTCAAGACTCACTTTCACTGCATATATGTCACCCAACCCGGAGGTGGCAAGAATCTTTTTAGCTCCGATATATTTAATCAAAAATTCATTGACATCAGTGACATGAGTAAACAAAAACGGACGTTCGGATATCACTCCGCGTCCTGATGCAAAAATGGCATCGCACACGGCCGTGGCCCGGCTGCGCAACGCTTCAGCCTCAGGTTTATTCAATACAGCCGCACAGGCATAAGCCTTGAAAAGTAGCTGGAGATTGGCCGGGTCGGTAGCCAAAGCGGCAACTGCAGCTTCATAAGTTCCGGTCATATCACCTTGACCATAGAGAGTCATCACATTGACATAATCGGCCTTGGGATTGAAATCAGGCTGAAGCGATGAACCGTAATACACGGTAGCCGCATCAGCCGGCGACACTACAGACTGTGTGGTAAATCGCTCCAGAGCCTCACGATAACTGTCCATATCCACCTTAACCTCGGCTCTGGCGACAGCCAAAGCCAAAACTGATATCAAAACAAGGAAAAGTTTTTTCATTTTACAAAATTTATTGTAGACAAATCATTGAAATTTAAGCATACTATCCATAATGATACGGTCATTTGACAATCGTGGCACCTTACGTTGGCCGCCGAGCTTGCCTGTGGATGCAAGCCAGCTGTCGAACAGACCTTCACGGGCCACGGTCACACTCAACCGGTCAAGAAATATAGAGCCTGCGCGCTTTGCCTGATAATCGGAATTGACATTACACAACTCTCTGTCAAGAGTTTCGGCAAACATCTCCATATCCTCCGGCAGAATGTGAAACTCGATAAGCCACTGGTGCCTGCCTTTGGTACGCGCAGCCGTAAACACCGGAGCTACAGTATAGTTAAGTACACGAGCACCTGTCAACCGACACGCCTGAGCCACAGCGGCGTCAGTATTGTGTACCATCACTTCCTCGCCGAAAGCATTGATAAAATGCTTTGTACGCCCGGCTATAGTGATGCGTAACGGTTCGACTGACTCCACCTTCACCGTATCACCAATGGGATAACGCCACAAACCGTTACATGAAGTAATCAGCAAGGCATATATCTTTCCTTCCTCCACTTTCCATGCCGGGACAGGCTTGGACATCGGGTCGGAAATATCTATAAATTCATAGAATGTGCCTGCATCGAGGAGAAGAAGCATGGCTTTAGAATCGATACGGTCTTGTACGGCAAAAAATCCTTCGGAAGCATTGTACGTCTCAAGATATCGCATACGGTCAGAATCTATTATGGCATCATATTGCTCGCGATATGGAGCAAAAGAGATACCACCGTGAAAAAACGTCTCAAGATTAGGCCATACCTGATGTATCTCCTGCGCTCCGGTATATTCGAGCAATCGCCTCAACACGGTAAGAAACCACGAAGGCACACCGGATATATTGGTCACATCAGCATGTGCCGCCGCAGCTACCAGAGCCGGAAGTTTTTCTTCCCATCGCTCCATAAGTGCAGTCCGTTTGTCGGGGATACGCACCAGATTGGCGATCGGATTGATATTGGCTATCAAGTTAGCCGACAAATCGCCCACCGTCACACCTTCGGGTACTCCGTGAGGCAATTCATTGGCAAAGCTCCCCCCGAGAATAAAACTCTTTCCGGAAAACAGGCGCGAATCGGGATACAGACTCAAATATAATGATATCACATCGCTACCGCCCCTATAATGGCTGCGTCTGAAGGACTCAGCCGTAATAGGAATATATTTGCTCTTACCATCGGACGTGCCCGATGATTGTGCAAACCTGCGTGTGCGTCCCGGCCATAAAATATCCGATTCACCGGCTATCATGCGCATCACATATTCACGCAGCACGGCATAATCCGTCACCGGTACCACCGACGCATAGTCCTCATACGAACCAATGCGATTATAGCCATATCGCTCACCCCACAATGTGTGTCGGGCCCGACGGATCATTCGCTCAAGCTCGGCTCGCTGAAGAGTTTCGGTGTTACCCGCATACCGACGGAGCTCATCAGCCCGCCGTAAAAAAAAGGGTCGCACTATGGGAGTAAAATTCATCATGACGGCAATATCTTACTCCCGCAAAAATACAAAAATTCCACCAACCCTCCCTACCCGCCGCCAATTTTTAAGCAGAATATTAAACCAAACAAGCAAAAGATTGTCAATATTTTAGAAATAAATAGCTAAATTTGCACACAAATAGGTCAAAAACTCCGACCTGAAAAACCTGAATGATATGAAAAAATTAATCCGCATAACTCTTATATCTATAGCCGCAATAATCAGCGTGATAGCTGTAAGTTCGTGTGCTGAAGATTATACTTACGGTGGCGACCCCATGTACAACAACGGCTACGTACGCTTCACCGATGACTATCTGATAGGCACATGGGCTCTTATCTCCGTAAACAACAAGCCGATACCCGAGCGCGATTCTTTCGACTTGAAATTCAATGCTGACCTCATCTCCGGTATATGGATAGAGATGTCGGGCCCCGCTACCGTATTTCAGTGGTACACCGAAAGAGGCAATAGCCAAGCTGCACGATTTCTTTACCTCAATTTCACCGATGGCACATCGGAATACTATCTGGCACGTATGTATTTTGACGGTGACTGGTATCTGCAGCTCACTGATATGAACACTACCAACGTATTGCTTCTCCAACTCTATAATCCATGACAGCAAAAAGCGAAAAATGGACCGAAATCGAACTCCTCCCCGAATGGGACGAGGAGTTTTATGACATTTATACTGCCAAAAAACATGGCAAATGGGTGATGCTCAAGACGCTAAAACCGCAGTACAGAGATGACCCGCGTTTTCAGGCCATGATAGAAAAGGAATTTGACGTACGCTATAATCTTGCTCACCCTCATATAGTCATGATCAACGACTTCGAGGAAGTGCCGGGATTAGGAATGTGCATCATCACCGATGATGTCTACGGCAAATCGCTAAAGAAACTGCTCGATAGCGCAGAAGTAACCGAAGACCATCTCCATAAAGTGTGCCATCAACTTGTTGACGCCATCGAATATATCCAGCACAACCATTTGGTTCACTTTCCCATACGCCCTGAGACTATCATCTTCACCGAAAACGTCGAGAATCTAAAACTCATTGATGTGGGCTTTGACCAGCGCCAACACCTCACACCGGCTGAAGCCACCGATGACATCTACAATTTCGGTCTTACACTGTCGCAGGTACTCAAAGCCTTACCGTCAGCACCGTCATATCTTAAAAAAGTAGCTGAAAAATGCTGCAATCCCGACACCAATCAGCGCTATAAATCAGTGCACCAGCTCCGTATGGCACTCGCACACCGCTCCGACAATAAATTCTACATCTATATACTCCTCTTTCTTATGGTAATGATAGGACTCCTCATCTGGGTCAGTTCATCAGCTCCCGGCAAAGTATAATCATCGCCACCCGCTATCTACCGTATCACCTGTTTTACCAACCAATCACCTAAGAAATAATCTACCAGAGTCATGGCAATAGAAATACGCCCCGTAGCTCCCGAACGCCGACAACTCAAAAAGTTCATTCAGTTCGGTATCGACCTTTACAAAGATTCTCCATACTTCGTGCCACCTTTGATATCCGATGATATCGAGACGCTGCTTCCCGACAAGAACCCCGCCTTTGACTACTGCGAGGCTCAAAGCTATATGGCCTACCGCGATGGCCAACCTGTGGGACGTATCACCGTGCTGGTCAACAATGTGGTTAATGAACGCACAGGCAAAAAAGAAGCACGTTTCAGCTATCTTGACTTCATTGACGATGATGAGGTGGTCGATGCACTCTTCGATGCTGCCCGACAATGGGCTCGCTCCAAAGATCTGGACTCACTCGTAGGCCCGATGGGCTTCACTGACATGGACCACGAAGGTATGCTCGTGGAAGGATTTGAAGAGATGGGCACCATGGCTACCATCTACAATTATCCTTACTATCCGCGCCAGCTCGAGCGACTTGGCTTCACCAAAGACGCTGATTGGGTAGAATATCGTCTGACCGTACCACAAGGCGATGATGACGGTGTGCCGGAAAAATTCAAACGCATAGCTGCCATCGTACGTCAGAAATATGGACTCCGTTCCATCAAATTCACTTCACGCAAAAAAATCAAAGCCCTGTACGGTCATGCACTTTTTGATCTTATCAACGAAGCCTATGACTCGCTCTACGGCTATTCGCCACTCAACGACCGCCAGATTGACTACTATGTCGATAAATATATAGGTATAGTACGGCTCGACTGCCTTTCTGTCATCGTGGACAAAGATGATAGGCTCGTAGCTCTTGGTCTGTCCATGCCATCGCTCTCCAAAGCCTTGCGCAAAGCCCGAGGCCGTATGTTTCCCTTCGGGTGGTACCACCTGCTGCGCGGTATCTACGGACGCAACGACGTGGTGGACCTGCTGCTGATAGCGGTCAAGAAAGAATACATGAGCCGTGGTGTCAACGCACTCATCTTTGAAGACCTAATACCTATCTTCAAACGCGAAGGATTCAAAGAAGCAGAGAGCAATATCGAACTCGAGGGCAACGACAGCGTACGCCTTCAATGGCAATACTTCACTCACCGCCAGCACCGCCGCCGTCGCGCCTACCGCAAATCCATCTGATACATTTCTCCAATTTTATACCTTAAATTGCGCTCTGCAGCATATCCATAAAAAATGGCCGGAGATTCATTCCGGCCATTTTCATATATTCATATCGATATTATTCTTCTACGTCCACCAATTCCAAATCAAAAACCAGTGTCTGACCCGGACCTATCATCGGGGGCGCATTATCACCATAGGCAAGATTATCGGGTACGATAATATGCATTTTGCCACCTTTTTTCATCATCATCAAGGCTTCGTTGAATCCGGGCACTACGCCATCGACATAAAACTCAACAGGCTGTCCTTCAGAAGAGTCAAACACTTCACCATTGACAAACGAACCTGTATAGTTCACCTTCACCGTCTTACCTGCTTTAGGTGCTGCGCCGGTACCAGCTGTGACCATTTTATAAACTAAGCCGGTGTCGCTTACTTTCAGTTCCGGGTCAGCCTTGAGTTGCTCGGCCACGTATGCTGCTCCCGCCTCGCGATTGCTCTGCAGCGAAGCCGCTTTGGCAGCCTCTTTTTCCTGTGCCATGCGATGCTGATATTCAATAATTTTACTATTGGCCATATACATGAGTTTGTCAAGTATTACGGCTGATTCCTGAATCATTGCCTTGTCAGCAATAGTGTCGGCATTGAGCCCCTTGGCAAATCCGGCCAGCAGGATATCATTATCCACAGGCAGGCCGGCATTTTTCAAAATCTGATTTTGCTGCCAGAAGCTGATACCATGATTCAGACCATATTCGAGAGCTAACCGCTCTTTCTCCACCTCGAGAGCGGTAGCGAAACCGGCTATAAATTTATTGATATCAATTTTTTCAACTACTTTGGGAGGATACATCTTCAGAGATGAAGTAACATAATCGGCATGGGCCAACCCCATATAATATGATAAAGAATCGATAAAATTCGCAGGTTGAACAGATTCTTCCGAGACAACCGTGCTTTCACTCTTCTGTTGACACGATGTAGCCACCGACACGCCAAAGGCTATCGCCATCAGGTAAAAAATTGTTTTCTTCATAGCGTTATTCTTCATTTTCGGTGTTATCATTTTGATTAGCAATCTTATTTTGTGTCATGATAGCCTGTGCGCGCTCAG
The DNA here is from genome assembly GCA_964653375.1 of uncultured Bacteroides sp. Classification (GTDB taxonomy): domain Bacteria; phylum Bacteroidota; class Bacteroidia; order Bacteroidales; family Muribaculaceae; genus Paramuribaculum. The sequence goes on from CAZZFD010000002.1 coordinate 16,876, forward strand.
TAAGCGACTTAAGCACTTCGGTATCAGCATCGGCTTTTTCATCGCTCGCCGGTGATGCCAAACGAGCCCTCATGGCTTGCAGCAACATCTCTCGATTTATTTTCAGCCCGTTGTCTTCAAACTGCAGTATCACATCAAGCAATTTCAATCCATGGTCCACACCATCGGTATAACCGAGGGTGACAGTATCGCTCTTAAGTACAGCCGTAACACCGATAAGGAAATCCTCGAGATGAAAATTTTCGGCTATTTGCTTAGGAAAAGTACCGGCGTTAGCAGCCACAGCGATACCTTCGTTGTAACCTAAATAATAGCAAAGCGAGTCGATGTCGCTTGTCAACGTCTGAGGATCAATAGTCTTGATAGCCGATGTCTGCGTTTCTGCCTCCCGGATATCCATAGGCTTCTCCTCGCCTGAGCACGCCCAAAGACCTGCGCCAATAGCTATCCCTATTGCGGAAAGTAAATAATGTTTCATTTTTCAGTCAGTAATTTATTTTGTAATCTATTAAAAGTTAAGGACGTAATATATCGATGAGCCGCTTCATACCTTCAGTGGCCGTAGCCTTGATAACGGTTATATAATCAGGCACCGGGGCCGGATTGGGATCAATATAATACATCGGTATGCCGTGGGGTGCATAATGTATCAGTCCGGCTGCAGGATATACTGCCATGGAAGTTCCGATCACGATTACCACATCGGCCTGCGACATTATCTCTATCGCAGGCTCTATGGCCGGCACAGCCTCTTGAAAAAACACTATGTGAGGACGCACCGGATCGCCGTAGCTATCGCGAGTTTCGAGACCGGTCTCCAGATTGTCGGCTGTCAGCTCATACACTCTTTCCGGATGAGACAAGGAGCGCACTTTCATCAGTTCACCATGCAGATGCAGCACCTTTGACGAGCCACCACGTTCATGCAGATTATCAACATTTTGAGTGATAATATCCACATCATACCACTGCTCGAGCTCAGATAACGCACGGTGAGCCGCATTAGGCTCCGTATGCAGCAGTTCCTTACGACGCATATTGTAAAACTCATGCACCAACTTCGGGTTGCGGGCAAAACCGTCGGCACTTGCCACGTCCATCACCGGATAATTTTCCCACAATCCGCCGCTGTCACGAAATGTCGACACACCGCTTTCAGCACTCACGCCGGCTCCTGTCAACACCACCAACCGTGGTCTCTTTACCATAACTTCAGATATAATTGATGTAACCCTTAACTATGGATTAGTGCGATGCTCCGAAGCCCCTGCCTCGGAATATCGCACTAATTATTCTTTTGAATATCGGCTGAAGTAATCCAGATGATTATTTACCCGGAATTATTTCCACCAGTTCCACATCAAACACCAGAGTCTGACCCGGGCCGATGTTTTCAGGAGCCTGCGCTCCGTAACCGAGATTAGCGGGAATATAGAGGGTGTATTTTGAACCTTTGTTCATCAGTTTCAAGCCTTCTTTGAATCCGGCCACAACGCCCATAACGCTAAATTCGCGTGTTTCACCTTTGCTGTCGTCAAATACTGTACCATCGATCAGACGGCCGGTGTATTTCACTTTCACACGATCCTTATCGGTAGGCATGGCACCTGTACCCTGTTCAACGACCTTATAAGATAGTCCTGATTCGGTAGTCTTCACATCCTTGTCAGCTTCTTTTACACCTTCCATGTATTCAGCACCTGCAGCTTCGTTAACCTTACCCTGTTCCTCCAGAGCCTGGATACGCTCCATCTGCTTCTTCTGCTGTGCTTTCATCATCATGTCCTGAATCTGATAGTTAATGCTCTGAGTGATAGCTGTGAGACTATCGGCTTCTGCAGCAGGTACCGAATCCATCATAGTGTATTTACTCATCTGAGTCAGAAGCATATCGATGTCAATGTCCACACCGGCTTCTTTCATACGCATAATGGTATTCAGTACGTTCATACCCATCTGCACACCATCGAGATAGCTCGATTTAGCTGTATCTGATTTGAGGATTACGCTCACGCCGTCAACAAATGCTTTTTTGTCAAATTTAGCTTTCATATCCTCAGGCATAGCGGCTATGGTTTTGCAGCAGTACACACCCATATCGGTACCTACATAATATGATACGGAATCAGCAAAATTTGTGGGTTTCGAACCAGAACCGGAGCATGAAGCCATGCTCATTGCTACAGCGGCGATGCCGCAAGCCAAAATAAGTTTCTTCATTTTTTTCTTTTGTTGGATTATTAGTTTTGAATTATTACTATGTTTATTTCATTATCATTTCACTTCCTCGGACGGCAGAGGCTCTTCCACCTCCACTGAAGGCATCTCGGCCGGGCTTCGCATATCGAGCATCTCGACATCGAATATCGTGGCTGCGCCACCGGGGATCAGACCTTTGACACCCTCGGCTCCATAACCCAGCTCCGCAGGGATATACAGGCGATATTTACCACCTTTCTTCATCATCTGCAAGCCTTCGCCAAATCCGGGAATAGTCTCACTGACTTTCGATACCATAGGCTCTCCGGGGCGCGAGGCGCTAAATTCTTTACCGGTAATGAGTTTGCCGCTATAGTTGACCATCACGAACCAGTCAGGGCCGGGTTGCCCACCTTCACCTTCAGTGATTACCTCAAAGAGCAGTCCTGAAGGAGTTTTGATTATACCTTCACGCTGAGCTGTTTTTTCCAAGAAAGCAGGTGAATCTTCCACAGCCTTAACCAAATTCATGCTTTCGGCCATAATTCGATTCATGTATGCATCAGCTGAAGCGGGTGTAAAACCTGTGGTCTTACCATTAGCAGCACGTTCGAGTTTGTAGATGAAGCGATTGAAATCCACCGAAAACTGACCTACCTGCTCTACCTGACGCAGACGGCTTGCTATCACGGCACCTTCGGACAGGCCCTGAAAATATGCATCGTCATTAGCCCCAAGTTTCAGCGCTTCAATCACACCTCGCAAATATTCGGCACTCACGGCGTCACCATCTTTGATGGCTTTCTTTTTCATATAGTCGCCCCACACAGTGGCCAGAGCACTTGCCACCGAATCTGATTCCTGGCGATTCAGTTCACGAGCCAAAAGAGCAGGAACAGATATAGCAAGAGCCAACAGTATAACAAATAATTTACGCATTATTTACCTATCACCTTTAAGAGTTCGACATCGAAAATCAAAGTCGCGTTCGGACCGATTATACCACCGGCACCATTGGGGCCATAAGCAAGATTTGAAGGAATGAACAGACGCCAGCGAGCACCCTCTTTCATCATCTGAAGAGCCTCTACCCAACCGGGTATCACTTGTGTAACACCGAAAGTCGCGGGCTCACCACGCTCCACGGAACTATCAAATACAGTGCCGTCAATCAGTCGGCCGGTGTAATGCACCTGCACTTGATCCGTAGCCGCAGGCATTGCGCCACTACCTTCTTCGAGCACCTCATATTGCAGACCAGATGCGGTGGTCTTCACTTCGGCACGTGCTCCGTTATCCTTCAAAAAAGCAGCCCCGGCTTCAGCGTTTATCTGACCTTTGGCTGCAGCTTCAGCTTGCTGACGCTCCTCCATGGCAGTAAAAAACTTGCGGATTTCTTCTTTAGCCTCATCATAAGTCATCTTAGGAGTTTCACCTGTATAGACGGCAGCAACGCCGTCAGCAAAATCCTTGATGTTGATTGACTCTATTCCGCTGCTGCGAAAATTATTACCCATGCTCAAACCGAGAGCATAACTGATTTTACTGAATTCTTTTGTTTCCATCATTATTACTGTATTAGTTATATTCCAACGCAGTGCTAAATTAGCGCAAAGTTAGAGAAATATTACGCATTAAGCACTCTTTTTAATGAAAAAATTATAAAAAAGTACACCTTAATATATAATATATCATATTTGATACGGACATTAAACGTCAGTAAGCTGATAAAAGTTGAGGTGTTTCGCTTTTGTTACAATTTTTTCACAGCGGTAGTGAACCGCCAAGCATTTTTTGCATTTTAGCTATTGAAATTCATTTTTTACTTCAAGAGAGAAGGCGATTTTCACCATTGTAATAAAATAAAGCAATATTCGTAATGAATTTGAAACAGAAATATCACAAATTTATTTCATTGATTTTCAGTAGCTTATCCTTACTTGTAACAATCGCGTAACTATTTTAACATATTTTAATTACAATTTCCCATTGCTGTTACAGTTTCTTAGTACTTTTGTAATGTCAAACAACAACAACAGTTAATCAAACAAAGAAATCTCTTATTACAATTTACAATATCTCTTTTTACAAATCATCTTAAAAAACGCAATTATGGAAGCTACTAACTTACAAACCCGCCTGATGTCATTACAAAGCAATTTATTAAATTTTGCTTACATGCTTACCTCAAATCGTGATGACGCATTTGATTTGCTCCAGGATACAACACTGAAAGTTCTCAACAATCAGGAAAAATACACAGAAAACACCAACTTCAAAGGCTGGGTTTTCACCATCATGCGCAACATCTTCATCAACAACTACCGTCGCGCTTCACGCTCGGCTACAGTTATCGATCAGACTGAAGATTACTATCACCTCAACCTCTCGCAGGACTCAGGCTTCGAATCTCCCGAAGGATTCTATGCAGCTTCCGAAATCCACGAAGCAATCGAAAACTTCCCCGAAAAATATCGCGTTCCATTCTCGATGCACGTTGCCGGTTACAAATACAATGAAATCGCCGACGAAATGGGTCTCCCCCTTGGCACCATCAAGAGCCGCATATTTTTTGCCCGCCAGGAACTCCAAAAACGCTTCAGCGACTATCGCTAATTCATTCTCCACTCTCCCTGAACGAAATTCCAAAACAAAGTAAAGGATTCCTAAATTGCAACATTAAAAGTTCTCTCCAATAATCTGATTAACTATTTGGCTTTTTCAACTATATCTCAATCTCTCAAATAAAAAAAATACACATCACTTTGAAAACAATATATGCAGACGCTTCGCTTGACGGAGCGTCTGTCTTTTTTTCCATTATGCAGCCAATCATTCCTCCAGACAGAATATATTGAACAAAACACACCCCCGATAACTGAAAAAAATAATAAAAGAGACTGCATAGCTGCCGATTTGCAATTGTAAATATCCACCAAAGGCGAAAAACCATTGATTTCAAGCATGCTATCAAATTGTAGATAACTTTTTTATATTATGCTGTAGAAAATCATTGTTTGGATTTGTAAATTACGAGTAAAATGTATTAATTTTACCCAAGAATTTGACCGGACTAATCTACTCATAATGAACGAATCGCATTATCACATTCCAGCTCTGCTGCCTGAGGTAATCGAAGCATTGAATATACGCCCTGACGGAAAGTATGTAGATGCAACCTTTGGCGGAGGCGGGCACACGCGTGCCATCATGGAACACCTTGACAACAAAGGACATATCTACTCTTTTGATCAAGACCAGGATGCTGTGGCCCGTGCGTGGAGCGATGAACGGTTTACAATAGTACACGGCAATTTCCGATATCTCTACAACTTTTTACGCTATCATGATGTAAATCAGGTAGACGGCATATTGGCTGATTTAGGTGTATCGTTTCATCACTTCGATGACAGTGATCGAGGATTTTCATTTCGATTCGAAGGGACACTGGATATGCGCATGAACCGCAAAGCGGCTCTTACCGCGGCAGAAGTACTGGCTACATATCCGGAACAGAAACTCGCAGATATGTTTACTCTCTTCGGTGAACTCAAGCAAGGACGACGCCTGGCCGCCGCGATTGTAAAGATGCGTAACGATGGACAGCCGGTGACCACGGTGGAGCAACTGCGCGAAGTAGCAAGCAGATTCATATCTCCCAAACATGAAAAAAAGGAGATGGCAATGGTGTTTCAAGCCCTGCGCATAGAAGTGAATGCAGAGATGGAAGCTCTTCAGAAATTTCTTGAACAGACACTCAAAGTGTTGCGCCCCGGCGGACGACTTGCCGTAATAACATATCATTCGCTGGAAGACCGTCTGGTAAAAAACTTCATCAAAAGCGGAAACATATCCGGCGAAATAGAGAAAGATTTTTATGGTGTGACGCACTCGCCACTCAAAGCGGTAAGCAACAAGCCTATAGTTCCAAGCGCGGAGGAAATAGAGCGGAATCCCCGGGCACGGTCAGCCAAACTGCGTGTGGCTGAAAAACTTTAATCCCACATCTATAGGTAATAGCAAGATGGCACTGAAGAAAAAGAAAGAATCGAAAAACGCGAATTTGACGGGCAACAACTCGTCACTGATTCGACGCATCGTGTCGGGAGAGATGGTCGACAGTGACTTTTTCGGGCGCCATTGGGTAAAAATGCTGGCTCTGTTATTTATATTATTCACATTTATCTCCGGTAAATACACCTGCATGACAAGCATCGAAGAATGCAACCGGTTGAAAACCGAGCTTGATGTAACCTACAAGGAATTTATGCGAATACGAAGCGAATATATGGGAAAAATACGCGAATCTGTAGTAAAAGAACGCGTCGACTCCCTGAAAATGAATCTGGAATTACAAGAAGTACCAGCCTATCAACTGGTAGTAGATAAATGAAAAAAGAGAACAGAAATAAAATATTTTTTCGCTACGGACTTGTAGTAATATTCATACTGCTGATAACCTTCTTTATCATCTATAGGCTTGTGAGAACCACTGTTGTGGAAGCCGACAAATGGATAGAGCTGGCCGACAAAGCATTTAACACTGTAGATACCATAGTGCCCCGTAGAGGCGACATCATGTCGTGCGACGGCAATCTACTGGCCACCAACATATATCTGCACACATTACGCATCGACTATCAGACACCGCTTTTCAAGCGCGACTCTCTAAAGAAATATCTTAAACCGCTGAGCGACAGTCTTGCCCGCTACTACCCTCGCTACAAATCGGAAGAATGGGCCAGCCGGCTTATGCTCAACGTCAAAGATGAACGCTCGGAATGCAGCCGCTGCTATCCGTTGATTACCAACATCACTTCCGATGATGTAGAGCGGATAAAGAAATTTCCTTTTTTCAAATTCGGTGTAAAATACACCGGACTCTATGATGAAAAAAATCTGGTAAGAGTACGTCCCTACGGGTCGATGGCCCGCCGAAGCATAGGCAAACTCACATCAGTCAACAGTGTGATTCAGCACGGGTGGTATGGTCTGGAAAAAGCATTGGATACTCTGCTCACAGGCGAACCGGGACTCACTGAGCCAATGCTGCTGACCAAGGGGGTCGGCGCAGTGGCAGGAAAACCTGCCATAAACGGCTACAATGTGTACACCACCATTGATATAGGTATGCAGGACCTGCTTGAGAACTCGTTGGAGCAGGTACTCGAAGATTGCCGCGCCGAGTGGGGCTGCTCAGTGCTGATTGAAGTACCCACAGGCGATGTTAAAGCGATAGCCAATCTTGAAATCAGTCCCCGTCCCGGCGAAGGCTATATAGAAAGCATCAACCGCGTAGTACAAGGCTTTGAGCCCGGTTCGGTAGTAAAAACACTATCGATGCTTGTGGCTCTGGAGAATGGTGTGGTGACCGACATAAACGAACCTATCAACATCCACAATGGTAAATGGAGCTACTTAAACGGCAAAATATGGGACCATATCTTTGTACCTTCAGTACCTGTAAAAAATGTATTGGAATATTCATCAAACGTGGCCACGGCTAAAATAATACTTCGCGGGTTTGAAAAAAATCCGGGAGAATATTATTCAAAAGTAAAATCTCTCGGATTCCTTGAACGAATGAATGTGGGAATAGCGGGAGAGCGTCCGCCACGCTTCGATTCATTGCAAAACAACAGTCAGGGACGCCGTGCACTGGCTTCACAAGCCTATGGATATGCTACAGAGATACCGCCACTCTATACGGCTGCTCTCTACAACGCCATAGCCAACGACGGCAAATTCGTGCGTCCGCGACTGGTGAAACGTCTGGTACGCGATGATGTTGACTCAACACTTGACGTGACCTATGTGCGCGACCACATCTGCTCTGTAAAAAACGCAACCATACTGCAAAATATGCTCGAACAGGTAGTATGGGGGTCAAAGGGCACCGCGCGTAGCGTACAGAGTGACAAGGTGAGAATAGCCGGAAAGACCGGCACTGCCAAACGAATCCTCAACGGACGCTATGTAGATGGCCAATATCGTTATGCTTTCTGCGGTTTTTTCCCTGTGGAAGAGCCACGCTATACCTGCATGACACTGATAGCATATCCTACTCAAGGCCCTCGCAATGCAGGTCTGCTGAGCGGAAAAGTATGTAAACTGGTAGCCGAAGGACTGTATTCCCGCGGATATTTAGGCGACCACACCATATTTGACAAAGCTACAGCTCCCGAAGCCGAGACACCGCTGTTTATGGCATCGACTGACCCGAAAAGACACCGGATAATATATAACGGATTTGAACTGAAGGGAAATCATCGTCTGGCAAAAAATCAAAAACATGGCGAAACAGTTCCGGGCTGCGTGCCGGACGTAACCGGGCTTCCGTTACGCGAGGCACTGGAGATACTTGAATCAAAAGGCTGCGAGGTAACCATCACCGGTGCCACCGGGCATGTGATTACGCAAACGCCGTTGCCGGGCGAAGCACTGCCTTCCGACGGACATATAAACCTGAAACTATCATATTGAATCAAACAAAAATATCGCATATAGCTTATGAAACTACTATCTGACCTGCTCTCAGCCATTGAAATAATAGAAATAATAGGGAGCGAGCATAAAGAAATCAGCACCCTTGAAAGTGATTCGCGCAAAATCAAACGTGATTCACTATTTGTGGCTTTACGGGGCTACAATGTCGATGGTCACAAGTTCATTCCACTGGTGACACTGGCAGGAGCTGCAGCCATAGTATGTGAAGAGTTGCCTGAAATATTGGATCCGGCAGTAACATATATTCGTGTAAAAGACAGCGGTATCGCTTTAGGATATCTGGCCTCCCAATGGTGGGGAAATCCTTCGCGTAAACTTGCGCTGGTAGGTGTGACCGGCACCAACGGCAAGACCACCACCGCCACACTCATCTATGAGATGGCGCGCATGATGGGCTACAAAGCCGGACTGCTGTCGACAGTATGCAATTATATCGACGGAGTAGCCGAGCCGACCACTCACACCACACCCGACCCACTTACGCTCAACGAATTGCTGCATCGCATGGTGGTGGCCGGGTGCAGCTATGCCGCCATGGAGGTCAGCTCCCACGCTGCACATCAGCATCGTATAGCCGGACTAAAATTTGCCGGTGGAATATTTTCCAACCTCACACGTGACCACCTCGACTATCATAAAACAGTGGAAGCATATCTGGCAGCAAAGAAATCATTTTTCGACCGGCTGCCGGCCGATGCTTTCGCACTGACCAACATAGATGACCGCAATGGCGAAGTGATGTTGCAAAACACTATAGCCAAGCGATATACATACTCCCTCCGCTCTCATGCCGACTTTATGGGGCGTGTAATCGAAAGCCGTCTTGACGGCACATTGATGAGTTTCAACGGCCGCGAAGTAGAAGTGCTGTTTACCGGACGGTTCAATGCCTACAATCTGACAGCCGTATATGGAGCATCAACTCTGCTGGGCTGGGATACTGACAAGATTGCCGTGAATATGAGTATGCTTGTGCCTGTAGCCGGACGTTTCCAGACCTTCCGCAGCCCCTCGGGGGTAACAGCCATAGTGGATTACGCCCACACCCCTGATGCGCTGGTGAATGTGCTTGACACCATACGTGACGTCACCGGCACAACCGACCGCATCATCACGGTGGTAGGTGCAGGTGGAGACCGTGACTCGGGCAAACGCCCAATTATGGCCCATGAAGCTGCCGTGAGAAGCGCACGCGTAGTCCTGACCTCCGACAATCCACGCACCGAAGATCCTGCTGAAATTATCCGTCAGATGCAGGAGGGTATCGACGACGAATTTAAGGCAACAACCCTGAGCATCGTGGACCGCCGCGAAGCGATACGCACAGCTTTGGCACTTGCCCGACCCGGCGATGTAGTACTCGTGGCTGGTAAAGGACATGAGACCTACCAGGAGGTCAACGGAGTGCGTCATCACTTCGATGACCGCGAAGTGGTAGCAGAAGTGTTAGCCTCGATGCATTGATTACAAACGACTTAAAACAGACCGATAATCATATCCATTATGAATGCAGACAAAAAATATTTGGTAGTGCTTGGCGGTGGCGAAAGCGGCGTGGGAGCAGCTATCCTCGCCAAAGAAAAAGGCATGAAAGTATTTCTTTCCGACTATGGCAAAGTTTCCGAGCATTATGCTTCCATACTCGACCGCGAAGGAATAGAATGGGAGCAAGGACAGCACTCCATGGAACGCATTCTTGCCGCTGATGAGGTGGTGAAAAGCCCGGGCATCGCCCCGACAGTACCCGTAATGAAGGCAATCTGCGAAGCCGGCATTCCGGTAATTTCCGAAATAGAATTTGCCGGACGCTACACCGATGCCAAGATGGTGTGCATAACCGGTAGCAACGGCAAGACCACCACCACTATGCTGATATATCATATCCTCCGCTCTGCCGGACTGAATGTGGGACTTGCCGGCAACGTGGGCCGCAGCATGGCCCTGCAGGTGGCACGCGAACATCATGATGTATATGTGATTGAACTGTCGAGTTTTCAGTTGGAAAATATGTATAATTTTAAGGCGAATGTTGCCGTAATGCTCAACATCACACCCGATCATCTTGACCGCTATGACTACAAGATGCAAAATTATATCAATGCCAAATTCCGCATACTCAACAATATGACTACCACCGATGCCTTCATCTTCTGGGAAGATGACCCGGTAATACAATCGCAACTCAAACGATTGAAGCTCGAAGCGGGACTATATCCATTTGCCTGTGAACATCATGACATCACAGCCGCTTATCTGGTGGATGATGACAAAGAACTGGAATTTGACACACCGGAATTATCATTTAAGATGCCGCGCGCCGAGCTGTCGCTCAACGGATTACACAATCTTTACAATTCTATGGCCGCCGGATTGTCGGCCTGTCTGCTCGACATCAAGAAAGAAGATATACGCAGAGCTCTCAGCGACTTCGAAGGTGTGGAACATCGCCTCGAGCCTGTGGCCGAAATCAATGGCGTACGATATATCAACGACTCCAAAGCCACCAACGTCAACTCATGCTGGTATGCTCTCGAAAGTATGCCTGCCTCAGAGCGCAAGAATGTGGTGCTGATACTCGGCGGAAAGGATAAAGGCAACGATTATACCGAAATCGAGCCGCTTGTACGCAGCAAAGTCAAAACCATAGTTTGTATGGGCAAGGACAACACCAAACTGCTTGATTTTTTCACCGACAAAGTGGACCGGATTGTTGACACTCATTCACTCGACGAAGCAGTGAAGGCTTGCGTGAATGCCTCACAGGCAGGCGACATCGTACTTCTATCACCTTGCTGCGCAAGTTTCGATTTGTTTAACTCCTATGAACATCGCGGCCAACTCTTTAAGGAAGCCGTGAAGAATTTGCGTGATATATAATGGAATCAACATTAACGACAGATAAAAAACTCACTGCCCGCACTCCGGAGGGAAATGAATCTCCGGCACCAGTGGCCAAAGGTGACAGACATCTTTGGGGCATCTATATCGCGCTGGTATTCATAGGTCTGGTAGAACTGTACAGCGCCTCGTCGCGTGCGGTCAATCATTCACCGCTGGGCGTATATATGCCCATATTGATGCCCGCCGCCATAATGATAGTAGGTCTGGCAATCATAATATTACTTCAGCGCACTCATTATCGGATGATTTTGAAATGGATACCTCTATTTGCCATAATATCGGTAGGGCTGATGATACTTACACTCTTTGTGGGCGAAAACGTCAACGCCGCTACTCGCGCTATCAACCTGAAAGTATTTACCATACAACCATCGGAACTGCTGAAACTTTCCGCAGCTATGCTCGTGGCTCTCTTTGCCGCACGCTACCAAAAAGAGGGTGGAGGTGTAAGTAACAAAGGTATCATTTATTCGGCCGGGGCGATATTGATATTTTGCGGAATGCTTGCTCCTCAAGGCCTTACCAACACACTATTATTAATGAGCATCAGTATATCAATGATGATAATCGGAGGCTTCGAGTGGAAAAAAATAGGATTGGTACTGATCGTCTATGGAGTACTTTTTTGCGGATACCTCGCTGTAACCAAGTTATTAACAGCAGAAAAGCCAAAAACGGAGCAACCCGGCAACCGCACAGGTGTATGGAGTGACCGTCTGGCCGACTATTTTGACAACTCCGTGCCGGAATATGAGAAAAAACTCACGAGTGACAACCGCCAGAAAATGCTCGGCTATATGGCTCAGGCCAACGGCGGTGTAACAGGAGTGATGCCCGGCAACTCCCGCGAAGCCTCTCGATTGCCTCTTGCCCACACCGATTATATCTATGCCATAGTAGTAGAGGAATTGGGTCTTGTAGGCGGAATACTTGTGTTAATACTCTATCTATGGCTTCTGATGCGTGCTGCAGCCATAGCATCACGATGCTCACGAGCCTTCCCGGCCCTACTGGTAATAGGCATGGCTCTGGTGATAGTGTATCAGGCTCTTTTCCATGTGTGCATTGTCACAGGTGTATTCCCGGTATCGGGTCAACCGCTGCCACTGATTTCCAAAGGTGGTACTTCCGTGATAACCACCTCAATAGCCTTCGGCATCATGCTTAGCGTGAGTCGTTTTGCCGTTCGTCATAAAGCATCGCGTGCCGAAATAAAGAAAGAAATAGATGCACTGCCCGAAACAGCCCGCGCTGAAAACCCCACTCAACTATAATACTCACATCGAATCATGTCGCAACAAAAAGAAAATAAACAAATCAAAGTCGTAATAAGCGGAGGCGGTACGGGCGGACATATCTTCCCGGCACTGTCCATAGCCAACGCTTTACGCAGGCGCAACCCTGATATTGAAATACTCTTTGTAGGCGCGCAGAACCGCATGGAGATGGAGCGTGTGCCTGCGGCAGGATATAAGATTGAGGGTCTGCCCGTGGCCGGATTCGACCGTCACAAAATGTGGCGCAACGTAGGCGTGGTTATCAAACTGATGCGCAGTATGCTCAAAGCACGCAGCATTATCAAACATTTCCGTCCCGACATAGCCGTTGGCGTAGGTGGATATGCGAGTGGACCGACCTTGAAAGCGGCTCAGCGCGCCGGCGTAGCCACTGTGATTCAAGAGCAGAATTCTTATGCGGGTGTCACCAATAAGTTACTGGCCAAGAAGGCTAAAAAGATATGTGTGGCTTACAGCGGTATGGACCGTTTCTTCCCCGGAGAGTCGATAGTCATGACAGGCAATCCCGTACGTCACGATATAGCTTACACCACGCTTACTAAAAACGAAGCTAAAGCAAAACTCGGATTTGACACCTCGCGTCCGCTGATATTGGTGGTGGGTGGCAGCCTCGGTGCCGGTACCATCAACGAAAGCATTGCCCCGGCTATCGCCAGAATAACGGCTACTGGAGCACAACTCATGTGGCAGACCGGCAAATATTATATCGACTCTTATCAACACCTTGAACAGGCCGACAAAGGAGTGAAAGTAAGTGCCTTTATCTCCGATATGGCTGCGGCTTACCGCGCAGCTGACCTGGTGGTGGCACGCGCGGGTGCCGGCACGATATCCGAATTGCAGATACTCGGTATGCCGGTCATACTTGTTCCATCGCCCAATGTATCGGAAGACCATCAGCGCAAAAATGCTTTGGCACTCGTTGAAAAAGATGCTGCCGTGATGGTGCTCGATGCCGATGCCCGCGAGAAACTGGCCGATGAAATCATTAATCTCGTTACCGATGATGAACGCCGTAAACATCTTGCCGCCAATATTGTCAAGATGGCCCGGCATGATGCCGACGAAAAAATAGTCGACATAATTTTGAATATAATAAACTCCGACAAATAGCCTGATGAACAACAAAATAGAACATCGAAACATATATTTTGCAGGAGCAGGAGGCATAGGTATGGCTGCCCTGGAACGATATTTCCTGTCGCGCGGCTACAATGTGGCAGGTTACGACCGCACGCCATCAGCTCTGACTCATACGCTCGAACAGGAAGGAATAGCTATTTCCTATATCGATACACCCGACAGTATTCCTGAAGCATTTCGCGATCCGGCAACTACTATGGTGGTTTACACCCCCGCTCTGCCGGAAAGCAACGCCATACTGACATGGTTTCGCTCCAAAGGTTTCACCCCGGTGAAACGCGCCGCAGTGCTGGGTCTGGTAACACGCAGCTCTCGCTCTTTATGTTTTGCCGGCACCCACGGTAAAACCACCACTTCATCGATGGCTGCCCATATACTGCACAACTCCCCTGCCGGGTGCAATGCTTTCCTCGGTGGTGTTCTGCGCAACTACGGCACGAATTTTCTGCTCGATAACTATTCACAATATTCAGTGATAGAAGCTGATGAATATGACCATTCATTTCATCACCTGCGGCCGCACGTGGCTGTAATAACTTCTACCGATGCCGACCACCTTGATATTTACGGCACCGAAGAGGCATATCTTGAAAGTTTCGCCCATTTCACCTCACTGATTCAACCTGAAGGAACACTGATAGTGCACGAAGGACTTAAATTGAAGCCCCGGCCCGCTTCCGGAGTAAAGGTGCTCACCTACTCGCGCGACAACGGTGATTTTCATGCCGAAAATATACGGACAGGCGACGGAACAATAACATTTGATTTGATCACACCCGACGGCTGCGTGACCGATATTGCCCTCGGAGTACCGGTTGAAATAAATATCGAAAACGCTATAGCTGCAGCTGCCGGAGTATGGGCTGCCGGAGAATTTGACCCTGCAATAGTGAAAAAAGCACTCAGCTCGTTCATGGGCCCTAAACGAAGATTTGAGTTTTATCTGCGCACACCCGAGCATGTGATTATCGATGACTACGCTCATCACCCCGATGAACTGCGCGCATCGATACGCTCGGTCAAAGCTCTGTATCCCCACCGGAAACTCACCGTGGCTTTCCAGCCTCATCTATATTCCCGTACACGCGATTTTGCCGAAGATTTTGCCTCGGCTCTATCGGAAGCACACTCTGTGGTACTTCTCGACATTTATCCTGCGCGCGAATTACCCATCGACGGAGTCACTTCCAGGATAATATTTGACCGTCTGACCTGTCCGGAACGACGACTAATCACCAAAGAAGAATTTGTCGACACCATCACATCTATGGAATGGCACCTGCTGCTCTGCGCAGGCGCAGGCGACATAGTCGACTACATTCCTGCCATTGTAAACCATTATCAACCGTCACATCAGTAATTCCCTATGGCATTATCGCGCAAAATAAAGACCATAATCTACGGATTTCTCTCGATAGTGTTATTAGGCTATCTGGTGGTATCGGTGTGTGTAGTCGGGAAAGTGGCTGATGAAAAGATGTGTACAGGACTGAAAATCACCGTATACGACACCGAGCAACTTGGTTTTATGAGTCATGATGATGTGATAGCCGAATTAGGATCTCTCCCTCGGAAAGCCCGGAAAATGCGCTTGGCCGATATAAACATCGATTCCATCGAGAATTATCTCAAGGCATTTGACAAGATAGAAGATGCCAACGTGACGATATTGACATCAGGTCAACTCCATGTAGAAGTATGGCCTATGCGTCCCGTAATGCGTGTATTTGCAGCCGACGGCACTTCATACTACCTCAACCGTCAAGGCAAAAAGATGACTGCCCGCGCACGATATTATATAGACGTGCCGGTAGTATCAGGCAATTTCACCGGTGTGGATTCGATTGTGCCGTTCATCTTGCCGCTTCTCGAATATATCGAAGGCGATTCACTCTGGCAACACGCAATCGACGGTATAAAAGTCAACAATGCCACTGAAGTGATACTGATTCCCGCCATATACGGCCACGTGGTGAATTTCGGCGCACCTGATAATATCCCCAATAAATTTCAACGACTTAAATCATTCTACTCCAAAGCGATGCCACGCAAAGGCTGGCTCTACTACGACACAGTGTCGGTGAAATGGAACGGTCAGGTAGTGGCATCACGACGCAAAAAATTAGACCACGAGACAACGACAGGAGAAACCGTGGAATATAACGAAACTGACAACGACGAGACCATGTCGGCCGGCGATAACATTGCCCCCGGACAGGCTCTGCCCGACCGACCGGCCGTAAACGACAAACCGGTTCCGGGTGCTGTCAACTTAAAGAATAATAATCAATAATATAAATAAAGAGAAATGGACAAAAAGAACATCATTGCCATCGAGATTGGCAGCTCTAAGGTGAAAGGCGCCGTGGGCACTGTCGATGAAACTACCGGAGTGATAGAAATCCTGTCGGTAGAAGAAGAGCAGATGCTCAACTGGGTGCGCTACGGAGCAGTAAGCAACGTAGAAGAACTCTCAAAACTGATCAAACGCATCATTCGCAAGATTGAAAACCGCATCTCGCCCAAAAAAGTAGCGAAAGTGTATGTGTCGATAGGTGGCCGTTCTCTTAGCTCTATTGAAAAATCAACCGAACGCCGATTAGTGAACGAAATGGAAATCACTGACGACATCATCAATTCTATGGCACGCGAAGTGGCTGTATCGCCTACTCCCGACCGCGACTTGCTGGCTGTCGAACCTCGCGAATATCTGGTCAACCGACAAGTGCTGGAGCAACTTAAAGGCTCCGTCGGCTCCCACGTGAAGATGACCGCCAACCTCATCACCTGCCGTCAGGCCACCAAACGCAATCTCGACCTGCTCTTCAACGACAAACTGCGCTTGAAAGTGGCCGGTTATAAAGTGCGTCAGCTCGCTTTGGCCGATATCGTCCTCACCACTCAGGAAAAGAGACTGGGCTGTATGCTTGTCGACTTCGGTGCCGAAACTACCACGATTTCAATATACCGCACCGGAAAACTCTGCTATATGGCCACACTGCCTATGGGCTCACGCAATATCACCCGCGACCTCATGGCCCTGAACTATCTCGAAGAAGATGCCGAACAGCAGAAACGTGCCGTAGGCAATGCCCTGGGCTGCGCGGCCAACGGCACTGCTCCCGCCAATCCCGATGTGGTGAATATCAACAACTATGTCACACAGCGTGCCGGTGAAATTATCTTTAATATCAAAAACCAGCTCAAACATGCCAATATCACTTCCTCCGACCTTCCCGGAGGCATAATCATAGTAGGCCGCGGGTCGCTGCTCGCCGGCTTCAACGACCGTCTGCAGCAAGTGACGGCCATGAAGGTGAGAGTAGGCAGCGTCAACGCCGACGGACTGCTGCGCATAGCCGATGCCCGCATCTCTCCGGCCGATGCTTCAGATGTGATATCCATACTCGTCAATGCTGCCCGCAACAACCCCGAGGAATGTCTCGAACAGCCCGAACCGGAACCCGTTATAGCTGTCACTCCCGAACCGGCTACGGTTGCGACACAAAGCACTCCCGAACCCGAGCCGGAAATCGAATCTGAAACCAAATCTAAAGAAACACGCCGTCGCGGATTTTTATCCCGTATCAAAAACTCCATCACCAAAATCGGTATGGAAGCTGAAGATGACGAAGACCTGCGCGATGACGAATAATCACTCACACTCTATTACACACAACTCATTACAAACGTTACCAAATTATGGAAACTCCAGGCATAAATATAGATGGAATAAACTATCGTGTTTCTCCCGCTGCAACTGACCCCAATGAAATAATGGTGATAGGTGTGGGAGGCGGTGGTGGCAACGCCGTAGCATATATGTATAACCAGAACATCGAACACGTCACTTTCGTGGCTGTCAACACCGATGAACCGGCTTTGAAAAGACTCCCTGAGCTTGACGCCAAGGTAGTGATAGGCGACGGACATGGTGCCGGCAACGAACCCGAAGTAGCACGTCAGGCTGCCGAAGACGATGCTGAAAAAATCAAGGCCGTGTTCGGGCCGCGCACTCGCATGGTGTTTGTGGCCGCCGGACTTGGTGGAGGCACCGGTACCGGTGCCGCTCCCGTGGTAGCACGCATGGCCAAAGAGCGCGGCTATCTCACCGTGGGCATAGTGACTATTCCCTTTGCATTTGAAGGCAAAAAGAAAATTCTCAAGGCTCTCGAATGGGCCGACACTTTGGCTCAGCACGTCGATGCCCTGCTGATGATCAACAACGAACGTCTGGTAGAAATATACCCCGATATCGATTTCTTCAACGCTTTCGGCAAAGCCGATGATATCCTCACCATGGCAGCGCGGTCTATATCCGAAATTATCACTATCGACGGCTTTATGAACCTCGACTTCAACGATGTCGACAAAACTCTGCGCAACGGACGTTCGGCCATCATCTCCACCGGTTACGGCGAAGGCGAAGGCCGTGTCACCAAAGCTATTGATGACGCGCTCAACTCCCCTCTGCTGCGCAACAAAAATATCCTCGGCTCCAAGAAACTGCTTATCAACCTGTATATGTCGCGCCCCGAAACCACGGAAAAAGGCGAAAACAATACCGGAGCAATATCTATGTCGGAAATCAACGAACTGCGCAATTTCACATCTACCATTGACACCGATGTAGATGTAATCACCGGCGTAACCGTCGATAATTCACTCGGTAACAAAGTAAAAATCACCATCTTGGCTGCGGGATTTGATATGGTGGATTCCGACACCGGAGAAGAAGATCAGAAACAGGAACCTTCCGGCAAAGGATTCGATAAACAGGAAACCGCCTCATCTCACCCGGCACAACCCTCCGCCGCCAAAACCGATGATGAAGCCAAAAAGAAAAAAATAGATAAAGAGCTTGAGAAACAATACGGTCCGGATATGCATCAGTTCGGCACCGACTTCATTCTGCTCAATCCCGACCAGCTCGATGATGACGCCGTGATAGATGCCCTCGAACGCTTCCCCACCTACAAGCGCGACAAAAACATAGCTAAAAACATCAAACAGGGCATCACTCAGGCTCCCAAAGAAGCCACCGATGTACACCCCGGTACCGAACTCAATTTCCTCTGACAGTGAAAGAAATCCTACAGACAGCCGTACAGGAAGCATTGCTGCGCAATGTGGCAATGCTCTCCATGCCGCTTCCTCAGGAGCGAGAGCTCACCCGCACTATCCGCGGCCGTATGCCGTCGGTCGATGAGCTGCGCCGTGTGGTGGACCTGGCCAAAGCCATACTCTTTCCCGACTTCTTCGACCCGCGCCAAGCCGATGAATCGCTGCGCCAATATTTTGTGGGCGTCAACATGGAGATGCTCTATTCGATACTTAAAGTGCAGATTCGCCGCGGGCTTCTCTTCTGCCAGGACGCAGCCTCCATCGACAATCTCAACGCCCTGGCCGATGAAATCGCCATACGGTTTATCGACTCACTCCACGAAATCAAGCGGGTGCTGTACACCGACATCGATGCTGTATTTGACAGCGACCCAGCCGTAAGCAATCGTGGCGAAGTAATCTTCTGCTACCCGGTGATACAGGCTATGATACACTATCGCATGGCTCACCGCCTGCTCCAATTGGGTGTGCCGGTAATACCACGCATCATCACCGAACTTGCCCACTCGGCCACCGGTATCGACATTCACCCCGGTGCCACCATAGATGAATATTTCGCCATCGACCACGGCACAGGCGTGGTGATAGGCGAAACCTGTAGAATAGGCAAGCATGTGACACTGTATCAAGGCGTGACACTCGGCGCCAAAAGTTTCTCGCTCGATGAACACGGACACCCCATGAACCTGCCGCGCCACCCCATCATCGAAGACTATGTGACCATATATTCCAACGCCAGTGTGCTCGGACGCATCACCATAGGCCACCACTCCATAATAGGCGGCAACGTGTGGGTGGTTGACGATGTGCCGCCATTCGGCCGAATCGTACAGCGCAAAGCCGACTGACCATCTCCCTCTCCCAGCATCTCCTTCACTATTATTTATCCATCACCTTAAATTATCAGCATCATGGCAGCAATAGCCCGCAATCTTATAGATCTTATAGGCCACACTCCGCTTCTGGAAGTGTGCCGTATAGAACACGAAGAAGACCTCAAAGCCCGTCTGCTCGTCAAAATCGAATCATTCAACCCCGGCGGAAGTGTCAAAGACCGCGCTGCACTGGCCATGATAGAAGATGCCGAAGCAAGTGGCAAACTCACCCCCGGCGCCACCATCATAGAGCCCACAAGCGGTAACACCGGCATAGGTTTAGCCTGGATAGGACTGGTTAAAGGTTATAAAGTGATACTCACCATGCCAGAGACCATGAGTATCGAGCGCCGTAAACTCCTGCAGGCCTATGGTGCCGAATTAGTACTCACTCCCGGCTCCGAAGGCATGAAAGGTGCCATTGCCAAAGCCGAAGAACTCAAAGCCTCGATTCCCGGCAGCTTCATTCCGGGTCAGTTTGACAACCCGGCCAATCCGCGCGCTCACCACACCACCGCTCTCGAAATCCTCGCCGATACCGACGGCCATATCGACTGCTTTGTAGCCGGTGTGGGGACCGGAGGCACCATTACAGGAGTTGGAGAAACCCTCAAAGCTCACAAACCAGACATCGAAATCGTAGCCGTAGAGCCCTCTAAATCAGCCGTGATAAGCGGTCAGCCCGCCGGCCCCCACGCGATACAAGGCATAGGCGCAGGCTTCATTCCGGGCAACTACCACCCCTCAGATGTCGACACCGTGATTACAGTATCTGACGATGATGCCTATCGTGGCGCGCGCCTTCTTGCCCGCTCCGAAGGGCTTCTATGCGGTGTTTCCTCCGGCGCGGCATTCTGGGCAGCGCTCACCCTGGCCCGCAGCGACAGATATGCCGGCAAAACCATCGTAGCACTCCTCCCCGACACCGGCACACGCTATCTCTCCACCCCGCTCTTCTCCGAGTAATATATCTCTCTATCCCGTATAGGAAATCGATTTTGTATAATTATTTCGGGAGGAGTATAGCTTTTGCAGAAGCATTGTTCATGCCGGGCATGGTCATACCCACCCGTGCGTTGGAATACGTCGGATCGCACACCACATATCGTTTGCCCTCCAGCGTCAGGAAATCGCCCTTGACATCGCCCGATGAAAATCTCACGGCCGTGGCAAGATGGCCGGGATAATACACCAGCATCACGTCAAGACCCATCAAGTCACGCACCAGTCGGGAAAACAATATCGAGCGGTCCTCGCAGTCACAATAAGGATAGTAGAGCGTCTCCTCGGCAAAAAACGCACGGTCGCCACCCCACACCTTATCATCATATTCATAAACAAATGCCGTCTGCACCCAATTCAAGATCATCTGCACAGCCTCTTCCTCCGATTTTCCGGCAATCACCTTCTTTATGGCAGGATACAGCCGGGAGCTCACATCCTTGCCCATAGGAGTGGAAGCATACATAGCCCAACGGGTCATGAAATTACCCCCTATCTCCGATGTGGGATAATCGCCATACACATCTATGAGGTTTTTATTGACAGCCACATCAAATGCCATGGCCGGATACCTGGTAGACTTAAGATTACGCTCAGCCGTGGACTTCACGGCAAGCTGAGGTTCACCCTTGATGTAGAGCGACATGGCCTTCTCGTTGGGAAAAGCCGCGTCCGACATAATTATGCGCTTCCCTTTGCCGTCGAGAGCATAATAGTTGACCCCGTCAAGCTGATAATAGCTTTCATCGTATATCACATGCTTGCTCGCGTAGCACATATACAGGCGTCCGTCGGCCTGAGCCATACGCATCTTGTAGCCCGACTGACTGTAGACATAAGCCATCAGCA
Source organism: uncultured Bacteroides sp. (assembly GCA_964653375.1). Classification (GTDB taxonomy): domain Bacteria; phylum Bacteroidota; class Bacteroidia; order Bacteroidales; family Muribaculaceae; genus Paramuribaculum. The sequence continues at coordinate 38,774 of CAZZFD010000002.1, forward strand.
GCGTGGCCTCATTCGAGTCGCCCAAAAACGACTTTGCCATGGCCTGGAGCATACGCAGGTAGTGCCAGTCGCTCAGATTATGCTTGTCGCGCAACGCCAGACAGTCGGCTATCAGAGCATCATATTTCTGGTCCGACAGCTGCTTCCACCCTCGGCTCACAGCCGCGTTATCCGCCCCGCTGAGCTTGAACCCATGCTCACGCCCCAGCCGCACCTTCATAGGCGTACCGAAAACCGTAAACTCATGCTGTGCCACCTGAGGCTGTGGCTTCACCACTATAGGCTCCACAGGTTCCGGACGAGGCTCCGGCTTCGGAGCAGGCTTAACCACCTCCTTTATCACCACCTCCTTGTCCTTAATCGGCTTATCTTCTTTGATGGGTTTATCTTCCTTGATAGGCTCCACAGGAGCAGGCTTGGGAGGCACCACAGGCGGATCCTCCTTGGGGCGCTTCAGCGGAGGCTTGCTGTCAACCCCTTTCCACGCCTTTTCCAGAAACGCAGCATAATCCTCATTGGCCTTCCTACGGAAATTCTCATACTTTTCATCAGCATCACGGCGAAATTTCTCAAACCGCGCCTCAGCACTCTTCCTGAAATCCTCAAAAGACCCCTGCGCCCTGCCAGCCACCGTCACCAAGCACATGACTCCCATCATCACGACACCCCAATTAAATACTTTCATATCTTACACATCTATTTGATTCAAACTCCTCAAAATTACTGAAAATTCATCACATTACACACCCTCGGACCGACAATATCACAAACATCTGCATTGAAAATCGCCCGACAATTTACCTTCTACAGCTAAGAAGAGTAGCTTTGTGCCATGCTACAAAAATAATTAATTCAAAAAAAGCACTTGCTCTCAAAATAAAATAAGAGCAAGTGCCGGAACTTAAAGTATCGAATTAACCCTTATCATTCACATCAGAATGTTATAGCAGCTGCAATAGCGGGAGAGCCATCATCCAAAATAGTGGGAGCTATCGCATAAGAAAACGAAGAGTTGTCACGTTTTGAAACCACTACTCGACGAGCTCCGGGAGCCACGATAGCATCAACAAGGTTATAAACATACAAAGCAGCCAATCCACCAATGCAAATATTTCTTCCTGTGGTGAAATGGTCACGTTTTGTAGCATAGGCTTTCTTAATATTTGCATCATGAGTTTTACCTATCTTGTTGATATAATCAGTACGCTGACTTTGAGTATAAATAATACCGCCAATCAAAGCTACCGAACCGCCAAGAATCAGACCGCCTTTAAGGTAAGAACCCTTATAGAACTGCCCCCAGCCTGGTACGATAGCCGAACGCCACAAACCCTTGCAACCATATTTGGTAGTTAACGTGATATTGTCAAATTGTGCTGGTTTATCTAAATTTGACCGCGCATATAGTGTAGTTAGATAATAATGACCATTACTTTTACGTACCCAAAATTCATCTATTTTTATACCTTGAATCTCAACTTCTTTACCTTTAACTGTGCTATGTGCAAAAAATTTAGATTCGCCTGATTCTGTTGAAATACCATTAACATATCTACTTTGTTCAGAATCCAAAGACTCATACTCGGATTTTATAGATACACCCTTCTCAAACCCGGCATCCTCTAACATGGATATAAAACAGTCTTGTCGAGCTTCTTGCAATGTAGGTGCTTCGGAAGATTCAGACACAAATATGTATGAAGAATTTGAAGGTTGTGGAAGGTTATTTACCCATTGTGGCTTGATTCCGTCAGAGTAATCTTCAGCATAGGTTGTAATAGTGCTAACAACAAATGCTACAACAAAAAATAATTTACTTTGCATTAAAACCATCTTTTATAAAATTAGACACTGAGTCTCCGAATTTAGCAGAAAGGTTAGCCTGTTCGATGGCTTCTTCCATAGCTTTTTTCTGAGCTTTCTTTATAGAATTGTTGTTAACAAGATAGATTAATTGATACATAATACCTCCGTTGGCTTTTTCCCGTTTAAGAGTTACAATTGGAGAACTTACTAGTTTTTCTAATTCGCGGATAACGAGTCTTTCATATCCTGCTACGAGATTATCTGTTTCCTCTTCATCTATTTCACTAGCCATTGATGTAACACGTCCTTTTATTATTTGTTTCCCACTATCTGCTATTTGCTGCATGACATCTTCTTTAGCTTTTTTCTTCGCTATAGAAGCTTTTTTTGCCGATTCTCCTTCTCCTACGTATTCTTCATAACCTTGCTCCTTTTTCTCTTCACAAATAGTAAGCGCTTTTTCTAATGTTCCTGAACCTACATATTCCCAATGCTGTTTCTTAAGCTCTTTAGCTCTTGATTTTGCAGATTTTGATTGTGCTGCGGATTCAATAGGATATACTGCCATAACAACAGCAAGTAACATTAAAATTGAAAATAATTTTTTCATAATTGTTTTGTTTTAAGTGAAGTATTAATATTTATTTAGTAATTGTGCGCACGGCACGACCATATACAGAATTCATCGAACCTCCATCATAACGAACTTCAACTATAGACCCTTTATACAAAGCATAGTAGTATTCATAATTATTTTTAAACGATGCAAAGTCACTAGACCAATAATATCTATTAACTTCAAAGCCACCAATCTGTTGCCGATAATTATATAAGACCATTAATTCTTCTTTTGTTGGAAGACGCCAATCTGTATATCCTCCTAAAACAGATTTTTCACACATACTTTTAACGATATCCCAATTTCCTCTACCTATATCTTCTTTTTGCACCATAATTCCAGCCTCAGGAATTTCCACCCATGGCAATGACACTTCCTTTTGAATACTATAAACTGTTCCACCTCTATTCGTAGCGTATGCACGAACATAATAGGTTTTTACCGGTAAATTAGTGATGTAACTACTGAACGAACTTAAAACACCGGAACCATCAGCAACAATTTTATTATCATAAATAGTAGGCTGTGGCATAGTGCTATATACGAAACCTCGTTCGGTATATGCCGGTTCCCCTACTTTTGATATTGTAGCCTTAAAAGTTGCCGTTCCAGCATCAAAGTCATCATTTATTTCCAAACCTGTTACTTCCGGTAAAATTGCCATTGTAGAGACAACTCTACTAATCTTACTATAAGTAGTACCCGAAGGATTAATCGCAAATGCTCGTACATAGTATTCGCGATCGAGTTGCAACCCGGAAATATTAGCACTAAAAGAGCCTAACCCATTTCCTGCTACTGAAATTTTTTCATCATTAATTGTTGGATTACCATTCAATCCATACACGAATCCGCGTTCAGTATATGCTGGTTCTCCTGCATTATCTATAGTACCGTTAAGCGTAGCCGTACCATTTACTTTACTAACATTTGTAGCTTCTTGTATTGAAACCTGCGCTGCCGTTGGCGTAAGTATAAAATTTACATCTGACAAACTATATCGCGTTCCTGTTATTCCAACAATATACGTACGAACGTAATATGTTTTATTCAATTCCAGATTTGATACATTAGCACTAAACACACCTGTTCCTGAACCATCTACTACCAATTTTTTATCTGAAACAGTTGGATTTCGAGTCAAACCATAAACGAATCCTCGCTCCGTATATACAGGGTCACCAATACTTGTTACTGTACCATTGAACGTAACAGATCCGGCACTCACATTAATATTAGAAACATTCTGAACTGATACCGCAGGCTCCGTAGGCACTAATGTTAAAGTTACCTGTTCAGGACTATACACCACCTGCTCATTTTGTCCTATTTTACTTATTGCGTATGACCGCACATAATACCTCTGATTTAATTGCAAATCTGATATATTAGCGCTATATGCTCCCTGTCCTGTTCCATTTGCTTTTATCTTGTTATTATTTACCGTTGGATTACTGGATGTCGCATACACAAACCCGCGTTCAAAATATGCCGGCTCCCCTGCACTTATGACTGTACCATTTAAGGTCGCTGTTGCCGCACTCACATTCAAGTTGCTTACTGCCTGAACACTAATCTGTGGCGATTTTGTCGCTAACTCAAAGTTTACTTCTTCTTTACTATATACAATTGTTTCTTGGTCATTTATTTTTGACACCGCGTATGCTCTAACATAATATTTCTGATTTAATTGCAAATCTGATATATTAGCGCTATATGCTCCCTGTCCTGTTCCATTTGCTTTTATCTTGTTATTATTTACCGTTGGATTACTGGATGTCGCATACACAAACCCGCGTTCAAAATATGCCGGCTCCCCTGCACTTATGACTGTACCATTTAAGGTCGCTGTTGCCGCACTCACATTCAAGTTGCTTACTGCCTGAACACTAATCTGTGGCGATTTTGTCGCTAACTCAAAGTTTACTTCTTCTTTACTATATACAATTGTTTCTTGGTCATTTATTTTTGACACCGCGTATGCTCTAACATAATATTTCTGATTTAATTGCAAATCTGATATATTAGCGCTATATGCTCCCTGTCCTGTTCCATTTGCTTTTATCTTGTTATTATTTACCGTTGGATTACTGGATGTCGCATACACAAACCCGCGTTCAAAATATGCCGGCTCCCCTGCACTTATGACTGTACCATTTAAGGTCGCTGTTGCCGCACTCACATTCAAGTTGCTTACTGCCTGAACACTAATCTGTGGCGATTTTGTCGCTAACTCAAAGTTTACTTCTTCTTTACTATATACAATTGTTTCTTGGTCATTTATTTTTGTTATAGCATATGTCCTAACATAATATCTTTGATCTAACTGCAATCCTAAAATAGTTGTACTAAACTCACCCAATCCGGAACCAGTAACTTTTATCCTGTTATTTTCTACTGTTGGATTATTGGCTGTACTATATACAAATCCTCGTTCAAAATAAGATGGGTCACCTACATTCTTAACATTTCCCTTAAATGTAGCCGCACATTTAGGTACATTAATATCTGTCACACCCATAATTTCAATCACCGGCGATGAAGCAACAGTGGTAAATGCAATCTCATTCGTACTATATGCAGTACCGATACTATTGGTCGCGTAAACTCTTACATAATATTTTTCTCCTAAAGTGAGTCCGTTCAATTTATAAGAAAAATGAGCTTCTTCATTAATAGGTACTGTAAGTTTTGCTATTGTATTTTCAAATGTTGGTAAAGAATTAAGCGAGTACACAAATCCGCGTTCAGTATAAGCTGGCACGCCCACATTAATTATTTCTCCATTGAGTGTAGCAGATTTTGACGTTATTTCTCCAGCTTCTAAAGTATTTAATGATGGGAGTAATCGTTCTGCTCCGACAGCAGTAACTTTAACATCTGAACTACCATTAGATGATCTAACTACTATGTTGGCTTCATTTATTCCGGCTTCTAAAAGTTCCCGATCTATCACTACAACTATCGCTTCTGTCTTACCATACTTCAGAATTCCCTTTTCAGGCTTTATTTCTATAATCCAGTCACAGCGTTCTTCTATTTCCCACTCTAAATCTTCGTAACTGGAATTTACTATATTGAATGATAAAGTATTTAAACTCTGATTGTCACCAAAATCAAGTAAGGTTCTGTCAGCCGTAACGACACCGGGGATTCGTTCGATAGTCATATGAACTGATGTTGGAGCACCACCTTTTACATTTGCCGATATCGTGGCCGAATTATATCCTTCTTTACTTATAGATATAGTATATTTACCAGGATCTAATTTATAGAAAGAAAAAGACCCATTACTGCCGGTAACAGTAGAATTTCCACCCGGCGAAAGAGAAACAGTAACAGTAGAAACCGGCTCTCCTGTGGTTCGATCCGACACACTACCCTCTATACTGCCTACCGAAGTATCTTCGGGGATATCACTTGAGCATGAGGCTGCAAACAGTATAGTAAATATAATACCGATTAAATAAAATCGTTTCATAGCAAGATATTGTTTAATAATTAATTTTGAGGTATTACTGTCAACTGAATATCCACTATCTGCGTTTCACCGCTTACAGCCATCACGGTCTTGCGATTGGGTTGATAGCCTGAGCGCTGCACGGTGACAGTATATTGTTGTGCGTCTATATCCTCAAATTTATAATATCCGGCTACATCGGTCTGACGCGACAGTCCCGACGGTGATAAAGTAACCACGGCATTATCCAACGGCTCACCCGTATTATAATCCGTAATTGTTCCTTCGATAGATGTAAATACTTCATAATCATCATCGCCGTCAGAACATGCCGATACTCCGAAACTTAATGCTAAAGCAACGGCAATTATGCGAATCTTATCAAAAAGAGAATGCGTTTTGCCTGACATCACGAGAATTTTAGACAATTTCATAGCTTTATTACTATTTGCTGCCTGCGATTCCCTGATAGGCAATGGTTAAGAATGTGATAAAATAAAAAGCGTGGGAACCGATACTATTGCTCGTCCCACTATCCAAGGCCTTCGCATTGCCATTCAGCCAGAACGAGCAACGCAGAAGCCCACGCCGATATGAGTATATCTACAGCTACAGACCATAGCATTCCCTGCTACGGCAAGCGGTGTATAATTCATATCCATGAACATCTACCGTTGCTTTATTCTTTGGCTGTGAAGAAGTTGCGAAGTTCTGGATAGTCAAGAACAAAGCGTCAAGTAAACGCCTTTTAATCAATATGTCTGCCTCCCGCCGCTACCCTCTGGAGCTTCTGCGCGAGGTTATATGCCACAAATATAATGATTATTTTTATTATTTAACTCATGACTCTATTTTTTAACTTATCTTTTTATCCACAAGAAGTCCGTGTGGCGTTATCATTAAATATTCTTTCACAAAAATCGTGCAAATCAAAAGTCACACTTTCGATTTGCACGATTTATGCTTTTTTTCTATCGGGAAAACTCAGGGCGTGAAGTTGACATCATTGAAGAAACGCCTGACGGACTGAACATATATGAAGTAAAAGCCGACGCAACTTTCCAGCCTGATTTCACTAAAAACATCAAATATCTTCAAAAACTTCTCCCTGATATCAAAACCTCGACTGTGATTTATAATGGCGAATCTCAGGGCAAAAACCTACTGAATATCCGCGATATATAATTAGCAGCAAAGATTTCAGGGTATAGAATCCGCTCATAGAAAAAAGCAACATGGAGGGGACAATCCTGACATCTTTTCTATTTTTTTATAAAAAAATTTGCATAACTAAGATTTTAGTTATAGCTTTGCAGCGTAACTAAACATTTAGTTGATGAAGAATCCAAAAAAGAAACTTACAGAAAAGGAGTCGGTGATCATGAACCTGCTTTGGGAGCATGGACCGATGTTTGTGCGCGAGATGCTGGAATACTACGCTGAGCCGCGCCCGCATTTCAATACCGTAAGCACCACAGTGCGTATTCTCGAAGATAAAGGCTTCGTGAGCCATGAAGCTGTGGGCTCGTCGCACCGCTATCAGGCGGCCGTGGCGCCCGACTTTTTCCGCTCGCGCTCGCTCACCCAGGTGGTAAAAGATTATTTCAACAATAGTTACACTCAGGTGGTGTCCACACTCGTGGAGGAGGAAAAGGTGTCGGTGGAGGAGCTGCGCAAGATTATCGGAATGATCGAACGACGAAAAAAGGAATCTTGACTATGGGTACGTTATTTGCTTATTCGCTCTATGGCAGCATATTTCTGGCATTTGGCTTTGTGGCTTACCGATGGCTGCTGGCGCAGCGCAAATATGGCGTGATGAATCGCATCTGCCTGCTCGGCATCTATGCCATGGCTCTGCTGGCAATGCCGCTTATCGCCCTGATAACCCATCTGCTCGCCGATGCCGGTACTGCAACCGGTGTCATCACGGCTGATGCTCCTGCAGCCGACGGCTTTGAGGCTGCTGATGGCCGACAGTCGATAATATCATGGGGACTATGGATTTACACTACCGGGTGCATTGCCGTGGGGCTGCATCTGTTATGGAACATAAGCCGGTTGTGGCGCATCATTTCATCGGCTGAAAAGGAGGTGTGCCCGGGTGGATACACTCTGATAAGGGTGGCGGGGTGCCGGTCGCCATACAGTTTTGGCCGTTACATAATAGTGGGCACACACGAACCGGCAATATCCTTGATCATAGCCCACGAATCGGCTCACATCACCCAGCTGCACAGAGCCGACCTGTGGATAGCCCAGGCGGTATGCACTCTGATGTGGTACAATCCGGTGGCATGGCTGATGCGCGTGCAGCTTCGTGAGATTCATGAATATCTTGCCGATGCAGATGTGATAAACCGCGGATACGACATCTTACAATATCAGGAATTATTAATAAAAAAGGCTATCGGTACGAAGTTGCAGCCGTTGACCAATAGCCTGAATCAAAGTAACATTTATAAACGTATCACTATGATGTACAAAAAAACTCCTTCAGGCGCAAGTCGCCTGCGTGTGCTGGGTCTGATGCCCGCACTGATTATGGCTACGGAAGTGTGCATGGCATCGCCTGTAGCCACAGCCACCCGCGCTGTCGCTGCCACCTCCATGGCTTCGGCGTCGGGAACCACAAGCAAAGTTACACAAATTTCCGAATCCGCCCAATCGCCGGCCGGTATCGCCACTGATGCACCCTACAAAAAAGCGGAGTTCCCGGGTGGTGAAAACGACCTCCTCATTTATCTGATGAAGAATGTCGTTTATCCTAAGGAAGCTGCAAGCGCAGGTGAGCAAGGCAAGGTGGTAGTACAATTCGTTGTTGACACCGACGGTTCGGTGAACGATATTGAAGTAACACAAAGCGTGACCCCGGCTCTTGATAAGGAAGCCGTGAGAGTAGTGAAATCAATGCCCCGCTGGACTCCGGCCAAAGATAAAGAGGGTTTGCCGGTGAAATGCTTCTTCCGACTCCCGGTATGGTTCAAACTTCCGGACTCGGACGCAACTGCAAACTAAATTTTCCTGTTTACAGGATACAGACATATAAGTAAGACCTCAAAGACCGATATCACAGCGACGGTGATACCGGTCTTTGTTTACTTCCGGCGGGATATTACGGCCTGGGGCGTAAAGAGCGAAGCTCGCCGGTGTAGCTGTCCATGACAAAACCTTGCACATTGACCCCCTCGGGAGGCATAAGCGGGTGATTGGCTATAAGGTCAACCGTCTCATGCACGGCAGCATCCGTGTCTTCAAATCCATGAAGCCACTCGTGAAGGTTGATGCCGCAATGCTGCATGAGATTTATATGCTCCTGGCTGACACCACGCTCTTTCATAAGGTGAAGCATCTCGCCGGCATCCATGCCCTGCACTCCGCACCCGGTGTGGCCGATAACCATTATTTCATTGACACCCAACTCATATACAGCTATCAACAATGAACGCATGGTGGAGTCAAACGGATTGACTATCGTGGCGCCGGCATTCTTTATTATCTTGACATCACCGTTGCGGAAGCCCAAGGCCGCCGGAAGCAGCTCGATAAGGCGTGTATCCATGCAGGTGACTATGGCTATCTTCTTATCGGGATATTTACTTGTGGCAAACCGCTCATACTCACGGTTGCGCACAAACTCTTCATTAAACTTCTTTATTTCCTGAATCATCGCGTAGGAATTTAATTGTGACAGGACGATACACGCCCAATGGCAACGAATCCGCCGGAACAGCACCCGGCGGACTCGCTAATAGGCTTAATATCTTTTTGTCCGGATTACACAGTGAGGATTTCGCGCTCTTTGGCAGCGAAAAGGTCATCAATCTTTTTGAGATACTTATCGTGGAGCTTTTGGGCTGTACCTTCAGCATCTTTCTCAACATCCTCAGGCAGACCTTGTTTTACAGCCTTCTTGAGGGCGTCGATGGCATCGCGGCGGGCATTGCGCACAGAGATTTTTGCTGTTTCGGCTTCGGCCTTCGACTGCTTTACGAGCGTTTTACGACGGTCCTCTGTGAGCGGTGGAATGCAAAGGCGTATCACTTCGCCATTGTTTTCGGGCGTAATGCCGAGTTCGGAATTGATGATGGCTTTCTCTATCTCCTTAAACATAGCTTTTTCCCAGGGAGTGATAGCTATGGTGCGAGCATCGGGTACCGACACATTGGCCACATTGCTGATGGGCACTGTGCTGCCGTAATATTCTACACGAATGCCGTCGATCAGTTTGGGGCTTGCTTTACCGGCACGGATATGGGAGAGAGCCTCATCGAGGTATTCCACTGCCATAGCCATTTTTTCTTCAGCCGGATTCAAATAATCATTTACGTCCATAATATATATATATGTGGGGGTTAATAATCAATATACGAGTGTGCCGATATCTTCTCCGGCCACCACTTTGGCAAGATTGCCGGGTGTATCCATATCGAAGACTATGATAGGCAGCCCGTTTTCTTTGCAGAGAGCTGTGGCGGTAAGATCCATCACCTTAAGACCTCGTGCAAGCACTTCATCGTAGGTGATGCGGTCAAATTTGGTAGCCGAAGGGTCTTTCTCAGGGTCGGCCGTATATACACCGTCGATACGTGTGCCTTTGAGCATTACATCTGCTCCGATTTCTATACCGCGGAGCGCGCTACCGGTATCGGTGGTAAAAAATGGATTCCCCGTGCCACCGGCCATTATCGCCACGCAGCCGGCTTCGATGGCTTCAATTGCACGGCGATTGCTGTAATGCTCACCTATGGGATACATATTGATAGCGGTAAACACGCGTGCAGGCCGGCCTATGGCTTCAAGAGCCGAGCTGAGGGCCAATGAATTGATGGTGGTGGCAAGCATACCCATCTGGTCGCCTTTCACACGGTCAAAGCCCTTGGCTGCGCCCTGGAGTCCGCGAAAGATATTGCCGCCGCCTATAACTATACCCACCTGTATGCCTTGGCCGGCAATCTCATCTATCTGACGTGCATAGTCCGACAGACGGTCACGGTCTATGCCGTAACCTTGCTTACCCATGAGCGATTCGCCGCTGAGTTTTAACAGTATTCTTTTGTATTTCGATTGCATGATATCTGATATTGGAGGTTAAACTTTAATGAGTGTGTATCAACTTCCGGCATTGAGCACAGGCTGAGCCGCTTCATCGGCGCAAAGCACCACAAGCAGATTGCTCACCATCATAGCCTTCTTCTCATCATCGAGCTTGACCACGCCATCGGCTTCGATGCGACGCAATGCCATATCGACCATGCTGACAGCACCTTCCACTATCTTCTCGCGGGCGGAAATAATGGCGGCTGCCTGCTGACGGCGCAGCATCACAGCGGCTATCTCGGGTGCGTAGGCAAGATAATTGATGCGGGCTTCAACCACTTCTATGCCGGCCATAGATAGTCGGTCGTTAATCTTACGCTCAAGCTGGTCGTTGATTTCAGCACCGCCGTCGCGCAGAGTGAGGTCGGAAGTGTTGGAGTCGGTCTGGTCATAAGCATAGTGACCCGTGACTTCACGCAATGCTGCATCGCTCTGAATGCTCACGAACGATGAAGCGCTCACCGATGAATCGAGGTCAAACACCACTTTGTAAGTATCAGAGATTTTCCATACCAGCACCATGCCGATAAGCACCGGATTACCCACTTTATCGTTAACTTTAATCGGGTCGATATCGAGATTGCGTATGCGCAACGAGAGCTTGCGACAGCTCATCAGAGGATTAATCCAGAAAAATCCCACCTCGCGGATTGTACCTTTATACTGACCGAAAAATATGGCCACACGAGCTTCGTTAGGCTCCTGAGTGAAATAGCCTTTCGATAAGAAAATAAACACAATCACACCAATTACAATGATAGCCACGGCCAGAGGCTCCTCACCGTCAAAGAGGCCAAACGCACCCCATGCTACCAATGCCGGCAATACGATGATGTTAAGCAACAGCATCGCAAAGCCGTTGAGCACCATGCCCTGATATTCGTATTCTTCGCTATCCATAGACTGAATTTTTTAATCTCTGTCGCCAAAGAAGCGAAGCAGATAGAGAAACAAGTTGACAAAGTCGAGATAAAGATTGAGCGCACCGATGGTAGCCAATTTGCCTGCCGACTCCTGAGGAGCCATCATAGCCATATTTTTAATCTGCTGGGTATCCCATGCAGTAAGACCGATAAAAATCAACACACCGGCTCCCGAAATGAGAAGTTCCATGGTAGAACTATGCATAAACCAATTCACTACCGAGCATATAATCAAACCGATAAGAGCCATAAACAGGAACGAACCCCACTTGGCGAGATTTTGCGTAGTGAAAAAGCCATAGACACTCATGGCGCCAAACACGGCTGCTGCAATAAAGAATGTCTTGTAAATCGAAGTTTCTGTGTAAACTAAAAAGATGGGGAACAGAGCCAGACCGTTAATTACCGAGAAGAGCAAAAACAGCAGCGTAGCTGTGGTCGATGACATCTTGTTGATAGCACCGGTGATAGCTATCACCAACACGATTTCAACTATAAGCAATCCCCACATCAGCCAGGAATTGTTTACAAAATATTGCTTCACAGCCTCCGATTCACTTGCGAAATAAGCAGTGAAGGCCGTGATGAGCAGTCCGATAAACATCTTGACATAAACGCGCTTCATGATAGAAGTGACGCGGGTATCCAAAGCAACTGTATCGTTGTTTTGCGAATAATAATTCTGATAATCGTCAATATTCATAAACTTAATAATATGTGAGTTACAAACTAAAAAACAATATATTTACATTCTCTCGGGTACCTGAATGCCAAGCAACGACATAGCCGAGCGTACGGTTTCCGCCGTGACGCGCGACAAGGTCAGACGCAGAGAGCGCACCGCCTCATCGGTCTCACGCAGTATCGAACAATCATGATAGAATTGATTGTATTCCTTCACCAGATCATAGGCATAATTGGCTATCAGAGCAGGTGAATAGGTGCGTCCGGCTTCTTCCACCACCGAGGGGAAATCGGCAAGACGCTGAATGAGCGCAATCTCGCGTTCTCCCGGTTTTACGCCAAGATAGTCGCCTATGGTCATACCCGCCTCTTCAGCCTTGCGGAGTACGGAACGAATACGCGCATAGGTATATTGGATAAAAGGACCGGTGTTGCCATTGAAGTCTATCGACTCCTTGGGGTTAAACATCATGTTGCGGCGCGGATCCACCTTAAGAAGGAAATACTTCAGCGCGCCCATGCCCACCATCTCGGTAATCTGCTTGATTTCTTCATCTGTGCAGCCATCGAGCTTGCCCAGTTCCTCGCTTACCTGACGGGCGGTATTGACCATCTCGTCCATGAGATCGTCGGCATCAACCACCGTGCCTTCACGCGACTTCATCTTGCCTTGAGGCAATTCCACCATACCGTAGGAGAAATGCACCAAATCTTTACCCCACTTAAATCCAAGCCGGTCAAGAAGCAACGATAGCACCTGGAAATGATAGTTCTGCTCATTACCAACCACATATATCATCTTATCAATGGGGAAATCATCATAACGCATCTTGGCCGTGCCGATATCCTGAGTCATATACACCGACGTGCCATCGCTGCGCAGGAGCAACTTATGGTCAAGACCTTCAGCCGTAAGATCAGCCCACACCGAGCCGTCTTCACGCTTATACATCTTGCCGGCTTCCAGACCTTCGAGCACCTTGGCCTTACCTTGCAGATATGTATCGCTCTCGTAATAAATTTTATCGAAATCCACACCCAGACGCTTGTAGGTCTCGTCAAATCCGGCATATACCCATTCGTTCATCATCTGCCAAAGGGCGCGCACTTCAGAATCGCCATTCTCCCAGGCACGCAACATAGCTCGGGCCTCCTGCATAAGCTCGGATGCAGCCGTTGCTTCATCTTCTGTCATACCCTTTGCCTGAAGGTCGGCAAGTTCGGCTTTGTAATGTTTATCGAAGAGTACATAGAAATCACCTATCAGGTGGTCGCCTTTCACTCCGCGGCTCTGCGGTGTGACACCTTCACCCCACTTCTTCCATGCGAGCATCGACTTACAGATATGAATTCCACGGTCGTTGACTATATTGGTCTTGATTACACGATTGCCACACGCCTTAAGTATTTCTGCAAGTGAATATCCCAGCAGATTATTGCGCACATGCCCTAAGTGAAGCGGCTTGTTGGTGTTGGGTGAAGAATATTCCACCATCACCAGAGGCGATTCTGCCGTAACGGGCTTGAATCCATAATCAGGAGTCTGAGCGATATGATTAAGCACTGATGACCAGAAAGCCGGCTCGATGACAATGTTAAGAAATCCTTTGATTACATTAAATCTATCTACGGCAGGCTCATTCTCCACAAGCCAGGTTCCAATCTCGGCACCTACCATCTCAGGCGATTTACGAGCAGCCTTCACCCATGGGAAAACCACAATGGTAAGATTGCCCTCAAACTCTTTTTTTGTGGTCTGAGGCTGAATGGTTGCGGCATCAACATCTACACCGTAGAGCTCTTTCACCGCTTTAGCCACTGCTTCCGATATAATATTATCTATTGACATAATTATGCAGGTTTTTCTATAATTAGGATTGACAAATTTACACATTTTCTTGATTATTCACCATAGGCTTTTGAAGCAGTGACTGAAAAAGTAGGGCATACTCACGCGAGATACGGGAAAAAGCATACTTCTCGCGAACTTCTTCATGCAACTTTTCAGGATCAATAGATGCAGACAAAGCCCATTCTATACCGGCAGCCACATCGATAGGATTTTTATATTCTGCTATATATCCGGTTTGTAGATGAGTGAAGATTTCGCGCTGTCCCCCTTTTCCGAACGACACAGGCACACATCCTGACGCCATACCCTCGATTATGGTGCCGGGAAGAGTCTCGTAGAGCGATGTCGAGAGTACAACTCTCGAACGGGCATAAAACTCCCTCAGGAGCGAAGGATCCTGTATCTTGCCCAAGCAACGATGAGGGAAGTGCAATGTATCAAGGATAGTCTTGTTGCGAATCTCGCCGAAAAGCACCACCTCGGCATCGCGGGCCAGCTCCGGATTGTTGTCAAAAAGATAATTAAGCGCGGTAATGGCGTATTTCAATCCCTTGATAGGATCATCAAGCCGCACGGCCCCCATTATAATCACATTCTTTTTCAAGCCGAGATTATCAAGCCTCACTGTAGGCTTGATGGTAAACGACTCGATGGGAAAGGCATTGCTGATGACCCTTACATCGGCGTCGCGCATAAGCGAACTTTCCTTGCATTTTTCCGCAAGCCAATTACTTACAGCCACAAAAGTTATCCGATTAAGATCGTAAAGACGCTTCTTTTTCTTCCATATCTTATGCGAAAGATCATTGGCGCTATTGCCTAATAGAAATTGACAATTACCGCATTCGCCTTTATAGCCCCTGCACTCATAGGCATGATGACAGATGCCGGTAAGATTCCACATATCGTGCATGGCCCACACCACAGGTTTGCCCATAGAAACTATTCGTCTCACCTCTTTAAGCGACAGCATACCCTGGTTGACCCAGCTGAGCATTACCACATCGGCCTCCTTAATCCACGGGTGACGGTGAAGCGGCACCCCTACATTGGCTATCGACACCTTAAAGAGATTATTGCGCGAAAAACCGTTGGCCAAAGCAATTCGTGCGTGCTCGAGCATAAATGTCGCTCCACGTACAAATCGGCTACTTATTTTCAATACATTAGGGTCGTCGCTGGTTTTGGTAAACACCACCATGCGTGCATCGATACCGAGTCGTCGCAGAGCATACATCAGACGATATGTCACCATCGATGCCCCGCCCAACAAATCACTATGACACACTAAAGCTACTTTCATAGCATCGGCCGGCAACTCTTTAGGGCTTTCCATAATTTATATTTTTTACATCTACTATCATCAAATTTTTCATTTCCAGACGTCGTTCAAGGTATGACCGAAATTTCTCTCTTTCAGCCTCCGGCATTGGCGCGGTGTTTGAAACCATCACCACATGCACAGTATCTG
The DNA here is from genome assembly GCA_964653375.1 of uncultured Bacteroides sp. GTDB lineage: Bacteria > Bacteroidota > Bacteroidia > Bacteroidales > Muribaculaceae > Paramuribaculum. The sequence continues at coordinate 54,689 of CAZZFD010000002.1, forward strand.
ACCGGAGCGTCGCTATATCGGCAAACACTGTTTCGGTCACGGCTATATCCTTCACCGTGGGAAACAGCACCTGCACCTCGGGGGCCACTGTGGCGGCAGCATTTTGCTCATTCCTGACCTCATTGACCATCAACTGAAGCGAATCTATCTTATGCTGCTGCTTTATAATAGTGGTCTGAGCCATAGTATAGACATCGCGCAAAGTCTCAACTCCGGCATCGACTCTATTAGGCATTCCCCCTTGGACAAAGACCAATCGCGTGCCTTCAAGACCATAGAATTTCAATCGGGGTGCCAATGCCAACTCCAGCGAATCGCTGTTGAGTACATGACCCAGAAGCGTTATGGTGAGGGTATGGGTATCGCCAACTGAAGTAACCTTATCGGAAACCACTTGGGTATCAGCTCCGAAATCACATTCTGAAGCTACAAAGCTCGATACGCGCGCATTGAAATTAGCCGTACGAATCATGCGATAAGTAAGCCAGATGCTCGGGAGCATAGTGAGTACAGCCACGATATAAACCACCATACGAACACGTTTGGCACGCTGATTGTTGACCGTATCGACTCCCTTATAACCAAGTAATTTTACGCCTATGAATGTGGCGAATGCTATATAGATGGAGTTGATTAAAAACAGATACAAAGCTCCGATAAAATAATCGAACTGACCGGTGGCAAACCCATAGCCCGCGGTACAAAGCGGTGGCATGAGGGCTGTAGCTATAGCCACCCCGGGGATTACATTCCCTTTGCTCCGGCTTCCTATGGCAAGTATTCCGGCTCCTCCCCCAACAAATCCTATCAGCACATCGTAAATAGTGGGCGATGTACGGGCAAGCAATTCGCTGTGACCCTCGCTCACAGGAGATATCAGAAAAAACAATGTGGAAGCAACCACCGAAAATCCGGCAGCTATCAGGAGATTGCGCAATGCACGCTTAATCAACTCGAAATCATGTATTCCTACCCCGAGTCCGATACCTATAATAGGTCCCATCAGAGGCGAAATGAGCATGGCTCCGATAATCACAGCCGTAGAATTAGTGTTAAGTCCGAGCGACGCTATAAGTATAGCCATTATCAAAATAGCCAGATTCGTGCCACGAAACGACACATCTTCTCTTATCGACTTCTCGGCATCAGCTTGCGGTACCAATTGCGATGAGAAAGCAAAATAATTGATAATAAACTTACCTAATCTATTGAACCATTCTTTAATCATACCTCACCTCATTTACGTTTAGGAATCAACATCATGATATTGCTCAGACTCAGATGCTCCAACCTCATCACCATCAGCAGATAACCGCATAGCAGCAATGTGCGAACAGGAATTTCAATCCACAAATTCTGAGTCAGCTGATGCAATAATACCGACAATCCGTAGAGAGCAAGCGCCACCCCGAAATAAAGCAACAGCCGAGGCACGTGATAACCAATAGGATATTTAACACGTCCCACAGCATATGAAGTAAACATCATCACACCATAGCAAGCCAACGCAGCCCATGCACAACCCATATATCCAATCCGTGGCACGAGTAACAGGTTGAGAACTATAGTAACTCCTAATCCCAGCAATGAAAACCACATACCCCAATGGGTACGGTCTGTGAGCTTATACCAAAGAGAAAGGTTGAAAAACACACCGAAGAAAAATTCTGCAATCATTATCACCGGCACTACTTTAAGGCCGCTGAAATAGTCAGGTGAAATGAAATAGCGCAGAAAGTCAAGATAAAACATCACCCCGAGGAAAATCACCATTGCAAAAATCACAAACCATTTCATTGCATCGCGATACCCTTGCAGACGACTTTCACCGCGCTCCTTGTTTTGAGCAAAAATGAATGGTTCGTAGGCAAATCTAAATGCCTGAATAAACATCACCATCACTATAGCTATCTTATAATTTGCCCCATAAATACCCACCTGCGTCATGGCATCGGCTTTATCTGCCACAAGGTCGGGAAGGAGAATTTTATCAATGGTCTGATTCATGATACCTGCCACACCAAGAATGAGCAACGGGAACGAATAGATTATCATCTCTTTCCACAATCCGAAATTAAATCGCCACTTAAAACCGCTCAATTCCGGATAAAGCACAATAAGATTGAAGCCCGAACTGATGAAGTTGGATAAAAATATATACCCTATACCAAAAGTAGGATCATAAAACCAACTGATGGTACCCGGAGCAACTTCCCACAGCCACGGACAAATCAAAATAAAAAACAGATTCAGACCTATATTGATTGCGATATTAATTATTTTGAGCATAGCAAAACGCCTGGCGCGATGCTTATAACGCAAATAGGAGAACGGTATGGCCGTGAAAGCATCGAGTGCTACCGCCGCCCCCATCAAAGCCACATAGGAGGTGTGATGAGTGGCATGAAGCAAGTGGCTCAGCGGAGTCAGAAACCAAAACACAACGATTAAAAACAACGTAGATGTAGTGGCAAGCGACACCAACGAAGTGGAATACACTTCCATCGGGTCGGAATAACGCTCATGGTTGGAAAAACGGAAAAAACCGGTCTCCATACCATAAATCAATATCACCAGTATCAAAGCCACATAGGAATAAATATATGTGACCACACCATACTCATCGGCAGGAAACATACAGGTATAAAGCGGCACGAGACACCAATTAAGAAAGCGTCCCAATATACTGCTAAGCCCGTAGACTGCCGTATCTTTTGCCAAACTTTTTACTCCGCTCATAAATCAATCCAAAGCATTCTTAAAAAAGCGAGCCCTGCTCGGTAGGCCGGGTATGACCAAGATGCACATAAGCCAATTCGGTAACTTCGCGACCTCGGGGAGTACGCTTGATAAAGCCTTCTTTTATTAAAAAAGGCTCATATACCTCTTCAATAGTACCGGGATCTTCGCCCAAAGCGGTAGCTATAGTGCCAAGTCCCACGGGACCGCCTTTGAATTTAGTAATTATAGTGGTGAGTATCTTATTGTCTATCTCATCAAGTCCATATCGGTCAATATTCAGAGCCTCAAGAGCATAGCAAGCTATTTCGGGGTCAATCTCTCCTGTTCCCTTGACCTGAGCGAAATCACGCACACGGCGTAGCAAAGCATTGGCGATACGTGGTGTCCCACGACTGCGCAAGGCTATCTCATGAGCGGCCGACGGCCGACATTTTACCGAAAGTAAACGGGCTGAGCGCATGATAATACGCTCCAGCACCTCATGGTCATAATATTCCAGATGACAATTGATGCCGAAGCGGGCTCGCAACGGCGACGTAAGCAGACCGCTGCGTGTAGTAGCACCGATAAGCGTGAATGGCGAAAGATTGAGCTGTACACTACGTGCGCCCGGCCCTTTGTCTATCATGATATCTATACGATAATCTTCCATGGCCGAATAAAGATATTCCTCCACCACAGGACTCAGACGATGAATCTCATCGATGAAAAGCACATCATTCTCCTCAAGGGAGGTAAGGATACCCGCCAGGTCGCCAGGTTTATCGAGCACCGGACCGGAAGTGACCTTGAACCCCACGCCAAGCTCATTGGCTATGATGGCCGACAATGTGGTTTTCCCAAGTCCGGGGGGGCCGTGAAGCAACAGATGGTCAAGAGCCTCACCGCGCAGTCGGGCTGCAGCAACGAACACCTTAAGGTTTTCCACCACTTTATCCTGACCGTTGAACGAGTCAAACTCCGACGGACGCAGAGCCTTCTCGATATCTTTCTCACCCTGCGGCATGGCATAGCTCTCGCGCGCCGAATGTATGTCGAAATCGTCTGTCATTTGCTACCGTTGTAGAGTACCGGATTTGTATCAGGATCGTTATACATCTTCATCTGACGATAAACCTTCATATATTTTCGACCATGCTCTATATCGTCGAGAAGCTGGTTAATGGCCGTAGTCAAATCAGTGAGCTGCTCACGAAGCACAGCGAGCTTTCCCCTACACTTTGCTATATGCTCGGCCGAAGCATCAGTGCGCTCTATCTCTCGCTCCATGTGATAAATTTTCAACGCCAGAATGGAAAGACGGTCAAGTGCCCACGCCGGACTTTCAGTATTAATTGTGGCATCAGCTTGCGGCACCACGGAAGCATATTTTTGACGGAAATATGTGTCAAGCTCCTCTACCATATCAGTACGATGCTGATTGGACGCATCGATACGGCGCTTGAGAGCCAAAGCCTCCACCGGGTCGATAGCCGGATCACGAATGATATCTTCAAGATGCCATTGTACAGCGTCAATCATATTTTTTTCATAAAGCGTGTGCTCTATCGTAGAAGGCTCATAAGGATTGACCACCACGGCATCGACATCATCTGTAATATGATAATCGTGAGTGGAACGGTCAAATATTTCAAAGCATTTATTTGCGAAATCCATAAGCTATTTTATATTAAAGTGTTATGCGATAATTTTTTTAGAACTCTTGATATTAACGTTGAGGACGAGGCTCGGTGTTGGGTGTGCGGGGCTGATAGAGCTGAATCTTTTTATATACCTCGCGCAAATCCACTTTGTCGGTAATTTTCAAGCGCTTAAGCTCTCTGACGTTGCTCGCCTCCGTATCAGTACCTTTAGCTTTCCACAACATATCGGCTACAGATACCGCCGTTTTGTTTGTGGCCACTCCCGCCTTGGCGAAATAATCATGAGAAACGACAGCCGAAATATCACCGGCAGCCATATAATCAATCAGTTGCTGAAAAGCGGGCGATGCCAACCCGGCTCGTTCCCATTTATCATTGGCATTAAGATATGCGATATCCTTGAGCATCAACGAGTCAGCGGCTGTAGAAACCGCGTCGGAAGATGCAGCCTGATCCGGCAAAACCACATCACCGGCAGCCGACTCCGACGACGGCTCCTCTTCAGGCACTTCTATCAACAATGGTGGTTCCATTGCCGATTCTTCCTGCGTGGAACTAAGGTACCACCACACGCCGGCTCCCGATAGTAAAATCAATATTATGATCATAGACCATATCAACCGATGACCTCCGCGTTTTCCGGACATTATCTCCGGCTCTTCATTCACCACCTCCGGTGCTGACTCTTGCGATACATCTACCGAAACTTCATCAGCCTCCGATGCCACAGATTGTGCTGATTGAGATAACTTGATTTCTACAACGGAATGCAAATCCACATTAAATGTCTCTACTTCCCGTCCCAAAACTCCGCGGGCATAAAAACCATGGAAATTGCCGCCTCGCAGATTTTGATACTCATCACTGTTTTTCTCCAAGTTAAGCGGCACCTCAATCACCCGATTTTCACCGAAATCAAGACACAGCATTATAGCATTGCGTTTAATCTCCGGCTCTATCACACAACGCTCCTTATCGAGAGGCGCAGTAATACAAGGCAATGTGGAATCTGCCTGCAACTCGGCTTCTACGGGATAGACAAGCACAGCTTTATATGGTTCATAGGCTGTCTGGTCGGGGTACGTCAGAATATCAGCCAGTTCAGTACGCGATTCATATCTACGGCAGCAGATACTTCTACCTGCCCCGGCTCCACCGGCAACACGGCATCTACTCGGCTCTACCACAAAACCTGACTGACCCACAAGCATCTCTATCATTGCAGCTGTGAGATTGCCCCCCGAAGCAATACAAGTCTTGACAGCTCCCACAAGATTGACCACGGAGGTACCTTCCACCACCATCTGCTCATCTATGCGAACACTAATCAGCAATGAGGCGGCGTCGCGTGCAGGCGTCATCTCGAAATAAAGAATATTGTGTTTACCGGTGGCGCGCCACATCATATATCCGTGACTTAGGTTAACAAAATGGGTAGCGATGTCACGCAGCGAAGGGAGCGACACTATCGGGCCACCATTGAAATTTTTGTGAGTCAACACTCCCCCTATGCCTTGATAACTTACGGCTATATCTATGTGAGAATATTTTTGATCCATATTCGATATGATTCTGACAACTTTAATTTACAAAAATACGAAAATATTTTTACCATGCGCCTCTGTAAGTAGATTTTCGCACCGATATCGCTTAATTTTCATTAGTTTTGCAGTGAGTTTGTTTTTCACAGCCATGAACCGCACTTTCTCATCAATAATCCGCCCTATTACGGCCATGCCGCGCTTCTTCTTTGCCGTAGCTCTGGCGGGCTGCTTTCCGGCCATAATTTTTTCAGTAGCGGAAGGCGTAAGAATTTTTCGATTTATCTCCGTTGCAACGATAGAAAGTTTTACATTAGCCTATCTGGTGTCGGCCATACTGTGGCTTATCAAATCATCACACCTGCGCATTGCACTTAAAATCATAGTGCTGCTGCCGCTTCTGATATGGACACTAATTGAAATCGGCTGCTTAGCCACCACAGGCAGCTTAATCACAGCCGACAGTTTAGACTTGATATTGGAAACGGATTCACAAGAAACCGCAGATTTTTTCACCCAATATTTCTCGCTTCATGCATTGCTGATGATTATTGGCGTAGCTGCCTGCTTCAAAATCCTGATTTATTTCCTGACGTCCATTCTTAACAAAGCCATAACCCGACGCTATGGCCGCGCTACCATTGCCATAGGATTGATAATAATGCTTATGGCGGGTACATATTGCTCCGCACGCATACTTCGCGGAGCATTCATATCGGATTATCAACAATTTTTAATATGGGAAGGTGAGGCAGACTCTAACAATGATCTTGCCAAAACATTTGAAATACGCTACTCGCCGGCACCGCTCAAATTGCCTTGTCTGCTCAATCACGCCCGATTGGTCAACGGCAACTTCGATCACTGGCTCCGACTGCAGCAACAGACCCTCGATACCCCGTCAACCCCCGCCGATACAGCTAAATTCAATCTGGTGTTAGTTATAGGGGAATCTTTCATCAAAGCTCATTCGCAACTCTACGGCTACTATCTGCCCACCAACCCCCGGCTAAAGGCTGAAAGCGACAGCGGCCGCCTGATTACATTCAGCAACGTGACCACTACTGATAACTTCACCACCCCCGCTCTGCGTAATATGATGAACCTCAACGACCTGTCAAAAGGTGAGCAATGGTATGAAGGCATATACTTCCCGCTGGTACTAAAAAAAGCAGGATACGATGTGTACCATTACGACAATCAGACTATTGACATCACAGCCGACCGGGGATTATCGCGCATGTTCTACTCCCCTCTTATCAGGGAAAAAGTCTATAGCGCCATCTCCGACTCACTTTTTACCTACGACGGCGATTTTGTAGACTACATCAGCAGCCGGTATGCTCCACTCGAAACCAAAAATCCGCGACTGGTGATATATCACCTCAAGGGACAGCACTTTCCGGCTTCACAGCGTTATCCCGGCCGGGGCAAATTCACAGCTGAAGATATCACCGTGAAGCGTCCGTGGCTCAATGCCGAGCGCCGAGCGGAAGTTGCCGAATATGACAATGCCACACTTTACAACGACTCCGTGGTAACCCTTATCACTTCACGATTCAACACCGAACCTACTCTCCTGTTTTATTTCTCCGACCATGGTGAAGACTGCTGGGACTTGGCTCCGATGGAGGCACGCAACCGTCAGATGCCTGATGACCCTGCATGGGTGGAACGGCAATTCAGCGTGCCTTTCTTCGTATGGTTCTCGCCCGCACTGCTTGAGCAAGACCCCCGGATAGCCCCGCGAATTCAGTCCATCGCCGACCGTCCGCTGTCGCTTGACCGGTTGGGACATCTAATCCTCTCTATAATTTGAACAGACATAGTCAAGTTCTCCGATTTTTTTGTATTTTTGTGGAGTACAGATATTTTTGATTATGCAACAGGACGATAAGAAAAAAGTGCTGGTGGTGGGTGCAGGCGGATTCATTGGTGGATTCATAGCAGCCGAATCGCTACGCCGCGGCTACGATACTTGGGTGGCCGTACGCCAATCTACCTCACGCCGCTATCTCGCAGATGAAAGACTGCATTTTGTGGTACTTGATTATGACAACACCGAAGCGATGACCACCACTTTGCGCGAAGCTCTGCCCGAAGGTGAACGCTGGGATTATATCATCTATAATTTAGGAGCCACCAAGTGTGTAAACTTTGCCGACTTCAACCGCATCAACTATCTGACCCTGCGCAACTTCGTTGACGCGTTGCGCCAAGCTGACAGATTGCCCTCCCTGCGCCTGCTCTATATGAGCAGCCTCAGTGCTCTCGGACCCGGAGATGAACGCGGTTATTCTCCGATGACTTCAGCCATGATACCCCAGCCAAACACACGCTACGGTGTGTCGAAAATCAAAGCCGAAACCTTTCTGGAGACCTGCAGCGATGTACCTTGGACCATATTCCGTCCTACGGGTGTGTACGGTCCTCACGAACAGGATTATCTGATGATGATAAAAAGCATCGACTCTCATTTTGATTTCGGAGTGGGCTACCGCAAGCAGATGCTTACATTTATATACGTGGAAGACCTCGTCAATGCCATCTTTGATGCCATAACGCAGCCGGCCACTCTGAAACACAAATATATCATCTCGGAAGACAAAGCCTACACCCAGTGTGAATTTCGAAAAATTGTGGCCGATGAACTGGGCAAAAAATGGGTTATCCCGGTAAAACTTCCTTTATGGACTGCCTATGTGGCATCGGTTGTGGCTGAAAAAATAGGTGCGTTGCGCGGAAAGCCTTCTACTCTCAATCGCGATAAATTCAAAATCATGAAACAACGCAACTGGGCTTGCGATATATACGATGCTGTACGCGATTTCGGTTTCGCTCCTCAATTTTCTCTGCGCCGGGGTGTAAAAGCCACCGTGGAAGCCTATAAGACTTCTATATCACAAAAGAAGGAGGAAAAGAAATGATGGCCTCAACTCCTTCCACTCCAAAGTGGATGATATGGGTAATTGTGCTGGTGTCGCTGCCGGTATTCCAATTTCCGGTACTTCTTTCGACCATGCCTGCCGATACTCCCAATCGTCCTCTGGTATGGATTTATCCATTTTATGTGTTGGTAGCGGCCTTTCTGGCTTATCAATGTTATCCCCAGCGTCCGGCACTGGCATGGATACTGCTTGCACTGATGGCACTGTCGCACATAGCTATATATCTGTTAGTAACTTCATCGATATGAAAACGATATTAATAATCAACGGACCAAATCTGAATCTGCTCGGTGTGCGCCAACCACATATCTACGGCAACGAGTCGATGGAGCAATATCTCGAATTTCTCAGAGAGTGTTACCCCGATATCGTCATCGATTATTTCCAGAGTAATCACGAGGGAGATATCATAGACAAACTTCAAAGCGTAGGATTCGACAACGATAATATGCTCGGGGTTGTGCTCAACGCCGGAGCATATACCCATACATCGATAGCTATAGCCGACGCTATAGCCGCCATGACTGTGAAAGTGGTGGAAGTACATATCTCAAATGTATGGTCACGCGAAACGGCTCGCCACACTTCACAACTATCGGCCGTGTGCCGTGGAGTGATAGCCGGATTCGGCATGAACAGTTACCGTCTCGCAATAGAAGCATTGCTATGAAATCAAATCATAAAGTAAACATCATGGCAACGCTCACACTTGAGCGTTGCACGCCGAAGTTTATAATGTCGTTGCGCAAACACGGCATGGACAGCGTGCGCATCAATTCGGCCCATGTAACACCCGATGAACTCTGCGCGATGGTAAAAACCATTCGCCGGACCGATTCATCGATAAGAATACTTATGGATACCAAAGGTGCCGAAATTCGCACCACTGACGTAGCCGCTCCGCTGACCCTAAAAACGGGCGATACAACGACAATATGCCATGGCGAAACGCTTTCTACAGCCGAGTGTATACATGTCAACTGCCGTGGCATAGAGTCATGCTCCGGCTATGGCACTAAAGTGCTGATTGATGATGGCGACATACAACTGAAAATCATAGGCGTGGATGACAACGGTATTCACTGCCGGGTGATAGAAGGAGGCGTTGTGGACGGACGCAAGACAGTGGCTCTACCGGGGACACTGCTACCCCATATGCCCGCCGTATCGGAGGCTGACCGTCGCTGCATCGAAGCTGCCAAAAGTGCCGGAATAGACATGATAGCCCACTCTTTTGTACGCTCAGCCGCAGATGTCCGCGATGTACGAGCTATAATCGGAGATGCCGATATCACCGTTTATGCTAAAATCGAATGCGAGGAAGCCGTGGAGCATCTGGAAGATATTCTTGCCGCTTCCGATGGCTTGCTTGTGGCTCGCGGCGACTTGGGTACTGCCATACCTATGTATGAAATTCCCGCTATCCAGCATAGAGTGGTATCACTATGCAAGCAGCACCATAAGCCGGTCATCGTATCCACACAGATTCTGCAATCGATGTTTGAATCTCCTGATCCCACACGCGCCGAACTTAGCGACATAGCGCTGGCCGTAATGGAGGGTGCGGATACGCTGCTGCTCTGCGGAGAGACCGCTGTAGGTCTCTATCCGGAGCGATGCGTGGAGGTGATGCGCAAAACTATTGATTCCACTATAGCCGCCGGACTGCAATGTGTGATAGCTTAGAAGATTACATACTGACCCATATATCACCCGAACCGCTGCTTCTCAAGCAGCTGTATCGCCACACACATCTGCATCACTTATATCCGCGTATGTGTTCGGGGCATCTGCAGGGCAGAGTGCTCAAAATGATTACCACTATGATAAATCCGCACCGTGTGCTCGAACTCGGCACCTTCACCGGCTATTCAGCCCTATCAATAGCTGAAGGCATGGCTCCCGGCGGAATAATTGACACCGTGGAAGTGGATGATGAAATGGAAGATGAGCTTCTACAAAGATTTGCCGAATGCGGTCTGCCGGCCGAGATACGCCTTCACATCGGCGATGCACTGGAAATAGTGCCTGCGCTCCCGGGACAATGGGATATGGTGTATATCGATGCCAACAAGCGCCACTATGTCCAATACTATGAGATGATTATCCCGCGTGTAGTGCCCGGTGGCTTTATCGTGGCCGACAATACGCTATGGGACGGCAAAGTCCTTTCCGAACCTTCCGCCCACGACCTCCAGACCCGCGGTATCATCGAATTTAATGACCTCGTTGCCTCCGACCCCCGCGTGGAGACCGTGATTCTTCCCTTGCGCGACGGTCTTACTCTTCTGCGAAAACTTCCCTGATTCCCTCCCCATTCAGATGCTCCACAAGATTATCGGCATTGTAATAATATTGGTGACCCTGCTTTGCTACGGCATAGTGATAGCCCTGCAAGCCGACACACTTATCTCTCCCTGGATACCGCTGACACTGGCAGCTGCCGCGGGAGCCGCAAGTTCCGATCTGTCATGGCAGTGGTGGAGCAGAATCTCCGGAATTGCCAACCGATGGATATGCTCGGCCTGTCATCTTACTGTAATAACCGGCATACTCGCTGCCGCCTTTTATTCTTCCAACTATTTTTTAGCCGACAAACACTGCAGCCAACAGTTGCCGGCCGTGGTAGAAAGCCGCTATACAGAAACTCATTATCATACCCGCAGAATAGGACGCAACCGTTATGTGCAAGGCGAACCCTACAAAGTACACTATGCGCGGGTACGTTTCGACGACGGACACACAAAAGCTGTATTACTCCCCCTCAAAAAATACAAAAGCACCCGTATAGGCGACACTATCACTTATAAACTCCAACGCGGCTTATTCGGAATCCCAGTACTCAAGCGATAATTCTTTAACCGGGAATCCATGATACACATCTTTATCATCACTCACATACTGTGATTCTTGATAAGCAGGCGTTTAAGTCTGCGTCCGAGTGGCACGTCGAGATAACGGCTTACAAGCAGCGACACCACTATCACAGCAACAAGTGTAACGACAAAAAGCAGCCCGGTATCGAGATGAATACCCACATAATTAAGGATTCTGCGCAAGCCGTTGACTAATGGTTGATGAAGGAGATAAAAACAGAAACTGGCATTACCAAACGCCACGAGAGCCTTGCTGTCAAACAGACGCGACAATGCACCGCCCGCTTTATCCAACAGACTGAACACCAATATCATTCCAAGAGTCGGTAGCCACCACACAACCTGGCTGAACCACACCATCGACTGCCCCGAAGCAACACAGGCAGCTATGATATACAGCCCTATGGGCAGACACTCCACAGCCGTCTTGGCAGGAATCGACCATTGACGCACCTTTGCGGCAAAACCGGTAGAACGCAATAAAACAAAAAATTGCCACAGGATGACACCCAACACAAAATCAAGCAGTCGCACCACAGGAAGTACACGCGTGCACCACGTCTGAGCGGCCTCGTCCATACGCCATGCCACAGTAGAAAGAAACACCACATAGGCAAGCATAAGCACACTCCACAGACCTACAAAAAAACGCGGACTTCGCTCATATAACCTTATAAGCAGCGGAAACATCAGATAGCAAAACAACAGCGTTGACAAGCACCACGACGGAGTGTTGCACCCGTAGTAAATATCCGGATTGGGAAACCACGACTGAATCAAAAATATATTTGGCAATATTTCCGATGCAAGATATTACGTAAATTTATAAGTCACCACAGCCCAAAGCAGCATACATGCCAGATGGAGAGGAAAAATCCTTATCAGGCGTCGCAACATGAAATCCTTATAGCTGATTCCCGTCTCATCTACCCGCTTTTCATAACCTGCACAAAGCACAAAACCACTTAGGACAATAAAATACTCCACACCCATCGTACCGCCATCGTAATAAGCACGGTCACCAGCTTGATTCACGACAAAGTGACTCAAAAATACCATTATGGCAAAAATGCCTCGTAGCGACTGTAAAGTATTAATCATTGCCCGGAGAAAATGAAACTACTCAAGTTCAAAAAATTCAAATTCATTCTCCGCCACGCCTACACTGTCACAATTCCGTTCACACGAAGAATCTTCTGCAGCAATAGATATTTCTTTGACCAAGAATATTACGGTATCACCATTATCATTAATCACATATAATCGTGAAGATACACAGGAGTCATTTTCTACCTGTTTATCAATCGTAAGTCTCATACTTTCAAATGAAGGTGTATAATATGTGTCTTCACGAGGGCAATACACCAATGTAGATGATCCTTCTACCCACTTTACTTTTCCATCAGATGCAATTGAATAAGATCCCATATCGGAATTACACCCGTCGTAAACACAATAATTAAACATACCCCTACCGTCACCTTTTCCTATCCAGATTCCGGTTGAAAAATCACAAGTATCAAGATCAACATATTTCTGATCACAATAGTCATAATATCTTGTCACGCTCCAATAGCCATATAAATCTTCATCTACCGAAGCCCTCCCACAAGAAAAGAAAGCAACCACCAAGAAAAGAATGAGAACGAAAAAAGCACTTATTTTCATCAACACAATATACTAATAAACACTACTATAAATCATTCACAAATTTAACCAACATTTTTTATACCGCAATCTTAGCTATATAAAAACATAAGTGAAGCCAAATCTTTATTATTTGGCCTCACTCTATATAAAATATTTATATAAAATAAATTACCTCAATTCTTCAACTTATCAAAAGAAATACATTTTTCATTAGTTGTAGATGAAGGTGAAACAGTTGTAGTAACAGTTTGGGCATCTGCACGGCTTGACTGATAATTTCCATTCACACTTGCATTCACTCCAACTGTAGCTGTTCCAATATTTCCACTTTTTAAATCACCATAATTAGCAGAACCTTGTACACCAGCTGATGCTCCTGCGCTCCACTGACTACCAACAGAACTGTTAGTTACTGTTGTAGTAGTCGAACCGGAATGTGTAGTTCTTGAAGTTGGGTAAAATTTCCCGGGCTTTCCATTCTCATCAAAGCATTCCGGAGTTTCTGCATACACCGCGTTAGCAAATAAAACAGCTAACGCACAAATCATTAACTTCTTCATTTTTTTAATTTTATTACTATTAATAATTTCTGATTATTTATTTTTATTTTTAGATACGCACTCTTCTTTTGTAATCGTTTCCGCCGATGTTGAAATTAAATTTGTGTGCTCGTTTCTATAACCATTTGATGGATTAGAATAATTATCATTTACTTTTACTTTCGAATCCTTAGGACTCATATTACTATAAACTTTCTCTACTTTTACCTCTGCTGGTTTAATTTCTTTACTCTCCACGGCTTTTAAATTCCCGGGCTTTCCGTCTTCTGTATAACATTCAGGGTTTGACATCATCGCAAACATATTTCCTGTTGCAATTAATGCACAAATTAAAAAAGTTATCTTCTTCATATAATTTGAAAAGCTGATTATTATTTTAATTAAAGTAATCACATGGACAAAGTTATATCCACATAGATTATAATACACAATCCCTATCGTATATGAATTTTACCAAATAGTAAAATATTCTTACTCTAAATTTATCTCCTTTGATATCATTTTGAAAAAATCTACCCTAAGCGCACGACTTATAGCAATTAACATATCTGTGTTAATTGACGGTTGTGAATAAATATAATATATATTAGGGCGTTCACAATTAATCTTACGCGCGAGCCACGCGGGAGTACGCTCCTGGCGTACCATTTCCTGTTTGATAATCTGCCCTATATGAATCATAAAAGTCGAACTGAATTCTAATGCTTACCTCCAACTGAGGCACCGCCAAGCGCCCAATCCAACAAGTATGCATAAGAATTCAGCCCGACCCATGCAGGCTGAACTTCTTCAGATACTTATTCTCGTTAGATTTTGAAAAATTGGCGGTTTTCAGGATTGGGAGAATAAGAGCTATGAAGCTCAATAATTTATATATTTATTTACTATTTGATATTTCTTTTTTTAATTGAATTTTAAGTTTTGTATATTACAAAATTAGGCAACATTTTTAATATCGCAAAACAGCATTTCAGATTATCTGTTATAAAAATCCCAAATTGTATATGTATGATATCATTAATAATATTTATATAGCAGTCCCTAAAACACCAACATATAAAAATGAACTAAGACCTGTTCTGTTAATATCAGAAGAGGGTGAGCTGGGTGTCGAGGAGACGGAAGGAGAGACGGTGAAGGGGTGAAGGGCCATGGAGTTGGATAGCTGCCCGGTGAGCCCGAGTTGGATAACCCTTGTTGACATCCCAATGATATTGAGGATAACGGGTGTGGGCATCAGCCATAAATTCATCGCGGTGGGTCTTGGCCAATATTGAAGCCGCAGCAATGTTACCGAATCGTCCGTCGCCTTTGACAAAGGTGGTATGAGGCAGGGAAGCATACGGCTTGAAACGGTTGCCGTCGACAATGATGGCCTGAGGCCGAATAGCAAGACCGTCGAGAGCGCGATGCATAGCCAGAATCGAAGCGTTGAGTATGTTTATACGGTCAATCTCGGCATTGTCAACTATAC
This sequence comes from uncultured Bacteroides sp., assembly GCA_964653375.1. GTDB lineage: Bacteria > Bacteroidota > Bacteroidia > Bacteroidales > Muribaculaceae > Paramuribaculum. Next base: position 70,123 of record CAZZFD010000002.1, read on the forward strand.
CTACAGCCCATGCCACAGCTTCAGTCTCGATAATGGCACGCAGTTGATTGCGACGGCTCTCTGACAGCTGCTTGGAGTCATTGAGCCATGGATGCGTAAAACCGTGAGGCAGTATTACGGCGGCAGCAAAAACCGGTCCGGCAAGACAGCCACGCCCCGCTTCATCGCATCCGGCCTCGATAATGGTGGAATCGAAACTGTCGGGAAGCAAAGTGACCGGTTTTGACATGGAATGATATAGCTGAACAGATTACTCGCGGAAACCGTAGCCGAAACCTTGACGATTGACTATACAGTTGCCATATTTGCCAAGTTTTTTACGTAGGCGTGAAATGTTGGTATCGACTGCGCGATCGGATACGCCTGACTCATCTTCCCATGCTTCGCGCTGTATGTCGGCACGAGTATGGTAAGTGTTGCGTGTACGCAAAAACATGGCCAGAATCAGATATTCGATACGGGTCAAAGCCAATTGCTCACCGGCTATGCTCGCCGAACCGGCACCGAGATCAACCACGAGATCATTGTAACGCAACTCCGTAACGGCGCGATGTGCCGCCATCATGCGTCGACGGCGCAACACCGAGCGCACGCGGGCTATCAATTCTCGCGAAGAGAATGGTTTGGAGATATAATCATCAGCCCCGGCATTAAGCCCGTCGACAATATCATCTTCCGTGGCATGCTTCGAGGTTATGATGATGGGGATATTGTAGCTGTTGGTATCGCGGCGGAGTTTACGGGTCACATCCAATCCGGTCACTTCACTGTCCATCAGATCAATGATGATTAGATTGATATGTGAAAGATCGAAAGCCATGACTTCATCGGCCGACTTTACCTCCACACTTGAGAAGCCCTCACTTTCAAATTTGATGTGAAGGAGCTCGCTCAACATTGTGTCGGCGTCGGCTATCAGCAGATTGCCTGCCGAGTTGGCATTAGCGTTATTTATCTGGCTTTCCGGCATAGATATTCACTTTTTCCCAAAGGCAAGAATACAATTGATGAGGATAATTCGTGTTATCCTCATACAAATTTAGATATAAAAATATTATCCTTACAAGTGCAGCCACATTATGTGGCTGTTTTGTGACCAAATTTTAATACACGCTTCTATGCTGGCACAGTGCGAATCTGATCTTTGATGGCATCAACCACATTGATTATATAGTCTCCTGTCTTCTCAATATCTGACACGAGATCCATATAATAGATGCCGGCCTGATATTCATAATGATGTTTGTTGATGTTTTCGATATTGGCTGTACGAAGCTGATTGCGATAGTTGTTAATTTCGCGTTCGAGATTATAGGATCGTATAATGTCAGCTTCCTGGGCATGCTCAATATCATTAAGCTGGAGAAGCATCTGCTCCATGGATTTACGCACATAGCCAAACATGGTGTCGAGATTGGTATAAATCTCGTCGGTGAATTTCGCACCGCTCTGATTGCGGCGCACCAATATCTTGCCGGCTCCGAGGCAACCGTCGGCTATACTCTCTATCTCACTGACAATGCGGAGCATGCCTGCGATACGATGTTTTCCTTGATTGGACAGACGACCCTCGGAACAACGGTTGAGATAGTGAGCTATCTCTATCTCCATACGGTCCGATATATCTTCGTACTTCTCAAGCCGCGAATAAAGGTGATTGAATTCTTCGGAATCCGACTTGGTGTGAAGCAACTCCTGGGCCATGTCAATCATGCGCGCCACCCGCTCGCCATATACGGCTATTTCCTTTTCGGCCTGAGCAATATTAAGTTCCGAGGCATTGAGTAGACCACCGGAGATAAATTTGAGTTGAAATTCCTCGTCCTGCTTATGTTTGGAGGGTATAAGATACTCCACAATCTTCACATACACATTGGTAAACCATATCATCACAGACAGGTTGATGAGATTAAACACCGTGTGAAAAATTGAAAGACCTATCGACACACTCTGCTGCATATGATCAATATTGAGCTGCATTGCCGACACCTTATCGTAAAGCGGGTGAGTGCTCGGCAGTGCATCACTGAACAGCAGATTGTAAGCGGCGGGGTCCGACGTCTGAATATGTTGTACATATCCGGCAAGAGCTTCCGGATTGCCTTGACCCAGCCATTCGGTGATATGCACGTTGAGATTCACAAACGGAAAGAACACCGCAAGTACCCAGAAGCTGCCGAGAAGATTAAACAGCAGATGACCCATCGCGGTGCGCTTGGCCGCTATATTACCGCTGAGTGAAGCAAGAATAGGAGTGATGGTCGTACCGATATTGGAACCGAGCACCAGTGCACAGGAGAGTTCAAAATTAATCCACCCCTTGCTGCACATGATAAGCGTTATGGCAAATGTGGCGGCCGATGACTGCACTATCATGGTCACTATCAAACCTACCAGACAGAATATCAACACCGACCCAAACCCTAAATTGGTATACTGCTGTAGGAAAGCAAACATTTCAGGATTGGTCTGCAAGTCGGGCACATACTTGCTGATAAGGTCAAGCGACATAAACAGGAATGAGAACCCGACTATGAATTCGCCTATGGATTTTGTCCGGCTTTTCTTAGAGAACAGCAGCGGTATGGCAATGGCAAAGAGCGGCAAAACGAAAGCCGACATATTGACCTTAAAACCGAAAAGTGCTATAACCCAGGCTGTAAACGTAGTACCCACATTTGCGCCCATAATTACAGCCATAGACTGAGCCAAAGTCATCAGGCCTGCATTGACGAAGCTCACCACCATCACGGTAGAAGCCGATGAGCTTTGAATAAGTGCAGTGATGGCAAAACCCGTAAGTGTGCCTGTGAAGCGATTGCGAGTCATAGCAGAAAGGATATTGCGCAAGCGGTCGCCCGCAGCTTTCTGCAATCCCTCACTCATTACTTTCATGCCATAGAGAAAGAGCCCTACGGCACCAAGCAAACACATTAAGTCTAAAAATCCGTAATCCATGTGGAGCGGTGTGATGAAATGGTTATGAAATTTTAAGGTCGAAAATCGATTTCTCTACAAAAGTAATATATATTATTTATCCTGCAAATAGTATCCGCCCGACAAATCAATATTAGTTTGCAGCATTCACATAGATAAACCGCCCTTTACGTGAAGCAACGGTTACTGCCGGTTCGGGAATCCGCGCAGCGGCTTTGACAAAAGGAAAACGTGTGTCATCAATATTTCCACTATTTGCGCGTACTGCGAAGGAATGAGTAGAGAAACAGAAAGGCGGCGCAAAAGAGCGACACAGAAAAACTGAGTATAATACCGTATATGCCATTAAAATTTTTTGCCAGCAGATATGTGGCAGGCGCACCTATCACACCGTAACTGACTATAGCTATCCAAAGCATGGGCAACACGTGCGACGACCCTCGTAAAGCACCGGCAAAATTGATTTGTGTGGCATCGGCATACTGATACAAAACCAAAGGTAAAATCACCGACAAAGCCATCGTCACCACACGTTCGTCGGAAGTAAAAAGCATAAGCAGATATTCTCCGGCAAAAATAAAGAGCAGCGACGATAATGTAGCCATACAGAGCAGCACTTTGAATCCGGCAAAAGCTCCGCGACGCATAAGTGCATTATCATTAAGACCATGGGCATTAGCCACAACTATTGAGGTAGCAGCTCCCATACTGTAATAGGTGCAGAATCCGAGAGTGCCGAGTATCACTATCACCTGATAAGAAGCCAACTCTATCGAGCCATACCACCCGGCCACTACCCCCGCAAAGGAAAAAGATCCTGCCTCAAAAGACATTTGTACGGCCACGGGCAGCGAAGTTCGCCATACCAACCATAAACTTTTACGTTCTGGTTTTGAAGCGGTAAAACCTCGGCGATAGACCTTATACCTCTTATTCAGAAAAAAAATCGTTACAATAGCTACAGCACAAAACACACGGGCGATTAGCGTAGCTGCGCCCGCTCCGTTGAGTCCCATTTCCGGAAACCCCCACCTGCCGTTGATGAGCAGATAATTACCGAATATGTTGATAGCGTTGCCTATAAGGATAATCCACATCGGCATAGCCGTGCGTCCTATGGCATAGGCCCACTGCGAAAAAGCATTGAATATCACCACCGGTATGATACCGATGAGATAGATGACATAATAAGGCCGGATAATAGGAAGCAATTCGGCAGGCTGATCCATAGCGTCGAGATAGTGATAGGCCACACTCATGCCGGCTACCATGATTAAGCCGAAAACAATGTTGGCCACAAAGGCACTGTGCATAAGCGAACCTATGCGATGATATTTGCCCTGAGGAAAAAGCGCACCCACCAATGGCGTAATCCCGAAAGAAAACCCCATCACGGAGAAAATTACCAGATTAAAAAAATTATTGACAAAGGAAGCTGAAGCCAGCGCATCGGTATGATAATGTCCTACCATGGCGGTATCGGCAAAGCCCACCGCTATGGTGCCTATTTGACCTATGAGAATAGGTGCGCCGAGCCTGACTATTTTTGTCTTCAGCCCCATCAATCAGATAAATGTGGCGCTGATGACTATCAATATTGCTCCGAAGCGTTAGGGAAATCCACAGCCTTGACATCACTGACATAGCGTGATAGCGACTGCTCCATCACATCGGCCAGATCGGCATAGCGACGCATGAATTTAGGCGAGAAACCGCGATTCATGCCAAGCATATCCTGAACCACGAGTATCTGTCCGTCGACGTCGCTACCGGCACCGATACCTATCACGGGCACAGATACAGCCTGAGAAACTTTAGCGGCAAGCACCGCCGGGATTTTCTCAAGCACTATGGCGAAACAGCCGGCATCGTCAAGCATCTTGGCATCAGCAATAAGCCGGTCAGCCTCCGCTTCCTCTTTGGCACGGATTCCATAGCCACCGAATTTATTAATTGACTGCGGGGTAAGTCCTAAATGACCGCACACAGGGATTCCGGCTGAAAGTATGCATTTTATGGAATCGAGGATTTCAGCTCCTCCCTCAAGTTTCACTCCGGCGGCTCCGGTCTCCTTCATTATTCTCACGGCTGAAGCAAGAGCTATATCTTTATTACCCTGATAGTAGCCGAAAGGAAGGTCTACGATGACCATGGCCCGCTTGGCTCCGCGCACAGTGCCCTTAGCATAGGTAATCATATCATCAAGCGTGATTGGGAGTGTGGTTTCATAACCCATCATCACGTTTGCCGCCGAATCACCTACCAAAATAAGATCCACCCCGGCAGCATCGACGATTGAAGCCGTGGTGAAATCATAAGATGTGAGACAAGCTATTTTTTCACCTTTATGCTTCATTTCCAGCAACCGAGCTGTGGTAACCTTAGGTCTGGCGGATTCATTGTATGTTGACATATCGCAATTCTGTTTAATAAATACGATGCAAAGTTATAAACAATATTTCATTGATAAAATAGGAAAATAAGAAGTTAATGATTAACTTAGCACCCGATACGTAATCTTAGATTTTTAGTCATGGCAAATAGCAACAGATATTGTGTGATAATGTGCGGAGGTATAGGCAGCCGCTTTTGGCCCTATAGCCGTGTGGACAGGCCTAAACAGTTCATTGACTTTTTAGGCACGGGGCGCTCGCTACTGCAGATGTGTTTCGACCGTATGCAGCCCATAGTGGGTGTGGACCATATACTTGTGGTTACTAATGGCCGGTATCGTGACATCGTGGCTCAACAGCTGCCCGAGATTCCCGCCACCAATATCCTCAGCGAGCCTGACCGTCGCAACACTGCCCCCTGCATAGCATGGGCCGCCTATCATATAGCTGCCATCGACCCCGAAGCATCGATGATTGTGACTCCGAGTGACCACCTTATCACCCGCGAAGCCCTCTTTGAAAAAGCCGTCACCACAGGTTTTGACTTTGTGGAATCACACGATGCGCTGCTCACTATGGGCATCACTCCTACCCGCCCCGAGACCGGCTATGGTTATATTCAGGTCGACGGAGCCGATCTGACAGGCATACAAAAGGTAAAAACCTTTACCGAAAAGCCTGACCGCGAACTGGCACAAGTGTTTGTAGACTCGGGCGAATTTTTCTGGAACGCAGGTATATTCCTGTGGAAGACAAGCACCATCATAGATGCTATTCATCGCTATATGCCCGACTTAGCTGCAGTATTCGACATGGGGCGCGAAGATTTCGGTACCCCCGAAGAGCAGTCGTTCGTCAACCGCAATTTCCCTACCTGCCCGTCGATTTCCATCGATTTCGGCCTAATGGAACACGCTGACAATGTGTATGTGGAATGTGTGGACTTCGGCTGGAGTGACCTGGGTACATGGGGCTCTCTTTATGAAAACTCTCCCAAAAACATCAGCGGCAACGTGACACAAAACTGCAATGTGGTGGCCTATAATTCATCAGGCAACATATTCATGGCACCTAAAGACAAACTGATAGTGGTATCAGATATCGAAGATTGCATTGTGGCCGATGCGGGCGATGTGCTCATGATTTGTCCCAAAAGCGAAGAGCAAAAAATCCGTCAGATGGTACATGAAGTGCAACTACGCTTCGACGACAAATATATCTGACAACCCGTTCAATGTTGACTTATCTTAGTCCCGCCGATTGATACCGAAAGTGTAAGCGGTGCCGAAATGATAAGAGGCAGGTTTCGGTCATCATGACCCACAGTGATACCGTAGGCTACAGGAAAATCATATCCTTCCACCACTTTGGCTATCATCGATTCCATGGATTTGTGATTGACATCCGGACGGTAATCTGTAAATTCGCCTACTATCAGCCCCGCTATCTTATCAAATACCCCGCTCATACGAAGCTGATACAGTATGCGCTCAATTTTGTAGACAGGCTCGGCTATATCTTCAATCAAAAGTATGCTGCCAGGGTGTATGGCATCGTAAGGGGTGGCTATAAGGTCAGCTATCACTGAAAGATTGCCCCCACACAAAGGCCCGGTAGCAGAGCCGTGACGGTTAAGCGGATGTGAATCAAATGTATAATCTGCACCTCGGCCAGTAAGTATGCTGACCAGTGCACGGAAATCATCGTTATTTCCATTATTAACGCTGATATGCTTGGTCATGGGACCATGCACACTGGCTATACCCTGATTGGACAGCAATGCGTGGAGGGCCGATATATCGCTGAAGCCCACGAGCCATTTAGGTTTGGAACGCAATGCCAACGCATCAATTTGATCGAGCAAATGTACAGCTCCATAGCCTCCTCGCGTGCAGATAATGGCCTGCGTGGAATCATCAAGCCAAGCCTGAGAAAAATCGGCAAACCGCTGCTCGGGAGAACCGCTGAAAGTACCGTTTTCCCCCATGGCATGAGGAGTAAGATATGGTTTCCACCCCTGTGCCTCGAGCACTTTCATGGCCTCTGTGACATGAGGTTGTTTAGCTCGACCGGCAGGCGATATAATAGCTATTTTTGCTCCCGGTGTAAGTGGAGCCGGTATAATAAGATTCGGTGTAGAAAACATAGCTGACTGTGAATAAGCACACGGTGCAAAAAGAGCGCACACCGCTGTGATGAATATGGAAAATATCTTCCGCATGATTGAAAAATTTATCAATTGACCTGCACTTCAATGCCGGTGGCGTCGTGAATCTGCGCGGCTATGGCTCCGAGCTTCACGGCATCTATCTTTTCAAGATTTTTAGCCGGCGTACTACGGTCTATGGAATAAATCATGATTTTGCCGGGATTGATACGTCTATAGGCGGCTATGAGAGCCTCGATTTCCTGCGGAGTGGTATTGTCCACCTTCACACCCCGGTATTCGCCACGCGTCATCATTGTCTGGATGATACACTGGCGACCGAAACCGCTAAGATATTTAATCACGTCGTTGGCTGTAAAAGCCGGATTGACGGGGCGGTCAAGAACTTTGATAGTGTCATCGAGAGCGGAATCGAGTTTAAGTATATTATTGTCGACACGCAGCAAAGCCCGGCATACCTCCTCGCGGTTGATACGGGTGGAATTGGATAGTACGCTTACCTTTACATCAGGGAAATAGCAATCACGTAAACGCAAAGTATCATCGATAATACCCTCAAAATCAGGGTGCATTGTCGGCTCACCGTTGCCCGAAAATGTAATCACATCAAGTGGTTGGCCGGCAGCTTTCATTGCTCTGAGCTTCTCTTCAAGAAGATAACTCACCTGCTCGCGCGACGGAAGCCCGGCTCGGCCGGGGCCTTGCGCGTTAAACCCGGCTTCACAATAAAGACAGTCAAACGTACATATTTTACCGTCAACTGGCGAGAGATTAACACCAAGTGATGAGCCGAGCCGACGTGAATGTATGGGTCCGAAGATAGTATCGTGAAAAAGAACTGTCTGCATATCAGATTGATTATTTGCGGGTAACATTTACTTTAACTGTAGGTGGAAGCTCCCCGTTACGCTTGTCGACAGCCTCTATCACCTCATGGGCAAGATGCATAAATGCGTGAGCAGTGATAGTATCTTTGGCTGCAATAGGCTCGCCCGCATCACCGCCATCGCATATCGACACCACTACGGGTATCTGAGCCAACAACTTGACACCCAGTTCATCTGCCAATCTTACACCTCCCTCTTTACCAAATATATAATAACGCTCATCGGGATGAGTTTCAGGAGTAAACCACGCCATGTTTTCCACTAATCCAAGTACAGGCACATTTATTTTATCGCCCATAAACATGGCAATGCCTTTACGCGCATCGGCTAAAGCAACCTCCTGAGGAGTAGATACCACCACCACACCGGTAATAGCCAGTGTCTGTACCAAAGTGAGATGAATATCGCTCGTTCCCGGCGGCATATCTATGAGAAAATAATCAAGTTCGCCCCAATCGGCATCTTCTATGAGCTGACGGAGTGCATTTGAAGCCATGCTGCCACGCCAAAGCACAGGAGCATTCTTATCTACAAGAAAACCTATTGATAGCACCTTCACTCCGTAGCGTTCGGCAGGAATAATCAACTCGCGTCCATCTACTTCATGCATATATAGCGTAGCATCTTCCAGACCGAACATCTTAGGCACCGACGGACCGAAAATATCGGCATCAAGCAACCCCACTTTATATCCTTCACGTGCCAGCGATACGGCCAGATTGCTTGCCACGGTACTTTTACCAACACCGCCTTTTCCCGATGACACTCCTATTATATTTTTAACCCCCGGAAGCACCGGAGCCTTCTCCTCTGCGGCTGTCTGAGGCGCCGATGCGGTGACTGTAACTTCCACCTCAGGTGAGATATGAGCGTGTATGGCGGCTTCCGCAGCTTTGAGAATCGATTTCATGAAAGGGTCTGTAGACTTAGGAAAGAGAATCGAAAAACTCACCTTCATACCGTCGATACGTATGTCGTCGGCCACCATGCCGAGCTCCACTATGTTTTTGCCATTGCCAGGATAACGCACTGTGCTCAAGGCATCAAGAATAAGTTTAGGATAAAGCGTAGTCATCAATTATCGTTCAATGATTTAAGTGTTACTTTAGGATTACACAGATGAGGGCATTGGAGTTCACCACGCGAAAAACTGCGGTAGGTGTCAAACTCTATCTCCACCTGTGGCTCACGCAGTACCGGCACGGGCGGGAGGGCAAACGAAATATATTTTATGGTCAGCCCGCGGTCGAGCCACTGCTGTTCGTAGAATGTACGAATGCCCAATATACGGCTGTCAAACGTGCCGTCGTAGAGATTATCTGTACATACTATCGGGGTAATACCGTTTTCTTCAAGCAAATAACGGGTATAGGTATATAGGAAAGGGCTGTCGGTCTTGAGATTTATTATTCCGCCGGGGACCATCACTTGCCGGTATAAGTCCAGAAACCGAGTGGAAGTCAGCCGACGGCGAGCCTTCTTCATCTGCGGGTCAGGAAATGTAATCCAAATCTCAGCCACCTCGCCGGGCGCAAAAAAATATGGCAACAACTCAATATCCGTACGCAGAAATGCCACATTGGACATATTAGCTTCAAGAGCCTGTTTGGCTCCGGTATACATACGGGCACCCTTTATATCGATGCCTATATAATTCTTATCAGGAAACTCCCCGGCCAATCCCACAGTATATTCGCCCTTACCACACCCAAGCTCAAGCACAATAGGAGCGTCATTGTGGAAAAAATCGGTGTGCCAGCGTCCTTTGAAGGGAAACTCTTCGCGCTGCAGCACCGCCCATGGATATTGCAGCACGAATGGAATCTGCTGCATCTCACTGAATTTTTTGAGTTTGTTTTTACCCATACATCTAAACCATATTCTTTGCAAATATAACCATATTTTCCCGAAAAAATCTCAAACTGACAATGTCATGTAGCCAAAAGACAATCAAGGGGGCGACACCTTGCGATGCCGCCCCCCTGAAATATTATTATTGCAAAATACCTAATCAGTTATCCCATGTGAGATCCCACACAGCAACACGATCGGAGTTATTGCTGGTCGACTGAGAATAAGCATCGTTAATAATCTCAAGCACAAAATCACCCTTGACAGAGCATGTCATCGAGAAATTATATACCTTGTTCTTTTCGATTGAATCGAGAGTCTCGGTCTGAGTAGCTACCACGGTGCCGTTTTGCTTGATGTTGACCGTAAAGGCGCATTTTTTATCAGAAAAAGCAAAACCGTAATTGAACGTTACCTTACTTACACCGCCGGTGAGAGTGGGTGATGTAAGCGAGCCTTGACGCTTGGTACTGCCGTCGATAACCAATGCATAGGTGTTTTCATCAGGCAAGAATGGATAGACAGCAGCATTGGGATTATCTGCGCCACCTATAGCCAATGCACAATATTTAGCTACCCAGCCTTCTGCCTCACGGTCAAGGTAACCATTGCTCTTCTCACCGAAAATGTTGAAATTTACCGAATTTCCACCGGGGGTGGGTGGAGTCACAGGGTCTTCACCACCACCTTGCGAGGCCTCGCCGGCCACCACGTCATCTACACGATAAGTAGTGTAATTTGAGCCTTGTTCGGCAGAATAGAGGAATCCTATATAGATAGTGCCGCTGAACTGAGCCAATGATATCGTACCCGACTCTACCCAGTCACTCCAGGTATCCGTACCCGGTGTAGCAACTGTGGCCGAAAGTTTGGTAGCCTGAGCTGTTGCGGGATCAGCCGAAGTGAGAGCATAGACTTCAAACGTACCGTTACCCTTGTAACCTACCATCGACTTAAATGAAAGGGTCTTGTTGGTCATGCCGTCGACATTCAATCCCGGTGACACGAGCCATGATTGGAAACCGTTGGCTCCTGGGGTCTTGTTGCTGCCGTAAGCGGTCACCTCAGCAGAGTTATTGTTGTTATAAGTACGGATAAACCAATTTGCGTTACCCGAAGTCTGCACTGAATTCCAGCCGGAAGGAAGTGTCGTACCACCTTCAAAGGTCTGGTTGAATGAAGTTACCACTTCGGTCGATGGCGGAGGAGTGGGAGTATCACCGGCTCCATCAATCTTAAATTGGTCGGTATTCTTGACGCCGGCCACACCAAAGTAAGCTAAAAGGTCACCATGAAGATCAACCTTCTTCAGATAATTGCCGGGATTGGCTTTAAGATTAAGAGCTGTACGCACATCGCCGAACGGCAATTGCACGGGCACACACTTATTATAATCTGTCTCATCAATACTTGTAGCTATAAGTATGTTGGTCTCGCTTACGGCTTCGCCGGTAGCACCCATCACTGCGCTTGACAGAGACTTGTCAGCCACATAACCTACTATATAACCGCTTACCCATTGCCCGGGTTTATCGACACTCTTGCCCATGGCAAGAACCTGGGTGGGATTATATGGCGATGTCTCCGTACCACTGCCTTCTGCTATAGGATCACCCTCGCCGCCCGGAGTGGGAGTATCGGGAATTTCCAATCCTTCGATACGGAATTCCTTGGCAGTACCGGTATTGCCTGTGAAAGCGTTCATGCCTATTTCAGTACCCGGAGTGGCGAGTACCCATATCTGCTTGAGGTAGTTTTCGGGTACATCAAGCAAGTTACCATACTGACGCAGAGGAGAATCCTGTGGCAAGCGCAACAGCATGCTGTTTTCAAGAGTATTGGACTGCGCGTTCTGACCGATAACGAGAGTATTGTTAAGTTCGGCATCAGCACCCCATACGATATCTTCAGCCGATTCCACAGTCTGTACGCCGGCTTTGAGTGAACCGACAATGTAACCTGTATACCAACCTGACTTGGGAGCTTCAGCCTTAATCATGGCAATTGCCTCATCTACGCTGTAAGGATTATTCTCTGAACCCTTGGGCAGAGTGGGATTTCCGAAGTTAATCAAGTCGTCGGTAGAACGAATCTGCAGACGCCAGGCATAACCTTTCTTATCGGAACTTGAACTGTAATACGATGTCACGATGCCCACCACATCACCATAGCCTTCAGGCAGCATAGTGCCCCAGAAGTTGGAATATCCGCTGGTGCGCACCTCTATACTCTGATTGTTGTCATTTTTAAGAATACGGTCAGTACTTGATACCTTATGTGCGGTACAGAATGCTGCTTTTCCACCTTCTTCAAAATAAACATTATTGAGACGCACGAGCTGGCTCTCATATTTCAGCCTGGCGGCAGCATCGGTGCCGAGTTCGGAAAGATCGATGGTGAGAGTATCAATCTTCGAGATTTCAGGCAACCCGTTGAGCTGACGATGCTGCTCAAAAAATTCTGTAGGCATAAACGAAGGTTGCCAGCCATAGGCAGCTGCATACTCCGGATAGCCAAGCTGCTGAATAGTAGAGTATTTACCTATGTACATATCGGTAAGATCCAATACGATCTCCTGACCGACACGATAGTTAAGATATAGATTGTAGCTGTAAATCGACATCTGCAGAGCGGCAGTCTCGTCCTGAATGATAAGACTGCGGAAGATGTTGCCGGCAGCGTCGTCCGATATCACACGTCCGGCCACTACCAGTCGCTCTCCGCTCTCTGTGGGCGTAATCTGCTTGATGTAATTGTCAGCATCTTCCCAATACATAGCCTTAAGGTCGGCAATAGTGATATTAGGAGTAAGTGTTGCCACGGGCACTTTCATTTCAGGAGCATCAATGTCATCCTGACACGAAGTGACGGCTGCCATGGCGCCAAGCGCCACAGCCATCATACCCATATATAATTTTATTTTTCTCATATTTTTATCTATATATAATATATGTGTGAGGAATCATATAATATCAGTCAACTTTCTCATAAAGTGCCGGCAGCTCACCCTTGTCATCGACATAGCAGCCGTAAGTGCCGTAGTCGGAGTCAAACTGTATGTACTTGTTTGTAGAAGCATTGGTAATTTTGAATGTACCGTCACTCTGGGCTTCAAGTGTCCATACACTTCCATTATCGGCTGAAGTGCTGAAGTTGAACGAATCGTAATTACCGGTCTGATATACATATCGGCCATCGGTCATGGTTATGTTGTAGCCACCGCTTACGGCAGTAAATGTATAGGCGTTGGCCGGATCCACACCGCTTATCACACCATTATTGTCAGTCACATCGGTCACTTTAAGATATCCGTAATTGCGAGTGTCAAGCAGGGCGCATTTGCCTGCGGCAACTATAAGATACTGCTTGCCGGAAGTGATAGAGGTAACTTTACGGAAATTAGCGCCTGTGGCGGGGGGATTTTCCGAAGCGGTGCCCCATGTATATTCTGTGGCACTCTTTATACCTGCCACACCGAAATATTTTTCAAGATTACCTTTCAGGGTTATCTTCTTTCCAATGTTATCAGCGTTATCCACAAGATTTACTGCATCACGCAGTGCACCGGCAGGCAACTGCACGGGTACACACTTGTTGATATCAGTTTCACCGGCAGTAGCGGCAATCAGAATATTGGTCTTCAATGCAAACGGTCCGACAAAAGCAGCATCGCTGATTGACTTGTCGTTGATGGCGCCTACTATATAGCCTGTGCTCCATACTGCAGTGCCTGTGGCACCGCCAAGAATCTGAGCCACATCAAAAGGTTTTTCAGCAGATCCGTCGCCATCACCGGCCGGAGGAGTGGGCACATCAGGGGTGGTACCGCTTTCATTGCCCTTGTCACCCCATGCATAGAGCGTCACGGATTTCACGCCTGCCGCCCCGAAGTATGTCTCAAGCGAACCTTTCAGAGTCACCTGCTTCTGATAATTGCCGGGATTATCCTTAAGGTTAAGTGCATTGCGGATATCACCGGTAGGCAACTGTATAGGTATACACTGAGCTACATCGGTAACATCAGGAGATGCTGCAAGAAGAAGATTGGAATTAACAGTGGCTGTACTATTGAAATTAGCACCTGTAGCAAGAGCCATACCATCAATCCAGCCTACGATATAACCGGTCACCCAGGCCTCGCCTGAAGCACCTGCCAATACCGAGCTTACACCATAGGGAGCCTCGGCTGTGCCTTCACCCACCACTTGAGGTGCATAGCTTTCACCTCCGAAGTCGATACAATCGCTCGGCAGCTGGAAAATAAGCTGCCATGTGCCGTTGAACTGACTGAGGATTGCCACTACATCGCCATGACCGGCCGGAAGAAGCTGGTCGACGAAGTCAGAATAATTGCTGTTGCGCACAGTGATTTTATTGCCTTTGGCATCGATAAGATAACGCGATTCTGCTGAAGAATTGGTTCCTACCACACCCCAGTTTTCAGTACCGCCGCCTATCCACGACACATCTTTGATGCTCACTCTGCGGCTCTGCAGACGCTGCTGGTCTTCCACCGAAGTAGCTGCAAGCAGTTCGGGAATGGTGGTCTCAAGAACAGTCACCTTCGACAGGTCAGGCAGACCGTTGAGATAGGTATGATCAAGAAATGTCTGTGAATCCATACGGTCAGTCTGCGGAGTACCGTTGTAGGAACCGGCGGAGCCGAGTTGGAACAAACCTGCATACTTACCTGCATACAGACCGGTGACATTGATATAAAATTCTTCACCAACTTTATATTTGGTGTAAAGATTGGGCAGTACACCTGATGAATTGGTGGTTTTCACTGACACGGTAAGAGCATCGGTAGCATCTTCAAACACAAGAGTCTGATAGATATTGCCACCCTCATCATTGGCTATGATGTGACCGCATAGAATCACATCCTCACCGTCGTCGGTCTTGCCGACTTCAGTGCAGTAGTTAGTTTCAGTCGACCAATATTTAGCTTTGAAATCGGCTATAGTAGTGTTGGCGACAATACCTTCAGGCAGTGTGGGTATGTTAAGTGGCGGAACGGCGAGCTCCTCATCGCAGCTTGTCAAAGCTACCGATGAAACCGCAAGAGCCATACACGCCAACAGTGATTTATATAATTTCATTTGTTGCTGATTTATATTCGTTAGTAATGTAATTACAACTCTTCGGGTTAGAATTTAAGACCCACATTGACAAATACCTTGATACCCTGAGCGAAATAGTACTTGTTGGCATACTTTTCATTAGTAAAGTTGGTATAGTCAAAACGACCCTGCTGATAACCGTAAGTCATGATATTTTTACGATTAAGGATATTATCAACATTAAGATTGATATTCAGACTCATCGTACGGTTAAGATATATGAGCTTACCGATAGAAGCATTGAGGGTGAAAGCATTGTTAAGTTTTTCTTCACCGGTGATATCCTTCACAGCCTGTTCGAGCTCGGCTGCATCGGAATACTTGGTCCACAGGTTTTCGAGCGATTCATGACGGATCGGTGAAAGATTTACATAGCTGTCGCCCATCCAGGTAGCGTTGATATTGAAGAACCACATCTTGGGTGCAGCCCAGTCAAGACCTATGGTAGCTGCCTTTTGAGGAGTGCCGCCGATATGATAATTTTTCAGGAATGTCTGAGTCTCGAGGTCAGGCTGGGTGTTGTTTTCATACGAGCGTACACCCATAGGATTATTTTTGTAGCGATAGCTTGCCACCGTACCGGCAGCCGAAAGCGTAAGGCTGGGGATAATCTTGAATGCCATACCGAGTTCCACACCCATGTAATTTTGCTTAACACCTCTGAGTACATAGTTCATGAAAGTCTGATTGACATCATCGTAGAATGAAGTACGCTCGGTAACGTCATACATATTGGTATAGAAACCGCTGATTGAACCGCGGAAGCGACGGTAATTCCAATTGTAAGCCAGATCAAACGACAATACGCGTGTACTCTTGAGTCCGTCGACCACCTCATCTTTCACACGCGGCGATAAGTAGGCGCTCTCAAACAGAGGTGCACGCGAACCGTATTGGGCATTAAGTGTGATTGAATTGCGACCGTTGATTTTGTATGTGAAGCCTGCCTTCACCGCACCATTGTCGAAGCTGTGTGTTGCACCGCGGCCAAACGAATTGAGCGGAGCGCGACCGTTCTGCATATGACCGTCGCGATAGAATGTAGTGTACGACAATTCCAATCCGTAATTGATATCCCAGTGGGGAAGAGTGATGATGTTTTGTAACCATGCACGTGCCTGCACTGCATTGATATAATAGTTATAACCGAATATGTCGCCTTCCTGTACATGGCGGTTAGGATCCATAAGGTTGTTCTGCAGCATATTGGGATCGGTGGGGAAGTCACGTTCGGAGAACGGGTCAACGTCCAGCCAGAATTCTCCGCCGAGGAGGTCACGTACTGTCTTGAAATAGTGAGCCGAAGTATAGTTTACCGATACACCGCCCTGCATAGTCGAACGCTCGTTAAAACGATGGTTGAACACAGTATTGAAGATGAAATTCTCCTGATTGGAATTGCGGTCTTCGAGTATATAGGTCGAACCTTTCTTTGTAGCCTGAGGATTCTGTGTGTTATAGTAGTTGTTAAGGTAGTTGGCATGATATAACGCATCCCAGTCAATCTGACGGAAAGATTCGTCGGTTTTCCACATCTCGGTATAGAAATCATACTTAGCCTCGTTATCAACCCAGTAAGAAGGAAGATTACGATAATAATCAGGCTTGGGATCATTGGCGTTGTTCCACTGGAATGCCGATGATGAATAGTGAGTCCATCGAGCGGCAAAACCGGTGTTGACCGTAGTATTCTTCGATGGCTTCCATACCCAGTTGAGTATGAAAGTGGGATCATAGGTGTTGACTATACGCGAGCTGCGTTTTTTACCGTTCTGCCAGCCCCATGCTGGGTTGTAGAGGTTATCACCTGCAAGATCGTAAGCCTCGAGGAAAGTTGCGGGGTTTGTTGCACGCTCAGTGGGTGCGCCATAGGTGGTGAACGATAACGAATGCTGATCGTTAATCTGTTTTTCAACCGACAGGAAATAACCGCCCGAATTATAGAATGTGCCGGGGATAACACCTTCGTTGGCATAACGGCCTATAGCACCTACTGTCAGCCCCCAACCATTTTTGTTTATACCGGTGGAATAAAGAGCCATGGCGCGAAGCATATAAGCAGCGTTGGTGTAAGCTACCGAACCATAGAAACCGGGAGCATATCCTTCTGCCATAGTATTGACATTGGAACTGCCTCCTATACTTCCGAATCCGTATGTGCTCGCATTCATACCCATGGTGGTGGTGCGATTACGGAAAGCACGGTTCATACCTCCGAAAGAACTGTAGTTGAAGCGACCGCGAGCCAAATCGTTGAACGGAATACCATTGACATAAGTGGTATTGAAATACGAATCATAGCCACGCACACGGAAACGCATCAGACTGAAACTATAGCTGGCGGCATTGTTGAAAATGTTGTCGCTGCTGCCGGTAAGCACATTAACGTTTTGTGCGTTACCCTCTTCGTCCTCGATTGCATTCTGATCAAATAGAAGCTCCTGCGAGGTCTCCGAATAGTTGCCCGATGCACTCAACACTATACCCAGATTGCCTAACGATGTAGTTGTCTCGGCAATGGTCACCGGTTGGTTCAGGTCATCATAGCCATAAGCCGCAATGGATATCACATCGCTGCCCGGCGTGATTTTTTCAATCACAAAGGTACCGTCGGGTCCGGTCATAGCCACCGCGCCCCGGTCATTGAGCATGACAGCGGCACCCGCTACAGGCACACCCGTGGTGGAATCGACCACCACGCCGCGCAGACCCGACTGTTGTGCCAAGCCGGGCAACGCTACTGTCAATAACGTTAAAAGAAATGGTTTAATTCTCATAAGAACCTTTTTGAAAGTTGGTTATTGATGGTTGTTAATATATTGATTTATTATTATTTAGACTATAAGGTTAATACACCAATCAACCGCATTGTGCCACCCGTGGGCCGACAATGCGGAATCGCTGCAAATATAAGTCTTCAAAATTAACTATAAATAACGAAATAAAGCCATTTTTATCCACTTTTTTCTTGTCATTGCTTCTATTTCGGATACTGTTCCTGTTTGTAAACTTCAAAGAAGCCCTTTTGTAAGGTAGACAAGTTGGGCAGTATTGGCTACATTGAATTTCTCAAGTAAACGCCGACGATAGGTCTGCACTGTGTTAAGACTCACTCCGAGAGATTGGGCTATCGCCTCACTGGTATCTCCGGCACAGATTGCTTTAAGCACCTGGCGTTCACGGTCGATTATCGCCCCGTTGAGCTGTGCCGCTGCTATATCGGTATGACTTAAAGCAAAAACCGGACTGAAATACCTGTTTCCTGACAGAATCGTAACGACGGCCTTGGTTAGCAGGTCTATAGGCTCGGATTTTGACACTGCCCCATCAATCCCGTATTGATACAACTGCGATTTAACCCACGGTTCCTCATGCATGGTGTAAACAAGTATCTGACAGTCGGCACCCGACTTTTTCAACCGCTCAATGAGATCAAATCCACTGCCCTTGTCCAGCTCCAAATCTATGATATAGAGCGCATCATCTATAATTTCAAGAGATTCGGCAGTGGTTATCTCAACAGACTCCACTTCAGCAAGAGCCGATACAATATTTAAGACCCCCTGAGCCACTAAGGGGTGATCATCAAGTACGACTACCCGCGCCGGAACGATATATGCTTTATCAAAATCGGTCATGGTATTTCAAACTGAAACAGAAGCATATTGCTGCCATCGGCAGCCGTGGTGACGCTCAACCGGCCATTCATGGACCGTACTCTATCCATCATGGTACTCAGCCCGATACCCGACCCCACAACAGCATCGGGCGATTTAACGGGCGAATCATCATAGATGCGCATATCTACTGCTCCGTCGTTGCCTGCCGTGAGCGTCACATCAAAACGGGTAGGTTTACCGTGATTAATAAGATTCATCAGATATTCCTGCGCTATGCGATAGACGTCACGAGCTATATGTGTGGGAAAATGTACATTACCGCTATAGGTGAACGTACCCTTCAACCCAGTATCACGGTCTATCGCCGAGATATACTCGCGCATAACCTCCGGAAGTGTAAGAGTGTCAAACTGAGGGGGCATCAGATGATGGGAAATACTGCGCACCACACTGCGCGTGGTATCTATGATATCTATCACTCCTTCACGGTCGGAAAAACCTGACGCTACTTTCATCTTTAATCCAAGCAAATCATTGGCTATACCGTCGTGGAGCTCTTTTGCAAAATATTTACGCTCATGCTCGAGACCGCGTATATAATTCTGGGCCGATTCAAGTTCCCTTCGCCGGTTCAGGTCATCCATATCCCGACGTATACGCCGGTTGCGTCGATAGAGCCATATCGCACCCATACCTACTACCACAAGCAATAGTACACTCGCCAATATGACGCGCTCGCGACGTAGCGTGGCTACACGCAAAGTGGCATTCTCTATCTCCCGCTCCATAGCCCCGTATTTGACATTGAATTCCTCCAGACGCACGGCCGCATCGGCCACAGCCATGGAATCAGCCACCACGAGTGCTGAGTCGAGATATTGACAGGCTGTGTTATAATCACCAAGCTGACGATAACAGGCAGCCACCTGCGAATAAAGTGTGGCTCGATCATTATACATAGGCGAACCGAGCTGACGCTCATACCATCGGAGAGCCTCACGCCACTCCCGGCGATTGAAATGCATACGGGCTCTTGCCATAACATAGCCCTGACTTATCACCGAATTTGGTGGCATTTGAGCATACAAATCGTTACCCACTGCCATATAATGATCAACCGAATCTATCTGGCCAACAGCTTCGAAATAACGATATAAGGCGGGTATGCAACGCAACTGAAACGACACATTGCCCGACTTAAGAGCCCGCTGCCATGCAGCTCGCGAATTAACGCCTGCTCCCACGGTATCGGCCATTTCTATCAACGCATTAGATAGCAGCTGCAATCCGCACACCACGCTAAAATCATCATCGGCCTCTACACCGAATTGTGCAGCCTGACGGAGATATTTGGCTGCCGTGCCGAAGCGCTTTAGATTGTAATACATCACCCCGATATTCTGTTTTACATTGGCTTGCCAGCCAGGATCACCCAGTTCCTTGGCTGCCGCATCGGCCAGTTCAAAGAAATAAGTGGCCGAATCAATACGCGACGCCCTGTTATAAAGCAATCCGAGGTCGGAGTAGACACACACTTCAAGCTCTTTGTCGCCGAAGTCTTCGAGCATAGGCAGCACTGCCCGCTTGGCCGCTATGGCCTTGGCCCGCTCGCCTCTCCAAGTAAAAAGTGTAGCTTGCTCGTTGAGCAACAACGGATAGATACCATCGGTGGTGACATCAGGCATGGCAAAAGCACGGTCAAACAGCTGCTGAGCTTCTTCAAGCTGATTCCGACTCATCAGTTCCGATGCCTGCTCATATAGCTCCTCTACCGTCTCTGCTTCGGCCATTAGAGGTAAAAAGGTCAATACACACGTGGATAAAACACTTCCTGCTATTACACGAATTTTCATTTCTTACTAATCAATTTTGCTATCAAAGTTATGGAAAAAGATAGATTCAAAAACAGTATATCGCAATAAACCACCATAATATATTATTTTTAACCATGGTAATGATTATTTAACAACGAATATCTCTCATGTCACTATTTTTGATGACAATACCACCTGTAAAAGCTCACTAACTTTGTGTTTTCGCTGATAAATTCACTTGTTAACCCCACTGCAATTATCTATACTACAGATTCACGCTATACATATTTAGCCTTTACGAATCCTAATCCCTTATATCACAATCACCTAACGTCGCCGGAGTTGTCTCGCAGCAGCTCCGGTTTTTTAGATTATACGCCGGTGTGATGAAAAAACTGAAATTCAGATAGAGTAATTTTTCAAAATTGAAAGATTATATCTAATTTTACATCACCAAATATAACCATTCTAACACTCATATACATATAGCTCTGCAATGAGAAACCGTATCATCACCCTCATAGTAGCCCTGTGCTCTATAGCCGGCATCAGTAATGCCCAGCAATATCAATCGTTTGGTATAGCTTTCTACAACCTTGAGAACCTCTTCGACACGATTCCAAACAATCCCCTCGGACGTGACCTCGAATACACTCCAAACGGTCAAAAACAATGGGGTACAAAACAATATCGCAACAAACTCGCCAATCTGGCACAGACCATTGCAGCCATGACCACACAGACCACCCCCATCGGACCGGCTGTGATCGGTGTATCGGAAATAGAAAACCGCACAGTACTCGAAGATCTTGTCAAAGAACCCGCAATCAAAAAATGGATGCTCCAGGTAGTTCACCACGACTCACCCGACAAACGTGGCGTCGACGTGGGTTTGCTCTACAATCCGCGCTTGTTTAAGCTCATCGATGTAACCAACCACCGTCTGGTCATACCTCGCGACGGTTTTGAAAATTTCCGCACACGTGATCAGATGTGTGTGACCGGTCTTCTCGGAGGCGACACCGTGAGCATAATCGTGAATCACTGGCCTTCGCGCCTGGGCGGACAGGAGCAATCATCTCATCTTCGAGAAGCCGCTGCCGCACTGAGCAAGCATATAGCAGACTCTCTCTGGAGTCTGCGTCCAAATCAAGGCGTGATAATAATGGGTGACCTCAACGATGACCCACAGGATAAATCTTGCGCTAACGTGCTTGGTGCAAAAAAGAAAGCCAACGATGTAGCTCCGCATGGATTTTACAATCCCTGGTGGAAGATGCTCGATGACGGCATAGGTACTCTCGCTTACAAAGGCGCCTGGAACCTTTTTGACCAAATCATAGTAAGCGGCACACTGCTTAAAGACCATGCACAGCCCGGTAGTGTGTACTATTGGAAATGTCAGGTCAACAGCTTTGAATTTCTCAAAGATACAGAAGGTAACCGCGCCGGTTATCCGCTGCGCACATACTCCGGCGGCATCTGGCTTAACGGCTACTCCGACCACTTCCCCACTGAAATCTTCCTCCTCAAATCTGTCAAATAATCCCCCTTTGACTCTTTACCTTATCACAGTGAGGCTGTCTAACAATCAATGTTAGATGGCCTTATTGATAATCTAATAATATGGAAGTATTTGAGAACTGACGAATTGAAAATAATTTATTCCGGAAAATTAAGCAACCATTAGGCTCAATCCAGACTTTGGTAACTGTAACCGTAAATTCGGCCATAACACTAATGTATTGAATAAACCAAAAGCTGTTTGATGGTAAACGTATCGCCGACAGTAAGCAGATTATCACAAACGATTATCGGATTTACGTTTGGTTTACCACTGAATAGAACCTAAGATTTTAATGACCACTAAAAATAATTCGGGGCGGCTTTTCACAAAGGCGCCCCGTATATTTTTGTCTCTTATTTACTTTTTACGCAATTATAGAGTAGTGTTTCTTTATTTTGCTATATTGAAATTAAGTTTAATGACGTCGAAATTAATGGGGAGTGAGTTAACGCATATTGTAGTCGCTAAAACGTGACTGCAGACGCTGACGCACATTGAAAATGCGACTTTTCACTGTGCCGAGAGCGAGATTCATCTTCTCAGCTATCTCGGGATAACTGTAGCCGGCTACAAAGAGCGAGAACGGCTCGCGATAGATGTCGGGCAACTCGTTCATGGCGTTGGCTACCTCAGAGACGGTGTAAGCTCCTTCGGGCGAATCTGCCTCAGCTTCATGCGAAAGATTGATGAAATAATCATCGCCGGTGGTGTCTACAAACACTGAAGCGCGTGAAGTCTTACGATAGTTATTGATAAATATATTGCGCATGATGGTCAGAGCCCAGCCTTTGAAGTTGGTGTCCTGCACATACTTGTCTTTGTTTTCAATGATTTTCAGAGCCGTATCCTGAACCAAATCGTAGGCGTCATCACGATTAGCGGTCAGACGATAGGCAAAATTTAACAAGTTCTCCTGGATAGAAGCAATGTTGCGTTGAATTGTAGTAGTTTCCATAAGAGCAATGTTTGTGATAACCTGGTGAGAAATGATAAAACCGGATTGGCTTTGATTGATTTACATTGCAAAGTTAGGTATAAATTAAAAAAACAAATTTTTTGCAAGTTAAAATACGTTAAATTGGTTACAGTGATGTTACACATCAGCTCAATTAGTTGATTTTACACATGTTAGGTGTTTTGAAAAAAAAGAATTAATTTTGCATTCATCATTTATAGCATTAGATTTGTTTATATGATAAATGATAAATTAAAATATTAATCTACATCAATTATGGAATCAACCCGTCAAGCAAAGATATCTCGACTGATACAGAAAGAATTAAGCGAAATATTTCGTCGGCAGACAGCCAAAACCCACGGAGTACTCGTGTCGGTAAGCAGTGTGAAAGTGTCGCCGGACCTGAGTACAGCCAAGGCCTATCTGTCGATTTTCCCCTCAGACAAAGCTGCTGAAGTGATGGAAAACATCAACCGCTCTGCCCGGACAATACGATACGAATTGGCTCAGATAGTAAAATCACAATTGCGCAAGACACCGGAGTTGTCGTTTTTCCTCGATGATTCACTCGACTATATCGAAAGCATCGACCGCATCCTGGCTGAAGATGCAAGCAAACGCCGCAGTGAACCCGCCACTGAAACAGAGCTGCCCGAATAACATACATCGGCCACAAACGGAAAAAGTAATAACCACACATATCACATTATAATATATTATGGTGTCGCTGCGCATAGCTCTGCGCTACCTCATATCCAAGAAAAAATACCATGCCGTCAACATCATTTCGCTGGTTTCGATGGCAGGAGTAGCTGTAGCCACGCTCGCTTTGGTATGCGTGCTGTCGGTATTCAACGGATTTTCGGATATGACACTCAATCAGATTTCGCAGCTCAACCCCGACATAAAAATCTCTCCTATCCGGGGAAAGATTATAAACCGTGCCGATTCGCTCGCTTCTCATCTGGCCACCATAGACGGTGTGCAGTCAGCCATGACTGTGATTGAAGAACAGGCATTAGCCGTATTCAATGGCAAGCAAGTCCCCGTAGAAGTAATCGGAGCACCGGACACCTACGCCGCATCTACAGGTGTGGAATCGCTGATGCTCGACGGAATCTTTACGCTCGACAACCCTGTCCTCGGACCGGCGGCAGCACTTAGTGCCTCAGTAGCCATGTCGCTTGAAGCATTTCCCAACGCAATACAACCACTATATATATATGTGCCGCGACGCACCGTCCGCTACAATCCCGCCATACCTATGGCAGCCTTCCGGTGCGATACCTTTGTCATAGCCGGTGTCTATGAATCATATCGCAGCGAAGAACAGGAAGCCTCCGTGATAGTGGATCTGAACATTGCTCGTCAGCTGTTTGATATGCCTGATCAAGCCTCAGCTATATACCTTAGCGTTGCCGACAATGCCGATGAAACTGCGGTAATGAAATCAATTGAACAGATAACAGGTGGCAAATACTTGATGCAAAATCGTTTGCAACAGGCCGACACATCGCTAAAGATGATTTCCATAGAAAAATGGGTAACATTTCTCATGCTCGCCTTCATATTGCTGATAGCCTCATTCAACGTCATATCCACGCTATCGATGCTCATTATAGAAAAAAACAATGATATCGGTATTCTTCGAGCCATGGGAGCCACCGGATCATTGCTCCGGCGCATATTTATATGGCAAGGGTGGCTTGTCACCGCCATCGGAGGTATAATAGGCACTATCATAGGGTGTATACTATGCCTGGTTCAACAACAGTGGGGATTCATCAAGCTCAACAGCGACGCTGCGCAACTCGCCATCACCTCCTACCCCGTACGCCTCGACCTCACCGATGTGGCAATAGTGCTGCTGCTGGTCATAGCAGTCGGGTATATAATCAGTACCCTGACATCACGCATAGCCCTGCGCTGAATTTGGTAGTGATAGGTGGATTACGTAACTTTGCCAATGATTTTAATCACTAATTAATTGAAGATATGAAAAATCCGTTTATAAAACTACTCGTGGCCACGATATGCATAGCCGGTGTCTCCGATGCCGCAGCACAGTTTAACTGGGGAAAAGCGCTCAAAGGAGCGGTAAAAGCCGGACAGGCTCTCACCATCACCGATGCGCAGATGGCTCAATATGTCAAAGAATCCGTGGACTACATGGACGCTCAGAATAAAGTGGCCGATGACAACAGTCCCTATACCATACGCCTGAAAAAACTCACCGAAGGAGTAAACGATGCCGATGGTATTCCATTGAATTTCAAAGTCTATGAAGTATCAGACATCAATGCTTTTGCCTGTCCTGACGGCAGTGTACGCGTGTTCTCATCACTGATGGATATCATGAGCGATGATGAGCTCATGGGCATTATCGGTCATGAAATTGGCCACGTGATGAAACATCACTCGAAAAACGCTTACCGCACACAGTTGCTCACCGACGCCGCTAAAGACGGTTTATCGGCTGCAGGAGGTACGATAGGCAAACTGTCAGATTCCACACTCGGCTCCCTGGCTTCATCACTGGTCAACGCCAAATATTCACAAAAACAAGAAAACGAAGCTGATAATTGCGGCTACGACTTTCTGGTAGCTCACGGTAAGAATCCCTGGGGTATGGTGATGGCATTTGAGAAATTTCAACAGATGGAAAATGGCAGCAACGCCAAGTCCAACTATATGCAGAAGATGTTTTCATCACACCCCGACACCGAATCCCGCATTAAAAAGATGACCGAACGCTGTCTGAAAGACGGCTATATTCGCCCTGAATCAAAATAATCTGTCACACGGTATGAACGAAAATGCAATCGGCGATAAAGCCGTGGTGATTTACGGCGCTTCAAGCGAGCGGATAGCCGAGCGATTCAAGACCGAGACATTCCGGCTCGGTCAACTGCTGGCAGAAGGAGGCTATACCGTAGTGAGTGGCGGAGGTAAAGCCGGACTAATGCGCGCAGCAATCGAAGGAGCCGCATCGGCAGGAGGTAAAACCATAGGCGTGCTACCACAATTTATGATAGAACGTGACTGGCAACACCCGGAACTGAGCCAAATGATTGTGACCGAAAGTATGCATCAGCGCAAACACACCATGGCCTCTCTGAGCTGCGGAGCTATAGCTTGTCCCGGTGGATGCGGCACACTCGAAGAACTCATGGAGATAATCACGTGGCGCCAGCTCGGACTCTTTAAGGGCAACGTGGTGATATTCAATATTGACCACTACTATGATCCGCTGCTTGAGATGCTCCGGCGCACAATAGAAATGGGTTTCATGCACCCTGACCACGCAAGTCTGTGGAGTGTAGCCACCAACGCTGAAGAAGCCTATAGCGCTGTTACCGCTGAAGTATCACAAACAGACTTCTCACAAAAAATACATTAATCGATCACCCCCTCAACGGATACAACAATGCTAACGATGGCCGGCGAAAACACTACGGTATGGACCCTTATGCCCACTTCCGCACCCCACGACACAGTAAGCCTGTGCCATCAGTGGCAGTCGCCCTCACAGTGGAGTCAAAGCCATGGAGTGATAGCCTGGACACAAGGTATTGCAGGAATCGAACGTACATCACCTCCCGGTTACGATTCCGGGGTGATGGCCATGCTGATAGCCCTTTTTCTCCTGGTATCGTTCAACTTCCGCCACTATACCACCTTCATCAAAACCTTCACCCATAATCTCTTCTCCATACGCACACGCGCCAATGCATTTGATGAGCACAACACCCTGCGCGAAACCCGTGTGACAATGTCACTGATTATGCTCACATGCATGAGCGAAGGAATACTCATGTATGCCTTTCTCAATTCACGTTATGACATAGATACCCGGATAAACGCATTCTACGGTATAGGTATACTCGCACTGCTGAGCGCAGTCTACTATTTGTGGCAACTGGCCGTATATCACACCGTGGGCTACACCTTCGTAGGCCCGCTAAAATCGACACAATGGCTCAAAGGATTCAATGCCTCACAATGTCTGATAGGCATACCGCTGATAGTGCCGGCTCTGGCCGTAATCTTCTATCCCAATATGACGACAAGCCTTATCATAGTGGCTGCAATACTTTATGTAATGGCACGTATGATATTTATTTTTAAGGGTTTTAGAATTTTTTACAATAAATCTTACACATTAATATACTTTATTTTGTACCTTTGCGCGCTGGAAATCATTCCCGTAATTTTTTTCTATAAAACATCATTGTTTTTGACCACTATTTCATCAAATTTATAACCTAAAATCAGCGTCGGCGTGAAAATAAAGAAAATATTAGTATCGCAGCCCAAGCCCTCGTCAGAGAAATCCCCATATTATGAAATAGCTGAAAAGTACGGTGTACAGGTAGTATTCCGTCCATTTATAAAAGTAGAAGGTCTTTCTGCTAAAGAATTTCGCCAATCAAAGATTAATATCTCAGAATTTACAGCTATAATTTTCACCGCGCGTACAGCCATAGACCACTTCTTCCGTCTGGCTGAAGAAATGCGTGTGACCATACCTGACACCATGAAATATTTCTGCACCACAGAATCTATAGCCCTGTATCTGCAGAAATACATCTCCTACCGCAAACGCAAAATTTTTCATGGCACCACAGGTAAGCTCGACGGTCTTCAGGCTGCTCTGACCAAACACAACAAAGAAAAATTTCTCTACGTAGTATCGGACGTTCATAAAGATGACGACAGTAATCTGCTCGACAATCTGCACCTCAACTACACCCGTGCCGTGATGTATCGCACCGTAAGCAATGATTTCACCGCCGATGAAACATTTGATTACGATATCCTGATTTTTTTCAGTCCCTCAGGCATAGCATCACTGCTTAAAAACTTCCCCGGATTTGAACAGGGAGATATCAAAATCGGATGTCTGGGTCACACCACCGCCGAAGCTGTACGTGAAGCCGGTCTGCGTCTTGACATTGAGGCTCCTTCACCCAAAGCTCCCTCTATGACAGCCGCCCTCGACCTCTTTCTGCTCGAAGAATCTAAAAAATAACAAGCCGCCACTTCCGGCACTCCTCCGCCATGACAGGCTACAGGCTTTATAAAAAAGAAAAATTATGCAGTCTCACTGCCATACAGCAGCTATTCTCTCCCGTCCAATCGGAAGAGAATAGTAGTATTATGGCTTATCCGTGGCGATGCGTCTGGCGTGTCAATCACAAGCGCACAGGCGGTGTGGACTGTCCGCGATTTCTCATTTCCGTGCCTAAAAAACGACGACGTCATGCTGTGGAACGAGTATTGATGCGCCGACGTATGCGTGAGGCCTACAGGCTTCACCGCAGCCTGTTGCCCGAACACGAACCCCTTGAAATGGTACTTATATACGTAGCCGACAAAGAGACATCGTATGCCGACTGCCGACGCTCCATACTCAAGATATTCAACCGCATAAACACACGCCTAACAGAGAATCACAGCAACACTACTGTCCATGAAACAGAAAATCAGCCGAATACTTAAAGTGCCTTTCATAGCTCTGGTACGCTTTTATCAGCTGTGCATCTCGCCTATGCTTCCACAGTCATGTCGCTACGAACCCACATGCAGTCAGTACTGCATAGAAGCTCTGAAAAAATATGGTCCATTAAAAGGACTGTGGTTAACTATCAAAAGGATAAGCCGATGTCACCCGTGGGGAGGCAGCGGATATGATCCTGTTCCTTAAAATCCGCCAAATAATCCTCTGCATATTTTTCATTGACCACCGATGTCTGTCAGCGACTGCCATACACATAGATTTTCCACTGATGCCATTATATCGGCAATACCGGGGCAACAGCTCAATTCCTCCGGTCACTACAGTATAGGTATACACCCCTGGAATAGCAACGATATATGGGATTTGGCTAAAGCAGAATCTTATTTTACCCTGCCCGAAGTGATAGCAGTAGGTGAATGCGGTCTCGATCCTCTTCACGGAGCCGACCCCGCCACTCAGCTACAACTGCTTGAACAGCATATCCGATGGAGCGAACAGTATCAGTTACCACTGATACTCCATTGCGTGAAAAGCGCATCCCAAATTATAGCTCTTAAAAAATCTTTGCGCCCGACACAACCATGGATAATCCATGGATTCCGTCTCAATGCTCACACAGCTTCAATGCTCATGAACCACGATATTTACCTCTCCACCGGTCAATATTTCAATCCCGAAGCACTACGGCTGATACCCGATGGACGACTGCTCATAGAAACTGATGACTCACCTCTATCTATACGTGATATAGCCATAAAGACAGCCAAATATCGTGATACTGACCCAGATACCGTGCTCCGACAAAGCGCCGACACTATAAATCGATTATTCTCCAGATTAAACACTTAAAGCCACCAAAACGTTATTCCATAAAAACAATAACACAATTATCTATTTTATTATGGAATATCTTCAAGCTATCAAATCCACTCCAGTAGTATTGGTGGAATTTTATGCCAACTGGTGTCCTCATTGCAGAAAAATGATGCCGGTAATTGATCAAATTAAAGAGCTTCTGAGTGGCACAGCCGATGTATATCAACTTGATATCGATCTAAATCGCCAATTATCCGATATAGAACACATCACTTCCACACCCACTTTCATTATCTATCGTGACGGTAAGGAAGTATGGCGCGAAACCGGTGAAATGGACGGTCAACTGCTGCTATCGAAAATAGAATCCTTCATGTAGTTCTTCATCACTATGGGAAAAGACACTTCCAGTCATACTTTGATATGCGATTATCTAAATCTGCTCGGTGTACCATACACTGAAAAATATGCTCTCGAACAATTCAATTCGATGCCTTTTCCCACCATGTTCGGACTAAAAAAATTACTTGAAGAATACGGCATAGACTCCGAAGGATATCATCTTAACGACAAGACTGAAATAGACAAAATAGATACACCTTTTTTAGCCGGCACGGCCGGAGGATATATCATAATATCGGATATCAACACTGATACTGTCAGCTATGTGACTCAAGGAATCACCGAGACAGTGCCTCGCGATGATTTTTTTACTGCCTGGGATGGTAATATTTTTCTGTCATTTCCCAAATCCACAGCCTGCGAACCTGATTATAATCTTCATCGTCGACTGGATTTCTTCACTAAAGCAAAAAAATGGATACTTGCTGCCGGTATATTCACCCTGATTCTCTATGCTTTCATCACCAATGAATTATATCAGCACATATCCATTATATTAATATCAGCCATTGACTTAGGAGGACTTTA
The DNA here is from genome assembly GCA_964653375.1 of uncultured Bacteroides sp. Lineage (GTDB taxonomy): Bacteria > Bacteroidota > Bacteroidia > Bacteroidales > Muribaculaceae > Paramuribaculum. The sequence goes on from CAZZFD010000002.1 coordinate 100,707, forward strand.
CTTCACTTATCTGCTCGTACAAAAATCACTCAATATTCACAATAAAGCTGCCGATCGGGTATGTGGAGTTTTACAAGCCGGAGGTTGTGACAGCATTCTTTCCACAAAAGCCTCCAAATTTTTCGGATTGTTTGGCTGGAGTGAAGTAGGATTTGCTTATTTTTCCGTGAGTCTTGTCACTTTGTTACTCTTCCCGTCGATGCTGCCATGGTTGGCCTTATGTAACCTTTGTTGTCTGCCTTTCACCATATGGAGTATATGGTATCAACACTTTCGGGCTCATAAATGGTGTACGCTCTGTGTACTTGTACAATGTTCACTGTGGTTACTGTTTTTCTGCTACAGTCTGGGTGGCTGGCTTACTCTGTCATGGCCCATATCAATAAATTTCATAATACTGGGTGTGACATACGTAAGTGTAATGCTTGCCATCAATGCCATTATGCCATTAATTGAAAAACAAGATTCTTAAAATACGTCGATGAAACAGATTAAACATATACATCATCCTGTATTTACTTCAGCCGTCAAACTGACATCATTGCAATTCAACACTTTTCCTTACAAAGAAAAGCACACTGTGTTGACCCCCGAGCTTTTATCATCACTGACAGTCAATAATGGTGAAAATAAAAATTAATCACATCATATTTTATAAAATGATACTCTTGACTATATTTGCATAAGCAAAATATATAACACATCTACACGTATCATGGAAATAATAAACTTTGACAAGACACCTTCATTGGTAAGCCAATATATGGCTGAACTACGTGATAAAAATGTTCAGACCGATATGCTCAGATTTCGCCGTAATCTTGAACGTATAGGCGAAATCATGGCTTATGAGATAAGTAAGACAATCCGTTATCGAAAAGAAGATATAGAAACACCTCTTGCCACTGCCCATTGCGACGTAATAGACGAGCAGATAGTTTTAGCCACAATATTTCGTGCAGGTATTCCTTTTCACAAAGGTTTTCTCGATTATTTTGATAAAGCACAAAATGCCTTTGTATCAGCATATCGCAAATATCGTGAAAAAGAAAATTTCGATGTATTTATCGAATATATAGCTTCACCTAAAATTGAAGGTAAAACTTTGATTTTAGTTGATCCGATGCTTGCCACAGGTTCTTCGATGGAATTAAGCTATAAGGCTCTCCTTACAAAAGGTAATCCAGCTAAAATACACGTGGCTTCAGTGATAGCTTCAAAATCAGCGGTTAAATATATCAAAAACACATTTCCCGAAGATAAAACCACTGTGTGGATCGGAGCAATAGATGATGTAATCAACGCTCACTCCTATATAGTGCCGGGATTAGGTGATGCAGGTGATTTGGCCTATGGTATAAAAGAATAATTCATATTGTTAATAATATAATGGAAACTATCTGATTAACAGGATAGTTTCCATTTTTTATAATTGTAAATAAGTATGTAAATAATCATCAATAAATCCGATGAAACTTTTAATAACTATATTTTGTAAAACCCGCAGTATGATTATATAGACAAACCTCATTAATCACCAAAAAAATCTATTAATATACTATTGTATGATTTTTAACTGCTTTTGATAATGATTGAATAAAAAATATTGCCTAAAGTTGTTAACTTTGCATATTATTTACATCATGTTAATAAAGTATTTAGTTTATTATTTTTCAATTGATAAGAATGTAGATAAACTGTAAGTCAATACCGACAGAAGTATGATAACTTAAAAAACAACATTAAACCGAAAAAGTTATTGATGATATTGACAACATTTATTATTCTTATTGAAAAGTTTTATTTTTATAAAACACCTAAAAAATAAAATAAATGACTGTGGAAAAAACTGACGATCTCAAAAATAAAATTTTACAACTGAAGGAAGATAAAAAAGCTGTAATACTGGCTCATTATTATCAGCAGGGAGATATTCAGGATATAGCCGATTATGTAGGTGATTCGCTTGCTTTAGCTCAGATAGCTGAAAAAATCGATGCTCCGGTGATAGTGATGTGCGGTGTACATTTCATGGGTGAAACTGTGAAAATACTTTGTCCTGACAAAATGGTTCTGGTGCCGGATATGGAAGCTGGATGTTCATTGGCCGACAGTTGTGAAGCCTCTGCTTTTGAAAAATTTATAAGGCATCATCCGGGTCACACTGTGATAAGTTATGTCAATACCACAGCTGCCGTAAAAGCTCTTACAGATGTGGTGGTAACTTCAGGTAATGCCAAAGAGATAGTGGAGACTTTCCCTGTAGATCATCCTATTATCTTCGGGCCTGATAAAAATTTAGGTAATTATATCAATAGCATCACCGGACGCAATATGGTTTTGTGGAATGGGGCATGCCATGTACATGAGAAATTTTCAATTGAAAAAATATTGGAATTGAAAAAACAGTATCCTCAGGCTAAAATATTGGTTCACCCCGAATGTAAGAAACCGCTTCAGCTTATAGCTGATAAGATAGGTTCTACAGCTGTGTTGCTTAAATATGCTAAAGAAAGTGACTACGATACTTTCATCGTGGCTACCGAGAGCGGTATATTGCATCAGATGCAGAAGGATTGTAAAGGTAAACGATTCATAGCTGCTCCGGCTGTAGACAGTACTTGCGGCTGCAATGAATGTAACTATATGAAACTTAACACTATGGAAAAACTATATGAATGTCTGAAAAATGAATCACCTCAGATTCATGTAGATGAGCGATTGATAGAAGCAGCTCGCCGACCCATAGAAAGAATGCTTGAATTATCAAAATCAATAAAGAAATAAGACATATATACCCTACAGATTATGGAATACAATCATAGAGAGATAGAATCGCGCTGGCAAAATTATTGGAAAGAACATGGTACATACACTACTGAGGTGAATATAGACAAACCTAAGTTTTATGTACTCGATATGTTTCCTTATCCATCGGGGGCAGGTTTACATGTAGGACATCCGCTGGGTTACATTGCTTCTGATATTTATTCGCGTTATAAGCGTCTCAATGGATTCAATGTGCTTCACCCTATGGGGTATGATGCTTATGGGCTGCCGGCAGAACAATATGCTATACAGACAGGTCAGCATCCTGAAGTGACCACTGTCAATAATATAGCACGATATCGTTCTCAGCTCGACAAGATCGGATTCTGCTATGATTGGAACAGAGAAATCAAAACTTGCGATCCTGAATACTATAAATGGACTCAATGGACATTCATACGAATGTTTAATCACTATTATGATATTGAGGCTGACAAGGCAATGCCTATATCGGATTTGATAGAGAAATTTGAGAAAAACGGTACTGAAGGAATCAAGGCAGCTTGTTCGCAGGATATGAATTTTACTGCCGATCAATGGAATGCTATGAATGAAAAGCAAAAGAGTGATATTCTTATGAATTATCGCATAGCATATTTGGGTAATACCATGGTCAATTGGTGTCCGAAACTTGGCACTGTGCTTGCTAATGATGAAGTAAGTGAAGGTGTGTCGGTGCGCGGTGGTTATCCGGTGGAACAAAAGTTGATGTATCAATGGTGTTTGCGTGTATCGGCCTATGCTCCCCGTTTGCTTGAAGGATTGGAACGTATAGACTGGACTGATTCACTCAAAGAAACCCAACGCAATTGGATAGGCCGTTCAGAAGGTGCGCAGATGAAGTTTAAGGTAGATGGCAGAGATACTGTACTCGATATATTTACTACCCGTGCAGATACCATATTTGGTGTTACTTTCATGGTGCTTGCACCTGAAAGTGAATATGTGGATAAAGTAGTGACAGATGACCGACGCCGGGAAGTAGATGAATATATAGCTGCTATCAAACATAAGACAGAACGTGAACGCATGATTGATAAAAAAGTGTCGGGTGTGTTTACAGGAAGTTATGCCATAAATCCAATAGCAGGTACCCGTATACCTATCTGGATAAGTGATTATGTACTTGCAGGATATGGTACAGGAGCTATTATGGCTGTTCCTGCACATGACAGTCGTGACTATGCTTTTGCGCGTCATTTTGATTTGCCTGTTATACCGCTTATAGAAGGAGCTGATGTGAGTGAAGAAAGTTTTGATGCAAAAAGCGGCAAAATGATAAATTCAGCTTCTGATAAGCTAAATCTCAATGGCATGGAAGTAAAAGATGCCATTGCAGCTACAAAGAAATTTATAGAGCAGGAAGGTATAGGTAAAGTGAAAGTAAATTATCGCCTGCGTGATGCCATATTCAGTCGTCAGCGTTATTGGGGTGAACCATTTCCTGTATATTATAAGGACGGTATACCTTACACTATGAGTGATGATAAATTGCCTTTACAGCTTCCGGAAGTGGATAAATATTTGCCTACGGAAAGCGGTGAACCTCCGTTGGGACGTGCTAAAGGTTGGCATACTGAGGAAGGTTATCCCATAGAATTATGTACAATGCCGGGTTTTGCAGGTTCATCAGCTTACTATCTGCGCTATATGGATCCTCGCAATAATGAAGCCCTCGTATCACCTGAAGTCAATAACTACTGGCGTAATGTGGATCTTTACATAGGTGGTACCGAACATGCTACCGGTCACTTGATTTACAGCCGTTTCTGGAATAAATTTCTTTATGATCTGGGATTGGTGTGTGAAGATGAGCCATTCAAAAAACTCATCAATCAAGGCATGATACAGGGCAGAAGTAACTTCGTGTATAGAATTAAGGATACCAATACATTTGTAAGTTATAATCTGCGTGAGAATTATGATGTGACTCCTATTCATGTGGATGTCAATATTGTATCAAACGATATTCTTGATATCGAAGCATTCCGGCAGTGGCGTCCTGAATTTGCTACAGCTGAGTTTATACTCGAAGATGGTAAATATGTGTGCGGCTATGCTGTGGAAAAGATGTCGAAGTCAATGTTTAATGTGGTTAATCCCGATGACATAGTAGAAAAATATGGTGCCGATACACTTCGTCTTTATGAAATGTTTCTTGGTCCGCTGGAACAGAGCAAACCATGGGATACCAATGGTATAGATGGTGTGAATCGTTTCATTAAAAAACTTTGGGGACTTTTCTTCAAGGGTGATACTCTGCTGGTAGATGATTCGCAACCTACTAAAAAAGACTTAAAATCCATACATAAACTTATAAAGAAAGTTAGTGGAGATATTGAAAATTTCTCATTCAATACCTCTATTGCTGCATTTATGATTTGTGTCAACGAACTTTCTCAGCAGAAATGTCATAGCCGTGAAGTACTGCAACAATTGCTTATAGTACTTAATCCTTTTGCACCTCATGTAACTGAAGAATTATGGCATGTGCTGGGTAATAAAGGTAGTATTTGTGATGCTCAATGGCCCTCATATTCTGAAGAATACCTTAAAGAAGATGAAGTCACCTATGCAGTATCGTTCAATGGTAAGGCACGCTTCAATATAGTAGTGCCTGCAGATATGTCACGTGAAGAAGTAGAGAAGACTGCCTTGGAAGCTGAAGGAGCTAAAAAATGGTTGGAAGGCAAAACTATACGTAAGATTATAGTAGTTCCGGGCAAAATTGTCAACATAGTTATGGGATAATATAGCACCTTAAATTTACGTTATATAATATTATGGCATCATCACACCATGGATATCAGGAAAAAGATAGTATTTGCTACAAATAATACCCATAAACTGGCTGAAGTGCGCTCCATCGTCGATGAGAGTACGCAGATACTGTCGCTTGCCGACATAGGGTGTGATGTGGATATTCCCGAGACGGCCGATACTTTGCAGGGCAATGCGGTGATGAAGGCACGTTTCATTAAGGATAACTATGGTTATGATTGTTTTGCCGATGATACCGGTCTGTTGGTAGATGCTCTTAACGGAGACCCCGGTGTTTATTCGGCCCGTTATGCCGGTGAAGCTCATGATTCAGCTGCCAATATGCGAAAACTTCTTGATAATCTTAAAGATATAGAAAATCGTAAAGCGCATTTCTCAACCGTGATAGCACTGATTGAAGGTGAAAAATTAAGCGTATTCGAAGGGTCGGTCTATGGTGAAATAACTCATGAACCTGAGGGTGACGGAGGATTCGGCTATGATCCTGTGTTCAGACCCGAGGGCAGCGATGTGACATTTGCTTGCATGAGCGGAGAAGCTAAGAATGCCATCAGCCATCGCGGTATAGCCACTCGTAAATTGATTGATTATCTCTCTGCAAATTCCTAACGTGTAATACTCATATACTTATGAATAAGATATTTTATACTATATTATTGTTATTGTGTGCTGTGATGGGTCCTGTGGAGTCATTGGCATTAAATAAACCTATAGGCACATGGGATTATGTGGCTGCTTTTTCTCCGTTGCAGAAAAAAGTGATACCCACACGCAGTGGTAAGGTGTATTTTTTGTCAGGTACCGGCTTATTTGCATATGATACCGAAAATGATGAATCACATACATACAATCATGAAAATGTACTCAATGATTTCGATGTAGAAAATATCTTCTACAATAAGGATAAGAAGTATCTTCTGATAACTTATGAAAACGGTAATATAGACTTACTTTATGATGATGGTCATGTCGATAATATATCTGATATCCGTGATGCCAACAATATAGAGTATCATACTATACTGGATGTGGATTTTGATGCAAAAAACAATCGCATCTATGTGGCTATGCCATTCGGTGTTGTGGTGATAGATGATGATAAAAACGAAGTAATAGAGACAGGCAATTATTCCAAAAAAGTCAACACTCTGGCTGTAGTAGGTAAAAATCTTGTCATCAATGTAGATAAGGATTTGTTTTCAATACCGCTGGGTAGAAGTATCCGCTCGTTTAACAATTTCAAGCAGCTCGCCTCCTATTTTGAATTGAAAGAAATGGATGCCGTGGGCACAGAATCCGTCATTACTGTCGATAATGAGAATACCATTCGGTATACCGAATTGGATCTGGCATCAGGTAAAATGAGTTTAAGCAGAGTGCTTATTTACTATACACCGTCGTATCAATTTGTTAATCTAACCCCGGGAAATGTCAGATTTATAGCCGATAATTCGTTGTATTCTTTCAACGAAGATAAAAAACATCATTTGATACATGAATTACCTCAGGAATATCATTTTGATATATTTGCTTCATCGCTCAAAGGTGAAAACGATTATTGGGTGTTGTCGCATTACGGATTATCAAAATATGAAATTACTCCCGATGGAGATATTACAGTGAAGATGCAGGCTTATACTCCCGAAGATTTTTCGGTGAAAAAAGCATTTTATTTCTATCCCACACTTCACAATAAATTTCTGTTTGTGCAGAATGTAGGTTTTACAGGTTATAAATTCGGTCTTTATGCCGAGCGTGGACGCACGGAGCCTCAGACCACCGGACGTATTGACATGAATACGGGTGAGGCTATAGATGTGACTCTTTATCCGGTTGATACTGATTTGAATGTGGGTAAGTATTGGCACAGCGATAAATATCTGACCGGTGTCACAGCTATGGCTCCTGACAGTGATAACCCCGATATATACTATGTAAGTTCTGCCGAACAAGGGTTGATGAAAGTGCGCAACGGAGAATTGGAAGGTCGTTTTGATGACACCAATTCACCACTGATCCGTTATGACAATCGCTTTATATGCTATGGGTGCAATGTAGACCGTGGCGGTAATGTATGGATGGCCATGGTTTCGCCGGGATATAGTGTGGAACCTATATGGGTGCTTCCGCGCGAAAAGGCTGCCCTCAATCCATCGCAGGTCAAAAAAGAAGATTGGGTGAAAATACCCTTGGGTGAAAAAATAGATTATTTCTGCACGCAAGATGTAGTGTTTCTTAACTGCATGAAATCCAATATGATATTCATTCTTGACAGTAGTGTCAATAACAAACTTGTGGCTATCGACACTCGTGGCACATTCAATAAATTGAATGATGACATTTATTATTGCTGGAGTGATATCTATGATCAGGATGGCAATAAATTCAATGCTGACCGTCATCTTTCGCTTTGTGAAGACAATGAAGGCAAAGTGTGGTGGGGTACCAACCAGGGCATTATGCTCATCGAAGATCCGTCGAAAGCCACCTCACCTTCGATGCGTATGACTCATATTAAAGTGCCGCGCAACGACGGGTCTAATCTGGCTGATTATTTGCTTGGAAGTGACTTTATCAACTCCATTTCTGTTGATGCAGCCAATCGAAAATGGATTGCAACCAATGATTCCGGACTTTATCTTGTGTCGTCCGACGGTCAGGAGATACTCGAGCATTTTCATTCCAATAACTCTCCCCTGCCCACAAATCGTATAAATGCAGTGTTTGTCAATCCTAATACCTCCACCCTTTATGTAGGTACTAAGAGCGGGGTGTACACCTATCGTACCAATGTGAGCAAACCATCGGAAAATTATAGTGACGTCTACGCATTTCCTAATCCGGTGCGTCCGGACTACACAGGCAATATTTATGTGACCGGATTGATGGATAATTCGCTTGTAAAGATATCCGATACAGCAGGCAATGTGTTGGCTCAAGGTATGAGCGAAGGTGGAATGTTTACGTGGGATGGCTGTAATCTCAAAGGTCGACGCGTCCCCACCGGTGTTTACTACGCCTATGTGTCAAATACTGATACCTCCGAGGGTACAGTGTTGAAAATCATGGTAGTTAAATAACAGAAAAATTAATTCATCTGACTTAAAATATGAGTGTGAATCTGAGCTACCGCAATGAAGATGACAAGTGCTACGGAGCTACCGGCATGGCTGTGGCTGTAGTGGTGTTTGACGGCGAAGATAAACTGTCGGCACTTGATCTCGATGCTGAAGCTGATAAACTGATAGAGTTTTCCGACGACTTTTATTTTTCAGGTAATCCCGGATTATCGGCTAAAGCGGCATGGAATCATATATTGAAGAATTTCAATCTCGAGATAGCTCTTACCATAGGCAATGTCATGTGCAGGCATCTGGTGCTTGAGCGTACTGCCGTCACTCCTGATATCAAACGGGTACTCAGCGAGTGTGTAAGCGATGAAGGCAAGCGCTGGTGTGCGCTCGAAGATGATGAACTGATGCGCCTTTTTGAGAAAAACTATACCTATCTTTTCCGCGTGTTTAACCATCGTGGAGTGCAAGAGGTAGTCCACGATTTTGCAGGAGTGTTGAAACGTCGTCGTCGTATGAGCCGACTCGATATCATAGAGCAGCTGCGTGCCTTGAGCATGTTTTAGACCATTTGCCGCAGCACTATCTGTGCTTCCGGACCCATATTAAACAACAGATCCACCACACTCAGTGAGGGTATAAACCCGTGCTCGCCGGAGCGTATCTGATAATAGGGCACATCAGTGGTGAAATCTATGGGTCGACGACGATAGTCGGAGTATTGGTCGTATGAAATGGATTCTCCGGCATCGCTTCCGATATATCTGACCGGAGTATTGATGTAAAGCAACCGTCGCAGAAGTGTATCTATAGCGGCATTATGTTCGGCTATGGAGTGTCCTACCCAATCGGACGAAAGCAGAGGAGTGAAGTCATCAAGGTAATATTCAAAGAAAGGAGTGCGCCCGTAAGCCGATTTTAAGGCCGTCAGATGCACGTTCCACCAATGACCGTGGCGTGACACCATCACATTATCATAATGCGCTGTGCTTAGGCTTAAAGGCTTTTCTACGGGTACAGTGAGCTTAAGCTGACCGTTGACATCGGCTATATCGCAGCGATGAGTGGCTTTCATACGTTTATCGAAGTGCATACCGCAGTCTATCACTGCTTCAGCAGCTCCATTCAGAGCCGCGTAGTAGTGTACCGAAGCCATGTAAAATGGCGGAAGCAGCAGTTTACAATCCTTTATTGGCATTGAGTAAAATTCTGTTCCAGCGTATACCGCCGTCAAAAATACTCTTGTCTTTGTCAAAGGAGATAAGTACCCTCATCGGTTGACCTACTATATGGTCTTCAGGCACGAAGCCCCAATAGCGGGAATCAAGAGAGTTGTCGCGGTTATCGCCCATCATAAAGTAATAATCCATGTCAAATGTATAGCTATCGGCAGGTTTTCCGTCGATAAACACCTGACAATCTTTCACATAAGAATCGGTGTGATACTCATAATTACGTATGATGCGCTCATAAACCGGCCAGTTTTCAGCCGTCAGTTTCACAGTCTGTCCTTTGGCAGGTATGGTTACCGGACCGTAATTATGACGTGTCCACCCGTATTTGGCCGAATAGTATGGGAAGAGATCGGACTCAGGCTCCACATTGATTTTTTCTACAGCTAAAGTCAACGGTGATTGTTTTACTTTTGCAAGCATATCCTGAGTCAGAGGCACCACGTAGATAGGACCTTCAGGCGTACGGTCATTAAATTTCATATTGGCCGATGTCAATGTGAAATAATCGCGGTTGATGGAGGGGATAGCCATCTCGCGACGGTCATCCACAGGCACACCCCATTCTTCCCATTCATTGTCGGTGAGGCGTCGCGAAGTCTGCACATAATAGTCGCGTTGTGCCGTGGCCGGGGTAGGTTGCTTTTCAGAATTGATATATATGTCGCCATCGATAATCTGCAGTGTTTCTCCGGGCAGACCTACGGCGCGTTTCACATAATTTTCACGTCGGTCTACCGGACGATATATTACTTCACCGAAATCTTCGGAGTGATTGAGGATATTGTCGCGCCCAAACATTCTTACTAATGTATAGTAGTCGGGGTTTTGCACTTTCAAGGCTACAGTGTCGCCGGCAGGGAAGTTAAACACTACTATGTCTCCTGTTTTGACACTGCTGTAGCCTTTAAGGCGGTGATATTTCCAGTTAGGCCATTCCACATAGCTTTTGGTATTGAAAATAGGCAGAGTGTTTTGCACCAGCGGGAAATGAATGGGAGTCATAGGCACACGTGGTCCGTAGGCCATCTTGTTGACCCACAGATAATCACCCGTAAGAAGTGTCTTTTCAAGCGAGCCGGAGGGTATCTGATAGTTTTGACCTACGAAAGTGAAGATGAAATATACCAGGATTAGTGCATACACTATGGCGTCGACCCAACTCATGACGGTGCGCACAGCCTTGTTTTTACTGTTTTTCCACCAAGTGAAAGGTATATAGTGGGTGATGTAGATATCAAACAGCAATGGCAGAAACAGCAGTACCCAATAGTTGTTGAGCCATATAACCCATAGTATAAACAGGGTGGCGACAATGCCGAATCTTATCCAGCGGGAAGTCTTTGTGGCGCGTATTCTGCTGAGAAGGTCTTGTGTGAAGGTGTGATTGGTGTTGGCTTGCATATCCTGTAGATGTTTTTAATCAATTATTTATGACTATGCGGCATCGCTGAGTATCTTTTTCATAAGCATGTCCATGGTGAGGAATCCGCGCTGGCCTGCTACCCATTCGGCTGCTATTACAGCTCCAAGAGCAAATCCCTGACGCGAGTGGGCCTGATGGGTTATCTCAATGCTGTCCACAGGCGAATCCCAGCGTACGGTGTGAGTGCCCGGTACTTCGGCACGTCGCTGATGGTCTATACGCACACTGTCGGGAGCGCATACATCTTCGCTCCAGCGGGAGTAGATATCGCTGTGGTCTATAATTCCCTGAGCTAAAGAGATGGCTGTACCACTCGGGTGGTCAAGTTTGTGGACATGGTGTATCTCTTCGATATGAGGGGTGTACTGCGGAAAATTTTTCATCAGCGAGCTTAGGTAGGCATTGAGACTGAAAAACAGATTTACGCCTAAGCTGAAATTGGAACTCCAGAAAAAAGTACCGTCGTTGTCGGCACACATCTGTTTTATCTCAGGCATACGCTCTGTCCAGCCGGTGCTTCCGGATACTATTTTTACTCCCTGAGCCATGGCGCGGGTGTAATTGTCGAAAGCCGATGCCGGTGAGGTGAATTCAATAGCTACATCGGCATTGCGAAAAGCATCTGTATCGAAATCCTCAGGATTATTTACATCAATGATGCTCACTATATTATGTCCTCTCGACAGGGCTATTTGCTCTATAGCTTTGCCCATTTTGCCGTAACCTATCAGTGCTATATTCATATTGCAAAATTACATATTTTTTATATCAATCTCACACCTGACCTAATTCCACTGCCACAGCTACACGCTCAATGATGGCATCTTCATGATTTTTCTCAGGCTTGTAGTCGACCTTGAGGTTGACTCCGAAGAGGCGGCCGAACGTCTGCCAGAAACCTGCGCGGAACGAGCCTAAAAACGCTTTTATAATATTGTAGCCTGACTGGTCAGTCTCACGGTTTATGAGCTTGCACAGCATTTTGGCCTGTGATTTGGTGAAACTTTTTAGCGTAGGCTTGTATTGCTTGAATATGGCCGATTCCATCTCTTTGAGATATTCTTCGCGCTCTTTTTGAGTAGGAAAAGTTTCGATATATTCGTATGTCTCAAGCAGGGTGTTGCATATCAGTTTGGCAAACGGCAGTGTCTTTTTCACATCGCGCACCGTGCGCCAGTAAAATTCCTCATCTTTTTTGTTTTTGAATTTAAGCGGAGGATATACCACCACATCGTTGAGGACAATCATTTTCACTTGCTCTCCGTCGATTTCGGTGTAATAGTAGCCGCGGGCATCGTTGATACGCCCGTTGCCCATTTCGCTCACGTCAGGCAATACCGGAGTCTGTGCCGTGGCATTTAATGCTACGGCTGCAAGCACAGCTACCAGTATTCTTAACTTAATTACATATTTCATACGTAATTATAATAACGTCCGGGGGCGCGAAAAGATTGTTGGATTACGTAGCGGGGCATCTTAAATAATGTTATGCCTTCGGTGGAAAATCAAGGCTGAAGTGTAATCCGCGTGATTCTTTACGTTCTTTGGCCTGACGCATTATCAGATAGCCTACATTGATGATGTTGCGCAATTCGCATATTTCGCGAGAGGCTTTGGAACATTTGAACAAGCGTTCGGTCTCTTCATAGAGTATGTCGAGACGGTTCCATGCGCGATCGAGTCGCAGATTACTGCGCACGATACCCACGTATGTGCCCATTATCTGATTTACTTCTTTGATACTCTGGGTGATAAGTACCATTTCCTCTGTATGGCTCGTGCCTTCGTCGTTCCAGTCGGGTACATCGTTGCGCAGTGAGTAATGCGAGATGTTTTCTTTGGCATGACGGGCGGCAGCATCGGCATATACTACAGCTTCTATCAGAGAGTTGGATGCTAAGCGATTACCGCCGTGAAGTCCTGTACATGAACATTCGCCCACGGCATACAGGCGTTTGATTGACGACTCACCGTTAAGATCTACTTTGATGCCTCCGCAAAGATAGTGTGCTGCCGGAGCTACAGGGATATAATCCTTGGTGATATCTATGCCGAGCGACAGGCATTTGGCATAAATGTTGGGAAAATGATGGCGTGTTTCTTCGGGATCCTTGTGGGTCACATCGAGGTATACATGATCATCGCCGTTGATTTTCATTTCGCTGTCGATGGCGCGCGCCACGATGTCGCGCGGAGCAAGCGAAAGACGCCGGTCGTAACGGTGCATGAATTCTTCTCCTTTGAGGTTACGCAGCACTGCTCCGTAGCCGCGCATCGCTTCGGTGATGAGAAATGAAGGACGGTCACCGGGGTGATAGAGGGCTGTGGGGTGAAACTGGATAAACTCCATGTCCTTTACCGTACCCTTGGCACGATAGACCATGGCTATGCCGTCGCCGGTAGCTACAAGCGGATTGGTGGTGGTAGTATAGACAGCGCCCACACCACCGGTAGCCATGAGGGTTATGCGTGCAAGAAATTTATCGACCACACCTTCGGGATTAAGAACGTATGCGCCATAGCAAGTGATATCAGGAGTTCGGCGGGTCACTATTTTACCCAGATGATGCTGGGTTATTATCTCTATGGCAAAATAATGTTCATAGATGTCGATATACGGATTTTCCCTTACTTTTTTAATGAGGCTTTGCTGTATTTCAAAACCGGTATTGTCAAGATGGTGGAGTATGCGGAACTCGGAGTGACCTCCTTCGCGATGCAGGTCGAAATCACCATCGGCGTTGCGGTCAAAGTCCACACCCCATTCAAGTAATTGTTTTATCTGGCCCGGTGCTTCAGTCACCACTTTTTTCACGGCTTCGATATCGCTCAGGTAGTCGCCTGCTATCATTGTATCTTCGATATGCTTCTCGAAATTATCGACTTTGAGATTGGTTACTGATGCCACACCTCCTTGGGCAAAAGCTGTGTTGGCCTCATCGAGTGTGGTTTTGCATACCAATGCCACTCGTGTTCCCGGAGCGGCTACTTTTAGGGCGAAACTCATGCCGGCAATGCCGGATCCTATTACTAAATAATCGTATTCGTAAGTCATATCGCGTCGACGTGATTATTAATTGGCTGTAGTAAATGTATAGGTGATGGAACCTGTCTGCATCGGCGGAGCATCGGCTAACACGGAAAAATGCGATGTCAGTGCACGGCGCACACAGTCGTCTCTTACATCTTTTCTTCCGGCGGCTGTGCCGGTGCCGCTTTTATAGGCGGCCTCCACTACTTTGCCCTGACGGTCCACTTTTATTGTGACGGTGATGCTGCCCGAAGGAGCTGTCACGAGAGCTTTTCCCCATCCTGCCATTGTGCGTCCGGCAAGATTGTAGCCGACTTGTCCGGTAGGAGAGCCTGCCGAAACTTTGCCTGAAGTGTTGCCGCCTGAAGTGGAGTTGGCTTTATTGTTGGAGCTGCCGAATCCTTTTTTTATAGCTGCTTCGCGAGCTTTTGTCTCAGCTTCGCGCTGCGCTTCTTTTCGTTGTTGCTCAAGCTGCTCGGCCGTTGGACCTGTCTTTTCGGAAGGAGCAGGTGTCTTCATATCCGATGGTTTAGTCGAACTGACCGGAGGTGTTGGCTGCGGAGCTTTTGCACCGCCGTCAGTCAGGTCAGGCGATGTCACGGCTATGTTATCCCGGCCATTGTCTGTAGCTTTCTCTGCGCTTGACTGAAGTCCTGAAGGGGTATTTGTAGCCCGGCTTGGCGGTATTATCGGGGCGATGTCGGTGGTAAATAGCAGCTCAGAGTCATCTGCGGGAGGCCATGTGTGGCTGTCGGGTGGAGTAAACCTCAGGTGGGTGAGCAGCATTAACACCAATACTACTATCACTGTCAGCAACGTGATTACTGATGCAGTGATGCGGTCGGTGGCGTGGTGCTCTTTCATAGGCGGTTGTTATAGTCGTGCCGAGGTAGGAGCCGGCTTGGTGGCAAGTACCATGTTAAGCGAATGTCTGGCGCCCATATCGAGCAATTTCA
This sequence comes from uncultured Bacteroides sp., assembly GCA_964653375.1. Lineage (GTDB taxonomy): Bacteria > Bacteroidota > Bacteroidia > Bacteroidales > Muribaculaceae > Paramuribaculum. The sequence continues at coordinate 116,033 of CAZZFD010000002.1, forward strand.
CTATTGTACCGTAGGGCACTGATTCGTCGGCATAGATAGCTATCACGCCGGGTTCTGCGGCTTGTTGTTGTTCGAGCAAAAGACGTGCCTGCAGTTCTTCATCGTTGACCTTCACCGGTTTTGGGTCGGTAGCTGTGGCTACTGAGATGGAACCGTCGCCATATACCACTACCTGTGTGGTTGGTTTCAACGTTGTCTGTTCGGAACTTTCGGGAAGATTGACTTCGAGAGCTGTTGGAAACACTATAGTGGAAGTGACCATGAAGAATATCAACAGCAGGAAGATGACGTCGGTCATTGAAGCCATTGAAAATAAAGATGTCATGGTATATTGCTGCTTGAGTGCCATAGCTCGGAGGTATTTAAGGTGGAGGTAAGCGTATTATTTTACCGGTTCGTTAAGCAGATCCATAAATTCCATGGTCTTGGTTTCAAGAGAGTTCATTACGCCATTGATTAACGCTACGAGATAGTTGTAGGCAAAGAGAGCTATGATTCCTACCACGAGACCTGCCACCGTGGTGACAAGAGCTTGATAGATTCCTCCGGCGAGTACATCGATGTTAGCGCTTGTACCGGCTGCTGCAAGATTGTAGAATGCTTCCACCATGCCCATCACCGTGCCGAGAAATCCTAACATAGGGGCGCCGGCGGCTGTAGTGGCCAGCCATGGCAACCGTTTTCCCAGTGTGGCTATTTCTATGTTTCCGGTGTTTTCTATTGTCACGAGTACATCGTTCATCGGTCGGCCTATGCGGCTTATTCCTTTGGCTATAAGTCGGGCATAGGGTGTCTGGGAGTGATGGCAGAGGTTGAGCGCGCTATCTACATCGCCACGGTGGATATATTCTTTGATGCGTTCCATGAATGACGCATCTTCGCGGGCTGCGCGACGGATTACGAGCATACGCTCCACAAACACGTAGATGGCTATTACGGCGAGAATCACCAGCGGTATCATGATGAAACCGCCGTTGACACAGAGATCCCATATCGAGAGTTCTTCTACTATGGGTGTGGCCGATGCTGTGGCAGCGCCGGCTATTTGGTTGTTGACTGCAGCTATGCTGTCGGAGGTGATGGTTTGAATCATAATCTGCTGAGAGGTATTGATATATTGGGAGTGAGGGGTATCGTTTTTTTTGCTCTTACGCTTTTTTCAAGCACGCTTTATAGCGGCGTATGGTCTCGTCAAGACCCAGATAGAGGGCATCGGAGATGAGGGCGTGGCCTATCGACACTTCGTTGAGATATGGCAGATGGTTACGGAAAAAAGCAAGGTTGTCGAGATTCAGGTCGTGGCCGGCATTGACACCCAGTCCGGCCTGATGGGCGGCTCGGCTGGCTTCCACGAAGGGCACCACGGCTGTTTCCGGGTCGGTGGGATAGAGATCGGCATATGGCTTGGTATACAGTTCCACTCGGTCAGTACCGGTAGTTGCGGCTGCTTTGATGTTGGCTATGTCGGTACCTACGAATATAGATGTACGTATGCCCGCTTCACGCAAGCGGTCTACTATGGTGGATAGAAATTCTTTATTGGGTTCCACATCCCAGCCGGCATGGGAGGTCAGGTCATTGGGAGCATCGGGCACCAGAGTCACTTGGGCAGGCTTGATTTTCAGCACCAGGTCCATAAATTCGGGCGATGGATATCCCTCGATGTTAAATTCGGTCTTGATTAGCGGCCGCAGCAGAAACACATCGGCATATTTTATATGGCGCTCGTCGGGCCGGGGGTGGACCGTGATGCCGTTGGCTCCGAGGCGTTCACATTCCTGTGCAAACAGTTGGACGTTAGGCATATTTTCGCCGCGGGCATTGCGCAGGGTGGCTACTTTATTGATATTTACACTTAATAGAGTCATTATTATGAAATCTTCAGAGAATATGTGGCAACTTTACTATAGCGTTGAATGTTGGAAATAGAAAAATTACTAATTTTGCAATCACTCTCGGCGCTGATATTTAATCGGTGCAAATTTAACGAGAAATAATGGGATAATAAAATAATATTGGAAGCAAACGACAACATATACACCTTGCTCTCTTCTGATGAATTGCACTCGGCAGAGCATCTTTTTCCGCCTGTGACGGACAGCAGCGAGATTACCGTGGTGTGTGATCGCGATGATTTCAGCGCTTCGCTCATAGCCCGGGCGGTGGAGGATGCCGATGCGCATTTGCTTAATATGAATGTGACTTCGGCCGATGTGGGACTCTATAGGCTGGCGGTGGATTTACGTATCAATCATCGTGATGCCGGTGCTGTGATCCGTTCGCTGGAGCGCTACGGACTCCATGTAGCTCATTTGCTTTCGGGAGAGGATTCCATCACCGAATATGCCCGTCAGGAAATCAATGATTTTCTGGCTCAGCTTGAAATATGATTAACGGTAAATGCACGCTTATGAAACGATTAGCTATTTTTGGAAATAAGAGTCAAAAGAGCAATTTCGCTCCGTTGCAGTTGTTTTTCGAGTTGCTGGCCAAGCAGGGACAGGCTGTCTCGCTGGCTATTGATTATCGTTATTTTGAATTCATGCACCGTGTTATCAAAGTACCCCAGATGGATATTCATATCATAGCAGCAGATGAGCCCGTGTGTGCCGACCTGGTGTTAAGCATCGGTGGTGATGGTTCGTTTCTCACCACGGCACGGCGTGTAGGAGCTGCGTCCATACCCATCATGGGCATTAATACCGGTCATCTCGGTTATCTTGCAGCCGCAGATATCACACATCCCGAGGCTTTGGTGCAGGAGATAATGCAAGGCAATTATGATGTGCAGCCACGTTCGGTTATTGAGGTGCTGTCGGATTCGGTGGAGTTGCCGGCTTGTCCGTTTGCTCTCAATGAAGTGGCCATACTCAAGCAAAACACGGCTTCGATGATTACTGTGGATACGACGCTCAACGGTGAGCCGCTCGCTTGTTACCGTTGCGACGGATTGATTGTATCCACTCCCACTGGCTCTACCGGTTATAATTTGTCGGTGGGCGGGCCTATCATAGCTCCCACTGCCGCTGATTGGGTGATATCGCCCATAGCCCCTCATTCGCTAAATATGCGTCCGCTGGTGGTAGGTGATGACTCTTATGTGGATATGGTAACATCGTCACGTTCTACAGCTTATCTGCTCAGCATCGACGGCAAGTCGGTGGCTTTGCCCATCGGTAGCCGCCTGACACTGCGTAAAGCCGCCTATGCGGTGAATGTGGTTATTCCTAAAAATCATAATTTTGTCGACACGTTGCGTCGAAAATTACTTTGGGGCATCGACGGATTGTAGATGAAGCCTTCAAATCGCATTATCGCTGCTTTTGATTTTGAGATACCTGAGCTTGGTGTATTTCGTGTGGTGCCTTTGCGCCGGTCTCATAACATCACTCTGCGTCGACATGGTGCAGGTATGAGGGTAAGCGTTCCTTATGGCATCTCTGTCGAATCTCTTGTAAATACGCTTAAGACACTTGTGCCACGTCTGGAGGCACGTACAGCTGCAGATTCCGTTCCTAAATTCCATCTCGGGCAGAGTATCATATTGCCTGAAATCACGGTGGATATTGTTGCGGCTTCCGATTCGCAGCGAGGAGTAAAAGTCAGGCGCGAGGCAAATGTGGTCACAGTAAGCGTCGCTCCTACATTGGATATTATGGCACCGGAGGTGGTTCAGACTGTCAACAGATTGATAATAAAAGGAGTCACATGGCACGCCGATGCAGTGTTGCTGCCCCGGGCCATGGCACTTGCTTCCGAAGCGGGGGTAGTGGTCACGGGGTGGAAGACCGGCAGCGGACGTCGTACACTCGGCACTTGTTCGGCCTCGGGTGTCATCACTCTTTCGGCAATGTTGATGTTTCTGCCGCAGCATCTGCGCGATTATGTGGTGTGGCATGAGCTGGCGCATCGCACCCACATGAATCACTCGGCCGGGTTTCATGCCCTTTGCGACCGTTATTGTGGTGGTCGGGAACGTCAGCTCAGACGCGAACTCCGACTCTTTTCCTGGCCTGTCCTCCGGTAGGCCGTCCCTTATGTGATGATTTTTCACATAATTAACGCCCTAAGGCTGTAACTTCAAGGTAAAAAAACTAACTTTGCAGTGCTGTTGCGGCATTTTTTTGTCGCAAATCTGTCTTTACGATAATTACATCAATCTTTAATCACTATCTATAGTATTAATAATCAGATATGAAGAAGTACAATCTGCTCAATAACTCCATCGGGTGGTTTTGCTTTCTGGTAGCTGCGGTGACTTATATCCTCACACTCGAGCCTACCGCGAGCTTCTGGGACTGCCCCGAGTTTATCACCCAAGGATACAAACTCGAAGTAGGTCACCCGCCGGGCAACCCTATATTTATGCTCACAGCGCGCTTTTTCGTCAATTTCGCTTTCGGTGATGTGACAAAAGTGGCTCTTATGGTCAATCTGATGTCGGGTCTGCTCAGTGCCGGTACGATACTTTTGCTGTTCTGGACCATAACTCATCTGGTGAAAAAACTTATTGTGGCCGATACCGATACGGAAGTGAATCCGGTGAAAATGATTGTGATATTTGCTTCGGGTGTGTGCGGAGCGCTGATGTATGCCTGGAGCGATACTTTCTGGTTTTCGGCTGTGGAAGGCGAAGTCTATGCGTTCTCTTCGTTCTGTACGGCGCTCGTGTTTTGGCTCATACTCAAATGGGAAAATCGCGCGGATAAACCTCATAGTGACAAATACCTGATATTCATAGCCTATGTGATAGGTATATCGATAGCCGTGCATCTGCTCAATTTGCTTTGTATTCCTGCCATCGTGCTGGTATTTTATTTCAAGAAAAGCAAGCAGAGCAATCTCAAAGGAGCTGTGTTGGCTCTTTTACTTTCGTTCTTGATTGTGGGTGTGATACTCTACGGTCTTGTGCCCGGATTCATAGAGATAGCCCAATATTTTGAATTGTTTTTCGTAAATGTATGTGGTCTGTCATTCAATATGGGTGTATTGCTCTATGCGCTCATCTTTTTGGGTGTGCTTTCGTGGAGCATCTACAATCTTTATGCCCAGCGCTCACCGCTCTTGATTAAGATATCCGCAGGATTGAGCATACTGCTCTCAGGTGCATTGTTTATCGGCGATTCGCTTTGGGTGCCCGCAATTTTGACAGTGGCCATGATTGCATTTTTGGTATTTTACAAGAAAATCCATGTGCGTGTGCTCACCCTCACTATGCTGAGCATACTGGTGATATTTATCGGTTACTCATCTTACGCCCTGTTGCTTATTCGCTCATCGGCTCACACGCCGATGAATCAGAATGCGCCTGATAATGTGTTTGCGCTTAACTCTTACCTTAACCGCGAGCAGTATGGCGAGCGTCCTCTGATTTATGGTGAGACCATGGAGTCGACCGGCATACAGGAACTGTGGATTAAGGAGATGCCCGATGGTACCCGTGATCTGGCTGTGCGTCCTGTACTCCAGAATCCCGACCTTGAGGTGTTTAAGGCCGTAAAGACTGATTCTTCACAGCCCGACAGCTATGTGAAGGTAGCACCTGAATCGCGTCGTAAAGCGGTGATGACACCTAATCTCAACGGGTTCTTCCCGCGTATGTACAGTTCTGATAAGAAGCGGGAATACACTCAGTGGATCGGTGAGAACTACGACCAATGGAGAGCACGCACCATGGAACAAAATCCGGTTGAGGATACTCTGTATACATTCGATCCGAAACTTTATTCCGACCCTGTTATGCGCGAATATCTGCGTCGTGGATTAGCGTTGACGGAGCTTTTCCCCAAGCCTACATTTGCTGACCATCTGCAATTTTTCCTCAACTATCAGTTTAATCATATGTACTGGCGCTATTTTATGTGGAATTTCGCCGGACGACAGAATGATTTGCAAGGCAACGGTGAGGTGAACCGCGGCAATTGGATTAGCGGTATACCCTTTATCGATAATGCGCGTCTGGGCGACCAGTCGCTGCTGCCTGCCGAGATGGGTGAGGACAATCCGGGTCACAACGTATTCTTTATGTTGCCGCTGTTGCTCGGCATAATTGGTCTGGTATGGCAGGCTTTGGTGTCGAAGCGAGGCATTGAACAGTTCTGGGTGATATTCTTCCTCTTCTTTATGACAGGTATCGCTATTGTGATATATCTCAACCAGGTGCCGTCGCAACCCCGTGAACGCGATTATGCTTTCGCCGGGTCATTCTATGCCTATGCTATATGGGTGGGCATCGGTATCGCCGCACTATGGCGTATGGTACTTGCCGTTATTGCCGGGAAGACCGATAAGGGCAATTTGAATGACAATCCTGCCGCCGGGTCACAGATGTACGCCAAATGGCGCACGGCTGCTATTGTAGCCGGTGTAGTGGCCGTGGCTGTGCCTCTGCAGGTAGTGTCGCAGACATGGGACGATCATGACCGTTCCGGTCGTTACACCACTCGCGACTATGGCATGAACTATCTCAATAGTCTTGATTCCAATGCCATAATCTTTACTAACGGCGACAACGATACGTTCCCTCTCTGGTATGCTCAGGAGGTGGAGGGTGTGCGCACAGATGTGAAGGTGGTCAATCTCTCATATCTTTCTACCGATTGGTATATCGATCAGTTGCGCCGTCCGAGCTACGATGCCGCAGGTATTGACTTCACCACTCAGCCTGAAGATTATGCTTATGGGCGTGTGTCGGTGGCTTATGCCATCAATCCTGATGATACTCCCGTTACGGCTCGCGAATCTCTGATTGATGTGTTCAGGCCCGAGGCTTACAACAATGATTATAAACTGACAGAATTGAGATATCCCAATTGGTACATTCCCACTGATACGGCAGCCTTGCTGCGGACAGGTCATTTTACGCCCGAACAGATAGCGTCTGCGGAAGAAGTGCTTGAGCCTGTCAATGCCCGCCGTCAGACCGCCTATGGATTGAACACACTGATGGCTCTCGATATTATCGACGGCTCGGCATCGCGTGGTTGGGACCGTCCGGTCTATTTCGCCATGACCGTGCCTCATGATTATTATCTTGGCCTAACTCCCTATATGTGGTCGACCGGTCTTGCTCTTGAAGTGACTCCTATGCTCAATGCACAGGGCGACGGTAGCGAGGGTGTCAATGTCGACAAGATGTATGACAATGTCACTCAGCGTTTCCGCTGGGGTGGTCTTGATGAAGGAAAGAATGTATACCTTGATGAGACTGTCCGTCAGATGGTCAACACCAATCGTCTGGCACTCATGCGTCTGGCCGAAGCTCTTTACAATGAGGGTATTGATCGTCTTAATGTGGTCATAGCCAATCCCGATATTGAAGATGCTGAAACCCTCAATGCTGAAGGTATCGAATATCTTGAAAAAGCTCGTGAGATTCTCCACATGATAGAGGAGAAGCTGCCGCGTAATCTGGCTCCAACTCAGATTTTCTTCACGGAAGATATTGCTTCGCTCTATGCCTCGTTAGGTCTGGCCACAGAAGATCCCGATGATTTCAATCGTGCCAAAAATCTTTATGAGTCAGAGATTGATCGCCAGGCAGGTTATCTGATTTACTTCCAGTCACTCCCCTACGAGAAATACGCCACAATCGATATCCACGACCGCAAAATCGAAGGATATGCCTTCCTGAATCTCTTGCAGAACTATGGCGACTTCCTTATGCGTTATTATGTGATTGCCGAGGATAAGGAGCCTGATGAAGCTGAAAAACTTGCCGGTGAGGATATACAGGCTCTCGAGGACAAGCTCTCCAAGCGCGGTGTAAATCTCAACCGTCAGTATTCAATCTACCAGAATCAGATCAAGAAGCAGACTGATTCGGAAGTCCAGCAGTAATTTCATATCACTGTCTGTCATTATGTTTCTCATTGAAAGACCGCCACTGTTATATCGATTGCTTTTTCCTGAAGCAATATGGCGGCTGAAGCATAAAAATCGTAAGACAGTGTACCTTACATTCGACGATGGTCCGGTGCCCGAGGTGACTCCTTGGGTACTGGATTTGCTCGATTCATACGGCATCAAAGCCACTTTCTTTCTCGTGGGCGAAAACGTGATGCGCAATCCGCAGCTTTTTGAGGAAATAAAACGTCGCGGGCATAGCTGGGGTAATCACACCATGCATCACTTGCAAGGCATGAAATCCACATCATGGCACTATATGCGTGACATCACCGAGGCCGACACTCTGATTGATTCTCCTCTCTTTCGACCGCCTCACGGGCTTCTGCGCTGGAAACAGGCGGCTGCTATAAAAGCTCGCTACAACCTGGTGATGTACGACCTCATAACGCGAGATTACAATAAGCGGCTGTCACCTCGCCGCATACTTGCCAATGTCAAGCGTTTTGCCCGCAACGGTTCTATAATTGTGTTTCATGATTCGCTCAAGGCCGAGTACAATCTGCGCAACGCTCTGCCTCAGGCTGTAGAGTGGTTAAAATCCCGTGGTTATGAATTCCGGGCTATCCCCATGGATTGAATTGCCTGCCGGGATATTTTCTTCCCGTGGCATTTCGGCCTGGGCTGTAGCCGGGCTTTCGGAAGTGGAGGCCGGCGACACGGATATGTTTTGCTCGTGGCTCAACAGCGCTCATCATGCCTCAATGGCGTACATGGAGCGCTATCCCGACCTCCGCACTGACCCCCGCCTACTCCTTGAGGGAGCTAAGTCCATCGTGTGCTGTGCCTTGCCATATTCTATTTCTAAACCGCATCCTTGGATTTCAGCCTATGCTTTGGGCACCGATTATCATGATGTGTTTCGCGCCCTGCTCACTGAGGTGGCGCAGGATATTACGGCTCTCGCAGGTGGTGAATATCGGGTTTGTGTCGACTCCGCTCCCCTGCGCGAACGTTATTGGGCTGTTCGTTCCGGATTAGGTATGCGTGGCGACAACGGTCATCTGATAGTACCCGGACTCGGGTCGGCCTGCTTCCTTGGCGAGATTCTCACTACGGCTGCTATCTCACCGCGGTGCCATACCTCACTCAGCGAGTGTGAGCATTGCGGCCGCTGTCTCAAGTCTTGTCCTACAGGCGCTTTGTGTGGCGATGGCACTCTCGACGCACGTCGTTGTATATCTTATCTTACCATAGAGCATCGTGGGGAGTTTGACTCGGAGGTCGATCTGCATTCACGGCTCTACGGCTGCGATGTCTGCACACTGGTCTGTCCCCACAATATCAATCGTTCTCTCGATGACTCCTATGTGCAGGATGAGCTGTTGCCTCGCCCTGTCATGGATTCAGTGACTCCTCATCGTGTGGCCGATATGACTCAGGAAGAGTTCAGCACCATCTTTGCCCGCTCACCTATAAAACGGGCTAAACTCGTGTCATTGCGTCGAAATGCGCTCCGGATACTGTCGAGTTATAAAAAAAAATGAGTAACTTCGCGCTATTGAATTAACAATTATCCTATATGTCAGATAAAAAAATAAAAGTCGGCATAACTCACGGTGATATCAACGGCATAGGTTATGAGGTGATACTCAAAGCCTTCGATGATAGCCGTATGTTCGAACTTTGCACCCCCATAATCTACGGCTCGGCTAAAATCGCCGCTGCATACCTCAAGCAGGCCCAGCAGCCTGCCGTGGTGTTAAATCAGATTGATACTCCGGAATCAGCAGCTGCCGAACAGCTTAATATCGTCAATGTGGTTGATGAATCGTTGCGCCCCACTCCCGGCGTGGCCACAAAAGAAGCAGGTGAGGCTGCTTTTGCAGCATTGGAACGTGCCGTGGCTGATCTCCGCGCGGGCGAGATAGATGTACTTGTTACGGCTCCTATCAGCAAACATTCAATCCATAGCGCCCAATTTCCGTTTCCCGGTCATACGGAGTATCTCCAGTCATCGCTCGGTGAAAAGGAGGATAAGGCTTTGATGATTCTATGCAACGATGACATACGCGTGGCCCTCGTGACTATTCACACTCCTATTTCTTCGGTGGCACAAGGTGTTAGCCGGGAAGCTGTGTTGGAAAAGCTGCAGCAATTCAATCATTCGCTTGAACGCGACTTTTCCCTGCCCCACCCGCGCATAGCAGTGCTTGCCCTCAATCCCCATAGCGGAGAAGACGGATTGATAGGATCGGAGGAAACCGATCATATAATTCCCGCCATCAAAGAGGCGCAGGCCCATGGAATCAACTGTTTCGGACCCTATGCTGCCGACGGCTTTTTCGGCGCCGGTATCTTTAAAAAATTCGATGGTATTCTCGCCATGTATCATGATCAGGGTCTTATCCCGTTTAAGACTCTGGCTATGGATGCCGGCGTGAATTTCACGGCAGGACTGTCGTTTGTGCGCACCTCGCCTGACCATGGCACCGGCTACGACATAGCCGGACGTTGGGAAGCATCGCCCGAATCTATGCGTAGCGCTATCTATAAGGCTATCGATATATATCGAAGCCGCCGCCGGCATCATGAGGCTCATCGCAATCCTTTGGCCAAGCATTATGTGGAGCGCAACAAGAAAGACAACGTAGTGTTGGACCTCACTAAATCCGACGATTGATGAACTATGCCATTATAGCAGCGGGCGAAGGGTCGAGGTTGGTGCAGGAGGGAGTGGCATTGCCCAAACCTTTGGTGCAGCTCGACGGCAAGCCTATGATTAGGCGGCTTATTGATATATTTCTTGATTGCAATGCCGAGTCGTTGAGCATTATTGTCAATGAGCAGATGACTTCCGTGCGCAATTATCTGGAATCACTCTCGCTGCCTGTTCCTTTCAACCTGGTGGTGAAGTCTACTCCCAGTTCAATGCATAGCTTCTATGAGGTAAGCCGCAGGTTTGCTTCCGAAGGAAAGTTTGTTCTCACCACTGTGGACACGATTTTCCGGCCGGAAGACTTTCGCGGTTATGTGGAGGCTTTTGAAGCCGATAACACAGCCGATGGTTATATGGCCGTCACCTCATTTATTGATGATGAGAAGCCACTTTATATCGATGTAGACACCGACATGACCATTACTTCATTCCGCGACGCACCTTCCGGTGATGACCGCTTTATCTCTGGAGGCATATACGGTCTTGACGCTCGCGCTCTCGATGTGCTGGCACGTTGCACCGAAGGCGGAGTGTCGCGTATGCGCAACTATCAGCGGGCACTTATAGCCGATGGCCTTACTCTGCGTGCCTATCCATTTTCCAAAATTATCGATGTCGACCATGCAGCCGACATCATCACTGCCGAAAAATTCTTATCCCAATCATAACCCTATAATTTTCAATTCATCACATCGTCTATGGCTGATATCACGATAGCCGGAATCATGCGGGCCGGAGCATTCTCTCCCAATCATATCGGCAACGACGCGGCAATATTCAATCTTGTCGCCGACCATCTGCGCAAACGTGGCTGTGTGGTCAACATCTACAGCGAGGAGCAACTGATTGCCGGAGCAGTAACCGAACCGGTGATTATGAATATGTGTCGTGAGCAACGTTCCATTCAGCGCTTACAAGCCTTGGAAAATGCCGGGGTACTGGTAATCAATTCCGGTTACGGTATAGAAAACTGTACCCGGGAACGCATGACACGCATATTGCTTGGCAGTAATATCCCCTACCCCGACAGTCTGATAGTGAACACCGACGAGGCGGTCCGAAAGCCGCTCACCGATGCAGGTTTTGCTCAGTGCTGGATTAAACGAGGTGATTTTCATGCCATGCACAAGGAGGATGTGAGCTACGTACGCCATATCGAAGAAGCACAGGAAGTGCTTCAGGAGTATTTCTTGCGCGGTATAAAGCGGGCTGTAATCAACCGTCATCTGCCCGGCGACCTCATTAAATTCTATGGTGTGCAAGGCACTCCGTTTTTCTATTGGTTTTATCCATTCGACGAGGGTCACAGTAAATATGGTCATGAGGCCATCAACGGTCGTTCCACAGGTATAGAGTTCGATAAAGACCGTCTTGTTGAGATTTGCCATGCCGCTGCCGATGCGCTCGATGTGAAAATTTACGGTGGCGATTGCATTGTATCACCTCAAGGTGATATCCGTATCATTGATTTCAACGATTGGCCTAGTTTCGCCCCTTGTCGCACTGAAGCTGCCCCGCATATAGCCCGTTGTATACTCTCCGACATCAAGGCTCATTTCAAAAAATAATCACTTTCGTTTTTTTCTTGACATGACTGCTGACAAAAATACAATATCTGATTATCGCGCCTCTCTCAAATCGCTTGACACCGAAGAAGGCATCGACCTGGCGTTTTATCGCCCCATAGGCTATGCATGGGCTTGTGCTGCCAAGCGTATGGGCATCACCCCCAACGCCATTACCATAGCTTCCATCTTTTTGGGTATAGGTGCCGGTGTGGCTTTCTATTTTTCCAACATTTGGATTAATGTAGTGGGAATGCTGCTGCTGATATGGGCTAATTCGTTTGACAGCGCCGATGGTCAACTGGCGCGCATGACCCATCAATATTCACGTCTGGGACGTATTCTCGACGGTCTCAGTGGCGATGTCTGGTTTGCCACTATCTACATTGTCATCTGCCTTCGCGAGAATGTCACCTCATCGTTCTTCATGACATATCCATGGCTTATTTGGATTATCGCTGTGGTCACCGGCATCTGTCATGCCAAGCAAGCCGCCATGGCCGATTACTACCGTCAGTTTCATCTCTATTTCCTTAAAGGAAAAGAGGGAAGCGAACTCGATTCTTCCGCTAAGCTCCGTGCTCAGCTGGCTGAATTGTCGTGGTCCGGAAATTTCTGGAAAAAACTCACTCTCACTGTATATACCAACTATACTATAAATCAGGAGAAGACCACTCCCGCCATGCAGCGTCTGCGTGCCGAGTTGCAGCGTCGTTTCCCTTCAGGCGATATCCCGGCAAGTTTCCGCGAAGCATTCCGTGTCCAAAGTTTGCCGCTGATGAAGTTTACCAATATCCTTTCGTTCAACTGGCGCACTATAGCTTTGTTCACATCGCTTTTTCTATGTATGCCGTGGCTTTATTTCGCCTTTGAACTTACGGTGCTTAATTTCCTTCTGATTTATATGGTGGTGCGTCACGAACGTTTCTGCAATCGTTTTACTCAACAACTACGCGATGGTGAATATTAAAGGTATAATTTTTGACTACGGCGGCACTATCGACAGCCGTGGTGTGCACTGGAGCGAAATCATCTGGGCCGGTTATCAGGTGGCCAGTGTGCCGGTTGACAAAACTATTTTCCGCGAGGCTTATGTGTATGCCGAGCGTGAGTTGGCCCGTCACCCGCATATCCTCCCCCATCATAATTTCCATGATTTGCTGTTGATTAAGATGCGCATCGAACTTCGGTATCTTGCCGATTTAGCCCTTATACCTGCCGATAGCATTGAGGAATATGCTTCAGCTGTAGCTGATTATTGCTACCAGGCCGCGCGTATGTGTGTCGAAGAAGCCCGTCCTGTTATTGAAACTTTGTATCAGCGGTTCCCATTGGTTCTGGTGTCAAATTTCTATGGCAACGTAGGTGCCGTGCTTGCCGATTTCGGCCTTGACCGGTATTTCCGTTCGGTAATCGAAAGCGCTGTGGTGGGAGTGCGTAAACCCGATCCCGAGATTTTCCGTATGGGAGTGCGTGCCCTCGGGCTCCAACCCGATGAAGTGCTCGTGATTGGCGACAGTTATAAGAAAGATATCCTTCCTGCCGAGAGCATAGGCTGTCGGGTGGCCTGGCTTAAGGGCAAAGGTTGGACTGCCGATGAAGATACCGTGACCCACCCTGCTGTTATCTCTGCTTTGGCCCAAGTGCTTGATGTGGCATTATAATTAGTTAACTACCCATATTGTTGTTTTGGTATATTTTAACCAAATACTTGCGTTTTTAGCGTGAATTTATACGTGGTTAACAATTATAATAAAATATTAAAGTAAAAAAATTTTGCAATTGAAAAAATAGGTGTACTTTTACGTGCACAATGAAACAACAAGTGTGCAGTGTGTAGAGGTCTATACACTGACCTTAGTATCGAAATTAATTATATCACATTTTATACCCTTTCGCTAATTATGAAAGCTACTAATGTTAAGCCCGCCGAGGGCAAACTCGGAGTCCTCGTGGTAGGTCTGGGTGCTGTTACATCTACATTCATGACAGGTGTCCTCATGGCGCGCAAAGGTCTTGCAAAGCCCGTTGGTTCAATGACTCAGTACGATAAGATTCGTGTGGGTAAAGGAGCTGACAAAAAGTATCTGAAATATGAAGATATCGTACCTATTGCCAAGCTCGACGATATCGTTTTCGGTGCCTGGGACGTATATCCCGCCAATGCTTATGAAAGCGCCATCAATGCCGAGGTTCTTAAAGAAAAAGATATCAACCCCGTCAAAGATGAACTCGAGGCTATCAAACCGATGAAAGCCGCTTTTGACCATAACTATGCCAAGCGTCTTGACGGTGATAATATCATGGTGGGTAAAACCCGCTGGGAAATGGTTGAGCAGCTTCGTGAAGATATCCGTAACTTCAAGAAAGCTACCGGTGTTGACCGTGTAGTTGTGCTTTGGGCTGCCTCCACCGAAGTTTACGTTCCTGTTGATGAGACAGTTCATGGCACACTCGCCGACCTTGAAAAGGCCATGAAAGCCGACGACAAAGAGCATATCGCTCCTTCTATGTGCTATGCTTATGCAGCACTCAGCGAAGGTGCTCCTTTCATCATGGGTGCACCCAACACCACTGTTGATATCCCTGCCATGTGGGAACTCAGCGAAAAGACAGGCATGCCTATCTCCGGCAAAGACTTCAAGACTGGTCAGACACTCGTTAAGTCAGGTTTTGCGCCTATCATCGGCACTCGTTGTCTCGGCTTGAGCGGTTGGTTCTCAACCAATATTCTCGGCAACCGCGACGGTCTCGTTCTTGACGAACCCGCTAACTTCCGCACTAAAGAGGTGTCAAAACTTTCTACTCTTGAGTCAATTCTCGTGCCTGAAGCTCAGCCCGACCTTTACACTGACTATTACCACAAAGTGCGCATCAACTACTATCCTCCGCGTAACGACAACAAGGAAGGCTGGGACAACATTGACATATTCGGCTGGATGGGTTATCCCATGCAGATTAAGATTAACTTCCTCTGCCGCGACTCTATTCTTGCTGCTCCCTTGTGTCTTGACCTCGTGCTTCTGAGCGACCTTGCAGCTCGCGCCGGCCGCCATGGCATACAGCGCTTCCTGAGCTTCTTCCTCAAGAGCCCGATGCATGACTATACTAAAGATGAAGTTCCCGTCAACCATCTTTTCCAGCAATATGTAATGCTCAAAAATGCTATTCGCGAAATGGGCGGATACGAAGCTGATGAAGAAATCGACTAAACTCTCTTTTGCAGAGTAAAAATACCTCCCTTTCAACTAAATTCAACCCCGGCGGTGGCGACCTCAAGTCCCACCGCCTTTTTTAATACTTTTGTTCGGATATTTTATATAGTGCGCGTGTTGGATTTTTTTGATGGTTAAAGTGCTGTTTCGGGGGATTGGCGGAGAGAACGGTGAGAGGAGAGCGTAATTTTGCGGTATGATTCGCAAGATGGTTATGAATATAATGGGTATTGGCAGGCGTGTGGCCGGATTGGGAGTTGTGGTGTGTCTTGGAGTATCGGTGTTTTCCACAGCGGGGTGTAAGTCGCATAAGGTGATGGTTTCTGCGACGGCTGTCGATAGCGCGGCGGTAATTGACGGGCATTATCGTTTATCCTTGATGTCGATGGATTCTTTACTGCAAAATGAGTGTTGGACGCTTCACGATGTGATGATAAGGGTGGAGCCGGATAGCGTCGGTGGCACACCGGGGGCTATAATCGGCATCGCACGGGCTGAGAGGGTAAGGGAGCGCAATCAGGTGAGCCGCCTGCAGTCGGCAACCTCATTGGAAGTGGCTGAGAGCATCGAATTGCACAGACTGGATAAATCCTCGCTTCAAGAGAGAAAGTCGGTAGAATCACCCTTAAAATGGGTGTGGTGGGTGATTGACGGAGTGTTGTGTTTGTGCGTATGCGTCAAATGTGTGAAATTATTCAGCCGCAGCGAACGAGTAGATTGAATTGTTTGTTTACCTTTGTAGCGTCAAACCTACAATTCAAGTATTTTCTATGGGTCAATCTCTTGTTAAAAATGTCGCAGGCCGTATAGTGAGCCTTGTCGTGGTATTTCTTATTATGGCGGCTACGGCCGTATTGCTTACAGGTAAGTTGTTCGGACATGATTTCACGGCGCAGGAATCGTCTGTCAAGGCTGAAACAGTCACCTCCGGTGGGCAGGTGGTGATTAATACTTCCGTATTGCCTCAACCGGTTACCGGTTATGCCGGTGATGTGCCTGTGGAGATTACCGTAAGCAATGATACTGTGCAATCCGTTGTGCCGCTTGATAATGTGGAGACTCCCGGTTTTTTCAAGAGAGTGGTGAATGCCGGATTGATCGATAGCTGGACAGGTCTTTCGGTGGCTGATGCGGCAGCTTTGCAGGTCGATGCCGTGACAGGTGCCACTTATTCTTCCAATGCATTGATTTCCAATGTTCGTGAAGGCTTGAGTTACTACTCGAAGATTGACCTTGGCGACTCGCTTGCTGCTGATGCCCATGAGCGTGGTGTAGCATTCTATCTGTCGCTGCTGGTGGTGCTGATGGCTGCCATTGTGCCGCTTTTGACTAAAGACAAGCGTTACCGCATGGTGCAATTGTTGCTCAATGCGGCCGTTCTCGGTTTTTGGACAGGCACGTTTGTTGATTATACTATGATGATAGGTTATATGTCGCGTGGTCTGACGCTTACTGCGGCTCTTATCCCAGCCCTGCTGCTGGTGATTGCATTTATATATCCGCTTTTTGGTCGGCAGGGTCATTACTGTGCGTGGGTGTGTCCTCTCGGGTCATTGCAGGAGCTTGCTTCACATCTCAATCCCGGATATAAATGGCATCTGTCGCCACGTGTGGTGAAGTTCCTTACCACCCTGCGTATGCTTTTGTGGGGAGGGCTGATGCTTTGTCTGTGGCTTGGGGTGTGGGTGGCTTGGATTGACTATGAATTGTTTGCTGCTTTCATCGTCAAGTCGGCATCGGTGATTATGATTGTTGTGGGAGGTGCGGTGATACTCCTTTCGGTATTTGTCAATCGTCCTTATTGCCGGTTTGTTTGTCCTACAGGCACACTGCTTAGAATGTCGCAAAATCTTGATAATAAATAGTTATGAAAACGTCTTATTTTTTAATTCTCATCCTTTCGGTGGCCTTGATAGTGCTCGGGGTGAAATACCTCGACAAACCGGCTGTCGCAGCTGCCGAAACAGAATCAATTACTATGGATAACAATGATTTTTATGCAGGAATACTTACCCGCACGAGTGTCCGGAAATACTCCTCCCGGCAGGTAACTTCCGAGCAAGTTGACTCGCTGCTGAAAGCGGCGATGTCGGCCCCTACGGCTGTCAATAAGCAGCCGTGGCAATTTGTGGTGATTAATGACCGTGCGCTGCTCGATTCTATCGCCGCCGAGTTCCCCAACATTCACATGGCTGCTTCAGCCCCCTTGGCTGTGGTGGTATGTGGCGATATGCACCTGGCTCTTGAGGGCGAAGGACAAAGCTATTGGATTCAAGACTGTTCGGCAGCTACTGAAAATATGCTTCTGGCTGCTCATTCCATGGGATTGGGTGCTGTGTGGTGCGGCATATATCCCATTGCTGACCGTGTCAGCAAACTGAGTGCCATGCTGTCGTTGCCTGACTATATCACACCGCTTTGTGTAGTGCCCGTAGGATACCCCGAGGGCGACACCCACCCAAAAGACAAATTCACCCCCGACAAAATTCACTACAACCGCTACTAAAAACAAGTACTAAAATCAAGCGCCTCAAATCGTGCGGTCGTTTCTTGAAACGACCGCACATTTATGTGTAGCGAGCGCAACTATAGGACAGCACCCTACCCCTGCCCTTCCGCTCCGCAGAGCGGGGCGCCTCTCATGTACAATCATTTCTTGAAACGTTTGTTGCTGTCACACACCGTCTGTCCGCTGATCATCAATTTTTAATGTGACACAGCGAGAGTGGAAATATCCGATGTGCCCACCTTCGTAATAATGGTATTGAGATATTTACCCTTGCTTGCCAACGCCATCAAATAACCTTTAACCGTAACAGTTGCTCCATTTGTAAAAAGAGCCTTATAGTTGTTTGAAAGGCCATAGGGGCTCACCTGCACGGTAGTACCGTCGATATTCATGTTGATATAATTACCTGACACAGTCACAGTACCTGTAAACTGGGAATACACCGGAGTGAGCAATGGCGCACCTGAAGCGGTTGAGGCAGCTACCATTGCATCGATTTCCGAAACGGTCCATTTGCGAGGTGTAGGATAATTAATCTTCTGTGAGCCTACCACTTCCAGAGTAGCACCTTTTTTTATTTGGAAGGCGTAGTTATAATGAGTAACTCTGCCGGTAAATATTACTTGGTCACCGATTTTGAGGTCAGAATTATTTGTGGGGGAGTACACAAACACTGAGCCGGAAGCGTCAGTCACCACCGGTCCTTGTGAAGATACTGCAGCCACATAACCAGCCACTGTTACCTCTGTATTCAATTCTAATTCACCAAGTACCTTAGAAAGTACAAAGTCTCTTCCTGTATTAGGAACATCATCACTTAACACTAAACGGAAGCCGAGGTTGGTATATGATGAAGATGCAGATTCTTTATGGCGGAATGTATTTCGGCACGCGTTTGACGTATTTCTATACCCGCCGCCACGAATCACTCTGAGGTCACCTCCGGTACCGCCATCACGCTCACTGCTGTAATCTTCACTCCATAAGTCAGAAGTCCATTCAAAAACATTACCACTCATATCACAAAGACCCAATTCATTTTCAGCTTTTTCGCCCACAGGGTGAGTCGTATATTCAGAATTCGAATCATACCACCCGACATTGTCAAGCACATTGCTTCCGCTGTAAGTGTAACCGCGGGATTTTGAACCGCCACGAGCGGCGTACTCCCATTCTTTTTCCGTAGGTAAACGGAAATTATAACCGGTAAGATTATTCAGACGTTTTATAAACTCTTGACAGTCATTCCACGACACGTATTCCACCGGCAAATTGTCACCCTGGAAATTTGAAGGATTATTACCCATTATAGCAGTCCATAAGGCTTGAGTAACCTCCGTTTTTCCAATAGAAAATGAGTTGACATACTGCGTCTTAACAGGGCGTTCGTTGGCAGCTCCATTGGTTGAACCCATTTGAAAATTACCGGCATCTATCTTTATCATATCAAATTTTACGCCATTGACCATATAACGGTCAACACCCTCCGGTACCACATCGTTTTCATCATAATATACGGCAAGACGGAGACCCAGAGTTTTGCGTTTATAAGAAGAATTGTCGTAAGAACGTGTTTTTACTGACAAACTTCCAATGGTATTATTAAAATTGCCACCGCGAACCACGCGCGACTTGCCTGAACTTCCGCCATCGCGGTCAGTCCCATAGTTACTACTCCAAAGGTCGGATGTCCATTCATCTACATTACCACTCATGTCATACAGACCAAGCTCATTAAACCTCTTGGTAGCTACCTGGTGTGATTGTCCATACGAATTATCACTGTACCAGGCCACATCATCAACCACTTCACTACCACTATAAGAGAACTCCCACGAATGTATTCCACCTAAAGCCGCATATTCCCATTCAGCTTCGGTGGGTAGGCGGAATTTATATCCGGTGATTTGATTGACTTTCTTTATAAACTCTTGACAATCTTCCCACGATACGTTTTCCACGGGCAAATCATCGCCTTTATGATAGGAAGGATTGCTACCCATCACAGCTACCCATTGAGCTTGTGTCACCTCAGTCATACCGAGATGAAATGTAGCCAAGGTTTCAGGGTGAGCCGGACGGGCATTTGATGCCATATTATCCGCCCCCATAGTGTAAGTACCACCTATTACTTCTACCATGAGGAGAGGCGTACCATTAAGGTCAAATCTCACAACATTGGTTTGCTCCGGCTCTTCCGGCTTTGCATTTTCGTCAAAGTCAAGCGCAAGTCGCAGACCGAGTGACTGAGATTGCACTGATTCGTTGTATTTATCTCTAACGACAACTTCGCATGAAGAAGGATTGCTATTATAATTGCCACCGCGAACCACGCGCAACTTGCCTGAACTGCCGCCATCACGGTCCGACCCATAGTTACTACTCCAGAGGTCGGATGTCCATTCAAGAACATTACCACTCATGTCATATATACCTAATTCATTGGCGTACAATGATGCCACTTTGTGAGTTTGTCCCCAACTATTTTGTGAAAACAAAGCCACTTCTTCAATGATATCGCTACCACTGTATTTACAGCCTCTGGCATTTTTTCCACCACGAGCGGCAAATTCCCATTCGGCCTCGGTGGGTAAACGAAAATGCTGGCCGGTCAATCTGTTAAGACGCTGTACAAATTTTTGACAATCTTCCCATGACACTTTTTCTACCGGCAGATTATCTCCTTTATGGTTTGATGGATTTATTTCCATCACTTCCACCCATAATTCTTGAGTAACCTCCGTCTCTCCAATATAAAAAGTACCTACTGTTTCAGAGTGTACAGGTCGGGTATTTGACATGTCGTCAGAGCCCATATTAAATTTTGACCCTTCCACCTTCATCATCTTAAAAGGCGTAGTGCCTACTACAAATTCCACATAGCTTATTTTTTGTGAACCTGACTCTATAATTTCTCCGGGGAGGTCATCATCCTTGGTACAACTGAATAGTGCACATAGCAAAAGTAAAAATAATGTTTTCTTCATAAAAAGTGACATTAATCGGTTATGAGCCACATTTCCTCTCTGCGGCTTATATGATAACTATTAGTTGACGTGAGGAATTACCGGAGTGTCTATGTTCTTTACTATAGCATACCAATGCCACCATTCTATTTCTTAGACACCTGATAAGTTCTCACGATAAATATGATACCATAGCTGATATCACTTACGAAAACATTATCAATAAGTATCCTTGAAGAGATGAATTTTGAATTTGCGAGATTCGGATTCGGCAAGGAGTAAACACGTTGGTTAAACGTCAAGAATTTAATTCAAAAAACTTACACAAGCCTCTGCTTGAAAGTATTCTATTATCATTTACAAAGTTAATACAATAATCAATCTCACACCAACTAATCTGCATAAAAACACACGCTACCCGGCCACTCGCTTATATGCCACTGATTTTGCATACTTTACAAATTATACGCATTGCATATCATCTGTAAAGTCTGGCCATGCGCTAAACGCAGATTATTATTGGGTGTTGAGACGACAGACACACCTGCCCTCAAAAGCATTCAGTATTACTTCAGGCTCCATTCAAAGCCGGTTTTGGTGTCTTTCACATCAAAACCGATTGCTGCGAGTCTATCCCGTATCAGGTCACTTGTAGTCCAGTCCTTGGCGGCTTTGGCGCGTGACCGCATCTCGAGCAGCAGATTCACGGCATCTTCGTAGGGTTTCATAGATGATGCACCGCTATCGGCTCCGTTTTCCACCCTGATTCCGAGTATTTCAACCAGGAATGTGTCAAACAGTGCTTTAAGGGCGTTGATATCCTCCTGTGTGGCTTTGAGGATGCCGTCGTTGATTTTATTTACCATACCGCAGGCTTCAAAGAGCAGTGCTATCACCACCGGAGTGTTGAGGTCATCATCGAGCGCTTCATAGCATTTGGTTTCGAGTTCGTTCACTCCTATTGGAGCAGCGGTGGGGTCAGCTTTCAGATTCTGCAGTCGTTTATATCCTTCCAGTAGACGTTGCAGGGCTTTTTCCGATGCTTGCAGAGCCTCGTTGCTGAAGTCTACCGTACCGCGGTAGTGAGCCTGCAGTATGAAGAATCTTATGGTCATGGGTGAATATGGCTGCTGTAGCAAGGGATGTGAACCGTTGAAAAATTCATCGAGGGTAATGAAGTTGCCAAGTGATTTGCCCATCTTCTGACCATCTATGGTTATCATATTGTTGTGCATCCAGTAGCGCACGCTGTCGTGTCCGTTGTGAGCTACTGATTGGGCTATCTCACACTCATGGTGAGGAAATTTCAAGTCCATGCCTCCACCGTGAATATCAAAGCGTTCGCCCAAATATTTTTCACCCATGGTCGAGCATTCGAGATGCCAGCCCGGAAATCCCTCGCTCCAGGGCGACGGCCAGTGCATGATATGTTCGGGCGATGCTTTCTTCCATAGAGCGAAGTCGGCGGGATTGCGTTTCTCCTGTTGTCCGTCGAGTGCGCGTGTGGTGGCCAGAAGTTCGTCGATGTTGCGTCCTGAGAGTTTGCCGTAGGCATGGTCACGATTATATTTGGGCACATCGAAATATACCGACCCTTCGCTTTCGTAGGCATAGCCGCTTTCAAGTATCTTTTTGATATACTCAATCTGCTCTATGATATGGCCGGAAGCATGAGGTTCAATCGAGGGTGGCAAAACATTGAGGGCGTCCATGGCGCGATGATAACGGTTGAGATAATGCTGTACCACTTCCATGGGCTCAAGCTGCTCGATACGCGCTTTTTTAGCTATTTTGTCCTCTCCTTCGTCGGCATCATGCTCGAGGTGGCCCACGTCGGTGATGTTGCGTACATATCTCACCTTGTAGCCTAAATGCTTCAGATAGCGATAGAGGATGTCGAATGTGATGGCCGGACGGGCATGACCGAGATGGCCGTCGCCGTACACCGTGGGACCACACACATACATACCTACCATACCCGGATTAATCGGGGTGAAGGTCTCTTTGTTGCGGCTCAATGAATTATATATCGTCAGATTGTTGGGCTTCATCGGTTGGTAACTTAGCGGTGGATGATTATCAGTTGAGTTTTGTACCGTCTAAAAACGGGTTGGGAATATTGCCTTGATTGTTGGCGGGAGTTTGCTGTACGGGAAGTTTACGGGTGATTTCACCGAAAGTTTCCTCATATTTTTTGACATTGTCCATTAAGGCAAACATCAGGTTCTTGGCATTCTCAGGATTCATTACTATACGGCTTTGCACCTGCGCTTTGGGCATATTGGGAGCCATGGTGATGAAGTCGAGAAAAAACTCGTTGGGTCCGTGAGATATTACGGTGAGGTTGGAGTAAATGCCTGCTGCTTTTTCAGGAGTCAGTTCTATCTGAAATTCATTTTTATTCTGTTCCATAATTAATTGATTATAGGTTTGATGGTTTGGTAAATGTAAATTCCTTGAGATACTTGTTATTGGTGTTGTTGACCACTATTTTCACACCTTCCACTCCTGGAAGCGACCATAGGGCGGAGAAGTCAAACGATGCCACATACAGTCCGTTGGCGGCCGGTTGCTCCGTTTCTGTTGCTGTAGTCAGATACACCGTTGGTTCCGGTTCAGACACGGTGGATTTATCGAGGGTGATGTAGAAACGGCGTGTCTGGTTGATTTCTTGCTGACAGGTGAGATTGATGTATTCTCCTGTACGAAAGAGTGTCTGCACGTATATGCCATTGTCAGTATAGGGTATTTCATCGGCTGATTCGGCTTCTTCCAGAGGTGCACGCATGGTCAATGACATCGATACGACATCAACGGTGGCATCAGTGCCATAATCTATACCCGCCGGGAGAGTATAGTTGCACACAAGGCGTGTGCCGCGTGCCACTTGTGATGTGTTGAGTTGACCTTTTGCACGCAATGTCACCAGCGGGCTGTCATCGAAGGCACGATACGTCATCACTATGTATCCGTCGACATTATCCGTGAATGTGACTATATTTTGGTAATATTTCACATTTTCGCCGGGTTCATCGGAGCAGCCGGCAATCGACAATCCGAGCAGAACTATGAATATGTGGCGTATTATAGATTTCATTCGGGTCAAAAATGAGTGGTTTATTTTGTTGTTGTACAGTGTGTTCGGTCTATTATGTCGGTTATTAGGCCATCACGCATTTCTATGGTGCGGTCGGCTTGACGGGCAAGTTCTTCATCGTGAGTGACTATTACGAAGGTTTGTCCGTAGCGGTCGCGCAAGTCGAAAAACAGCTGATGAAGTTCACGGCGGTTATGGCTGTCAAGACTGCCTGAAGGTTCGTCGGCAAGTACCACCTGAGGATGATTGACAAGAGCGCGGGCCACGGCTGCACGTTGTCGTTCTCCGCCCGAGAGCTGGGCAGGACGATGATTCACACGCTCAGACAGTCCGAGATAATCAATCAGTTCGCGAGCCCCGGCTTCAGCTTCATGGCGCTGACGTCCCGCTATCAGAGCCGGCAGTGCGACATTTTCCAATAGTGAAAATTCTGCCAGTAACTGGTGAAACTGAAATACGAATCCTATATTATCGTTGCGAAAATGTGCGAGCTGTTTTTCGTTGAGACCGAATATGTTTTTATCTCCGTAGAGTACCGAGCCTTTATCAGGACGGTCGAGCGAACCGATGATTTGCAGCAGCGTTGTTTTGCCTGCGCCGCTCGGGCCGATGATAGAGAGTATTTCGCCGTCATTCACACTCATGCTTACCCCTTTGAGTACTTCCAGAGAGTCAAAGCGTTTGTGTATGTCGGAGATTTCTATCATGCTGGCTGGTTTTGTGATTACAAAATTAACTAAAAGCCTTAATATGTAAAGGAGCTGCCACCTAAAAATTCGCGTAACAGTGAGGTGGAGGGCACGTGCTCAAGTGATATACTGTGGAAATAGCTGATAAATTTGAGCAGACGCGAGGCTTCGCAATACTCGCTTACATCATGCGGTACTTGTGAGAGTACTTGTTCGGCTGCCGTTTTCATGATGCCTAATTCATAGAGGAGCGATGAATTGAACATGGCGTCGGCATTTTCCTGATATGGGAATATCCATTTTTCTTCTCCCCGGCGCACGCTGGGCCAGCGACGTATGGTGGCTACCGGAGATGCTCCACGGTATTTTGCATCGCGGATTATGCGGCGAAGCAGTCGGTTGTCGGTGGTGGGAATCCAGTTGTGGTTATCAATGGCTATGGTGGTCAGGGCCGATACGTAGATTCGATATTTCATATTCTCGGGCACTCCTGCTGTAAGTTCGGGGTTAAGTCCGTGAATACCTTCGATGAGCAGAACCGAGTTGTCGGCGAGGCGGATTTTGTTGCCTCGATATTCACGGCAGCCACGCTCGAAGTTATAGTAGGGGAGTTCTACTTCTTTACCCTCGAGCAGCTGATTGAGGTCGCGGTTGAAACTTACCAGGTCCAGTGCATAGAGCGATTCGTAGTTGTAATCACCATCGGCATCAAGCGGTGTGTTCTCGCGGTTGACAAAGTAGTCGTCAAGTGAGATTATAACGGGTGTTATAAGGTTGGTTATAAGTTGTATAGCCAATCGTTTAGTAAATGTGGTTTTACCTGATGATGATGGCCCCGACACCATCACTATCCGTGCTTCGCCTTTATTGAAGCGGCGTGAAATTTCATCGGCTATGGTGGCAATACGGTTGGTATGGAGAGCTTCGGATACATTGATTAATGTACTGCTGTCGCCATGGGCTACGGCATCGTTGAGTTGTCCCACATTTTTCACTCCCACAATTTTGTTGAACGCGAGATGGTCATTGAAGGCGTGATACATTTTTTCCTGAGGGATTGGAGTCTGAGCCTGGGTCGGTTTTGCAGGAGAGAAACTCAGCAGCAGATAGCCGTCGTTGTACGGAATCAGATTGAATGTATCGATATATCCGGTGGAAGGAGCCAGAGGACCGTAATAGCTGTCATACAGACCATCGAGTTGATAATAAGTGGTGTAGAGTCGATGGAGGGATTTGAGTAGCGATACTTTGTCGGTGAGTCCCTGATTCCTGAACAATTCTATTACATCTTCAGTGCGCTTTTCCATACGGATTAGCGGTAGGTCTTGTGCGGTGAGTGATTGCATCTGATTTAGTAGCCGGGAGGCTATTTCAGCTTTGTCTCCCTCGGTTCCCGGTCCGGTGATGCGGCAATAGTAACCGCGAGAGAGCGAGTGCTCTATGCTTAGTGTGGCTTCGGGCATGAGAGTATGTACGGCGTGATAAAGCATCATGCAGAGTGTTCGTGTGTAGGTGCGCTCTCCCGATGACGATGTCCGTGGACGGAACTCGACGGTTTTGGGTGAATATACCCGGAAATTGAGATTTTCCGATTTATTGTTTACGGCGGCGCAAATGGGTGTGAAGCCTAATTCCGGTGATATTCGCCCGGCTATTTCCAAGAGAGATTCGCCCCCGTAGATATTGATGTAACTGCCTGTATTTATGCAATATATTGCTAAGTCATTTTTCATGGGCGGGATAGAACTTTACTTTTGTAAGATGGTTTGGTGTGTTTCAGTCGGAGTGTTTTTTGATGCGCGTCATCTCCTTCCGCGCTTCGGCATAAGCGTTTTTTTCCTTAAAGTAATTCTGGCGGCTGATGGTAAAGCCCACGGAGCCGTCGAGTATGCCTCCTTGTTCAAGATAAGTTTTGAAGAATGCTTTAAGGCCTTTGTAGTATGGGCGCATCACGCTTATTTGCTCTTGATTGAGTATAAGCCGGTTGCGTTTCACGTCGGCGAGTTTTGATTGTTTGGTGGAGTATTCGGCTATAGTGTCACAGCGATAGTGCAGCAGCTCTCCGGCCAGTAATTGTGGGGTGACATTGTCGTGAAAAGTTACTCGCTCGT
The DNA here is from genome assembly GCA_964653375.1 of uncultured Bacteroides sp. Lineage (GTDB taxonomy): Bacteria > Bacteroidota > Bacteroidia > Bacteroidales > Muribaculaceae > Paramuribaculum. The sequence goes on from CAZZFD010000002.1 coordinate 142,749, forward strand.
GCATATCGTTGAAGCTCCAGTTGGCATAGCGTTTGTCGAACAGGCGTATCTGTATGTCGGGGTACCAGCCGCAGTGTTTCACTGCATATCCACAGAAAAAGTTGAGTCGCGACACTGAATAGACGCGATGGTCCATACCTTCGGTTTTAAGTCGGAGTATAGATTCGCGTAGGGTAGGGGACAGAATCTCATCGGCATCGATGGCAAGCACATAGGGGTGAGAGGTGAGTGACGTGGCGTACTGGCGTTGGGCTCCGAACCCCATCAGTTCGCGTTGAGTCACTTTGCAACCGTGTCGCCGGCATATATCTACAGTGTCGTCTGTCGAAAATGAGTCGACTACGATAATTTCGTCAGCGATTTCATGCACTGAGTCCAGACAGGCCTCTATGCGACGTGATTCATTAAAAGTTAATACTGTGACCGATATTTTTGGCATATCACAAAGTTAGTTACTTTCATGCCAGTCACGTCAAAAAAAATGTTAAAACCTGTCTCCTTTTGCTGATACTGGCTATTTGTTCATGTTTATCTATGATCTGTTACCCTGTTGTCGATTTTCAGGCGAGTTTTCTTTTTTGTGTTGGTTGCGTTGTGCTGATACCGGTCATATCGCCATTTTATTTATCTTACGTGTAGCTTACTTTTTTGTTGTTATTTTTGAATGCTTATCTGATATTTTTAATTTTCCTCTTTTTATTAAATTTTGTTAATTTAACGGCGTTTTGAGTGAGAAATTACCGTGCAAGTTATCGAGAGTTTGTTTTCGTTCGATTCTCGCGGAGGTAAAAATTAGATAATATGCATATATATAGTTTGTTATCCGCAAAATCGTTGTGTGCGTTTTGTGGTCAGAAAATTTTAATTGGCTGTTTGGGGGAATTTTTTTATTTTTGTGTGTAATATCATTACTGCATGAGAATGTCTATACAGTGGTTGGTCGACGGAGTGGAGATGCCACCCATCGATGAAACTGCGGTGAGTCGTTGGCTTGCCGACGTAGCTGCTGCACACGGTTGTGAACCGGGGCGGCTGAATTATATTTTTTGCAATGATGAAAAGATAATCGAGGTGAACCGTCAATTTCTTGGTCATGATTATTTTACCGACATAATCACGTTTGATTATTCGCGTTTGCCTGTTGTCAGTGGCGATATGTTTATATCGCTTGATACTGTGGCTTCCAATGCAGAGACATTCCGTACCTCTTATCTCACAGAACTTCATAGGGTTATCGTGCATGGTCTGCTTCATCTATGTGGTATCGACGATAAGGGGCCAGGAGAGCGCGAGATTATGGAATATCATGAAAATGAGGCTCTTAAGATGTATTCTTTTTTATAAATAGATAGTCGACATAATGAGATTTGATTATGATGTGATAGTAGTTGGTGCCGGCCACGCCGGGTGTGAGGCTGCGTCAGCTTCAGCCGGGTTGGGAGCACAGACGCTTCTTATCACTATCGACATGAACAAAATTGCCCAGATGAGTTGTAATCCCGCAGTGGGGGGTATTGCCAAAGGGCAGATAGTCAGAGAAATAGATGCACTCGGTGGTAAAATGGCTATTATTACTGACCGTTCGGCCATACAATTTCGTATGCTCAATCGCTCGAAAGGTCCTGCTATGTGGAGTCCTCGGGCGCAGAGTGACCGTATGCGGTTCAGTGAATTGTGGCGCAGAGAACTTGAGTCCACGCCTAATCTATGGATGTGGCAGGACTCGGTCAATTCACTTATTATCGAAGATGGTAGGGTGAAGGGAGTGCGTACTGCTTTAGGAGTGGAATTTCGTGCCGAGGCAGTGGTGCTTACAGCCGGGACGTTTCTTAACGGGCTGATGCATGTGGGTGAAGTTCAGATCTCCGGAGGTCGTGTTGCTGAACCCGCTGCACACGGTGTTACCGAGCAATTACGTGACCTCGGTTTTGTCACTGACCGTATGAAGACCGGTACTCCGGTGCGTATCGACGGACGTAGTGTCGACTGGTCACAGACTCAGTTGCAGGAGGGAGATGACGATTTCCATACTTTCTCCTATCTGCCGTGGGTAAAGCGGGAACTGCGTCAGCGCCCTTGCCATATACTTTATACTAATCCTGAATGTCATCGTATTTTGCGTGATTCACTCGACAGGTCACCGCTTTATAATGGTCAGATCAAAAGTATCGGTCCACGCTATTGTCCAAGTATTGAGACCAAGATTGTGACTTTTGCCGATAAGCTCGAGCATCAGCTTTTTCTTGAGCCGGAAGGTGAATCGACGTGTGAATATTATCTCAATGGATTTTCATCTTCTCTTCCACTCGATGTGCAGGTGAGTGCTTTGGAAACTATCCCGGCACTTAAAAACCTCAGAATCTATCGGCCGGGTTATGCTATAGAATATGACTTTTTTGACCCAACGCAATTGCGTCATACTCTTGAGACGAAAATGGTGTGCGGTCTCTATTTTGCCGGTCAGGTCAATGGCACTACCGGATATGAGGAGGCTGCCGGGCAGGGATTGATTGCAGGCATCAATGCAGCATTGAAAGTGCAGGGCAGAGATGAATTTGTGCTCGGCCGTAATGAGGCTTATATAGGTGTGCTGATTGATGACCTTGTGACCAAAGGTGTAGATGAACCGTATCGTATGTTTACTTCTCGTGCTGAATACCGTATACTTTTGCGTCAGGACGATGCCGATATGCGTCTCACCCCTCGTGGATATGCCGTAGGTTTGGTTTCAGAAGAGCGTTACAGACTCCTCCTTTCCAAGCAGCGTCAGCGTGATGAGTTGATAGATTTTGTCCGGAATTATTCGGTGCGTCAGGAGATGGTCAACGATTGGTTTGCTGAAATCGGAGAGTCGCTTCTGAAGCAATCGGTGAGATTGTATGATTTGATACTCCGCCCCCGACTAAATATAGTTTTGCTTTCCGAGCATCTTCCGGCTTTACGGACACAAATTCAGAAAATCGAATCCGAGCGTCGTGAAGAGATAATTGAGGCGGCGGAAATCGCTATAAAATATCAAGGATATATAGAGCGTGAACGCATGATTGCTGAGAAGATTCATCGCCTTGAAGATGTAAAACTCGAGGGGAAGATTGATTACGACAATGTAAGTTCTATCTCAACGGAGGCGCGACAGAAACTCAAGAAAATAAATCCTGCAACGGTAGCTCAAGCGTCGCGTATCCCCGGGATTTCGCCGAGTGACATCAATATTCTTTTGCTTCTTCTGGGAAGATAATGGTTTGGATTGTTTCACGTGGAACACAAATAAAACCGACAATATTAGAAACTTAACAATAATAACGTATGGAATACATCAAATCAAAAATTCGTGATGTCTATGATTTCCCCAAAAAGGGGATAGTGTTTAAGGATTTGACCACGGTGTTCAAGGACCCTCGTGCGTTGCATATCATAGGTTGGGATTTGTCGCAGATGTATCGCGACAAAGGTGTCACCAAAGTAGTAGGTGTGGAATCGCGCGGTTTTATCGGCGGTTCGATTCTGGCTTTTGAGCTTGGCGCGGGATTTGTGCCTGCACGCAAACCCGGGAAATTACCTGCCGATACGGTGAGCACTTCGTATGATAAGGAGTATGGTAAAGATGTGATAGAGATACATCGCGATGCTATCACGGAAGATGATATAGTGGTGATTCATGATGATGTACTCGCCACAGGAGGTACGATGGCTGCAGTGTATGAGTTGGTCAAGAGCATGAACCCGAAGAAAATTTACGTTAATTTCATTATCGAGCTTGGAGCGCTTAACGGTCGTGCCGCATTGCCTGCCGATGCAGAAGTGGTGTCGCTTATCAAATATTAATATCTCGGTTTCCGACTGATTCGATTGATGGCAAAACATAAAAAATCAGCGGAACTGGAAGAAAAGATATCGATTCTTCCCTCTACCCCCGGAGTCTATCTTTATTATGACTCCGAGGGTAAAGTGATATATGTGGGTAAGGCGAAAAATTTGAAGCGAAGGGTGTCGTCATACTTCAACCGTACGCACACTTCTACCCGGACGAATCTGCTTGTGCGGGCTATCGCCGATATGAAATACATCGTGGTGCCCACCGAGCAGGATGCTCTCAATCTCGAAAACTCGATGATAAAAGAGTATCAGCCACGCTACAATGTGTTGCTTAAAGATGATAAATCTTATCCTTGGATTGTAGTCACGAAGGAGCATTATCCGAGGGTATTTATGACTCGTAAGCGGGAAGGGGACGGCACTAAATATTATGGTCCGTACACTGATGCCGCTTCGGCACGGGCGGTGCTTGATCTGATACGTCAGTTATATCCGCTCCGGTCGTGCCGGCATACCATCACCCCCGATTATATAGCCAAAGGAAAGGGGCGGCTTTGCCTTGATTATCATCTGAAGCGATGCAGCGGGGCGTGTCGCGGGTTGGTGAGCGAGGAGGAATATGGGGCGAATGTAGAGCGGATAAAACAGATTTTGCGGGGAGATCTGAATGAGTTGCTTGAATATCTCAGGGGCGAGATGTCGCTGCTCGCATCGCAGTTGCGCTTTGAGGAAGCCCAGGAGGTAAAAGAAAAATATGATCGTGTGCTTCGCTACAGTGCCAAGAGTGTAATCGTGAGCCAGACGGTGAACGATGTCGATGTGTTTGGCGTAGATGACGACGGGTCGGGTGAAGTATTCGTCAACTATATGCATGTGCAGCGCGGTGCGGTAGTGCGGAGTGTCACGCTTGAGTACAAGCGCGGCATGGATGAGTCCGTAGAGCAGATTATCAGTTATGCCATGAATGAAGTGGCTCAGAGCCTGGGTGCGGAATATGATGAAGTCATAGTCAGGACGCTTCCCGATGTAGAAATGCCGTCGGTTACGTTTACTATTCCTAAACGAGGCGATAAGCTCAAGTTACTCGAAGTGTCGGAGCGAAATGCCCGTCAATATAAAATAGATGCTTTGAAACATCTCGAGCGACACAATCCCGAGCAGCGCACGCTGAAGCTGATGGAACGTATGCGCGATGATTTCCGTCTTAATGTGTTACCCACTCATATAGAGTGCTTTGATAATTCTAACATACAGGGTACCAATCCGGTAGCTTCGTGTGTGGTGTTTCGCGACGGCAAACCTTCCAAGAAAGATTACCGGCACTTTAATATCAAGACGGTGGAGGGGCCAGATGATTTTGCATCGATGAAGGAGGTGCTTACTCGTCGTTATACCCGGTTGATGAACGAGGGACAGGAATTGCCTCAACTGATAGTGGTCGATGGCGGAAAAGGACAGCTGAGTGCCGCAGTCGAGGCTCTCGATGCAATGGGGTTGCGCGGTGTGATAGCGGTGGCCGGAATAGCCAAGCGACTTGAAGAAATCTATTTCCCGGGCGACAGCGTGCCGCTTTATATCGATAAAAACAGTGAGACTTTGAGGGTGATACAGCACATGCGTGATGAGGCTCACCGCTTCGGAATAACTCATCATCGCAACCGTCGTAGCAAGGGTCAGACCGTATCGGCTCTCGATAGCATACCGGGTATCGGACCTAAAACGCGTGATTTGCTTTTGAGCCACTACCGCAGTGTGAAGCGTATTGCTGCTGCTGATATTGATGACCTCGCTTCAGTAGTGGGTCCGGCCAAGGCTTCGATTGTTCATGGCGCTCTCAATCCCGAATTAGAGAGCTGACAGTTTGTGCAACGCTTAAATATTAGTATCTTTGCTTCGATTTGGTTACTATCATGCTTCGAATGGGATAGTATATCCAGCGGAGCAGAGAAGTCAAAATATAAGATATGAATTACAAGATATATCCTCCCGACGGAATCCTCGAGGCTGAAGTGGTACTTCCGTTATCTAAGAGTGAAAGCAATAGAGCTTTGATTATCAATGCTTTGAATGGCATGGAGACGTCGTTTGAAGTGGCTCGATGCAGCGATACAGATGCTGTAAAGTCGGCACTGACATTTTCGGCTGATGAAATCAATGTGGGCAATGCCGGCACAGCCATGCGTTTTCTTACGGCGTATTTTGCTCAGAGAGAGGGACTTGAAGTGATACTAACGGGCGATGAACGAATGCGCCAGCGTCCAATAGCTCCGCTTGTTACGGCACTGTGTAAATGTGGGGCCGATATCGAATATTTGGCAGAGGATGGTTTTCCGCCTCTTAAAATCAAGGGCCGAAAGCTCACGGGTGGTGACGTGGACGTTGATAACGCCATGAGTTCACAATATGTGTCGGCTTTGCTTATGATAGCTCCATATATGAACGATGGAATAAGGCTGCATCTTGGTGAAACCGAGGTGTCAATGCCCTATATCGAATTGACTATGGATATGATGCGCCGCGCCGGGGCTGAAGTAGAGCGCGTCGACAGTGTGATAACTGTCAGCGCGAAGCATTACGATAAGCCTATAGGTAGTGTAGGTGGCGACTGGAGTGCCGCCGCTTTCTGGCTCGAGATGGTAGCCGTCAGTTCGGGATTCGTGACGTTGAAAGGTCTTGATAAAAAGTCGGCTCAAGGCGACCGCGGAGCGATGGATTTGTTCTGTAGGCTTGGTGTGGCAATAGAGGAAGAGCCGGAAAATGCCGATGATATCGAATTGTGTGGTAGTCCTGACGTCGCTCCCAGGCTTAATCTCGATATGACTGCCATGCCCGACCTGGTGCAGCCTTTGGTGGTGGCTTGTGCTATGATCGGAGTGCCATTTACGCTTTGCGGTGTCACTAATTTGCGTATAAAGGAGACGGACCGTCTGGAAGCGTTGCGCCGTGAATTGATGAAGATAGGTGTGGAAATGGAGGTGGAAAAAGATGTGATTTCGTGGAGCGGACGCAGGATGCCGATAGCCGAAATGCCTGAGTTTGATACCTATGGCGATCATCGCATGGCCATGGCTTTCACTCCGGTGTCGCTTTATATTCCCGGCATAGTGATACGCGATGCGCAAGTGGTGGGCAAATCGTATCCTGAATATTGGGAACATCTGCGGCAGGCAGGCTTTGAGATTGTTGATGCGGAAGATTCTGAAAATGAGGAGGGAGAGCAATGATAGTAGCTCTATATATCCTGATAGCATTGGTGGTGACGGGGGGTGTGCTTTATCTGTTGTATCAACGTGATTTGCGCCGTGGAGGCGGTGATATTACAGATGAAGAGCCGGCGGCTGCAGAGGTGCAGGGCGAGTGCTGCGGTATGCACATCACTTGCGATAAAGATTCACTCCTGGCTGCCGTCAGCACAGAAATAGTCTATTATGATGATGAAGAGCTTGACCGCTTTAGCGGAATGCTGCCTGAGGATTATGATGATGATGCCATAGAAGAATTTCGCGGAGTGTTGCTGACGCTGCTACCTGATGATATAGCGGGGTGGGCACGGAGCATACAGCTGCGCGGTATAGAGCTGCCGGTTGCCGTGAAAGAAGAATTGTTTTTGATAGTATCGGAGGCCCGGGCCAAACATGACTGATATGATAGAATTGCTTGAATACGACTTTTTTAGAAACGCCTTGCTTGGGGTGGTGCTCATCAGCATAGCTTCATCGGTGATAGGTACATATATAGTCACGCGACGTCTGGCTTCTATATGCGGAGGAATCACTCATGCCTGTTTCGGAGGTCTCGGCCTGGGCTACTATTTAGGTGTGAGTCCTGTGCTGATGGCTTCAGTGTTTGCTGTAGGTGCGTCGGCTGCTGTAGAGTGGCTCTCGGCACGGCACAGGGTGCGCCATGATTCGGCTATAGCGGTGGTGTGGGCGTTGGGCATGGCATTGGGTATCATATTTGTGTTTATGACGCCGGGCTATGTGCCGGAGTTGACCGGATTTCTGTTTGGCAACGTATTGACTATCGGCAGAACGGATATAATAGCTTTTGTGGCGTTCACGTTTGTTTTGATTGCTTTTGTAGCAATATTTTACAGACAGATAGTGATGTGTGCTTTCGACCCTGACTTTTCGCGGGTGATTCATTTGAAAGTGAAATTTATAACCTATAGCATGACAGTGCTGACGGCTGTGTGCATAGTGTTGACAATCAGGTTGGTCGGAGTCATGCTATTGCTGTCGATGTTGGTACTCCCCCAGATAATAGCTGAGATTTATTGCCGGCGGTTCAAAAGCATCATGCTCTGGTCGATATTGATTTCGATTGCAGGTTGTGTGGGCGGATTATTGCTCAGTGCCGCTTCCGACGTGCCCGGGTCGGCCGTGATGGTGTTGGTGCTTTTGGGTATCTATGTGATTGTGAAACTTGTTAAAGCTATAGCTGACCGGATAGGCGGCAATAAATTGATTACATAAAGCGTTATTAAATCATCGATTAAGCGAAAAAAACAGCATTGTCTTGAAATGGATTAAGACCATAGTGTGGGTGTCGTGTGTGGCGTTTTTGGGCGTGGCAAGCAGCTGCAGTCTCAAGAAAAACACCGCTATGTCGCGTAAATATACGGCATTTATCACCCGCTATAATATCTATTTCAATGGCGACGAGCATTATAAAGAAAATCTCAAAGATATGGAGGAGAAATATCAGGATGATTTCACACGAATGCTCTTTATGCACCCTGCTGAAGCGCGTAATGATGAAAAAGCTCCTCAGCCCGGACAGGATTTCAAACGCTCGATAGAGAAAGGCCAGAAAGCGATACAGCTTCGTTCGATTAAGAAACGTCCGGCGCGAAAGTCGGGCAAAGGTAATGATCCAGAATACAAGAAGTGGCTTAAGCGCGAAGAGTATAACCCTTTCTTGCATAATGCTTGGATGATGATGGCCCGCAGCCAGTATCTTAATGGTGATTTTCTCGGAGCGGCCTCAACGTTTTTCTATATCTCAAAACATTTCTGGTGGTTGCCGGAGACGGTTACCGAAGCTAAACTCTGGCAGGCACGATGCTATTGCGCCATAGATTGGCTTTTCGAGGCTGAGAGCATACTGGTGAGGATACAGGAGAAGGATTTGGTCAACGATACGTTGCGCGACCTGTATTATTTTTGTTATGCCGATTATTATCTGAGGTCGAAGGACTATGAGGCCACTGTGCCCATGTTGCTGAAGGCTATAGATTATGCCAAAGGGGCTCAGCGCACGCGTCTCACGTTTCTGCTCGGTCAGGTGTATGTGCAGCTCGGACAGAAAGAGAAAGCCTATGAAGCGTTCAAGAAGGTGGGCGGAATGTCGGGGACAAACTATCGTACCCGTTTTAACGCCCGCATAAAGCAAAGCGAAGTGTATCAGGGGAGTGATATAAAATCGGAGGTCAATGCCTTGCGTCGGCTTGCGCGGTTCGGTACCAACAGAGAGTTTCTCGATCAGATTTATTATGCTATCGGCAATCTCTATTTATCGCGTGGCGACACGGCTCAAGCGATTCAGGAGTATAACCAGGCCATAGCCAAATCCACACGCAACGGCATAGACAAAGCCATGGCGCAGCTCACTCTCGGCGGGGTGTATTACGATATGCACGAATATGCCAAGGCGCAGCCATGCTATGCCGAGGCTATTCCGCTGATTCCTGATAATTATCCTGATTATGCCAAACTCAAGTTGCGCAGCGATGTACTTGATGAAATGTCCATATATTCGCAAAATGTGACGTTGCAGGACTCGTTGTTGCGTCTGTCGGCTATGTCGCCCGATGAGCAGCATAAGGTGATAGACAAGATAATAAAGGATTTGGTGAAGCGGGAGAAAGAAGAGGCTGAAAACGCCCGGCGTGAGGAGTATCTTGCGAAGCAGGCTGCAGCCGGCACGGGGCTGCAATCGGGAGCCAACAGTGCGCCTACCACATTTACACTCAATAATGACAAATCGTGGTATTTTTATAATACGGCCACAAAAAATGCCGGGCGCACTGAGTTTCAGAAGCGTTGGGGTAGCCGTAAGTTGGAAGATGACTGGCGTCGCCGCAATAAGGTCACCTATGCTTTCGGTGATGCAGAAGAGGATGCTGAAGAGTCGCCTGAGGAAGATGAGAGCGGGGATGCTTCTACTCCTACTATGTCCAAACAGGAGGCTGAACGTGCCGCTGATCCGCATTATCCTGAGTATTATCTCAAGCAGATACCAAAGACCGACGCTGAGCGTGCCGTGGCCAATGATGTGATTCAAGAGGGACTTTACAATGAGGGACTTATACTCAAAGATAAACTCGAGGATTTCGATTCGGCCGCAAGTGTGTGGTCTACGCTTATGAAGCGATATCCCGACAATGTGTACAGGCTCGACGTGTATTATAATCTGTATCTGATGTATATGCGCTCCAATCAGTTGGCTAAGGCTGAGGAGTATCGTCAGTTGATACTGAGAGATTTTGCCGAGTCGAAATATGGCGAAGCACTTGCCGATCCGGAATATATGGATAAATTACGCCGAATGACGGAGATGGAAAACCGTCTTTACGACGAGGCTTATCAGGCTTATATCGACAATGACAACAGCCGTGTGCATCAGATTTATGAGCAGATGCGTCACGACTATCCTATGAGTCGCATAATGCCTAAATTCATGTTTATCGAAGCATTGTCGTATGTCACGGAAAATGACCGCGAGAAGTTTGCTTCGACGTTGCGTCTGCTGCTTGAGCGTTATCCCGACACAGACGTGTCGCCGCTCGCATCATCGTATCTCGAACTCCTTAACAAAGGACGTGAGTTTAACACTTCGGCTACTAACGTTAGGGGTATCGTGTGGACTACGCGTTTGAGCAATGACACCACACAAGTGTCAGTAGTTGATGAACCCGCCAATTTTGACTTTGACACATCGGGCGAGCAGTTATTGGTGCTCATATATTCTACTGCGAAGGTCAATGCCAATCAGTTGCTGTTTGATATCGCCCGCCATAATTTCAATACTTATTCAGTCAGGGACTTCGATATTGAGCAGATGCGTTTCGGACAGCTCGGGCTGCTGGAAATTTCAGGTTTCGACAATATGGCCGAGGTGACCCGCTATCGCAGTATGCTCGAGTCTTCGGGTATGAAGCTGCCCGAAGGAGTGGTGCCGTTGATTATAAGTCGCTATAATTTCGATTTGTTGCTCCGAGAAGGTAGGACGCTTGATGAGTATTTCAATGCCGCTGGTGACAACCGTCTTGAGGAGATTCATGAGAGTTTGCAGCCACAGGAACCGGCTGACGAATCACAGACTGCTGTTGAGACGCATGAATCTGAAGAGGTGCCGTCAGAGGGTATAGACCGGTCGGAAGAGCCGCTACCGGTCGAGGATATGCCTGCTCCGGCATCAGAGGTTAAGCCAGAGGAATCGACGTCAACATCGAAAGAGGATTTGCCTTATGATATCCCAATACCGCCGGTTCCTGCCAAGAAAGCTCCTGTGCTGAAGCCGTTGAAACGAGGGTCAAACGAAAATCGTGTCACAGTGTATCCGCTCGGGTCGGAAGGCGATGATCCGCTGCTCGAATAATCTTGTTAATGGTTGAGTTATGTCACAAAACACTATCCTTTGGGCTGATGATGAAATAGATTTGCTCAAGCCCCATATAATATTCCTTAAAAATAAAGGTTATGAGGTGATTACGGTCAATAATGGTGCCGATGCCCTGGCGATGGTCGACCGCGTGCCTGTCAATCTGATTATTCTCGATGAGAATATGCCCGGTCTGACAGGCTTGCAGACGCTCTCGCGCATCAAGGATAAGGCGCCTGCGGTGCCGGTAATTATGATTACCAAAAGCGAAGAAGAGAATATCATGGATCAGGCTGTGGGAAGCAAGATAGCCGATTATCTCATTAAGCCGGTCAATCCTAATCAGATATTGCTGTCAATCAAGAAAAACCTTCATGCTCAGGAATTAGTGTCCACAGCTTCTTCATCGGGTTATCGCAATGATTTCGGCAAAATATCAATGCTTATCAATGAATCTTACACCATAGCTGACTGGCATGAGACGTATCGTACGCTCGTGCGCTGGGAGCTGGAGCTGGCCGATGCAGTCCCTGAGATGCAGGAGATGCTTGAGTTGCAGAAAAATGAGGCAAATGTGGCTTTTGCCAAGTTTGTCAAGAAAAACTATGATACGTGGGTGAAAAACATGGCTTCCGAGTCGCCTTTGATGTCTCCGCGCGTGTTTAACAACAAGGTGTTTCCGCTGCTTGACAGTGGCGAGAAGGTCTTTTTTGTGCTTATCGATAATTTCAGGTTTGACCAGTGGCGGGTGATACGTCCCATGTTGAGCGAATATTTCAACTGCGATGACGATATGTATTGCTCCATACTCCCTACGGCTACACAATATGCCCGCAACGCCATCTTTTCGGGTCTTATGCCACTGGATATCGAGAAGATGTTTCCGCAGCTTTGGGTCGATGAGGAGAGTGAGGAGGGAAAGAATCTGAATGAGTCGCCTTTGATAGCCACTCTTTTTGACAGGTATCGCCGCAAGTGTCATTTCTCCTACAACAAGATTAATGATAATGCAGCCGGAGAGCGGTTGCTCCGTGATTTTCATCAACTTGAGGAATATGATCTCAATGTGGTGGTGTTCAACTTTATAGATATGCTCTCCCATGCCCGTACGGAGTCGAAGATGATACGTGAGCTTGCAGCTACCAATGCGGCTTACCGCTCGCTGACCGAGTCGTGGTTTCGCCATTCTTCGGCATTTGAATTTCTACGTACGGTGGCCGAAAAGGGCTATAAGGTGGTGTTGACCACCGATCACGGAACCATAAGGGTAACAGCTCCTGTGAAAGTGGTTGGAGAAAAAAACACCAATACCAACTTACGCTATAAGCTCGGCCGAAATCTCAGCTACAATCCCCGTCAGGTGTTTGAGATGCAGCGTCCGCGCGACTACGGGCTGCCGTCGCCCAATATTTCCACACGCTATATTTTTGCCACAGGACGCGACTTTTTCGCTTATCCGAATAACTATAATTATTACGTGCAGTACTATACCGATACGTTTCAGCATGGCGGTATCTCGATGGAAGAAATGCTCGTGCCTATAATCACCATGAAACCTAAAATGTAAATCTTCTCTTAGCTCAGACTTAATAGTGCAATGAATCAATATGTTATCGAAATTCCCGATGTGGCGCATATAGCTGAAGCTGTGGCGCGGTTTATCCCCATGATGGGTGATGCAAGTATTTTTGCTTTCAGTGGCGACATGGGAGTGGGTAAAACAACGTTTATTTGTGAACTGTGCCGCCAGCTCGGTGTCACTGACGATATAGCCGGTTCTCCATCGTTTTCTATCGTAAATGTCTATGATTCACCTCGCGGCACCGTCAACCATTTCGATCTTTATCGTCTTGAGTCGACTGAGGAGGCTCTTGATATCGGCATAGAAGATTACCTTTATTCCGGTGATTTGTGTCTGATTGAATGGCCTGACCGTATTGAATCACTTCTTCCTGCCGATACCTGCATCGTTACTCTCACAGAGACTCCGGCGTCTTCCCGGGTGCTTACGCTCACTAAGCCCTGATATAGGATTTGGCACAACTTGCCTATGTTTTGGAATAAAATCCGGTGATTTTTGCCCCTATTTTGAAACATTTTTGTTCGTTTTGCTGAGA
>CAZZFD010000003.1:0-143660 GCA_964653375.1 uncultured Bacteroides sp.
ACGAATATAATCATCTCATATATTGGCGACCGAGACACTATATGTCCCGGTCGCTAATTTATTGGGGTATGGGGATAAGTATTGCATAATTGGGAGAAAGGGATTAACTTTGCCATATTATATCAAGTTTCGAAGCATGAAAGGTATTTTTGTTAAGATATGTCTGGCAGCGGTGTGTATGACTTTTAGCCTTGTGGCTTTTGCCGATGCACTTTCGGAGTTGCCGGTTAAGACCATTAATGGCGTGAGATATCACACTTATACGGTGGCTCGTTATGAGACTGTGTATTCGCTTTGTAAAAGGTTTGGTGTCACTCGTGAGGAGATGTTGAAATATAACCCTTCAGTGGCCGATGGCCTTAAAGCGGGTCAGGAGTTGCGTTTCCCTGTGAAAAACAATGTAAGAGTGCCTCAGGAGCAGTTTGCGCCAAAAGAAAATGAGAACTCTAAGCCCACGGTGCCTAAAGAAAATTCCACTCCTCAGTCTGTAGATTCAAAACAGGTACAACAATCTAATGTATCCGTTCATGATGGAAATATTATGCTTTACGAGGTACAGCCAATGGAGAGTGCCTATGGTATATCCAAACGGTTCGGTATGACGCTTGATGAATTTTTCCGACTGAATCCTGGTGTTGAACGAGCAGGAATCAATGCAGGAGAATATGTGAAGGTGAAAAAACAGGGTGCTTCTGTCAGTGAGTCAGAAAATAGTGATAAATACAATAATAGTGAGGTTCAGGAAACTACTACATATAAGGTAGAACGCGGAGATACTTTTAGTTCGCTATCTCGAAGATTTAATGTTACAGTGGCGGAAATCCAAGCGGTAAATCCCCATGTGGTGATGCTCCGGGCCGGTGAAACAATTAATATTCCGGTAAAGAATGACTATGCAGATTCGCAACAGCCGTCGGAAGAGGGTGTGGAAGAAAGAATAATCGTACAGTCCATACCACAGGAAGAGCCTGTAGAGACATATCCTAAATTTGAGGCTCAGCGTTCTGATGAGATTGTTGTTGCATTGGTTTTGCCTTTCAAACTTGGTCAGGAAGATAAAGAAAAACCGGCTCAACTTTTTGCTGAATTTTATAAAGGTTTTATGCTTGCCGTTGACAGTATGCGTGCTTGCGGAAAGCCCGTCAAGATATTGGCTTACGATACCAATGGCACTATGGACGGTCTGAAGGAAACTTTGCGCCAGCCGTTGCTTTCCACGGCTCAGGTAATTATAGGCCCCGATGATGAACAACAATTGCGTCTGTTGGCAGAATATGCTAAAGAAAACGGCTCATCAGTGCTTAACATCTTTGCTGCTCGCGACAATTCGTATCTCACCATGGATAATATGCTGAACTCAATTGTTCCGCACACCACCATGTATGCCAAGGCCATTCAATATCTGTTGAAGCAATTCCCTGCCGCAGAGCCGGTGATACTTAAGCGCCGCGATGGACTTAGCGATAAATCGGAATATATCGATAGTTTTAGGCAGGAATTGGATGCCGCCGGTAGAAAATATCATATTATCGAGTTCGAGCGAGCTCTTGCTGAAGAGGATCTTGCCGGGCTTTCTACATCAGGTAATTATGCTTTTCTTCCAATGTCATCTAAACTGTCGGAACTGAAGGCTGTGCTTCCGCAAATCACGATGTTTGCGGCAAACTCTACCGGTAAGTGTACTTTGTGGGGATATCCCGAATGGTTGTCGTTCAGAGGCGAAGTGACTTCCGGAATGCATAAACTCGACACCTATATTTTCTCCAGATTCTACAACACCGGGCGTGTCGATCCTATGGTGAGCAATATTGAACGGCAGTTTGCCAAATGGTATGGCGGAGCGATGATTAATGTGATTCCTTCGCAAGGTCTATATGGATTTGACACGGCCATGTATCTGCTGCGAGCCCTGAGGGTTAATGGAGGAGATTTCAGCTTGTACACGCCTGCTTACGACGGCGTGCAGAATTGCTTTAATTTTGCCTCGGAGCCGGGAGCTGCCGGCCTGGTCAATAACGAGATGTTTATTATTAATTACGCTCCTGCCGGGGGTATAGCCAAATATCCCCTCTGATGTATAGGTTGATAAAAACGGTCATATTGTTGGTTATGCTCTGCATGGCATCAGTTGCTGTGGCTCAGCGCGAATATGATCCTCATTTTGCCTTAGGAGTAAAGGGAGGTGTTACTTTTAGCCGTATGGAATTTGTGCCTTCGGTGGAACAGACCATGAATATGGGTATGATTATGGGCTTACAGGCACGGTACACCGAGGAAAAGTTTTTTGGTCTTATTGCTGAACTGAATATAGTGCAGGGAGGCTGGAAAGAAGTGTTTGAGGGTACCGAATTTAACTATAGCCGTACTCTCACATACATCCAGTTGCCGATATTGACCCATATTTATTTTGGTGGGAAGATAGTCAAAGGCTTTTTCAATCTCGGTCCTTCGGTCAGCTATATGATTGCTGATAATATTTCCTCAAATTTTGATTATCAAAATCCTACTTTGGTACAAGGATTCCCATATCAAAACCGTCGTCTCAATCAGATGAAAATGGAGGTGGCGAAAAAATTTGATTATGGTATTACGGCCGGTGCAGGTATGGAGTTTATTATCAAGAAGCGACATTCTATTCTGCTTGAAGGAAGATATTATTACGGATTGGGCAATATATATCCTTCAGCTAAGAAAGATGAATTTTCAGCTTCGCGCGGCTCGTCCATTCAGGTGACTTTAGGCTATCTTTTTCATCTGAAATAGTTCAGAAATTGATGTTCCCGGGAGCCGTGAGT
Organism: uncultured Bacteroides sp.; assembly: GCA_964653375.1. GTDB lineage: Bacteria > Bacteroidota > Bacteroidia > Bacteroidales > Muribaculaceae > Paramuribaculum. The sequence goes on from CAZZFD010000003.1 coordinate 2,796, forward strand.
ATGTGATGCATCAGTTGATGCAGCAAATCATATTCTGGCTGGCGTGAGCCTATGCCTTTGCATTTTGTGTCAAATTCACGCAAAGCCGAGATTATTTCTATGGTTTGATAAGCATTGTAATTACGCATACCTATCTCATAGCGGCGCAACTGCACCTGCCATTTCAGGTCGAGTAACGACATGAGCGTTCCGGGTGATTTATCGCGGCTGAACTGACACATCAGCAGCGATGAAAAATAGGAAAACAGTGCCGATGCCGTGGGTATAACCGGATTTTTCTTGGGATTGGCGCGGAAATAGTTGATTATGGTAAATACTTTTGCTGCATTCCGTGCCGCTACGGCATCAATAAGTTCAAAATTGTTGTAATCTTTACTTATGCCGATATTCTGTTCAATACTTTCGGGAGTGACCATAGCCCCTTTTCCCAGTATCATGGCCAACTTATTTAATTCGTTATATATCTTGGCAACATCAAGACCAAGATAGTCGCGGAGCATATTCAGCCCTTTTTCTTCCACATTCATGCCCAGCTCTTTGATGATACCGGACACCGTAGAGTCTATATTTCTATCGTTCAGTTTTTTTGATTCAAATATCACCCCGTTTTTTTTTGCTTGGGCCAATAAGTCTTTGCCTTTGGCTTCTCCTCCGCGAAAACACACCACTAACACTGTGGAAGGGTTGGGTGATGCCACATAATTATGTAACTTGTTGATTTGTTCAGCCCTGACGTTTTGCGCCTCTTTGACTATGACTACTTGTCTGTCAGCCATCATAGGGAACCTTCGGCAGGTGGTTATAATCAATTCAGGTTCGGTTTCGGGAGCGTATAAGGTATAGAGATTAAAATCGCGCGCATCCTCAGGTACGAGAGATTCAAATAATTTGGTCAGCTCATCTATGTAGTAGCCTTCCTCGCCATGAAGGATATAGACCGGAGCTAATTCGCCTCGGAGTATTGATTTTTTTATGTCGGAGAATGTGGCGGTGGCTGCAGCCATAGCATATATTAATTAGATTTTGTAAATTTACGCATTATTATTTTTTCTACCATATTCTCATGATTGATTTTTCAAAATACCCTTCGTTGAATCTGTCTGAATCCCGGCTACGAATGAAGCAGGACGCAGAGAATCGCGTGAGTGTATGGGACGTATTGAGACGTAAATACGTGGTGCTGACACCCGAAGAATGGGTACGCCAGCATTTTGTTGCCTTTCTGTCGGAAGTGCGCGGGTATGCGCTCTCGAGCATGGCCAATGAAGTGACATTAAATGTCAATGGAGCTATACGGCGTTGCGACACGGTGATATTCGACAAGCAGCGACGTCCGGCAATGGTAATAGAATACAAGGCGGCTGATGTAGTTATCACACAAGCTGTATTTGACCAGATTGCGCGCTATAACATGGTTCTTAACGCCCCGTATCTTGTGGTCAGCAACGGTTTGAATACGTTTTGTTGCCGTTACAATCAGGCATCAGCCACTTATTCGTTTTTATCTGATTTGCCTGAATATTCAGCGATTATAGAATAATTATTCCATATAGTCGACGCAAGCGCGGGCTTCCTTGTAAGGAGCTATAATGGCTACGGCGGCTTGGTGTGCCGGGTGTGCAGAATAGATAGCTACATCTTCAAGAGTGGCTGCACTGGCGGTAAGTACCAAATCCCACTCCTCGGCAGGATTAATATTGATGCCTACCTCGAGATTGAGAAGCTGGGGTATTTGTGCAGGAAGATCTAAAAGAGCGTCGCGAAAACGACGGGCCACGCTTTGACGTTCATCTGCGGAGCCTTTGAAACGGAATGTCACGATATGCTTTACCATGTCAGTAGAGTTTGGTTTTTCGGGGAATCTCAGGATTGTCCATAAAGGCGCGAGCGAGCAGCAAGCACACGTTCATCGGTGATGTAATCGTCATAGTCCATCATCTTATCGATTATGCCCGATGGGGTTAGTTCGATTATACGGTTACATACGGTCTGGATAAATTCGTGGTCGTGCGACGATAGCAGCAACACTCCTTTGAAATTTTGAAGTGTATTGTTAAAGGCCTGTATTGACTCCAGGTCGAGATGATTGGTCGGTGAATCGAGAATCATAGTGTTGGCATCGCGGAGCATCATGCGTGCTATCATACATCGCATTTTTTCACCGCCGGATAGCACTGATGCTTTTTTGAGTACATCATCGCCTGAAAAGAGCATTTTACCTAAAAAACCTTTCAGATAGATTTCGCTTGAGTCGTTGCTGAATTGGCAGAGCCAATCCACTAAGTTGAGGTCATTACGGAAAAATTCAGAGTTGTCGAGTGGCAGATATGCGGTGGTGATGGTTTGTCCCCAGTCGTAGCTGCCGGCATCAGGCTTGCGCTTGCCATTGATAATTTCAAAAAGTGCAGTCATGGCACGTGGATCGCGACTCAGGAATGCAACCTTGTCGTTTTTCTCTATCTGGAAATTAACGTCCTGAAAGAGTACTTCGCCATCGACACTCGCACTAAGTCCGTGTACTTCAAGTATCTTGTTGCCGGGTTCACGCTGTGGGGTAAAGATAATACCCGGATAGCGGCGCGAGGATGGCTGAATATCTTCTATAGTGAGTTTTTCAAGCATTTTTTTACGCGATGTGGTCTGTTTTGATTTTGCTACATTGGCGCTGAATCGCTGGATAAATTCCATCAATTCTTTACGTTTCTCTTCAGCTTTTTTGTTTTGCTGCTGTTGCTGACGCAGGGCAAGCTGACTTGATTCATACCAGAAACTGTAGTTACCCGCATACATTGCCACTTTATTGAAATCGATATCAATGGTATGTGTACTTACTGCATCAAGGAAGTGGCGGTCATGCGATACTACCAGTACTGTATTCTCAAAATTTGACAGATAGTTTTCGAGCCAAGCCACAGTGTCAAGGTCGAGGTCGTTGGTGGGCTCGTCAAGCAGCAGATTGTCAGGATTTCCGAACAGGGCTTTTGCCAGCAGCACTCTCACTTTTTCTTTACCGCTGAGGTCTTTCATGAGCATATAGTGCTTTTCCTCTTTTATGCCAAGACCGCTTAACAGTGAGGCTGCTTCACTTTCGGCATTCCACCCTTCGAGTTCGGCAAATTTTTCTTCAAGTTCAGATGCTCTGATTCCGTCAGCATCAGTGAAATCCGTTTTGGCATATATGGCATCTTTTTCTTTCATGATGTCCCACAGCACAGTGTGGCCTTGCAGCACAGTGTCCATCACCGTACAATCATCAAATTTGAAGTGATCTTGTTCGAGCACACTCATACGTTCGCCCGGACCTTGGGTTATTGTACCGTGCGTGGGCGAAAGTTGCCCGCTGAGCATACGCATCAGTGTGGATTTGCCGGCTCCGTTTGCACCGATTATACCATAGCAATTGCCGGGGGTAAATTTCATATTCACATCCTGAAACAATGCTTTTTTGCCAAATTGTATCCCTAAATTGTTGACTGAAATCATATTTTTTACCTTGAAATTTTCGGAATGCAAAATTACAAAAAATCTGCGACTTTTACGTATCTTTGTGCTATAGCTATTTTGTCTTGCTTTTTATAATTTGTTTTGATCATGTCACCGCTCTTTTCTATAATTACAGTTACTTATAATGCCGCATCGACCGTAGAAGTGACTTTGCGTAGCGTTGCAGAGCAGTCGCTGACTGATTATGAGCATCTGATTATCGACGGGGCATCACAGGATTCCACACTTGAAGCGGTCAATAACTTTGCCAATGAGCGACTTATTGTGAAGAGTGAGCGCGACCGAGGTATTTACGATGCAATGAATAAGGGCCGTGATTTAGCTCGGGGCCGATATCTGATATATCTCAATGCCGGAGATAAGTTTCATGATACCGACACGTTGGCAGTTATAGCCCGCAGTATAGTAGATAATGATTTTCCCGGGGTGATATATGGACAGACTGATATAGTTGATGCTTTAGGTAAACGTCTCGGAAGCAGGCATCTTTCAGCACCTGAGCATCTTTCGGTTCGCGATTTCTCTCGTGGTATGTTGGTGTGTCATCAAGCCTTTGTGGCTCGTCGCGACATTACTCCCGAGTATAATCTTGATTATCGTTTTTCGGCTGACTATGAGTGGTGTATACGTTGTTTGCAGAAGTCAGAGCGTAATTGCTATATACCTCAGGTGCTGATAGATTACCTCAGCGAGGGCGTGACTACGGCCAATCACCGCAAGTCGTTGCTTGAGCGGTTCAGGATTATGCGTCATTATTATGGTTTGCCTGTGGCATTGTGGAGGCATATCAGTTTTATTCCCCGTTTTATCGCTGGAAAGTTTAAGAAAAGAAAATAACGACGGAAATGATACTTTGTAATATAACCTTTTGTGTCAGTGCAGAAATCGAACAGAAGTTTCTGCAGTGGATTGACAACAATTTTTTCATGGCCGAAAAGGCTGCTCTACCTTCGGATTCCCGAGTTGTATTCAGCCGGGTTATGATGCCTGTTGATTCCGAAGAGGAAGTCGCTGATAATGCGAAATCTTATGCCTTGCAGTGGTTTGCTGAGTCAGAAACAGCGGTAAGCCAATGGTTTACAGATATATTTGCTGAGCGCTATGGGCAGTTGTGTTCTAATCAACCCAATCTGTTGCCCTATTTTGTTACACTTCTTCAAGTATTGCGCCCGTATGCCGTTAGCTGAATTTGATCGAATAATAATAGGTATCGACCCGGGTACCAATATCATGGGTTACGGCATACTAGGCATTAAAGGCAAGAAACCCCATAGTATAGCTATGGGTGTGATTCAGCTCAATAAGTTTGAGAGTCATTATATGCGATTAAATCGTATCTATACTCGTGTGCTTGGGCTTGTCGAACAGTATATGCCTGATGAAATGGCTATTGAAGCACCGTTTTTTGGAAAAAATGTTCAGTCGATGCTCAAATTGGGCAGGGCGCAGGGGGTAGCTATGGCTGCCGCACTGTCGCGTCAGGTGCCGATTACCGAATATGAACCACGCAAAATCAAGATGGCAATCACAGGCAATGGAGCTGCATCGAAGGAGCAAGTCAAGGAGATGCTACGCCGTGAACTTCACCTTAATGAAGCCGAAATGCCCGAACTGCTTGATGCTACCGACGCTTTAGCTGCAGCGCTGTGTCATTTCTATGAGTCATCGCGTCCGCAATTCGACAAAGGGTGCCGGTCATGGAAAGAATTTATCGCTAAAAATCCGGATAAAGTGAGCCGGCGCAAGGCACAGTCCGAATAAAATTTGTGTTACTGCTATTTAATAACTAAATTTGCCCTAATTAATACTAACACCTAAATCTAACCCTAATGTATAAATTCGACAAACGTATTGTAATCACGCTCGATGCCGGTGGTACTAACCTGGTGTTCGGAGCCATGCAGTCCAATGAGTTTATTGTTGACCCTATCACTTTGCCTTCCAATGCGCAGGATCTTGACAAATGTCTTGCCACTATGGTCGATGGGTTCAAGCAAGTGATAAGCAAGCTCGATCAGGAGCCGGTGGCTATCAGTTTCGCATTTCCCGGTCCGGCTGATTACCCCAATGGTATCATAGGTGGTTATCTGCCCAACTTTCCGTCATTTCGCAATGGTGTAGCTCTTGGTCCGTTTCTTGAAGATACATTCCATATCCCCGTATTCATCAACAACGACGGCGACCTTTACGCCTATGGTGAAGCTATAGGCGGTATCCTTCCCGAAATCAATAATCGTCTTGCATCGATGGGAAGTTCCAAGCATTACACCAACTTGCTTGGCTATACCTTCGGCACCGGTTTCGGCATGGGCATGGTGATTGATAACCGTCTCAACCGAGGTAACAACTCTGCTGCCGAGACCTTCTGCCTCCGTCACAAACATCACCCCGAGGTATTCGTGGAAGAGGGTGTTGCAATCCGCGCCATCAAGCGTGTGTATGCCGAAAAATCCGGCGATATCAACCATACTTTTGAGCCTAAAGATATCTGCGATATAGCTGATGGTAAAATTCCCGGCAATCGTGAAGCAGCTATAGAAGCCTTCCGTGTGTTCGGTGAAGTGGCAGGCGATGCCATAGCTACAGCCGTCACCCTCACCGATTCACTTGTGGTGATAGGCGGTGGTCTTACCGGCGCAAAGAAATATTTTATGCCGGCACTGCTCGAGCAGCTTCGCGGTGTGCTTCACTCTATAAAAGGAGAGGAGATACCACGCTTACCCGAAAAGGTATTTGACCTTGACGATGAAGAAGAATTTGTGAAATTTGCTCATGGTGCAGCGCGTCCTATCAAAGTATATGGTTCAGACCGTACAGTGATATACGACCCGATGAAATGCACAGGTGTGGCTATCACCAAACTTGGTGCAAGCAAAGCTATTTCTATCGGTGCCTATTCCTTCGCGCTCTCTATGCTTGACGCTAAAGAATAATTTCTTAGAAATCATACTTCATCGCTCGTCATTGCTTCCGGCTTTGGCGAGCGATTTTTTACGATACCCCCTGCCGTCGAGACAATTGTATGCCTCCCGGTAAGCAAGTTGAAACGCTAATTATTATTACTAAAAACATAGGAATGTATTGGCGTTTTTTATTGTATATTATGCTCTGTGGTTTATAAGAATATAGGTGGATAGTTCATTTCCCGAGGTGTAGTGGAGCGGCAGTAATCAATACATATCTTGGTAATTTTGTTAAATATTGTGTCGATGCTATGTAAATTCGGAAATTTGGTTAAATTTGTACATTTATATGTGAGTCGTTCAGAGTGCTTAAAGGTAATAAAAAACGATAGGGACGGTATTTTATGAATCTTGAAGATTTCAGGACAGCGTGTCTGGAAATGCCTTGTGCAGAGGAGAATGCTCCTTGGAAAGAACCACAATATCAGAATCTTATCACATATACAGTGGCCGGTAAGTGGTTTGTGTTGCTGGATCTTGAGGAGAAGCGTTGTAACTTGAAGGCTTCGCCTGAAATTATTGTTGAAATGCAGGAAAGGTATGAAGGTGCTTGCCCGGCATGGCACATGAATAAGAACCATTGGCTTGGGGTAAAACTCGAGTCTGATATACCTGAGACTATGATTCGTGAACTAATTATAGCGGCTTACAATCTTATTGTGAAAAAACTTTCGCGCCGTGTCCGTCAGGAGTTGAGTCTGTAATTTGTTTGCTTTCTCTGGCAAAATGTAGCAGAGATGAGTGGAAACGTTTTTTTGCAATAGGGTGTCACAATTTTAGTTTTTTTGCGTCTTATGTGTAAGAATGTAAAATTTGAAAAAGAAGTTTGCTATGTTTCGTAAATTGTTGTTAGCCGCAGTCGCATTGCTGTCGATTAATGGCGTTTTTGCCAGAACTATCACCGGAGAAGTTCGTTCGGATAAGGATTCCACAGTTGTAGAGAGTGCTTTATGTCGTCTTTATAGCGATGGAAAAATGATAGAGGGGGTGTTGACAAATTCACGTGGCGAATTTGAAATTAACACGCCGATTAAATCCAAAATACGCCTCGATGTGTCAATGACCGGTTACAATACGACTTCCATAATGATTGAATCGGGTAAAAATGTGTCGGTTGGCACTGTATATATTGTTGAAGGTTTGACGCTGGAGGGTGTGGAGTTTACAGCTAATGCCACTGTCGATGCACGTGGCCGGACTATTGTGTTTCCTTCTGAAAGCGATATAAAGTCATCGGCTACTTCCGTAAGTTTGTTTCAAAAACTCCCGCTGGCCGGACTTGAAGCAAATCCGATTAATCGCACTCTGTCGGTCGATGGTGGAACTCCGCTGATACTAATCAATGGTATACCCTCCACAATTGATGATTTCAACACTTTGCAGCCTAAAGATATAGCAAAGATAGAATTTTCAAGAATCACGCCTGCTCGCTATGCCGACCGAGGCCATGTGGGCTTGATAAGCATTACGTTAAAAAAACGCGATGACGGTGGCCAAATATATATGTGGGGACGTAGCGCAGTCAATACAGTTTTTGTAGATGCCAACATAAACACTTCATATCATCAGGGTCCATCGCAGTTTACCATTAAATATAGTCCGTCGTGGCGCAATTACAGTGAGGTATATGATTATTCCAAGGAGAGTTATATAGGCGATGATTTCCGTATGGACATGACATCGACTGATCGCAATCCTTTTAATTATCATACGCATAATGTGAGTGTTAAATATGATTACAGTCCTAATATAAATACTCTTTTTTCAGCAGCTTTGCGATTGACTCCCTACAGTACACGCCGTAGACTGATAGGCTCTACGAGCGATGATGTTCTGGGAAACTATACAAACTATAATTTATCGAGTCAAAAAGAGTTGACTCCGTCAATCGATCTTTTTTTCAAACGTGATTTCAATGAAAAAAATGCGCTCGAATTCCAGGTGGTGGGAACTTTGGCCTACAACGATTATCGTCGTAGCAACGAATATAAGTTTTCCGACGGAAATGTTGACAATTACAATATGGACGTAGATAGTCGTCGCCGGTCACTTATCAGTGAAATAAGTTACATACATCAGTTCTCAGCAAAAACATCGCTTTCAGTCGGATATCAGAATACTGTATCTCATAGTGTAAATACATACCTTTCATCTGATTATAAACCGTTGCTGACTGAAAACAATAACTATTTCTATGCGCGTCTTGGCCAACAAGTCAACAAGGTGTATTTTTCTGTATCTTCCGGAGCTAAGATGTATTGGATTAAAAATGACTTCAACCGACGCAATTTCATACGCAACATATCCACCGTTCAATTTTCGTGGAACATTTCTTCTAAATGGAATCTGGTAGGAGCGTTTCAGTATTCTCCAATCATACCATCACTCAGTGCTCTTACCGACTATCCTCAGCAGCAGACGCCTTACCTGATTTCAAACGGTAATCCTAATCTGAAAGTAAGTGATGTGTTTCTCTATCAGTTGATGCCATCTTACAGATATAAGAAGTTTAATGCATCGCTGCTTATTAATTATAAAAGACTAAATGATTGTGCTACAAATGAGGTAGTATATCTCGGTGACAAGATGTTTCTATCACAGACAATCAATGCTCGCAAAGCATGGTATACTACTGCCGGCTTAAATCTTAAAATAAGTGATATCGCAGGATTTGGAGCTAATCTGTATATAAGTTATGCTCATTATGTGATGAGTGGACAAGGCTGGATTCATCATCTCAATAGTTGGTATGGTTCGTTTACTTTATGGTGGAATCATGGCCCGTATACAATTTCATACTGGCGTACAATTCCGGGCAAATATCTTATCGGACAGACAGTTGACAAGAACGAAAACGGGGATGCACTTAGCTTTGAGTATAACCCCAACAAGCATTGGACCGTGGGCGTGAACTGGATGTATATGTTTGAAAAGAAAGGCACTCAATATCCGTCATGGAGTTATTCAGCCGTGAATCCGGCTACCCGCGACCGCTATATAAAACACAATGGAAATATGGTGACGCTTACGGTAAGCTATACCACAGATTTTGGCTCTATATTCCGTTCATCACGTCGCTCGCTTAATAATTCCGACAGCGGCTCATCTTTGCTTCAACTATAATCTGTCATATAATATGGAGCTTTGATGCAAGCCGGCACGCCTCAGTAGAATTTTTTACTTGCAGTTTGGCGATTATTTGCTGACGATGACGGCTTACGGTGTTTTTGCTCACGCAAAGTTTGTCAGCGATGGCATTGCTGGTCAGTCCGCGGTCAATCAAAGTCAGTACTTGTTTTTCGCGTGCACTAAGTATGTTTGTGTCAGATGCGGAGGATAGTTCTGTCCATTCGCCTGTGAGAGTGTTTATAGCCATGCTTTTAGCGGGAAGGCAAAATACAAGGGGACTATAAAGGCATATACCGTAGCGTATGGCTGATGAGTTGTCATCGTACCAATAATACATGCGGTGGAGTATCTCAATCAGATGATTGTCGTTAGCGCGATAGCGCAGGTGTGAGGCGAGATAATAATCGGATCGCCGCGAGTGTGGAAGTTGGAGAAGAAAATTATAGAATCGTAATTCTGCAAGATATTTTTCTTCGCGTTCCGTTTCAGGAATATTGTTCAGAATTTCTTTTTCCCAGATAGAACTTTCGGTAGAATTGAGTGAAAGTCCCATCATTGAGGCATATTTCCCGTTGAATATGCGGCTTATCTCGGAATGCAAATCGCTTACTACCACCACACATTTTTCTATTTCCGACATGGCTTTAGCATAATCATAGACTAAAGTTGATGTCGATGATTCAGGCGAGAAGTCCTGGTTGGTAAATATATTTTCTAATTTGTTGCGGTGGCTCATGGTGAAAATGGTTATTTATAATTATTGACGATTACAAAATGAGATAGTAATTTTGTAGTAAATAATTACTTAGTCGCAAAATTAATATTTTAGAATCGATAATTATATCATATCAGGTATGAAAAAATTTTTGTTTACATTGACGTTTGGTCTTGCCGCAGCTTTTGGTGTGCAGGCTCAGACTTTGGAAAAGATGAATTGGTTTAACGAACCGGCCGATTGGACGATTAATGATGGCAAGCTGACTATGGCCGTTACGCCGAAAAGTGATTATTGGCGTATCTCACACTATGGTTTCACGGTTGATGACGCTCCGTTTTATTACGCTGAATATGGTGGGGAATTTGAGGCAAAAGTGAAAGTGTCAGGTGATTATAAAGTGAGATTCGATCAGGCCGGCATGATGATTCGTATTGATCATGAGAATTATATCAAGACGGGCATTGAATTCGTGGACGGCAAGTATAATCTTAGTACTGTGGTTACACACCACACCTCAGATTGGAGCGTGATTGCACTTGATCGTCCGGTGAAAGAATTGTGGATTAAAGCAGTACGACGGCTTGATGCTGTGGAAATATTCTATTCGTTTGATGATAAAGAATATACTCTTATGCGTAATGCATGGCTTGAGGCGAATCAGCCTGTAAAAATAGGCATGATGGCAGCTTGTCCTGACGGTGATGGGTTTAATGTGACTTTTTCAAACTTCAGTGTGAAGCATTTGCCGGATAAAGTGCGGACTGACTGGCTGAAGAACAACGCAGAATAGATACGTTTATTTACATGAGCCGTCGGGGAGAATTGCTTCACCTTTGTACGGCTCTATGTGAGTGGTTACGATAGATTTGTAATCTCCGCCCATACGAGCGGAGATACGTTTTTCTACCAGTGTGGCTATTGAATGGGCATTGACTACCGACATATCAGGAGCTACCTTGATGTCGATATCGACTATGATTGTATTACCGTTGCGACGTGTGCGTAGATGGTGAAAGGTGATTACACCCGGAGTCCGGTGTACTTCATCTTTAATAGCTGATTCGACTTCTTCAGGCAGAGAAACTTCAAGCAGTTCACGAATTGATGGCAGAGCCAGCTTTATTGACACTACGGCAATCAGTATGGCCACTATCATAGCCGCGATAGGATCAAGTATGCGCCAATGCTCTCCTAAGAACATAGCGCCTGACACACCTAAGAGTGTTGCTATCGATGAGAAGGAATCGCTGCGATGATGCCAGGCATTGGCTATCAGGGCTGCCGAGTTGATTCGTTGACCTGCGGCACGAGTGTATCGGAAAAGCCATTCTTTGACAATGATACTCAGGGCACACATAATCAGAGCTATATATCCCGGTTTTTCGATAGGGATACCTTGTAGAGTCTCGATGATTTTCTGCAGCGCCTCCCAAAAGAGGAATATGCCTACTATCAGTAAGCTGACTGCGATTATCATAGTAGCAAAAGTTTCGTATTTTCCGTGGCCATATTGATACCGCCGGTTGATACCTTTGCGGCTTATACGCACCATCACCAGTACCACTACATCAGTAAAGAAATCTGACAGCGAATGCACGCCGTCGGCAATGACCGCGCCTGAACGTCCGGCGATACCCGCAAAGATTTTTGCGATACCTAATGCTATGTTGCACCAAAATCCTACCCAAGTGACGTGACGTGTGATTTTGACGGCTTCGCGGTCGATAGATGTAGTGGTGTTCTGCATACGAAAATGAATATTGCTTATGGCAAAATTAAGAATAAATTTCTTTTTTCAGCTCGTATACTTATAATCAGGTAGTAATTTGGATATAGTATAAATTCAGTTACTCATTGTATGAATCTTCAGTTACCAGATTTAGAGCCTGGTCTTGAAATTCAAATGCTGTAAGCGGAATGATAAGGGGGGAGGAAGAAGTGTGCAATGCAACAATCAGCAGCTGACGATTAATGTGTATATTTTTTATCATAGACCATGTGATTGTGTCGGGGGCCGGTGCTGAATTTGCTTCATCGGCAGTACGATAAGTGATGCAGATATATTCACCGGGTTTGATTGTGCATGATTTTGGTGTAATCATGCGTTGTGCCTCTTTAGTGAGTAATCGTGAATAGTAGATATGGAAGATGACAAAAGGGACTATGAGGAACAAGATAATGAGCAGCACCAATGCAAAGCGAATGTCGGAAATAGATGCTAAGCCAAAGATTACTATTAAGATAGAAATTCCTAAAGCAATACGTGATAATAGAGCCGAGGCTGCTATCTTGAGATAGCAGCCCGGAGTGATGCGAAATACATCAGTATGTAATATTGTGCTCAATCTATGGTCAGTCAAGAGAATGGATAATTAATCCTGAGCGAAGTTTCGGCTCAAACCAGGTGGTCTTTGGTGGCATGATGTTGCCGGTGTCAGCGATATCCATCAGTTGTTTCATCGATACCGGATAGAGGGCAAGAGCCATGGCCATTTCACCTGAATCAACACGACGTTTCAGCTCACCCAATCCGCGGATGCCGCCAACGAAATCTATCCGTTTGTCAGAGCGCAAATCGGTGATACCTAATATATCACGAAGAATCAAATCACTTGAGATGGTCACATCGAGTATACCTATGGGATCATTGTCGTTGTAGCGACCTTCGTAGGGAGTGAGAGAATACCATTTGCCGTCAAGATAGAGTGAGAAATTATGTAAACGGCTCGGTTTATATATTTCAGTGCCCATCTCCTTAACATCGAAGTCTTTTTTGAGTGCTTCAAGAAATTGCGCTGGAGTAAGTCCGTTGAGGTCGCGCACCACACGATTGTAGTCGATTATGCGAAGTTGCGAGGCGGGAAATGCTACTGCGAGAAAATAATTGTATTCTTCATCACCTGTGTGGTTCGGATTTTGCTGAGCTTTCTCGTTGCCCACCAAGGCTGCGGCAGCTGTGCGATGATGACCGTCGGCTATATATAGCGCGGGCATTCCGGCAAATTCAGCTGTGATGGTTTCTATATCGGACGGATCGTTGATTAACCAAAAATGATGGCCGAATCCGTCAGGTGCTGTGAAGTCATATTCAGCTTCAGATGAGGTTACTTTGTCGATGATTTGTTGGAGTCGCGCGTTATCTGGAAAAGCGAAAAATACCGGTTCGATGTTGGCATTATTGATACGTACGTGCTTCATGCGGTCTTCCTCTTTGTCGCGTCGAGTAAGCTCATGTTTCTTTATGCGCTGTTCCATATAATCCTCCACACTTGCTGCTATTACAAATCCGTACTGCGTGCGGCCATCCATGGTCTGAGCATAGATGTAATAGCGTTCGTCGGGATCTTGCACAAGCCAGTTATTGGTAAGAAAAGCCTGATAATTTGTTACAGCCCGGTCATAAACTTCCGGAGAATGTTCATCTGTGCCGGGAGCAAAATCAATCTCTGGCTTTATGATATGGTAAAGCGACATGGGATTACCTTCGGCTTCAGTTCTTGCTTCTTCAGAATTAAGGACATCGTAGGGACGCGAAGCTACTTTGGTAACAAGTTCGCGAGGCGGGCGTATACCTTTGAATGGTTTGATTTTAGCCATGATATAAGGTTGATTGAGAGATGATTATTTGTTGAGGAAGATTGTTTGCTCGCGGTCAGGACCAACAGAAACTATGGTGATGGGTACTCCAAGTTCCTTTTCCAGAAAGGCAACGTAGTCTGTAAACTCTTTCGGGAATTGGTCAGCTGATTTCATGGAGGTCATGTCGGTACACCAGCCGGGAAGAGTGGTATATATGGGAGTTATGTTGTCGGTATCAACTGTATAGGGGAAGTCGCGGGTGATTTTGCCGTCGATAGAGTAGGCGGTGCACGCTTTTATCTCTTTGAAGTTATCAAGCACATCACTCTTCATCATTATCAGACGGGTTACACCGTTGATCATAATAGCATAGCGAAGCGCTACCAGATCGACCCAGCCGCAACGACGTTCACGTCCGGTGACGGCTCCATATTCATGTCCTAAATCGCGAATGGTTTTACCTGTTTCATCAAAAAGCTCTGTGGGGAAGGGACCGCTGCCCACACGTGTGCAATAGGCTTTGAATATACCAAACACATCGTTGATTTTATTGGGAGCGACACCCAGACCGGTGCAGGCACCGGCGGTGACCGTATTGGAAGAAGTGACGAAGGGATATGATCCAAAATCGATGTCAAGCATTGAGCCTTGAGCTCCTTCACACAGCACGGTTTTACCTTCTTTAAGCTGATTATTGATGTAGTGTTCAGAATCGATTATGTCATATTCTTTGATATATTCTATGGCATCGAACCAATCTTTTTCAAGAGTGCTTATATCCGGATTCTCGCCCATAGATTTGAGCATGCGAAGATGGCGGTCGCGGGCAGCGGCATAACGTTCGGCAAAGTCAGGAGTGAGAGTGTCGCCTAAACGCACCCCGTTGCGACTAATCTTATCGGTGTATGTCGGACCGATACCTTTGCCTGTAGTTCCGATTTTTGCGCTGCCTTTTGATTTTTCGTTGGCGGCATCGAGCAGACGATGGGTAGGGAGAATCAGATGCACCTTCTTTGATATTTTTAATATGTTTTTCAAGTCTACACCTGATTTTTCAAGAGCTTCCGCTTCTTGGCGAAACAATACCGGGTCAAGCACAACGCCATTGCCTATCAGATTGGTTTGGCCATGCTGAAAAATACCGGAGGGAATGGAGCGGAGCACATATTTCTTGCCTTCAAATTCCAATGTGTGGCCGGCATTAGGGCCGCCTTGAAAGCGTGCTATGATATCATAGTGAGGAGTAAGTACATCTACCACTTTGCCTTTACCTTCATCGCCCCATTGGAGTCCGAGCAATACGTCTATTTTCATTTTATGTAAGTTATAAAGAGATTGAATAATCAATTATTAGTCACATTTTTTGTGATTTGCGCATACATCGTGAGCAGATGCCGTGAATATATACATCGGCAAACACCGGGTGAAATTTTGCGTAGCGGCGCGATGCAAGAAAGATATCGAGCTCGGCATCTTTCACTTCTTTGATTTTGCCACATTTGGTGCACACCAGATGATAGTGCTTGGTCAGGCCGGTGATTTTTTCATAGCGGGGAGTGCCGTTGTTGAAAGCGTTGCGCCGAACAAGTCCGGCATCGATAAGCAGTACGATAGTATTGTATATTGTAGCACGGCTCACATGGTAGCCCTCGCTGTCAAGAGCTGCATGTAAGCCGTTGATAGAGAAATGTGAGGGAGTGCTCATCACTGTATCCAGGATAGCAAACCGCTCGGGTGTCTTTCTCAAACGTTGACGCGTAAGATACCCGGTGAAAATATTTTTGGCCGATGACTTAAGTTTTTCTTCGCTCATCACACCACAAAGTTAATACTTTATTTTAGATTTTGGCGGACGCGGTCGAGATAATATTTCATACCTTCGCTGTCGTGAGTATCGACAATTGTCTGAAGTATCTTTAGTTGTTGCTGGATTTTCTCAAGTTGCTCGGATGTGTGAGGATTAAACAGTATTTCACTGAGCAGGTAGTCATCTTCGCTCATCAGTCCGTCGGCGATGCGCTTATGGCGCTTAAAGGTGGTTCCGGGTGCTTCCTGATGTTTCATTACCGAGGCAAACACGAGTGTGGAAGCAAAAGGAATGGAGAGGGAATAGGCTATGGTAAGGTCATGTTCGGCAAATGTGTATTCGGCAATGTTGAGATGAAGGGAATCATATAGGTCGTGAAAGAATTTCCGTCCTTCTTCATCGCCTTCGGTGATGATTATGGCATTTTCATTTTCAAGATTGCTCAAAGAGGCAAACGTAGGGCCGAACATAGGGTGAGTAGATACATATCTGTGTTTGCACTCAGCATAAAATTCAGGTAATCCTGTTTTTACGGAGGCGATGTCGGATAAGATGCAGTTGTCGGGTATATGCGACATTATGTTGCGGAAGGCATCGATTGTATAGCGCACAGTAGCGGCGTTGATAATCATTTGCGGAGCAAAGGTGTCGATATCGTTGACATCGCTAAAGCGCTCGGCACCGTATGTGAAGCGCAGTTTTGCAGGGTCGGGATCGTAGATACCTACATGATGATGAGGAGAGAGGAGGTCGGAAAAAAATGTACCCATTTTCCCGGCTCCGAGTATAAGTATTTTCATTTTATTCTAAATGACGGATTATTTATTTTGCTCTGTCTTGTACTATCTCTATCTGCTGACGCACCGATTCATCATGAATGGCAAGCAATACTGCTTTCATAAAGTCTTCGCCGATACTCATTTTTTTTGCCAATTCGATACGTGAATTGATTATGTCATTATAGCGTCCCGGTTGTACCACAGTCATTCGATGCTCTTTTTTATAACGGCCGATGTCGCGTGACACTGCCATACGCCGGCTAAGTATTTCGAGCAGTTCGTTATCTATACGGTCAATCTGCTGACGCAGCAGAGTGAGGCTTTCGGTAGTGGTGGAAGTGTCGCGTACTACCAGGGTATTGAGTATGAAATTGAGTATCTCGGGTGTAATCTGCTGTGCCGCATCACTCCATGCTTGGTCGGGAGAACAGTGTGATTCAATGATGAGACCGTTGAACCCCATATCCATGGCTTGTTGCGAAAGAGGAGCCACGAGCTCGCGTTTACCACCTATATGCGACGGGTCACAGAAAATTGTCATCGAAGGGAAACGCAGTCGGAGTTCGATGGGAATACGCCATTGGGGCATATTGCGGTACAGATGTTTGCCATAGGTGCTGAATCCTCGATGGATAGCTCCGAGATTGTGTATTCCGGCGTTAAAAAAGCGTTCTAATGCACCTACCCACAGTTCGATATCCGGATTAATAGGATTTTTGACCAGCACAGGGATATCTGTGCGTCCTCTTTCGGCAATGGCATCGGCAATTTCTTGTGTGGCAAAAGGATTGGCCGATGTACGGGCTCCGATCCAAAGAATATCCACTCCGGCGTCAAGCACTTCTTCAACGTGAGCACGAGTAGCAACTTCTGTGGAGATAAGCATTCCGGTGGTATCTTTTACTTCTTTCAGCCATTGTAGCCCTTCTGTACCGATACCTTCAAATCCACCTGGTTTGGTACGTGGTTTCCAGATTCCTGCACGAAAAATTTTGATGCCGGTTTCTGAAAGGGCTTTTGCAGTATCGATTACTTGTTGGCGTGTTTCGGCGCTACATGGACCGGCTATAATAATCGGCTGACTTGAGTCTACACCGGGAAATTTTAGAGGTGAAATATTTTTCATTGTTATTTGGTGATTAAGTTGTTTATTCGATTAAGTGCTGACGTGAGAGCCTCGACATCGGCGCAGAGTGAAATACGGATATATTGTGTGCCTTGCGAACCGAATATAAAGCCCGGTGTAACAAATATATCAGCTTCGTAAAGTAGCTTGTCGGCTAAAGCAGCTCCGTCGGTATAGTTTGATGGTACTTTACCCCAAAGGAATAAGCCTTTTTGTGAGGGTGAATATTCACACCCGAGGACGTCCATGATTTTTTCAGCAACAGCACGCCGTCTGCCATACATTTCATTGAGTTCGCGATACCATTCCTGAGGTAATTGCAGGGCTTTGACTGCGGCCAACATTGCAGGGCGAAATTGACCGGAATCGATGTTGGATTTGATTTGCAATATCCATGATATAAATTGCGGATTTGAAGTAACCATAGCCATACGCCAGCCTGCCATATTGTGACTTTTGCTTAGCGAATTGAGCTCAATAGCGATATCTTTGGCTCCGGGGATTTGCATGATGCTTAGTGGATTGTCGTTGAGAATGAAGCTGTAGGGATTGTCATGTACGATTACTATGCCATGTTTTTTGCCGAAAGCTACGGCTCGCTCAAATAGTTGACGTGTGGCCGGAGTTCCTGTAGGCATATGGGTGTAGTTGAGCCACATTAATTTTATCTGTTCGAGAGGCAGTTGCTCAAGTGCATCAAAGTCGGGATACCAACCGTTGCTTTCCGTGAGGGGATAAGTATAAAGTTGAGCTCCAATAAGTCGGCTCACGGAGGAATAAGTAGGATAGCCGGGGTCAGGAATTAACACACCGTCGCCGGGATTAAGAAATGCAAGTGAGATGTGCAGCACACCTTCTTTAGATCCTATAAGGGGAAGTAGCTCGGTTTCAGGATTGATATCAACATGATAATATTTCTCGTACCACTCGCAGAAAGCGTTGCGTAATTCGGGTATGCTTCTTGAGTTTTGGTAGCTGTGAGCTGAAGGATTTTGCGATTCGGCACATAACGTATCGATGACGCTTTGATGTGGCGGTCTGTCAGGCCCCCCTATACCTAAGGAGATTATATCATGTCCTTGGTTTTTGAGTTGGGCTATTTCACGCAGTTTGCGAGAAAAGTAGTATTCTCCTGTGGATTGGAGTCTGTTGGCAGGTGTTATGGTTGATGCGTCAGATTTCATTGTCACATTCTTTATATTGTCCGAGGGATTTATAATCGGTGAGCAGCGGACGTACGGCATTTATAGCCTGGAGATAGCGGGCGTAGCTGTCAAATGTAAGGTCTACGTAAAAGCGATATTCCCATTCGCGTCCGATAATAGGAGTGGATTGTATCTTTGTCAGATTGATGTCGTAAAAGGAGAGAATGGTCAGTACTTTTGATAGCGCGCCTTTGGAGTGCGGGAGTGTAAATACTATTGATGCTTTATCGACATCTTTATCGTTTTTATGGGTGCCGGTCGAATATTTATCGGCCAGAATCAGAAATCGGGTGAAATTTCGTTTGTTGGTCTCTATATTTTTTGCAAGAACCTCAAGCCCATAAAGTTCGGCGGCATAAAGTCCACAGATGGCGGCTTGTCCCATGGTGCCGGCAGCGGCTATATCCCGGGCTGACCCGGCAGTATCGAATGTTTCGGTCATTTTGGCTTGAGGTAGAACCGATTGCAGAAATTGCTCGCACTGCATAAGAGCCATAGGATGTGAGCAGACTTCCGTGATGTCTGATAAACGCTGTCCGGGGAGTGCTGCAAGCACATGGGAGATGCGCATTTTATGTTCACCTGCTATTATCAGATTGCTTTTGCGCAGCAATTCATGATTCTGGAGCAAAGGTCCGGCAATAGTGTTCTCTATGGCAATAATTCCATTGAGTGATGCATCGGAATCAAGACGCTCAAAGAGTTGCGGGAAGGTGTTGCATTCAAGTATTTCGATATCTGTATCCGGATGATGCTTGGCAAAATATTCTCGTGCTGCAGCGTCGTGGTAGCAACCGGCTATTCCTTGTATAGTAAAAGTCTGCTTCATATTATAAAAAATCCCGAACTAACTTAGCTCGGGATATATAGGTTGATTAGTCGTTTTCTAAACTTAAATTCATATTCATATATAGCCCGATTTTATTTTTGGTAAAAATAAAATCCATAATAGCTATATGAATAAAATCGTGTCATAATGCTGCAAAGTTAATCCATTTTTTGTGAATATGAAATAAAATCATCGAAAAATCTGATTTTTTTGATTATGATAGAAGCGCAATCGCTTGGTCTATAGTCACCGTTTGCTGAGTTCCTGCATTCATATCTTTCAGAGTGAGTGTGCCGTTAGTCATCTCGGTTTCTCCTACTATAGCCACGTAAGGAATCTTGAGTGTGTCGGCATAGCTCATCTGTTTTTTCATTTTCACTGCGTCGGGATATATTTCAGCAGCAATGCCGTGCCGGCGCATCTGTTTGAGCATTTCCATCGATACGATGCTTTCTGCCGCACCGAGGTTGGCAAACATCACTTTAGTGGAAATACGCGTTGTGGCAGGATACAGATTCAAGGTGTTAAGTACGTCGTAAATACGGTCGGCACCGAATGATATGCCTACTCCGGAAAGTCCTCCCACACCGAATACTCCGGTGAGGTTATCGTATCTGCCGCCACCGGTGATACTGCCTATAGCTACATCGGCTGCTTTTACTTCGATGATTGTGCCGGTATAATAATTGAGTCCGCGGGCAAGCGATACATCTAATTCGATTTCGGCTTTAACACCGAGACGGCTTACACCATTAATAATTGTGCATAGTTCGGTAATGCCTTCTTTGCCTGTTTCAGATTTCTCGAGTAACTGACCGAGTTTGGTCAAGCGGTCTTCTGAACTGCCACTTATTAAAAGTATGGGTTTAAGCATTTCTATAGCTTCAGCCTTTATGCCACGTTCTGCAAGCTCTTCACATACCTTGTCAAGACCTATTTTATCGATTTTATCTATGGCTACCGTGATGTCAATTAAGCGGTCGGGTTCACCTATAAGTTCGGCTATACCGGCAAGAATTTTGCGGTTGTTAAGCTTTATGACAATACGGATTCCCAATCGGCTGAATACATCATCGATTAGTTGCAGCAATTCAATTTCATTTATAAGTGAATCGGAACCGACTATGTCGGCATCACATTGATAAAATTCTCGATAACGTCCTTTTTGCGGACGATCGGCACGCCATACCGGCTGAATCTGATAGCGTTTGAACGGCATCTGCAATTCGTTGCGGTGTTGGACCACATATCGGGCGAAAGGTACTGTGAGGTCGTAGCGCAAACCTTTTTCAGCTATCTGAGGAGTGAGCTTTTGTATCGTATCCGGAGATAATAGTGTGGATTCTACGTTTTGGAGGTAATTGCCCGAATTGAGTATTTTGAAGAGCAGTTTGTCGCCTTCTTCACCATATTTACCCATCAGGGTCGACAGGTTTTCCATAGCTGGTGTTTCTATTTGCGAGAAACCATAAAGTCGAAACACATCTTTAATAGTGTCGAATATATAATTGCGGCGCGCCATTTCTTCTGTGCCGAAGTCGCGCGTACCTTTAGGTATCGATGGTTTTTGTGCCATATTATTGTGTGTATTCAATGATTTGCGACCGCAAAATTAAGCATTTTTGTGCCTATTGAAACCACGTTTAATCTAAAAATGATACTGAATGTGTAAAAAAGTTTAATAAAACAGGGATAATTGCATAAATGTATAAATATACCAAAAATACAAATTATCTTTGTAGTGTATTTTTTAAGAATATTTATTTAATCCACGATAGAAATGAGTGAAGATACCATAAGTGTGGAATATGCGCTTCCCGAACACGCTCAGTATGCTGAGCTGATATGTGATTTGATATATCAGTCGGCGTTACAGCGAGGCACAGGTATAGCGCGTCGTTCTCCGGAATATATATCTGCAAAAATCAACAGTGGAAAGGCTGTGGTGGCTATGCAAGGTGATAAACTTGTTGGCTTCAGCTATATAGAGTGCTGGGGTCATGGCGATTTTGTAGCTACCTCGGGTTTGATTGTTGATCCTGAATACCGTCATTGCGGACTTGCAGCTAAGATTAAAGCCAAGACTTTTGAATTGGCCCGTCTACGGTTCCCGTTTGCCAAACTGTTCAGTATCACTACATCGCTTCCTGTAATGAAGTTAAATTCGCGTATGGGGTATCGGCCTGTAACATTTTCGGAGCTTACGGACGATGCGGAATTTTGGCAAGGATGTCAAGGGTGTGTCAACTATGATATATTAATGCGTAATAATAAGAAAATGTGTCTTTGCACAGGGATGCTTTATGATCCGGCTGAGCACACCGAACCAAAACGAAAAGGTACGTTTAGAAAAATATTAAAACTTGGAAAGCAATAATCCTACGATAATTATGACAACTGAAAATAAAAAGAAAAAAGTGCTGCTTGCATTCAGCGGCGGTCTTGATACTTCATTTTGTGTAAAATATCTCAGTGAAGATTTAGGTTATGAAGTGCATACAGCTATTGCCAATACTGGAGGTTTTACTCCGCAAGAGCTTGCTGTAATTGAAGAAAAGGCCAAGAAACTCGGTGCCGTCACACACACTACACTGGATGTCACAGATGAGTACTACAATAAAAGTATACGCTATATGATTGCGGGTAATGTGCTTCGCGGAGGGGTATATCCTATCAGTGTATCATCGGAGCGTATATTTCAGGCTATAGCCATTATCAATCATGCTAAAGCTATCGGTGCTGATGCTGTGGCTCACGGTTCGACAGGTGCAGGTAATGATCAGGTGCGTTTCGATTTGACATTCAAGGTACTTGCTCCGGATATGGAGATTATTACTCCCACCCGAGATCTTACACTCACTCGTGATTATGAGATTGACTATTTGCGCAACCATGGTTATGAAGCTGATTTCAAGAAGATGGAGTATTCTATCAACAAAGGCCTGTGGGGCACAAGTGTAGGTGGAAAGGAGACTCTTGATTCTGCAAAAACTTTGCCCGAACACGCATATCCTTCGCAGGTCACCGCCACCGAACCTTCGACTTTGGTTATTGAATTTAAGAAGGGAGAACCTGTAGGTGTCAACGGTGTAGAGTATGAAAATCCTGTGGATGCTATCCGGGCCGTGGAAGCTATCGGCAGCCGCTATGGTATTGGTCGCGATATGCACATCGGTGATACTATTATCGGTATCAAAGGCCGTGTAGGTTTTGAGGCAGCCGCCCCCGTCCTGATTATTGCCGCACATAAAATGCTTGAAAAGCACACTCTTACTAAATGGCAAGCCTATTGGAAAGAGCAATTGTCGACGTGGTACGGGATGTTCTTGCATGAAGCGCAATATCTTGACCCTGTGATGCGCGATATGGAGAAGTTTATCGAAAGTACCCAACAGTATGTTACTGGTAAGGTGGAAATGACATTGCGTCCTTATAGCTATACTCTTGTAGGCGTGCAGACTCCATTTGATTTGATGAATAATGATTTCGGCGAATATGGAGAGGTAAACAAAGCATGGACTGCCGATGATGTGAAGGGATTTACTGCCATTCTGGCTAATCCGATGAAGATATATTATTCTGTAATTGGAAAAGAGACAGGAGTAAATGATTAAAGCAGGCATAATAGGTGGTGCCGGTTATACGGCCGGAGAGTTGCTTCGACTGCTGGTAAATCACCCTGAAGTGGAAATAGTGAGAGTATATTCATCATCGCATGGTGGAGAACCTCTTACCTCTGTTCACCCTACGTTGGTAGGCGACACTGATATGCTTTTTGATGGTGGTGAAATAAACCTCGACGGTCTGGATTGTCTTTTTCTATGTTCCGGACATGGTGCCAGCAGTGCATTTTGGGCTGAACATTCCTATCCGGCCGGATTAAAAGTAATCGATTTGGCTCAGGATTTCAGAGATGAATCATACGATTATGTCTACGGGCTTCCCGAACTGCAAGCTGATTTAATCCGTTCGGCTGCCCGTATAGCCAATCCGGGTTGTTTTGCTACCGCTATCCAACTGGCCTTGCTTCCACTTGCTAAAGCATCATTGTTGACTGATGATGTGCAGATAACCGGTATTACCGGGAGTACCGGTGCAGGCGTAAAGCCGGCTGCTACCACTCATTTCAGTTGGCGCAACGATAATCTTTCGGTTTATAAAGCATTTACTCATCAGCATCTTGCTGAAATAATTCGTACACTTCGGAAACTGATGCCGGATATGACATCGCAATTAAATTTTGTGCCTGTACGCGGTGATTTTGCACGAGGTATATTTGTAATGGCACATACTCATTGCGATTTGTCTATTGAAGAGATACGTAAACTCTACAAAGATTTTTATGCAGCAAGTCGTTTTACCCACGTGGTTGACGGCAGCCTTGACATGAAAATGGCCGTAAATACCAATAAAGCTCTGATAGCGTTGGAAAAGAGCGGTGATAGATTGCTCGTAACTAGCGCTGTCGATAATCTTCTCAAGGGGGCATCCGGGCAGGCTGTGCAGAATATGAATCTGATGTTCGGACTACCGGAAGACACCGGATTGAAACTTAAGGCTTCCACATACTAATTATTTTTACAGATGAATCTTTTTGACGTATATTCATTATATGATATCGAGCCGGTGGTAGGTCGCGGCAATTATGTCTATACTGCCGATGGAACTAAATATCTTGACCTGTATGGTGGGCATGCCGTGATATCTATAGGTCATGGTCATCCGCATTATATATCGGCTGTAAGCAAACAACTCAATAAACTCGGGTTTTATTCCAATTCGGTGAAAAATTCGCTTCAGATTGAACTCGCTCAATTGTTGGGAGATATATGTGGATATGCCGATTATGCTTTGTTCTTATGTAATAGCGGTGCTGAGGCCAATGAAAACGCCGTAAAATTAGCATCTTTTCAAACCGGAAGATCCAAGGTATTAGCTTTTTCCGGTGCTTTCCATGGCAGAACTTCCGGCGCTGTCGCGCTGACGGATAATCCCAGGATTGTGTCGCCGTTTAATGCCACAGACAATGTTGCTTTTTGTGAGTTTGGCAATATCGTAGAGGTTGAACGATTGCTTTCTACTGAAGAGTATTGCGCGGTGATTATCGAAGGTATTCAAGGAGTGGCCGGTATACGTGTGCCGGATTCTGCGTTTCTTGAATCGTTAGGTACTGTAGCTCATAAATATGGTACCTTGGTGATTGCTGACGAGATACAATCGGGTTATGGACGTACGGGTAGATTTTTTGCTCATCAATACAGTAATTTGCGTCCTGATATTATCACTTGCGCCAAAGGTATTGCCAATGGTTTTCCTATGGGGGCAGTCCTGATTTCCCCGGATATAGAAGCAAAAAAAGGTATGCTTGGTACGACATTCGGAGGCAATCATCTTGCTTGTGCTGCAGCAATAGCTGTGCTCGAAGTGATGCGTGATGAAAATTTAGTGGAAAATGCTGCGAAAGTCGGACAATATCTTATGTCACTTCTTGAGATGCGTCCCGAAGCCCTTAATCTACGCGGACGTGGATTGATGATTGGATTTGATGTCAATGGCGACGGGTCGGAGATGCGTCGGCGTCTGTTGTTTGAACAACAGGTATTTACAGGTGGGGCAGGGAAGTCTACCATACGCATTCTTCCTGCCCTTACTCTTACCGCAGATATGGCCGATGATTTTGTGAAAAAGTTTGATAAATTATTGCAATGAAGAAATTTACATGTGTTGATGATATAGGATCATGGCGTCAAGCTGTGAAAGATGCACTTGAAATCAAGCATAATAGGTTTGGCTACAAGCATTTGGGTCAAGATAAAACTTTGCTGATGTTGTTTTTTAATTCGAGTTTGCGTACTCGACTGAGCACACAGAAAGCTGCTATGAATCTGGGCATGAACGTGATGGTGCTTGATGTTAATCAAGGAGCATGGAAACTCGAGACTGAGCGTGGTGTGATTATGGACGGTGATAAGGCTGAGCATCTTCTTGAGGCTATACCTGTGATGGGTAGTTATTGTGATATTATAGGTGTGCGGTCATTTGCTTCGCTTACGGATAAGGAATCTGATTATAATGAAAAGATACTCAGTCAGTTTATCAACTACAGTGGTCGACCCGTAATAAGTATGGAAGCAGCTACACGTCACCCGCTTCAGTCATTTGCCGACTTGATTACTATAGAGGAATTTAAGTCAAAGGAACGTCCGAAAGTGGTACTTACCTGGGCTCCCCACCCTAAGGCTTTACCCCAGGCTGTGGCAAATTCTTTTTGCGAATGGATAAATGCAACGGACTATGAGTTTGTTATCACGCACCCGAAGGGTTACGAGCTTGATCCGGCTTTTGTGGGTAAGGCGCGTGTGGAATATGACAGGGATAAAGCCTTTGAAGGTGCTGATTTTATCTATGCTAAAAACTGGTCGGCATATATGGGCGATAATTATGGTAAAGTGTTGTCTGCCGATAAGTCCTGGACCGTCACTTCTGAAGCAATGGCTCTGACTGACAATGCTTATTTTATGCATTGTCTGCCTGTGCGTAGGAATATGATAGTATCTGATGATGTTATCGAGTCATCTCGCAGTATTGTCATACCGGAAGCCGCCAATAGAGAGATATCTGCTCAGACCGTTCTCGCTAAAATGCTTGAGACATTATGAAAAAGTCTTTGACTATAGTTAAAATAGGAGGGAATGTCGTTGATAATCCGCAGTTGCTGAACCGGTTTATTCAAGATTTTAGCAAATTGCCGGGTGATAAACTTTTGGTCCATGGAGGAGGTAAGGAAGCAACTCGGTTGAGTGACGCCTTAGGGTTGAAAACAGTGATGATAGATGGGCGTCGTGTGACTGATGCTTCTACTCTTGAAGTGGTTACTATGGTTTATGCCGGATTGGTTAATAAACGGGTTGTGGCCGAACTTCAGGCTGTCGGTGTAGATGCATTGGGTTTGACCGGGGCTGATGGTCATGTGATTACCGGTGTGCGTCGGCCGGCAAAACCTGTTGATTATGGATTTGTAGGTGATTTGTCGGCCGAGGGAGTGAATGTTGCGTTGCTTACGGATATGCTTGATCATGATATCGTGCCGGTATTGTGTGCTATAGTTCAAGATGGTAACGGTCAGTTGCTTAATTGTAATGCCGACACTGTGGCTTCTACACTTGCCATAGCCATGGCAAGTCAGCGACAGGTTACTTTGTTGTATTGTTTTGAATTTCCCGGTGTGTTGAGTAATCCGGCCGACAGCAACAGTGTGATACCATATATCGATGAAGCTGTTTTTGCCGAGCTGAAGTCTACAGGTGTGGTGTCAGGAGGCATGATTCCAAAGATTACCAACGCACTTAATGCGATTAACAACGGAGTGGAGAAGGTGGTGATAAAGCATGCTTCTCACCTGCTCGATAATGTTGCTACTGTGATATGCCGTTGAAAAACTTCTCCCCGGTAGATTTGTTGCGAAGTCTGATATCTGTAGAGTCGATTTCGCGTCAGGAAGATTGTGCTGCCGATTTGATTTTTAATACATTACTTGAATATGGCACTTCACCGCAGCGAATTGGTAATAATGTGTGGGTTAAGCAGCCAAGTTTTAATTCATCGCGACCTACACTTTTGTTAAATTCACATATAGATACTGTTAGACCGGTGGCCAGCTATACACGTAATCCTTTTTCGCCCGATATTGAAGAAGGAAAGTTATACGGTTTGGGAAGTAATGATGCCGGAGCCTCAGTAGTGAGTCTGATTAATACTTTTCTTAAATATTATGATGCAGTTACGCCGGTAAATATTGTTTTGGCTATCACTGCGCAGGAAGAAGTGATGGGCGAGGGGGGAATGCGTATGTTTCTGCCTTATTTGGCTGAATGCGGCGTTATCCCTGATATGGCTCTCGTTGGTGAACCGACCGGAATGAATGTGGCCGTGGGTGAGCGCGGACTGTTAGTGCTCGATTGTGTAGCTCATGGAAAAGCAGGACATGTGGCACGGTGTGAGGGGGAAAATGCTTTATATAAGGCTATTGATGATATAGCTAAGTTAAGGGATTTCAGATTTGAACGTGAAAGTTCGCTCCTTGGTCCGATCTCAATGGCAGTAACAATGATAAAGGCCGGTACTCAGCATAATGTTGTCCCTGATAAATGTGAGTTTACAGTTGATGTCCGTACAACTGATGTATTTACTAATGAAGAGGTGGTTGAAATTATCGATTCTTTATTGAGCAGTGATGTTACACCACGCTCGACAAGAGTCAGGGCTTCAGCTATTGATGAAGATCATTTGTTGGTCAGAGCTGCTGTGGCGAGCGGGGCAAAGATGTTTGTTTCCCCCACTACATCGGATATGGCATTGATGCCTGATATTCCATCGATTAAAATGGGGCCGGGAGAATCCTCGCGAAGTCATAAGGCAGATGAATATATCAGGATTGAGGAGATTGACAGTGCGTGTAGGCAATATGTCTTATTTATAGAAAATTTAATGAAATATGCAGTTGTGGAATAAAGGTTTTGAACCAGATAAATTGATAGAAGCATTTACTGTTGGTAATGATAGGGAGCTTGATTTGCAGTTGGCGCGCTATGATGTGCAAGGTTCGTTGGCTCACATCACGATGCTTGAATCTATCGGGATGCTTACAAAAGATGAGTTGGACCAATTGAGTTCCGGACTCAAAGAGATAGCTGATGTAATTGAGCGTGGTGAATTTGTTATAGAGGAAGGTGTGGAGGATGTGCATTCGCAAGTAGAATTTATGTTGACACGCAAACTGGGTGACATCGGTAAAAAGATTCATGCCGGACGTTCACGCAATGACCAGGTACTCGTGGATTTGAAACTCATGCTTCGTCATCAGATACAGCTTATAGCAGAATCATCACTGACTACATTCAAAAAATGGCAACAATTGAGCGATAGGTATTCCGATGTATTGATGCCCGGATATACACATTTGCAGATAGCAATGCCTTCATCGATGGGATTGTGGTTTGGTGCATATGCTGAAACACTGGTAGATGATATGCAGATACTTGTAGCGGCATACCGTATTGCTAATCAGAATCCTCTCGGCTCGGCGGCCGGTTATGGCTCTTCGTTCCCGCTCGACAGAGCTATGACTACACGGTTGCTTGAATTCCCAACGCTGCACTACAACGTGGTGGCAGCGCAAATGAGTCGAGGTAAAACGGAGCGTAGTATGGCTATGGCTATGGCATCAATGGCTTCTACACTTGGTCATTTTGCTATGGATGTGTGTATGTGGATGTGCGGGAATTTCGGTTTTATATCATTTCCCGATGAATTTACTACAGGGTCGAGCATTATGCCACACAAGAAAAATCCCGACGTGTTTGAGATTATGCGTGGTAAATGTAATCGTCTGCAGGCTTTGCCTGATGAAATAGGGTATCTCACGACTAATCTTCCACTTGGCTATAATCGAGATCTGCAGTTGATGAAAGATGTGCTGTTTCCGGCTATTGAAACTCTCAAGACCTGTTTTGAGATGTGTACCTTCATGCTTGAGCATATTATTATTAATGAGAATATAATAGAGGATACACGTTATGACTATCTGTTTACGGTAGAGGATGTCAATCGGCTGGCAACTGAAGGGATGCCCTTCCGCGATGCATACCGTAAGGTAGGTATGCAGGTTCAGGAAGGAAAATATAAACCCACCCGGTCAGTTCACCACACACATTTAGGCAGTATCGGAAATCTGTGTAATGAGCAAATACGTTCTAAAATGTCAGCTTTAGTTTCAGAAATGGGGCTTAAAGTGTGATGGATTGTGAAATTTTGCCTATTTTTGCACTAAATTTGACATTTTAATTAACTTAATAAAAATCATTTGAAACCATGGAAAATTGGTTGTTTTGGTTAGTCCCTGCGTCGGCATTGCTGGCTTTGGGATTTGCTTGGTTCTTTTATCGCGGAATGATGAAAGAAAGCGAAGGTACGGATTTGATGAAAAAAATCGCTTCGCACGTTCGTAAAGGAGCTATGTCGTATCTTAAACAACAATATAAAATTGTTGGCATAGTGTTCTTGGTACTTGTAGTAATATTTGCTGTCATGGCTTATGGCTTTGACCTTCAGAATCACTGGGTGCCCGTGGCTTTCCTTACCGGTGGCTTCTTTTCCGGTCTTGCCGGTTATCTCGGCATGAAGACGGCCACTTATGCTTCTGCCCGCACAGCCAATGCTGCCCGTCGCTCTCTTAATTCGGGTCTTCGTGTAGCTTTTCGCAGTGGTGCAGTGATGGGCCTGGTGGTGGTTGGTTTAGGTCTTCTTGACATCTCATTCTGGTATCTTGTACTTGATGCCGTAGTTGATGTGGAAGGCGCAGCCACAGCCAAACTTTGCATGATTACCACCACTATGCTTACTTTCGGTATGGGTGCAAGTACTCAGGCTCTTTTCGCTCGTGTCGGTGGCGGTATTTACACTAAGGCAGCCGACGTGGGTGCTGACCTGGTCGGTAAAGTCGAAGCTGGTATACCTGAGGATGACCCACGTAATCCGGCTACAATTGCCGATAACGTAGGTGACAATGTAGGTGACGTTGCCGGTATGGGTGCTGACCTTTATGAATCGTATTGCGGTTCAATCCTTGCCACTTCTGCTCTTGGTGCCGCTGCGTTTATCTCTTCAGGTGACGTGGCTATGCAGACTAAAGCTGTTATGGCTCCAATGCTTATCGCTGCTGTAGGTATTCTGCTTTCTATTATCGGTATATTCTGTGTGCGTACTAATGAGAATGCCAAGATGAAGCAGCTTCTTGGTGCTTTATCGTTCGGTACTAATTTAAGTTCGATTTTGATTGTAGGTGCTACATTCCTTATAATGTGGTTGCTTCAGATTCAAAATTGGGCGCTTATCAGTACAGCCGTTGTAATCGGTCTGCTTGTAGGTATAGTTATCGGCCGGTCTACCGAATATTATACATCACAGTCTTATAAGCCCACCCGTCGTTTGGCGGAAAGCGGAAAGACCGGACCCGCTACTGTGATAATCTCCGGTGTTGGCCTTGGTATGGTTTCTACAGCCGTACCTGTAATCGCTGTAGTGGCAGGCATTATTCTGTCTTATTGGTTCGCTGCCGGTTTTGATTTTACAAATGTTGGTATGGGTCTTTATGGTATAGGCATAGCTGCTGTCGGTATGCTTTCTACCTTGGGCATCACTCTTGCTACTGATGCTTATGGTCCCATTGCTGATAATGCCGGCGGTAACGCTGAGATGAGTGGCTTGGGTGAAGAAGTACGCCGTCGCACAGATGCGCTTGATTCACTCGGTAATACTACTGCGGCTACCGGTAAAGGTTTTGCTATCGGTTCTGCCGCTCTTACAGGTCTTGCTCTCCTGGCTTCATATATAGAAGAAATACGTATAGGTCTTGACCGTCTTGGTGAGACAATGATTCAGATCGGTGACCGTGCAGTTGCTCTCCATGATGCTTCTTTCTCTGACTTCATGGTATATTTTGAGGTCAATCTGATGAGTCCGAAAGTGCTTTCCGGTATGTTTATCGGAGCCATGATGGCGTTCTTGTTCTGTGGTTTGACTATGAATGCTGTAGGTCGTGCGGCTCAACACATGGTAGAGGAAGTGCGTCGTCAGTTCCGTGAAATCAAAGGTATACTCACCGGTCAGGCTGAACCTGATTATGCTCGTTGCGTACAGATTTCCACCAAGGGTGCTCAACGTGAGATGATTTTCCCCTCGTTACTTGCTATTATCGTGCCTATTATTGTAGGTCTGATTTTCGGTGTGCCGGGAGTAATTGGTTTGCTTGTAGGCGGTTTGTCGGCAGGTTTCGTCCTTGCTATATTTATGGCTAACTCCGGTGGCGCATGGGACAATGCCAAGAAATATATCGAAGAAGGAAACTTCGGAGGTAAAGGTAGTGAAGTGCATAAAGCCACAGTAGTGGGTGACACTGTGGGCGATCCATTTAAGGATACTTCCGGTCCCAGCCTTAACATTCTCATTAAGTTGATGTCAATGGTTGCCATAGTTATGGCAGGCTTAACCGTCAGCATCCATCTGTTCTGATTCTTGTTAAAAGAAAAATATCTGCGGGAGGCGGCCTATCTTGGTCGCCTCCCGCTGCGTTATGTTATGATTTTGTCGATGCTTTCTCTTAGGAGAGCACTATACAGCCCCGTCAATAATTATGGATAACTGATTGTATCGTTGCGATGTTTTTCTAAAATACGTATCTTTGCACAAAACAATTAATTACTCATCATCATGTTACTACGTTTGATCTCACTTTTCGTGATATTCTTTGGTTCCTGGATTGGATGTTATAGCCAATCTTTTCAAGATTTCAAAGTCGAAAAAATAGGTAAAAATATTAACGAATTTCAACTTGACTCCATCAATCTTTCTTCTCCTCTCAACTATTATTTATCGAGAGCTTGGGTAAGATTATCGGGTAAAGGAGAGAATTGGAATGCAATTTCTTCATCGAAGTTATATGATTCTAATGCAAAAGATGATGTAGTAGATGATGAATTACGGTCTTATATACTTAATGAACAAATTGACTGTATCGTTACCTATCGTGACTCGGTAGGTTGTATTGTAACGCATACCGATGGAGAAGATTTTGTTTTACTGAATAATTGCTGGATAGAAAATGGGCAATGGGTAAATGTAGGTCAAGATATTGCTGATGATACGAACGAAGCACAGGATAAACTATTGGAACAACTTCCAATGGCTTTATATAATCTGCCACGAATTGAGATTATAAATAATCTTCCCGATGATGTGACACCATTTGTCGAATATCTTTCCAACGTGACTGCCTCTCCGCAAGAATTTATGCTTGATATGCTGACATCGCATAAACTTGTAATCAATGGTGAATATCATCGAAGAAAAGTGTCGTGGGATATGCTGAAAAATCTTATATCACTTCCAAAATTCCCAGACGTAGTGGGGTGTGTTTTTATGGAATTACCATCGCATCACCAATCTTTAATGGATAAATTCTTCAACTCAGACTCTCTTGATACAAATATCATCATAAAGATATTCCAAGATGAACAATTGAATGGTTGGTGGGACAGAGGCGAGTTTGAATTTCTCTGTAAACTATGGGAAATTAATCGTTCGCTGCCTCGGGAAAAGAAAATCCGGGTCGTATTAGCCGATTATCAAATTCCTTACTCGGCAATTACAAGTCGTGCGGAAGCGCGTGAGGAGGAAGATAGGAATACCCACATGGCTAATGTGATTGTGAATACTATAACGCAATCCGGTGACACAAGACATAACTTGTTTCTTGTAGGCTGTGCACATGCTTATAAGTCTAAGCAATTAGGAATTGCTTCTGCCGCGTATGGAAAGGAGAATGCATTAACCGCCGGAGCTCAAATTGCGGAACGACTTGGAAATGAAAACGTGTTTACCGTTTTTCAACATGTTCTCCCCGGAGATAATCACGGCGGGAATAAATCTGCTATACGCGGAGGAATTTTTGACCTTGCTTTTGAGAAAAATGGCAATCATCCGGTCGGTTTTAAGTTAGCGGGGTCCCCATTTGGCAATGAGCCTTTTGACGGCATTTATGAAATAAAATATAATACTGCAACAGGCAAATATGCTGATAATTACGACGGTTATCTGTTTTTAGCACCTTTGAAAGATGAGCCTAAGGCAATTCCTTTGACTGAAATTTTCACTGATGAGTTTATAGCAGAGATGCAACGTAGGGCTACCGTATTGGGTTTGGAAAATTTAAGATGGATGTGGTTTGGCCATAAATCTTCGGACCTTACGAAAGAGAGCATCGCGGACGCTCTCCTACAGGAATAATCACGTCAGTTTGTTTTATGTAGATGATATTGTAATTATAAATTTAATTATTACTTTTGTATATCAAACGAAAATGAATTTGCCTATGAAGTAATAACGATAAAAAGACATATTAAATAAACAGCGTAACTTTATATTTCGGTTATCCAAAATCGCCAATTTTGTATAATGCAACCAGAAGTAAAAGGTTGACGCTCACGTTTATAACGTGGGCTTTTACTTATTTGGTTGCAACGTGTTTGGCGATACGTGGATAACAAATAAAGTTTCAGTCCACGCTTTTTATTGTCTCTACTTTAGACCTTAGGACTGTTTTCAAATTAGATTCAATCATTTTTACTATTCTCACAATGAAATTATTAAATAATCTTGTAAAATTCGGAATCCCGGCAATAGGCATGATCTTAATCAGTTCATGCGGGTCAACACAGCGTACTGTGATCCCTCAAGCAGTTAACACTGTCAGTACGGTAACTTTCCGTGATTTAAATCTTAAGACAGGAGACTATTATCTACTCAATAAGGTCAATGCTGACGCAACTATAAATGTAGAATATAAGTCAGATGACCATATACAGATTCAATGCGTTGAAGACGATTTCACCTTGATTTATAAAAAGGATAAAACAGGTGCATGGACAATTGATAAATTCAGTGGTGTCGCACGTATGGGATATCTTACGAATGATGATAGAAATATGTCGACATCTTTATATAATCCGGAAGATATTGTGCGTCGTCTTGCTATATATCGTTTGATTAACAGTGTGCAGCAGCAGGGTGCTGATGGACTTATTGAACCGACTATTTCAACTAACGTTGTCCAGACCGGAAAGAAAACCGTTACATTTACTACTCATGCAGAAGGGAAACTTATTCGTCTTAAGTCAACTAAATAATGTAAATAATGCTCACTCGTAATATTCTCAATATGAAATTAAGAAATCTTTTTGTTCAAATTTTTATTCCCGTAGCCGGTCTGTTTGTAATTTCAGCCTGTGGTTCAAGCAAACCCATCAGCACTCCGGTTTTGCCTTCAGCACCTAATAGAATAGACTTATATCTTGGTGATGAAGGGATTAGAAATCAGTTTGTAAATCTTGACTATGGTATCAGATTGAATGTTAAGGATAATCGTGATTCTGAAAATATTCTTACAAAATTTGATGCTAATCCTGCATATCGTTCAGGTTGTCCAAAAACTTCCGGACAAATGAATGAGTTTGTAGGTGAATCAATACGCCGCTATATGAGAAATCTCGGTTTCTCACTTAATGCAGATATAAATACTGATTATCTTATGACAGTTATAATCAGGGAATATAATGTAGGTTTCTATACCGGTATAGGTTGGAAAGGTACAGTTAAACTTGGAGTGGAAGTTTATGACCGTGATAACAAACTTGTTTATCCGAATGTTGATGCTACCGGTTCGGCTGTGGTAAAATCTGCGGCATCAAATGCTTCAGCACCGTCGGAGGCTCTTAGTAAAGCCTTTGGCTATGCATTAAAGGATATTGATTGGGATAGGATAGCCTTTTTCTTAAAGAAATCATCTTCACCGAAACAAGAAGCTAACAAGCAGGTGAGTGGAAAGGGAGATACAGCACTTGAAAGCACTGTAATCCGTTGGTATATCACGTCAAAACCTCAGGGCGCAGATGTAACTTGGAGAGTGGTTTCTTCTACACCGGAAGTAAAGAATACCAATTCAAATTTCCTTGGCTCCACTCCGTATGAATCAACCGAAACATTTGACATAAAAGGTTTGACCTACAATAATGCAGGTAATGTACAGATAGAAGTTTCATGTGAAAAAGATGGTTATATCACTCAGCGCAAACGATTCAATTTGCTTCAAGCAATAGACCAAAAAGAGATTTCAGCCAAGTTTAACCTTATAAAAGATGAATAATTTAATTCTCCTAAATTAAACAAAAGGGTGCGGTTCACATAAATTTCCGCACCTTTTTATTGTTTTATAGCTGTTGTTATTTAATCAGCGAGTAGAGCCACTTTATTTCTTCAGCCCATAGGGATTCATCGGGAGTTTCGAGTATCAGAGGGATATTGTCGGTGCGTGGGTCGTTGACCAGTAGTTTGAAAAAATCAGTACCGAGTGTGCCTTTACCAAGAGATTCGTGGCGGTCGACGCGTGAGCCGAAGGCTTTTTTTGAGTCGTTGACGTGCATTCCGCTTAGATATTTTAGCCCTATCAGACGGTCAAATTCATTCCACATCGCTTCATAACCTTCTTTTGTGGCTATGTCGTAACCGGCTGAATAGGTGTGGCAAGTGTCAATGCAAACGCCCACACGTGATTTATCTTCTATCCCTTCGATGATGCGGGCTATCTGTGAAAATTCGTATCCGAGATTTGAACCTTGTCCGGCTGTATTTTCTATTACGGCTTTCACTCCGGGGACTTGTGCTTGAATAAGATTGATTGATTCGGCTATGCGGTCAAGACTGACTTCCGGCGCAATTTTATTGAGGTGGCTTCCGGGGTGAAAGTTGAGCATATAGAGTCCGAGCTGACGGCAACGTTGCATCTCATCGAGAAATGCGTCACGCGACTTTTGAAGATTTTCTTCATCGGGTGACCCGAGATTAATCAAGTAGCTGTCGTGAGGCAATATTTGTTCAGGAGTGTAGTCGTATTTTTTGCAATTATCCACAAATGCTTTTGCTTCAGCATCAGAAATCGGTTTGGACGCCCATCGGGAAGGGTTGCGGGTAAACATCGCAAAAGCCTTGGCTTCTATCTCATGAGCATTGATTGGAGCGTTACTTACACCACCTTGCACGGCTACGTGCGCACCTATATATTTCATACTGTCAGTTAGGTTATAATTATATAGGCAAAATTAAGTATTTTA
Source organism: uncultured Bacteroides sp. (assembly GCA_964653375.1). Lineage (GTDB taxonomy): Bacteria > Bacteroidota > Bacteroidia > Bacteroidales > Muribaculaceae > Paramuribaculum. The sequence continues at coordinate 39,156 of CAZZFD010000003.1, forward strand.
TTTGAAAAAAGGTGTTATCTTTGCATATCTTATAAATTTACATCTCCGTTGCAACAATGTTAATTATAGGTATAGCCGGTGGCACCGGATCTGGTAAAACCACCGTTGTTAACAAGATAATCAAAAGTCTTCCACCGGGAGAAGTGGCTGTCCTGCCTCAGGACTCCTATTATAAGGATTCAAGTCATGTACCTGTGGAAGAGCGCAGTAAAATAAATTTTGATGAGCCGGCTGCTATCGAATGGACTCTGCTTGTCGAGCAACTGGCAGCCCTTAAAGAAGGCAAAACCATAGAGATGCCCACATATTCCTATCTTACATGCACTCGCCAGGAGGCTACGGTGCCTGTGGAGCCGCGCGATGTGGTGATTGTAGAAGGCATCTTGGTACTGAACGACCCGGTACTGCGTGAGATGATGGATGTAAAAGTGTTTGTCGATGCTGATGCTGATGACCGTCTGATACGTGTCATCGCACGTGATTGTGTGGAGCGTGGGCGCACACCGATGGCTGTGATTAACCGCTATCAGGATGTGCTCAAGCCAATGCATTCCATGTACATCGAGCCATCGAAACGGTATGCTGATCTGATTGTTCCTCAGGGAGGTAACAATACTGTAGCTATCAATCTGCTTACTGATTATATTGAAGCACGTTTGCGCAAAGCACGTTCTGTATGGTAAATACGTCAAATGACATGGAAGAAGCAGAGTTGGCAGTTACCGAGTTTGTTGCAGCGCCTGAGATTGAAACGGTAGCCGAGACAGAATCTGATGATAACCGTATGGTACTTCGCACGGATAATCTTGTGAAGAAATATCGTCAGCGTACTGTGGTCAACCATGTTTCTATTAACGTCAAGCAAGGTGAGATAGTGGGATTGCTCGGTCCAAACGGTGCAGGGAAGACAACCACATTCTACATGACTGTAGGACTTATTACGCCCAACGAGGGTGAGATTTTCCTCAATGACTTGAATATTACGAAATTTCCGGTATATAAGCGTGCGCAGATAGGAATCGGTTATTTGGCACAGGAACCATCGGTGTTTCGAAAAATGACTGTTGAGGACAATATCCGTGCAGTTTTGCAGATGACAGATGCTACTGAAGAGCAACAGAAGGAGAAACTTGAGACCTTGATTGAAGAATTTTCGCTGCAAAAAGTACGCTTTAATCTTGGTGACCGTCTTTCAGGTGGCGAGCGCAGACGAACTGAAATAGCCAGATGTCTGGCTATAGATCCAAAATTTATTATGCTCGACGAACCATTTGCCGGTGTCGACCCTATAGCTGTTGAGGATATTCAATATGTGGTACATAAACTTAAAGATAAGAATATTGGTATCCTTATCACGGACCACAATGCTAATGAGACCCTAAACATTACTGACCGCGCGTATCTGCTATTTGATGGTAAAATACTTTTCCAGGGTACATCGGAGGAACTTGCCGAGAATCCTATAGTACGTGAAAAGTATCTCGGGCGCGGATTTATGTTTAATCGCAAGAAATTCAGTTAATATTAAATCTAATATATTTCTATTATAACAATTATGGCAGAAAAAAAAGAGTTATTGTTTGACCAATTTCCACCCGTATCTACCGAGGAGTGGAAAGCAAAAGTAGAAGCCGACCTCAAGGGCGCTCCTTTTGATAAAAAATTGGTTTGGCGCACTAACGAAGGTTTTAATCTTCAACCTATGTATCGCGCTGAAGACATCGTTGATCTAAAAACCACCGATTCACTTCCCGGTGAATTTCCTTATGTACGTGGCACCCGCACCAACAATGAATGGTATGTCCGTCAGGAAATTTTGGAGCAGAACCCGGCTGAAGCCAACAAAAAAGCCCTCGAAGTGCTCACCAAAGGTGTGACTTCATTAGGCTTCAAGGTGGCTGAACCTTCTGCAGAAGTTGTTGCCACACTGCTCGAAGGTATCGATTTAGAAAAAGTGGAAGTGAATTTTTCCACATGTCCTCGCAAATGTCTTGTCCTCGCAAAATGTCTGGTCGAATATCTTCAGACAAAGGGTGTGGCTGACAAATTCGTAGGTTCTATCGATTTCAATCCGTTGAAAAAACCGTTGAAACATGGAGTGGAGTTCCCCGGCGATATGGTTGCCATGGCTAAGGAATTGCTGGATACGGTAGCTGCTGTTCCATCGTTGCGAGTCCTTTCTGTAGATTCTGTTATGCTTTCAGATGCAGGTGCCTATATCACTCAGGAACTTGGATATGCTCTCAGCTGGGGTGCATCATGGATGACTATGCTTACTGATGCCGGTGTAGATGCTGCGGAAGTAGCTCGTCGCATTAAGTTTAACATGGGCGTTTCGAGCAATTATTTTATGGAGCTTGCCAAATTCCGTGCAGCTCGTATGCTTTGGGCTCAGATTGTTAAGCAATATGGTGTAGCTGAAGATGATTGCCGTCAGGTGGTTCACGCTGTTACTTCACGTTTTAATCAAACTATTTACGATGCTCATGTCAACCTGCTTCGCAGTCAGACTGAAGCTATGTCGGCCGTGCTTGCCGGAGTAGATTCTGTGACTGTAACTCCGTTTGACACTCCGTATAAGACTCCTGATGATTTCTCTGAACGTATTGCCCGCAATCAGCAGTTTCTTCTCAAGGAAGAAAGTCATCTCGATAAGGTTGTTGACCCTGCCGGCGGTAGCTATTATGTGGAAGTCCTCACCGTCTCTATTGCCAATGAGGCATGGAAACTTTTCCTTGCTGTAGAAGAAGACGGAGGTTTTGTGGCTCAGGTTAATGCCGGTAAGGTACAGGCTGCTGTTAAAGAATCATCTGTTAAGCGTCACACTGATGTGGCCCGTCGCAAAGAGATATTGCTTGGTACCAACCAATATCCCAATATCAATGAGTTTGCTGCTGAAAAGATTCAGACCACATCATGTGGCTGTGGCTGTTCGAAAGATGAGGCTCCCGCAGTAGAGGTTCTTCCTGCAACTCGTGCGGCAAGCGATTTCGAAGATTTGCGTCTTGCCACAGAGGCTGCTGCAAATCGTCCGAAAGTGTTTATGCTTACTATTGGTAATCTCGCAATGCGTCTGGCACGTGCTCAGTTCTCTACTAATTTCTTCGGTTGTGCCGGATATGAGATTATTGACAATCTCGGTTTTGCTACAGTAGAAGAAGGCGTTGATGCAGCCCTTGCACAAAATGCCGATGTAGTAGTGCTCTGTTCATCAGATGATGAATATGCAGAACTTGCTCCTAAAGCATTCAAATATCTCAATGGCCGTGCTCAGTTTGTTGTGGCTGGCGCACCTGAATGTATGGACGCTTTGAAAGCCGAGGGAATCAATGACTTTGTTCACGTACGTTGCAATGTATTGGATACTCTGCGTGATTTTAATTCTCGTCTACTTAAGTAATAGTCTCACCCCTTTGATATTTCAACTATGAAACCCGATTTTAAAACCATAGATATTACAAAAGATGCTTTCGGTGCAGTCAATGCTCCTTTAGCTAAGGGTGAAGATTGGCTTACACCCGAACTTATCCCGGTAAAGAATATTTACACTAAATCCGATCTCGAGGGACTCGAACACCTTAACTATGTGTCAGGTCTTCCTCCATTCCTTCGTGGCCCGTACAGTGCCATGTATCCTTTGCGTCCTTGGACTATCCGTCAGTATGCAGGTTTTTCTACTGCAGCAGAATCCAATGCATTCTATCGCCGTAACCTTGCTTCCGGTCAGAAAGGTCTGTCTGTAGCTTTTGACCTTGCTACTCACCGCGGTTATGATGCTGACCATGAACGTGTGGTTGGCGACGTAGGTAAGGCGGGTGTATCTATATGCTCACTTGATGATATGAAAGTGCTTTTCGATGGTATTCCATTGAATAAGATGTCGGTGTCGATGACCATGAACGGAGCTGTGCTTCCGGTGCTTGCTTTCTATATCAATGCCGGTCTTGAGCAAGGTGCCAAACTTGAAGAAATGGCAGGTACTATCCAGAATGATATCCTCAAGGAATTCATGGTGCGTAACACCTATATTTATCCGCCGGAATTCTCCATGCGTATTATTGCTGATATCTTTGAGTACACCTCTCAGAATATGCCTAAGTTTAACAGTATCTCCATCTCGGGTTACCACATGCAGGAAGCCGGTGCTACTTGCGATATTGAGCTTGCTTATACTTTGGCCGACGGTCTCGAATATCTGCGTGCGGGAGTTAATGCCGGCATGGATATCGACTCATTCGCTCCGCGTTTGTCATTCTTCTGGGCTATCGGCATGAATTTCTTTATGGAAATTGCCAAAATGCGTGCAGCCCGTATGCTTTGGGCTAAGATAGTCAAACAGTTCAATCCCAAGAACCCCAAATCACTCGCTCTGCGTACTCACTCACAGACTTCTGGATGGTCACTCACCGAACAGGACCCCTTCAACAACGTTGGTCGTACCTGTATTGAAGCTATGGGTGCAGCTCTCGGTCACACACAGTCGCTTCACACCAATGCTCTTGACGAGGCAATAGCTCTTCCTACTGATTTCTCTGCACGTATAGCCCGCAATACTCAGATTTATATCCAGGAAGAAACCATGATTACCAAGCAGGTTGATCCATGGGCCGGTTCGTACTATGTAGAGGCTTTGACCAATGAAATCGCTCATCGTGCATGGGAGCATATCCAGGAGATTGAAAAGCTCGGCGGTATGGCGAAAGCTATTGAGACAGGTCTTCCCAAACTCCGCATCGAAGAGGCTTCAGCTCGCACACAGGCCCGTATCGACTCTGGTCGTCAGACTATCGTAGGTATCAATAAATATCGTCTCGATCATGAGGATCCTATTGATATTCTTGAGATTGATAATACTGAAGTGCGCAAAGAGCAGATTGAGCGTCTTAATGATGTGAAAGCTCATCGCGACGAAGCTAAGGTGAAAGAAGCTCTTGAAGCTATCACCGAATGCGTACGTACTAAGAAAGGCAATTTGCTTGATCTTGCTGTCAAGGCTGCCGGTCTGCGTGCAACTTTAGGTGAAATTTCCGATGCGTGCGAAGCCGTTGTCGGTCGTTATAAAGCAGTAATTAGAACTATATCGGGCGTGTATTCAAACGAAACAAAAAATGATCCTGACTTTGTAAAAGCTCAGCAGATGTGTGAAGAATTCGCTAAGCGCGAAGGTAGACAACCGCGTATTATGATTGCGAAAATGGGTCAGGATGGCCACGACCGCGGTGCCAAAGTAGTAGCTACCGGTTATGCCGATTGTGGCTTCGATGTTGATATGGGACCCTTATTCCAGACACCAGCCGAGGCTGCCCGTCAGGCTGTGGAAAATGATGTTCATATTCTTGGTGTCAGCTCGCTTGCTGCAGGTCACAAGACTTTGATTCCGCAGGTTATAGAGGAGCTTAAGAAACTTGGCCGCGATGATATTATGGTTACTGCCGGTGGTGTTATACCTGCTCAGGACTATGATTTCCTTTACAAGGCAGGTGTTTCGGCTATTTTTGGCCCCGGCACTCGTATTCCCGTTTCGGCAATTAAGATGCTTGAAATACTGATGGCTGAATAATAGCGATAATATTCATTTTACAATAAGCAGGGCGAAGAATTAATTTCTCCGCCCTGTTGCTATATATAATGTTCGGATTGGGTTAAATTTTCAAAGTACCGTTTTCTGCCTGGTTAATCATGTTCTGATTAGCAGTGATGTAGATTTCTACGCGTCGGTTCTGTGCACGACCTTCAGGAGTGGCATTTGATGCTATGTAGTCCTGCATAGGTAAACCTGTAGCTGTCATGCGTGATGCTGCTACGCCACTGTTGAGCAGATAGGTCCGTACGGCGTCAGCACGTCCTGTTGCTACTCTTTCGTTGACCTGTTCGGAACCTGTATTGTCAGTGAATCCGAATATTTGTACATTGGTTTCGGGATTGTTGAGCAGCGACGTGGCAAATGCAGTAAGGTCTTTACGCGCATTGGCATTGAGTGTTGTGCCGTTAGTGGGGAATAGGATTCCACCATTGAATGTTACTTTGATGGCTTGAAGTCCGTTTTGGTCGGTCACGGTCTCTATGGCTGCTTGTTGAGCAAGCTGCTCTTCGAGTTCTTTTTTCTGTTTGTCCATTTTTTTACCGATAAGCATACCGGCTCCTGCACCTACGGCTGCGCCTATAGCGGCTCCGATACCTGCGCCTTTGCCACCACCGATGAGAGCTCCGATACCGGCTCCAAGAGCACCGCCGCCACCGCCGCCGATTAATGCTCCTTTACCTAAGTTGGTCATACTGTTGCACCCTGATGAGGCTACCATGCAAAGCGCGAGGGCTGAGATTGTAAAAACATGAGATTTTTTCATATTCGTTGGTTATGAGTTGTTGTTATCGTTTGATAGTATCTATTTTATTTATCCCTACAAATATACTACAATTTTCATATGTACAATGTTTGCAGTAATACGGTAAAAAATTTAACTTTGCGTAGAAATATACATAAAATGAATAATAATCGTATATATACTTCATCATCTAATCCTGTAAGTTCAAATTTGATTTATCATATTTGTGCTTTGATTGCGGTAATTGCGTGGGGTATAGCGTTTATCAATACCAAGGCAATGATGACTGCCGGACTTTCGGCCGTGGAAGTTTATGTCTATCGTTTTCTAATAGCATATCTGTGTGTATTTTTAATTTGTCCAAAACCGTTTTTCTCCAATTCTGTATCTGATGAGGTGAAGTTTTTCCTTTGCGGACTATGTGGAAATTCGATATATTTTATTGCTGAAAATACTGCCCTTGACTATACATTGGTGACAAATGTATCGCTGATAGTGACGCTTGCACCTATTATTACCGCTTTTCTTGTGGGAATGATTTATAAATCGCAGCGTCCTTCCACAGGATTTATATCCGGTTCAGCTATTGCTTTTGTTGGGGTAGGCTGTGTGATATTCAATAGTAGTTTCCTTATTGAGGTAAAACCATTGGGGGATTTGCTCGCACTATTAGCAGCTGTATGTTGGGCTATATATTCGATTTTACTCAGGCCACTCAATACTATTTATAATGTGTGGTTTATTACCCGAAAAACCTTTTTTTACGGTCTGATAACCTCAATTCCCTTCCTGTTGGTAGAGCCTTCTTTGGTGCCATTTTCAACATTGTTGGAACCGAAAGTACTGCTTAATCTGGGATTTTTAGCAATAGTTTGTTCATTGTTGGCATATCTGTTTTGGGCACAAGCTATAAAGCGTTTGGGCGTGACGAGTGCAGGTAATTATTTGTATATTTGTCCTATAGTCACATTTATCGCTTCAGCACTGATATTGCATGAGACAGTCACAGTGATTGGTGTTATCGGTTGTGTACTTATCTTATTAGGTGTGATTTTGAGCGAAAAGCTCAAGTTTTAAGACTTCAGAAACAAGATTTCTTCTACTATCTGCTGTGCAGGCTGACTTGCTACAGACTGACATCTCCCGCTTTCTTGCGATGCAATTCGGTATATAGTGCCGTTGTCATTGTTGATGAAGTGCCACAACAGTCGGTATCCGGCATAGCGGTGAAGTGGATTTTCGGAATCGGAGGCAAGCGTTATACCTAAATCGTAGGCATAAGAAGTATGGCGCAGAAGAGAATGGCACAGCACGTCAATACACTCTGTAGTAAATGCTTCATCAATCCATTGATTGGCCATATCGCGTGAAAAATCTTCCACATTATAGAGCATGGGAGCCAAAAGCATACTTTCGCGAGTAGAATTATTTTGCCAAAGCGTAGAGGCCAAGTCATTACGTTTACCAAGATGCAGGGCTATTTCTTTAATCTGTGGAATGTTAAGGCCGAAAATTATTTTATATGGAGATCCTGCTTTTCGCAGAGTGTCAGCGATAATCCCGTTTCTCAAAGCAAACATTTCGCGTTTTACCTGTTGCAGCTCATTAAATTCTTTCATGACATCAAAATTCGCGGTTGAATAGAAGTGAGTCAAGTTGATCCAATGCCGATTGATCGGGTCTGACAGGGACTATCGTGGAGTATTGTCGGTTAAGCCAATAATCTTCATTGTCAGTCGCTTCCGGATTTTCATCTACCACATAGTTACCGGTGAGCCAATAGAATGTACGGCCATGAGGAGATGAATATTTCTGATACTCTTCAGTCCAGTGGCCATGAGTGGCACGGACGGTACGTATCCCTTTGGGTGTGCATTTTGCTGGAATATTTACGTTGAGACAGATATTTTGGGGAAGGCCTTCGTTGAGTACCTTTTCTGTGATTGATTTTATAGTATGGCCACAATTAGTGAAGTCTGCGTCCCAGGAATATTGTAACAGTGAAAACCCTATTGACGGGATGCCGATCATGCAACCTTCTATCACAGCACCCATTGTACCCGAATATATCAATGAGTTACCGGAATTGGAACCATGGTTGATGCCCGACAATAACAGCGCGGGCTTACGGTCAACTATCGCGTGCATGGCAAGTTTGACACAATCAACCGGTGTCCCGGTGGTTGAGTAAACTTTAGCAGTGTTTATTGGGTCACATTCGTTGATATACAGTGGAGCATCAACGGTGATGGCTGAAGACTGGCCCGAGCGTGGGCCGTTTGGTGCTACTACTATCACATCTCCATATGGCAAAACAGATTGAGTAAGATAATGCAGTCCGGGAGCATTTACACCATCATCGTTGGTTATCAGTATCAGAGGTTTTTGAGATATCATATACTTAGATTTTTATACAAAAGTAGTTAATAATTATATTTTCACGAAAGGAAATATTTAACTTTGTGACGTTATAACTATATAGTGAACAACAAAACTAATTCCAACGATTATGGTAATTCAACGTATTCAGACATTATTCTTGCTTATTGCATCTGTTTTATTGGTAGTTTTCTATTTTACTCCTTTCGGTTACTGGAATGTAGTCGATGGATTTGCCGATTTAGGTTTGGCTCCGCTGAAGGCTTCTGCTCAACCGGCATTGGCAATACCCGTATGGGTGGCATTTGCCTTGACTTTTATGGCAATATTTTTATTTAAGAAGACTGCTTTACAAAAGAATGCAATAATACTTTCGATAATCGCTACGCTGGTTTCGATATTTATGGTGATATATTTGCTTACCTCAGGCTATGTTGATACTGATGCCAATATCACGCTTACCACACAGTGGGGATGCGGTGGATTGTTTCTTGTAGTTGCCGTGATAATGCAGATAGCAGCTTACCGAGGAGTATGTGCTGATCAAAAGTTGCTTCGCTCCTACGATCGCCTGCGTTGATTATTCGCGATAATACGTGCGCTTTACTCTCGATGATACCGAAGTGAGTACTTCATAAGGTATAGTGTCGAGAGTTTTTGCTAATTCATCGACAGGAATATTGTCGCCGAATATCTCTACGCGGTCACCCACCGAACAATCTACATCGGTAACATCAATCATACATGCGTCCATACACACGTTGCCTATTGTAGGACAGCGGTGACCATTGACTAAAACTTTCATATTGCCGTTGCCGAGATGACGGTTAATACCGTCGGCGTAACCTATGGGAATAGTGGCTATGCGTGAATCGCGGTGACAGACTCCGCGTCGGTTATAGCCTATTGTGGTGCCTGCAGGCCAATCTTTGATTGAGATGATGGCAGTGCTAAGCGATGACACTTGCTGTAATCCGGTCTGCGATCCATCATCAAGTGTGGGAATACCATAAAGACAGATGCCCAGACGCACCATATCATATTGATACTGAGGGAAGCGGGTGATACCGGTGGAGTTCAGTATATGACGTTTAACACGGTAACTCAATGCGGTCTGCAACATGGTACTGCAGCGCTCAAAGATATTAAATTGCAACATAGTGTAATCGTCCATCTCCGGAGCGTCGGCTGCCGCAAGATGGCTGAATACAGATGCTACGCGGATTACATCCTGATTAAGCAATTTTTCTATTACAACGGGAATATCTCTTTCAAGAAAGCCAAGTCGATGCATTCCGGTATCAAGTTTTATATGCACAGGGTAATCTTTTATACCGTGGCGGCCTCCTTCCGCTATGATTTCATCGAGAATTTCAAGGCTATAGATTTCAGGCTCAAGTCGGTGGGCAAACAGTTGATGATAATTTACCACCTTAGGATTAAGAACCATTATAGGCATAGTGATACCAGCCCGCCGCAAATCCACTCCTTCATCAAGCACGGCTACAGCGAGGTAAGCGGCTCCCTGAGATTGTAAGGTTTTGGCCAGTTCATAAGAACCGGCTCCGTAGCCCGAAGCCTTTACCATACATACTATCCCTGTGGAGCTGTTGACTTTTGACTTGAAGAGATTGAAATTGTGGACTAAAGAATCAAGGTTGACTTCAAGTATTGTTTCATGTTGCCGGGCTTCAAGCATATCGGTTATGCGATAAAACTGAAACTCTTGAGCTCCCTTTATCAATATCAATGAGGAGACGAAGTCACGGCTGCGTACGGCAGAGAGGAATGTGTTGGTATCAGGATAATATTGAGCGTTTTCCGGCAGAAGATGTGCATATTTACTTATTGTATTTCCGATACCGATAAACCGGTCTGTTTTTTTATTATTCAGTATTTGCCCCAGACGTGTATACGCATCAGATTCAGAGACTGAATGAATGTTGAGGTCACTCAATATTACTGTGGTGGAATGATGCGGAGTCAGACGCCTTGACATGAAGTCGAGAGTAGGAGAAAGCGAATCAATGTCTGTGGTAAACGAGTCTTCTATAATCATGCAGTCGTTGATACCTTCTATCACATTAAGTCGTGTGTCCACTTTTTTGAGTTTTGCCATACGTTGACTTATTGTGTCACGGGAGATGCCTAAATAAAGCATTGCTCCCAGACAGTGTATGGCATTGTCAATCTCATATTGCTTAGTGAAGGGAAGGGTAATTATGCTTTCCTGAGCGCCGTAAATATAATGCAGTATAGAGGTCTGTTTTTCTTTCCTACAGCTACTTATGAAAAGAGGTGCATCGGTATCTACGGTTGACCACCATATATCAGTGGCGTTCTCGCGAGTTTCTGTCATCACTTTCCGGATATGGATATCATCACCGCAATATATCACGCATTTTGCTCCGGTGAGCAGCAATGCTTTTTCAAAACATTTTTCTGTAATCGAACTAAACCCGGCTGCATGTTCACTGTTGAGTGATGTGAACACACCTATTTCGGGTGATATGATTTCAGCTAACGCCTTCATTTCTCCTCTCTCGGATATTCCGGCTTCAAAAATAGCGAGAGTAGTTGCTTCATGAAGTTTCCACACCGAGAATGGCACACCGATTTGTGAATTGTAGCTGCGCGGACTGCGGGTGATATTATAGTCTTCGCTTAGCAGGGCGGTAAGCCACTCTTTGACTATGGTTTTTCCTCTACTACCTGTAATCCCGATTACGGGTATATCGAATTTATGTCGATGATTCGAGGCGATTTTTTGTAAAGCCTCGAGAGGGTTGTCAACAATAAAAAATTCAGCATCGGTTATTGCTGCCATATCCTCGGGAATATAGGTTGAGCAGAAGCATCTTACACCTCGGTCATATAGCGAGCGGATATATCGATGGCCGTCATTGGTTGCAGTTTGAAGTGCAAAAAACAGCGTCTTTTCGGGGAAAAGTAAGGAGCGACTGTCTGTGAGCAGGAAAGAAATATTGTGATTCTTGTCAGATACAGGCAGTGAAAGTATATTGCTAATCTCAGATGATGTATATTGCATATCTATAAGTTGTATAATTGAAGCGACAGTGAGAGCTCCGGATGTGTGTCAAGCAACTCTTGTCGACGGAGATTTATCTTTTTTTCCAAAGTGTCTGTCAGTAGATGAGCTTCATTAAGATGTCTGTGCGACAGCATTGATGTAAATTTGGCACATTGTGTCGCTAATTCTTTTGTTCGGGTGGTGAAAAATGAGTCGGCTATGAAATCATATATATAATCTGATGCTACGCTTGATGGGTGACACATATCGGAGTCGTAGAAGCGATAGTCGCGTAAATCATCATTAATGATTTCGTAGGCAGGTACGTATATCGATTCCGGATAAGCTGAATTGATCTTATCTATGGCCAGAATAAGTGTGGATTTACTTATCTGATTTCCATGGGCGCCATCGGCTAAATGACGTATGGGGCTTACTGTAAACAGTAATTTTGCATCGGGATTTATACTGTGGATTTCAGTCATAGTGCGTGTAATGGCATCAGTTGTCTCATCGACAGATAGGAGTGAGCGCGTAAACTCGTTGCCGGGGAGCTTATGACAGTTGGCCACTATCATGCCGGTGGTTTTTAGTCGGTAAATCCATGCAGTGCCAAATGTGAGAAATATAGCTGAAGCTGATTTTATAAAACTATTGGCTTCATGAAGCCGTCTGTTCATTACAGTTAGAGTTGAATTAATCTCTATATCTGACAGCGAAGAGTGGCACAGAAAATGTCGATATAAATATTGGTGATAAAACAATTCTTCAGCGCAAAACTCTTTTCCGGAGATAATTCGTTGCACCACAGCATATATGCTTTCCGGATTATATACAGTGCCGAACGGATTGATCATCACAGGAAACAAACGTTGTTTGAGTCGTGCACCGATATTGTCGGAAAAACAAGAGCCGATTAGTAGCATCGGTGTGCTATGATCGAGCAATCCGACCTTGTCAAGCGGTTTGATGACAGTGCGGAAGTCCATACGGCATCAGGTCAATACAGATTGTAGTCGATAGATAAGACTTTAAATTCCGTGCGACGGTTAATCTGGTCGGCAGCTTCACGGTCAGCTTCATTTTCAAGGGCGAGAATGAACTCTTCGGTCAGACAATCACCTTCCTTAAATTGAGGATATTGGCGAGCTACACGTTTTGTAACTACCATAGGTCGTGATTTGCCGTAGCCTTGATATTGCAGTCTATCTGAGGCTATACCGGCTTCAATCAGATAATCGATTACGGATTTGGCACGCCGATGTGAGAGATTGAGGTTGTATTCGTCACTGCCTACTCGATCGGTATGTGAAGCCATCTCTATGGTGATGTTAGGATTGTCGCGGAGCATCTGTGCAAGTCCGTCAAGAGCTTCTTTCGATTCGGGGCGCAAAGTGGCTTTGTCGAAGTCGTAGAATATATTTTCCACAATGTTCGGTTTGGAAAGCGATGCAAGCATGAAATCCACGCCATAGTCTGCATCAACTTCTGCAGAATCGGTGGTAAATTCCTGCCGTGCATTGAGATATCCTTTGGCACCGGCCATCATGGCGTAAGTGATGCCACGTTGCAATGGCACGGTGAATGAGCCGTCATCACGTGATGCGGTGCGGCGGTTGGTGCCGTCAGTACCAACGATGCGTATTATTGCGTTGGCTATCGGCTCTTCGTCCATATCGGTCACATAACCTGAAAGATTGATTTTCAAATCGGGTAATTCAAATGAGAAAATATGGTCGTATCCACGGTTGTCACCACGGTTGGAGCTGAAAAATCCTTGTTGAATGTCGCCTGGCACGAAAGTGATACCGAAATCATCGTTGGAAGAATTCATCGGCACTCCCATATTGGTTACAACCCATTGACCCGATGGTTGAAGCACAGCTTGGAATATATCGAGTCCACCCATACCGGGGTGACCGTCGGACGAAAAATACATTATACTGTCGGTAAGCATATATGGAAATTCTTCGTTACCGGAAGTATTGATATCATCGCCAAGATTTTCGAGCGAACCGGCTCGTTCCTGTAAGTTTATTCGCCAGATATCTTTTCCTCCACGCCCCGGCATATTACTGCTGAAATAAAGATATTCACCGGAGGGCGAGACCGCAGGATGCCCGAAAGCTGAAATAGTGTCTGACGTGATGTCAAACTTCTCCGGTTTACTCCATTTGGCGTCGGAGCGTCGGGAGGTAAATATTTCCACACTCGTATTGTAATTGGGAGCACGGCGGGCTTTGGTCAGATACATCGTATTTCCGTCAGGTGAAAAAGACACGATGCCTTCATCATCGGCCGAATTGAGCTCACCTTCCACCGGTTCCGGCCGTTGCCATTCACCACGCTCATTTTTCTTTACTACCCAGATATCGCTTTTTTTCATACCGGTTATCTCACTGCGATTGTCGCCGGTTACTTTTTCATTGGTGGTGGTCAGATAGAGTTGGTCGCCTTGTACCATCGGGGAGAAATCGGCACGCCGCGAATTAAGCAGCTTTGATGATTTAACCACATATCGTGTAGGATGCTGCTTAAGGTATTGTGCCTTTTGAGCACCTTCAAGTCCGCTAAGAGCTTCTTGTGACTCCGGGTGAAGCATCAGATATTCTTCATAAGCTCGGATTGCCTGAGCATATTTACCTTCGGCATGCAGCATTTGCGCCAGATGGAGCTGTGCCTTTTCATCAGGATATCCATAACGGATAGCATTTTGATAAGCTGCAGAGGCTCGTGCATATTGGTTGAGCATCCGGTGGGCTTCACCAAGTTTGAATGCTACTTCGCCACGAAGCGGACGTTCTTCGCGTTTCGTCATCTTGTTGTAAAGCTGGCGGTATGTTTTTGATGCATCAAAATATTCGCCGCGTTGCATCTGAGCGTCGGCAGTGGACAGTTTCGGCCCTTTGCACGAACTGGCTGAAACAGCAATTATGAGCGTAAGTATATAGATGGCGTGTTTCATGTTAGAAAAACGTGAAATATATATAGTTATTTCCTCTTTACTGACAATAAATTCAAAAAAGAAGCGGCTACGAACTTTGTCCGAACCGCCTCATTAAATTCTTGCTATACTTCTAAAGTTGCTTAGCCCGGAAAGATAGCTTCGCTGGGGCATACTTCAGCACAAGAACCACATTCGATGCAAGTGTCGGGATCGATGTGATAGATGTCGCCTTCAGAGATTGCTTCTACGGGGCATACGGGAAGACAAGTTCCACAAGCAACGCATTTGTCAGTAATAACGTAAGCCATAATGAATTAAATTTAGAATTTAGATTTGCGAATAAAATGTACTCACAAAAGTAAAACATTTTTTTTAATGCAGAGCATTTTTTTTCAAAAACCTTCAAAAAACTGTTGGCACGAGCTTGTTTTTAAGGGTTGACTAAAGCCATGCCACGCGATATGGCTTCGCGATTGAGCGGCAGTAGATGATGGTGACGCTCGGGCAGCGATTTTTTCAGTCCGGCCATCACCGATTCGATGTTGACTATAGGATTGATTTTAAGTAAAGCTCCGAGTACAACCATATTATATGCCTTGGAGTTATTGAGCTCCAGAGTAGCGTCCATCGCATCAATCGGATAAATGTTTATATCGGTGCGTGTGGGAGCACGGTGTATACCATATGGATCATAAATAAGATCTCCGCCGGGCTTGACTTTTGATTCAAATTTATCAAGGCTCTGCTGGTTGAGTATTACGGCGGTATCGAATGTATCCAATACCGGACTGCTGATAGGTGCATCGCTTAAAACTACTGTCACATTGGCTGTGCCGCCTCGTTGTTCGGGTCCATAAGAGGGCATCCAGGTTATTTCGAGGTCATCGATTAATCCTGCGTATGCGAGAATCTTACCCATCGATAATACACCCTGTCCGCCGAATCCGGCTATAATAATTTCTTTTTTCATTTTTCTACTGTATTTTTAAGGTCACCGATAGGATATGCCTCAAACATGTGTTCGACCATCCATTCATTAGCTTTCTCGGGCGACATTTTCCAGCCACTATTGCAGGTACTTACTATTTCTACCACGGAAGTGCCGTGACCGCTGTATGAACTTTCAAATGCATGACGTATTGCCGCTTTTGCTTTACGCACGGCAGCAGGAGTATGTACAGATTGGCGGGTAACATAACATGTGCCATCAAGCTGAGCCAGCAGATTGCTGATTTTCAATGGGTAGCCATTCAGGTCTATGCGTCGGCCATAAGGTGTGGTTGCTGTTTTTTGGCCTTCAAGAGTGGTAGGAGCCATCTGACCGCCGGTCATACCATAGATAGCATTATTGATAAAGATGATGGTTATGTTTTCACCGCGATTAGCTGCGTGTATAGTTTCTGCCGTACCGATTGCAGCGAGGTCACCGTCGCCTTGATAGGTGAAAACCAGTCGGTCGGGATTCAGACGTTTTGCTCCGGTTGCTACTGCCGGTGCACGACCGTGAGCTGCTTCAATCCAGTCCACGTCAATATAATTATAGGCAAACACTGCACAACCTACCGGGGCAACGGCAATGCAGTTGTGCTCGGTTCCCATTTCTTTCAGCACTTCAGCCACCAGTTTATGGACTACGCCATGCGAACATCCCGGACAATAGTGCATCGCTACGTCGCAAAGCAGTTCCGGACGTGAATATACTTTATTTTCCGGTCGTTTGATATCTTCAGGATTCATGATGTTTTTCTCTTTAACTTTGAATTAATACATTAAGAGATGATGCTTACTCATTGGACAGATGCGATTTAAGCGCTTCAAGTACCTCCGGTGGATTGGGCACGATACCTCCCATGCGACCGTAATGCCATACCGGCACGCGACCTTCCACAGCCAGGCGTACATCTTCTATCATCTGTCCGGCGTTGAGTTCTACCACCATTATGCCCTTACATTTACGGCTTATGTCAGCTATAACTTTTGTTGGGAACGGCCATAGGGTTATCGGACGAATCAGACCCACTTTCAATCCTTGTTCTCTGGCATCTTCTATAGCTTTGAGGCAGATACGGGCTATCGAACCGAAAGCTATGAATACATATTCGGCATCGTCAGTATAATATTCCTGATAGCGCACTTCGTTTTCTTCTATTAAGCGGTATGTACGCTGGAATCGTTCGTTGTTAACTTCCATTTTCGCACTGTCAAGTTCCAGTGTGGTGAGAACATTGGGCTTACGATGAGCGGAATAGCCTGTTACAGCCCATGGGCATTGACGTGCTATCTCTTCCTCGGTGCGACGTGGACGGGCAGGGGGTAAGACTACTTTTTCCATCATTTGTCCCACCACACCATCGGCAAGCAGAAGGGCAGGTGTACGATATTTGAAGGCCAAATCAAAGCCGAGTCCAACGAAATCAGCCATTTCCTGTACTGTCGACGGAGCAAGCACTATGAAATGGTAGTCACCATGTCCGCCACCTTTGGTAGCTTGAAAATAGTCGCTCTGTGAAGGGTGGATAGTACCCAATCCGGGTCCTCCACGCATCACATTGACTACCAGCACCGGAAGTTCTCCGGCTGCAATATACGACAGACCTTCCTGCATAAGGCTTATGCCCGGGCTGGAAGATGAGGTCATTACGGCTTTGCCTGTAGAAGCACCGCCATAGACCATATTGATTGATGCTACTTCACTTTCGGCCTGAAGCACTACCATACCTGTGGTTTCCCACGGCATCAATGCTTCAAGGGTTTCAAGCACTTCGCTTTGGGGTGTGATGGGATAGCCGAAATAACCATCTACACCATAGCGTATGGCTGCATGGGCTATCGCCTCATTACCCTTCATTAATTTTACGTCTTCTTTCATGATGTTGCAGTTTTTCAGGATTATTTTTCCACCACACGGTAGACTTCAATACAACTGTCGGGACATACGAGCGCGCATGAAGCACAACCTATGCATTTATCGGGATAGGCGGCGAATGCAAAATGATAGCCTCGATCGTTGACTTCTTTAGGTTGGAGACTCAATACATCTACCGGACAAGCTACCACGCAGAGGTTGCACCCTTTGCATCGCTCGCGGTTGATATCTACTGCTCCTGATATTTTTGCCATAATATTCGGTGATTGATTAATATTATAATGCAAAAATAAAGAAAACTTTGAGAGTTGAAATAAATTTCAACAATCTTAACCAATTGCACATTTTCCTGTCAAGTGTGCTATTTGTTTTGGCGGGTTTATTTTATAGGAGAGATTTTAATTTTTTTGCCTTTGATTTTTTGCGATTTAATCGCTTCCAGTATTTTCGTCAGAGAGGCACGTGGCACAGCCGCGAGTGCATAATGGTCGGCAACATCTATTTTCCCGATTTCTCCGGCAGTGAGCTGAGTGTTGGCTATAAGGAAGCCGACGATATCACCACGTGATATCTTCTCTTTTTTGCCCGCACTGAAATAGATTGTCGCTACAGGCGAAATGATAGGCGAAGCCGGTGCTGCTGGTGGATCAAATTTACGGTCGAAATGAATAAAATCAGGCAGTGAATCATGCTCCGACACGATGACATATACTGTTCCAGAAGCATCTACGCGAGCTGTGCGGCCATTACGGTGCGTCCACACATCGCCGTCGATAGGAAGATGGTAGTGTATCACATCGGTCACACCGGCGATATCGAGTCCCCGGGCACCTAAATCAGTGGATACAAGAATCGGGGTTGTGCCGTTTTCAAACAGACGAAGGGCTATGGCTCTGTCCTGCTGGTCGAGTTCTCCATGATACAATCCGGCTGAAATACGCTCTTTTTTCAGACGGTCGAATACGCGTGCGGCACTTTCGCGATGATTGACAAATACCATTGACTTGCTTTCGGGTTTGAGCGTATGCAATAGATTGACTAAAGTGTCGAGTTTATCAGCCGTGTGCGATGTGACTTCTACTATCTGAGTCCGTTGGCGTGGATTTTCCGCAACGCTGTCTGTCACTTCTTCAGGATCATTCATGCCTAAATAGCCGGGCAGGGGGGTGAGAGAGGTGGCTGAGGTGAGGATAATATTGCCGGCTCTTCCTACGCGGCGCAAGATTTTGCGGATATCTTCTTCAAAGCCAAGTTGCAGAGTCTTATCATATTCATCAAATATCAATATTCCGGGCGATGATATACTGATTGTCCCTCGTTGGAGATGGTCAAGTAGCCGGCCGGGAGTAGCCACTATAATTTCCGGTACAGGAGAGAATGATTTGATTTCATCATCAGTGTTATGTCCCCCATAAAGTTCGACAGTCTTATATCCGCGCAGCAATCGGCGCAGCACTGTAGCTATCTGATTGACTAATTCACGCGTAGGCACGATTATCAGTGCTTCAACCTTGTGATTCGGTACCGGCAGACGCTGCATAAGTTTCAGTGCGAAAGCCAGGGTCTTTCCACTTCCGGTAGGTGAAGTAAGCACGATATCACGGGCCGACGCATCGAGCATGCGCTGTTGCATATCATTCAGCCTATCGATGCCCATAGTTTCTGCAACTATGGATTTTATGCTGTCATGTTTTGTCATTTGGGGTAGATCTATTTAACCGAATTTGCTGATTTTTCGCAACATTGGTTCATTTAGCACCTTGATCTCACGTCCGTCAACCACTATAAGGCGCTCGGTTACAAACGCTGTAAGCGTGCGTATGGCGTTGGAGGTGGTCATATTGGATAAGTTCGCCAAGTCTTCGCGCGACATATACATACGTACGGTCATCCCGTCAGCTTCATAGCCGTAATGCTCCACGAGTACCATAATGGCTTCTGCCAGACGTCCACGGATATGTTTTTGAGTGAGATTTACCAGTCTGGTATCCGAACTGCCAAGGTTACGCGACAACTCATGAAGGAAAAACCATGCCACAGATCTATTGCCGTCGATAAGTTCGCGCACCACCGAGAGGGGAAAGGCACCGATAGTGGAGGCCTCCATGGCAGCTGCCGTGTGGACATAAGGTTCATCGGCGAAATATGCGCGATATCCGAAATATTGTACCGGACTTATCAGGCGGGAAATCTGTTGACGGCCGCCAACACCATCTTTATATAGTTTAGCTTTGCCTTTAAGCAGACACCAGAGAAATTCCGGCTCCTCACGCTCGGCATAGATAATCTGATTTTTCTTAAAGTGATGCAGCGTGAAGTTATCGGTGATTTTACGCTTTTCATCACCATTAAGGATAGTCCAGATTTCCGACATATCCTCACTCATCACTTTCTCCAGTGCACCTTTGATCATGGTTACCTTATATAAAACATTGTCCTACAACAATACAAAGGTAGTAATAATCATTCAATTGTGCAAATCGGAGTTAAAAGTTGGTGTTGTAAGGATAATTGCCTGTCAGCGGTTTTCGTTATAGAATCGAAGTATGCGCATTCGCAGCATAGCTTCATATTTAGCTTGTACGGCTTGTGATGAAGCCTTGATATACTCTGATTTAGCCTGCTCATATTCAGTGGCATTGGCTTTGCCATAATTGTATTTTTCCGTCATGGCTTCAAGAGCCGATTTTGTTGCCGTGCAAGCTGTCTGGCTGGCCGATTGCTTGTTGATGGCTGCAACTGCCTGCTGATATGCCTGTTGGATTGATTTGTAGAGTGTGTTGCAGGCATCTTCATAATCAAGTTCTGCCATCAGTTTCTGTACTTGGGCTCTTCGTACGGAATTGCGGGTAGAGAAAGCGTCAAATATAGGTATGGAAAGAGAGAACCCGAGAGATTTATTGAAGTTGTCGCGCATCTGGCGATGAAATGGCGGATTATCCCCTCCTGATAGATTGTAGTAGCTGCTACCCAGTCCGGCGTTGAACGACAGACGCGGAATATAACCTGTTTTTGCCACGGATATATTTTTGTCAGCAGCCTTGACTGATAGGCGGGCTGCACTTAATGCATGGTTGATGTTCAAGGCATTGTTGTAAACTTCTTGTGCCGATAGGGGAGTATCAAAGGTATCAGGCAGAGGGAGTATGTCAAATCCGTCGGTCGAAGGGAGCTGGAGCAACTGGGCAAGGTCAAGAAGTGCAGTGGCATAGTCGTTTTGTGAATTTACCACTGTGAGACGGTCTTGTGCAACTTGCGATTCTGATTGAATCAGGTCGAGTTCGGGTATCTTTCCTGCTTCAAGTAATTCTTTTCGGCGATTGTATTCGACCTCCGACATACGAGCCTGCTCTCGGGCCACTTCAAGCATTTCTTGTGAATAAAGCACTTGCAGATATTGAGCTATCACGTTGATAGTCACATCATCTTTAGCAGCTTCACATTGTTGGGCTATTACAGAGAGATATGTGCGAGAGTAATCGAGCCGGCGTATGGCTGAAAGACCTTGAAACAGCGGAAGCGACAACGATACATTCCACCCGAACTGGCTTGTGTTGCGATTAGCGTATGTATTATCTGATGTCAGACCACGTCCGAAATTAAATGATTGGTTTGCACCGGCTTGGAGTTGAGGTAAAAATGCATCTTTGGCCTCGGTTACAGATAGTTCGGCCGTCTTCTGATTTAATGTCTGGCGTTGAATTTGGATATTATGCTGTAGGGCATAGTTTATGCAGCTGTCAAGCGACCAGGAAGATGCCGACATACCTGCGGTAGCCATTGTCAAAATTATGAATGAGAGGAATACGCGTCTCATAACGAAATGTGGTTATAACGGTTGGTTGATGAGATAATTACATATTTGGTATCTGGGCGCCGCGCAGACGGGTCGATTCATCTATACCCGATTTGACTTCGATATTGATACCGTCGCTTGTGCCGGTGACAATAGGAGTGCGGGCAAACTGTTGTGGCGTGGCAGCCGTGTCGGTCAGGCAATAGACAAACGTAGAGTCTCCTGCAAATTCTACGATGCTTTCAGGTACGCGCAGCACTGTATCCGTACGTATAAGAGCCACACGGGCATTAGCGCTATAGCCTGAGCGAAGGTCGGTCAATGCGTCGGAAGACGTGATGGCGGCTTTGATTTCAAATGTGTTTGCGCCATTGGTCTCCACACCTTTTGGCGAAATATATTCGATCGTGGTTTCTGAGTTGAAATCCGGAAGTGCACCTACTGAAATTGACATTGGCATACCCACTTTGAGTGATCCTACTTCAGTCTCATCGACATTGCCTTTGAATATAAGTTTATTCATGTCGGCGATAGTGGCTATGGTTGTGCCGTCGTTGAATGTGTTGGCTTGGATTACTGATGTGCCCACTTTTACCGGCACGTCAAGCACAAGACCGTCGATAGTGGCGCGTACTTGTGTGTTGGCTTCAGAGGCGTTATAGCGTGAAACACCTTGTTTTACTATATTTACGGCATCGCGGGCTGCTTCGAGTTCAGCTTTAGCATTGTCGTATGTAGCTTTTGAGGTTTCAAACTCCTCACGGGAGATAAGACGCTTGTCATATAGCACAGAGTTGCGTTCATACTTGAGGCGGGCATCTTCCAGAGCTATCGATGCCCGATTTACGCTACTTTCGGCATTTGACAGCTGTGAGGCATCGGGAATCACGGTAATTATAGCTATCACATCACCTACTTTGACTTTATCGCCCGGTTCGACATTGATTTTACTTATGATACCTGATATTTGAGGCTTGATCTGGATTTCGTCACGAGGTTCGATTTTCCCTGTCAGCACGGTGGTGCGCTCGATGATTCCCGTATCCGGAGTAACTATCGCATAGTTGACCTCTGCAGGCTGAGAGTTGAAGTACAGATACACGAATGTGCCTATGAAAATCAGTAACACTAAGGACCAAAGAAGGATTTTGAAGAATTTTTTCATATCGTGAAAGTGTTAATTTTGTTATCTTGATTATGGTTATTTATCATTGAGGGCTTCTATAGGTTTGATATGCATAGCTTTTATGGCCGGAATCAGGCCTGCTGCTGTTCCAAGAACCAGGAACACTATCATGATGATTACGGCACTGTGAAATTGCAGTTGGAAATGTGCAGAGCCTTTTATTGGATCGAATGTGAGCATATCGGCCACATATAATACTAAGGTGGCAAAGCAGATTCCTGCCACTCCGGCTACTGCCGTCAGTACCATTCCTTCTGAAAGAATCTGCGAGATAATGTCGCGGGGCTTGGCTCCGATAGCTCGGCGTATACCTATCTCCTGAGTACGTTCCTTGACTATGATCCACATGATGTTGCCCACTCCGATAATGCCGGCCAACAGTGTGCCAATGCCAACAAACAGGGCTAATAAACTGATACCGAGAAACAGGTTGTCGGCCATCTTGAAGTTTTCCGATATGTCCATAAACCATAAGGCTTGGTTATCCTGAGGGTTCAGCGGGTGATTTGAACGTACGGCACGCCATACGTATGGCTCGATTTCTCCGGGCGAATGTCCCGCTTTGAGGGTATAGACCATGAAGTTGATATTTTTACCCATATTGAATGTCTGCCGCATAGTTGTAGATGGGATAAAAACCGAATCGTCCATATTTCCGCCGATGCTCGCGTCAGATTTCTGGCTAATGACGCCTATAACCTTGAAGTATATATTATCTATCGATATATATTTGCCAATCGGAGACTCTCCGGCAAAGAGTTCATCGGCTTTATTTTTACCAAGGATTGCCACTTTACGTGTCTGTGACACATCGCTTGGGTTAAACACGCGTCCTTCATATAATATAGGTATCTGAATATTGAACATATCTTTTTCGACACCTAAAATTCTTCCTCCTGTACTTTTGGTGCCATATTTTACCGATGACCCGTAGAAGTTCAGAGTCGAGGAATATTCTATCAGGTCGCAAGTACGTCGGATAAAATCCACGTCATCCTGATTCATCGACCAGTACATACCTTTGTTAAATCCGCGATATGACATACCTGTGCGCTGCGGAAAGCAGCCTCCCATGTTGGTGGCAAATCCTTCAAAATTGCGTTTCATCATACCTTCCAGACCGGCCGCTCCTCCCCATAGGATAGCAAGCATGGCCACACCCCAGAAAATGCCGAATGCGGTGAGGAAAGTGCGGGTTTTATTGCGTGATAAGGTAGTGCCTATCTCACGCCAGTTTTCCATATCAAAAATAGCATTTTTCATATTCCGGAGAGTTTATTCATCACGTAATGCTTCCACAGGACGCACTTTAGTAGCTTTTATCGCAGGGAAAAGACCCGCTAAAGCGCCTGCTATTATTAATACAATAGTGACCTCGAGTGCTACGGATAGATTGACTGTAGGATCTTTGAGAAAATCAGTGTTTTCGGTAAGTTTCGCTATCACTGCCGTCACTGCTGTGCCACATACTATGCCTATGTATCCGAAAAGTGTGGTGATAGCTATACTTTCAGTGACGATCTGTAGCCAAATCGACCTGGGCTTTGCTCCGATTGCACGCCTAATACCTATCTCGTGAGTACGCTCACGCACTGATACAAACATGATATTGCTCACGCCTACTATGCCTGATAGCATTGTCAGCAAGCCTATTATCCATATAGTCATGTTGAGTATGTCAGTAGCTTTTCGATTAGTAAGATAGTTGACAAACCGATTCCAGATATGTACTGCGCCACGATCTGATGAATTAAATTCGTGAGTGGCGGCCAAAGAATTCCTTACCGACTGCTCCACGGATTCTCCCTCTTCCACTGAGGTCACATTCTGAATTCTTACAATCAATTCGCCTACTCGTCCATCATTGCCGTTTAGCATCATGGCTGTAGTGTAGGGCACGTAGGAGTTGGTTTCCCATTCATGCTGATATACCCCGATTATTTGCCAGGCTAAGGACATAGCCTTGACATAATTGCCCACGGCAGTATCTTCGTTACCGAAAAGAGTTCTTGCGCTTTGGCTTGAGATAACCACCACCTTGCGTTTTTCATCAAGGTCAAGCTGATTGAGAAATCGGCCTTTGATCATATTGAGCTTGGCAGATTTTATTTCATCTGGGAAACTGCCATATACCGATTCCGTAATATAGTCGCGTGCTGTGCTAAGCTGCGCCGAGTCGAGTACGATGGACCCATGTACACTTGCAATATGTTCGGTGTCGTCATGGGATATGCGCGAGCGGTCGGAGTCAAGCAATCTGATTCTTCGCCCCTCTTTATATCCTTTATAAGGCTGCATCGTCCAGCCGCCCCACACCGATAATGTGCTGCTTCGGTCAGCCGACGCAAATGATTCAAAATTGTTGTAGACGCCACGGCTCATGCCCAGCAGTATTATGAGCATGAATATGCCCCATGCCACGGCAAATCCTGTAAGTGCTGTGCGTAATTTATTGTTACGCAGAGTCTGATATATTTCTCTAAATAGGTCAAACATTTGACGTAGGAGCAGTTATGATTTCATTGTCAGGAATAATCACACCGTCGGATATACGGATTATACGATTGGTCTGGGCTCCGATATTGGGGTCATGAGTCACAATCACTGTTGTTATGCCTTCGGCATTGAGGTCGCGAAACACATTCATCACCTCGGCAGAAGTTTTTGAGTCAAGCGCTCCTGTCGGTTCATCGGCAAGAATAATCGCGGGATTTGTAATCAGGGCACGGGCTATCGCCACACGCTGTTTTTGTCCGCCTGACATTTCCGACGGAAGATGCTTTGCCCGGTCTGCGATACCCATGCGCTCGAGTTGCTCCATGGCAAGCATATTGCGACGCCGGCGCGACACTCCTTGATAAAACAAGGGTAAAGCGGCGTTTTCCAATGCCGTTTTGTAATTGATGAGATTAAATGATTGAAACACAAAGCCGATAAGTCTATTGCGCAATTCTGCAGCACGATTTTCGCTAAGGTTTTTTATCAAAGTACCGTCAAGAATATATTCTCCCGAGTCGTAATTATCAAGAATGCCGAGTATATTGAGCAGGGTGGACTTACCCGAACCTGACGCACCCATTATGGAGACAAGCTCTCCTTTGTCAATATCAAGGTTTATACCTTTCAATACATGAAGCGGTATTGCTCCCTGATAGGTCTTGTTTACATCTTTTAGTTGGATTATCATTTCAGAAATATGATGACTGATGATTTATTTTTCTTATTTGACGCCAAAAGTATCTAATTTGTTACATCAAAATTGAAATTTTTTAGTGAATAAATATTACAGATTCCGATAAGATGTTATAGAATAAGTTATTTTATTATAAAATATGATTGATGTTAACATCCATCTGTCCTTAAAAATTGCATTTCTGAACACTATGTATTATCTTTGCGTTATAAGAATAAACCGACGGACATTGACATAACTTATACCACATCAAAGTTGATTGGGAAACTCATCAAATTTTAATGAAATACCGAGACAAGCTTAGTCGGTCAATGGCGGGCCCCATCTCTCACGAGAGGCTTACGTAGCCCAGGCGGATTACAGCGATCGGCGAGCGCTCAAATCCTGTCATTCGGAGTTTCATCGCATCCTTTGGTGTGGCTATTATACGGAAGAGGCCGATATCCACTGTGGTATCGGTCTCTTTTGCTTTTTATCCGTTTATTTTAAGGTATTGTTAACCAAAGTTAAGTGTAGTTATATTAGGTTAATTACTGGGGGGTAATTTTTTTTATTTATTTTTGGAAATAATTTTTAACAATTAGAGCCATACCATGATATTTATTGTATTAATATGACAATATAGTTTAATATTAATAGAATTAATATATACCTTAATTTATTTACCTTAATTTTAATTAACTTATCATGTATCACTATCTAAGAGAAGCGGGTAAGCGATTTAAGTCTTTGACTGTCTTGCTTATCGTAATCTGCTTTTTGACCGGTTGGTCGCTCAGCGCCTCCGCGTCACCCGCCCCCGATTCCGGTGCTGCCACCGGTACGGTGCAAGATCAATCTGGTGAACCATTGGTCGGAGTTTCAGTTATCGTGCTTGGAACTAATACCGGTGCACAGACAGGATTAGACGGCGATTTCTCTATCAACAAAGTCGCTACAGGTTCAACTCTGAGGTTTTCCTATATTGGTTGTAAGCCTGTTGAAGTAAAGTGGGAGGGAACTCCGCTTAAGATTACTCTTGAAGATGACACCAAATCTCTCGATGAAGTCGTAGTAGTGGGTTTCGGTACACAGAAGAAAGCAAATCTTACCGGTGCCGTATCTACCATTTCTGGCAAAGAGATTTCTGCTCGTCCCGTGAATACTGTTGCTGATGCTCTTCAGGGTATGGCAGCAGGTCTTGACGTGCTTAGCTCTGCTCGCGGCGGTCAGCTTGGTGCTGCACGTACTATGAATATTCGTGGTACAGGTACTATCGGAAGCGGATCCACCGTCAGCCCCCTCGTTCTTATCGATGGTATGGAGGGCGACATCAATCAGCTCAACCCCGACGATGTGGAAAACATCTCCGTTCTTAAGGACGCAGCTGCATCTTCCATCTACGGTTCGCGTGCTGCCGGTGGTGTGATTCTTATCACTACGCGTACCGGTAAGGAAGGTAAAGTTACAATAAACTATAGCGACTCTTTCCGTTGGAGTCATGCTGTGGGTATGCCAAAGATGGCCGACTCATGGACATGGGCCAACGTTATGAATCAGGCTGCCAATAACAATGGTCAGAATTGGTTCTCACAGGAATATCTTGATAAACTCAAAGAAGTCGTAAATGATCCTTCTAAGTCCACTATGTTCCGTAATCCCACAAATAATCATTGGGAGGTTTGGGACAAAACCGACATCTTGCCTATCGGCAACACTGACTGGCTCAACGAGCATTTCGGTACAACCCCGTTCTCTCAGGAACATAATCTCTCGCTCTCCGGCGGTACAGAGAAGTACAACTATTATTTCTCAGGCAATATTCTTTCGCAGGACGGTAATCTCCGCTATGGCAAAGATAATCTCCAGCGCTACACTCTTAATGGTAAAATCAACGTGCAGGTGGCAAAATGGCTTCGCGTAGGTTACAGCGTTCGCTGGTACCGCGGTCAATATGATGCTCCTTCATTCGTTAACGATGCATCGTCCAACGAGCTTTACCATAACATTTGTCGCTATTGGCCTATTATCCCTACTCATGATCCCAACGGATATCCCGTTGTAGAGTCATTTATCGACGGTATGGAAAATGGTGGGCGTTATAAGACCGATGAAGATAAACTTGATCACCAGTTTTCTTTCCTTATTACTCCGCTTGACGGTCTTACTGTAAATGCTGATTTCAACTATCGTTCTTCTCACTACAACGAAAGCCAGGTAATCCAGCAGTGCTATGGTTGGGATTACGATGGTATAGCATATGAAAACAACCCCAACGGTTTCCCGTTCGGAGCAGGTGGCACAGGATCTCGTATCACAGAATACAATCTGCGTTCAAACTATTTTAACCCTAACGTTTACGCTACATACAACTTCAAAGTAGCCGAAGACAATGAATTCAAGGTTATGGCCGGTTTCCAAAGCGAATGGTACAACCAGAAATATTTCTCGGCTCAGCGTAATGGTATCATTGACCGTCTGCCGTATCTTTCTGATACCGATGGTAGCACCACTGTTGTAAAAGGCGGTGAGGACACATGGTCGACTGCCGGTTTCTTCGGACGTATCAACTACAATTACAAAGGTCGTTACCTTGTAGAAGGCAACATTCGTTATGACGGTTCTTCTCGTTTCCGTGCCGACAGCCGATGGACATGGAGTCCTTCTTTCTCTCTTGGTTGGAATATCGCCAATGAGTCATTCTGGGAAAATTTGGCGCAGACTTGCAATCAGCTCAAGTTACGTTTCTCTTGGGGTAAACTCGGTAACCAGAATACCGATAACTGGTATCCTACTTATGTAACTATGGGTTATAAAGGTAACTCTTCCGATTGGCTCGTCAATGGAAATAAAAACGCTATCGCGACCATGCCGGCGCTCGTTTCTTCTATGCTCACCTGGGAGAAAAACCGCACCTGGGACATTGGTCTTGACTGGTCGCTTTTCAACAACCGCTTGACAGGTACAATTGACTACTACAACCGCAAGACTATCGATATGGTAGGTCCGGGCTACGTACTCCCCGGAGTATTCGGTGCTAAAGTTCCTAATACAAACAACCTTTCTATGACTTCTAAAGGTTGGGAACTCACCATCAGCTGGCGTGACCGCATACAGGATTTCCACTATGGTGTCACATTTAATCTCTACGACCATATTACCACTGTCGACGAATATCCCACCAATGACACTTACAAACTTGACACCTATTATAGCGGTGGCCGTCTGGGTGATATCTGGGGTTACACTTCTGTCGGTATAGCAAAAACCAACGATGAGATGAACGCTCATCTCCAGTCTCTCGATGCAAATTATACTAAATTCAACGGTAAAGCTCCGGCCCGACCGATGACAGGTCAGAATAATCTTGGTACAGGCTGGCAGGCTGGTGATATGATGTATGCCGACATCAACGGCGACGGTGTCATCAATCAAGGTGCCGGCACTCTTAACGACCATGGTGACCTTAGCGTAATTGGTAACACTACTCCTCGATTCAATTTCGGTCTTAATCTCGAAGCACAGTACAAGGGATTTGACCTCAAGATATTCTTCCAGGGTACATTGAAACGCGACTACTGGGCAAAAGATGCTATGATGTTCGGTGCTTGCGGTATTGGCAAATGGCAGGCTGTTGTGTTTGAACCTCACACTGATTATTTCCGTCCCGCAGATACCACTGACCCTCTCGGACCCAATGTCGATTCTTATCTCCCTCGCGTAAACTGGGGTGGACCTAAAAATACCGAGATACAGACAAGATATCTCCAGAACGCCGCTTATTGTCGTCTGAAGAACATAACCATAGGATATACTCTTCCTGCAAAACTCACCCAAAAGATATATGTGGAACGCGCACGTATCTTCGTGTCAGGTGAAAACCTTTGCAATATCACTAATTTCACAGAGATGGGCGATCCCGAGCTTATCGAGGCTTATGATAAAGCTTATGGATTTGCAAAAGTTTATCCTATTTCGCGTGTTTTCTCTTTCGGTCTTAATGTAACATTCTAAATTTGACCTCTCATTATGAATAAATATCTTAGTACAGCCTTAGTCGTAATGGCAGCATTCAGTCTTACCGGCTGTAACGACTATCTAAATGAGCGGCCTGAAGATAAGCTTATTCCCGAGAACTTCTTTAATTCTCCGGCTAACCTTTTGGCCTACACACTCAATTTTTATAAAGAACTCCCGAATCACTCTAACAATTCATATCAGCTCGGTACGTTCTCTTCCGATAATGGTACGGATAATCAAGTATATCGTACTATTGGAAATATGTATGTGCCGGGTGAATGGCGCGTACCTACCGGCACTGACAACTGGTCATTCGAAGATATCCGTTCGCTCAACTATTTCATTGAAAATACTGAGAATGCTCTTGCAAACAAGACTCTGACTGGTTCTGAATCTATTATAAATCAAGCGCTTGGCGAAGCATACTTCTTCCGCGCATTCTTCTATTGGAAATATTATTCCGCAGTAGGTGACTATCCTATTATTGATGAAGTGCTCCCGGATGATAAAGAAGTACTCTTAGAGGCTTCCAAACGTCAGCCCCGTAATATGGTGGCACGTCATATCCTTGCAGATTTAAGCAAAGCTGCTAACCTGCTTCCCGAAACATCTTCTTATGGTAAGAACGGTTTGAGTAAGGACGCTGCAAATCTTTTCCGTAGCCGCGTAGCTCTTTTTGAAGGTACATGGCTTAAAAGCCATAAAGGTACTGCACTTGTACCCGGAGGAAAAGGTTGGCCGGGCGATGTGAGCCTGCTTGGCGATTTTAATATCGACAATGAGGTTTCCTATTTCCTTGGCGAAGCTATGAAGTCGGCACAAGTTGTCGGTGATAAGTATGTCAACAATCTTGTTCAGAATACTGACACTCCTGAAGGTATGACCGCAGGATATACTGAGGCTAATCCATATTATTGTATGTTCTGTGCTGTGGATCCCAGCAAATATAGTGAAGTTATTCTTTACAGATCATTTAGTCTCTCGCAGAGTATGGCTACTCAGATTCAGGCTCAGTTCCAGAAAAATGCCGGTGGTACAGGGTGGACCCGCGGTATGGTTAATTCCTACCTTATGCGTAACGGTCTTCCGATCTATGCGGCAGGATCAGGATATGATCCTGCATGGGAAGATCAGGGCGTATCTGCCACTATTCAGGGTCGCGATTCACGTCTGACTGTTTTCACTAAAGGCGATAATTCAGTTATTACCTTAGGTCTTGGCGGAAATAGCCCTGCTACTTATAATATGAACTGGCTCTTCAGCGCTGATAATAACACTCGTTGCCCGACCGGTTTTGCAATCAAGAAAGGTCAGGGATATGACTATAAAGAGGCTCAGGGCAACTTGCAGTCTGTTACTGCTTCCATCACCTTCCGTGCAGCCGAAGCGCTTCTCAATTATATGGAGGCTTGTGTGGAACTCAACGGAGCTGTTGACGCTGTAGCCGATGGCTACTGGAAAGCTTTACGTCGTCGTGCTTATGTCGATGAAGACTACACAAAGACTATTGCTAATACTAATATGGCTGAAGAGGCTAAAGGTGACTGGGGTGCCTATACACAGGGATCTTATGTATCATCTATCGTTTACAATGTGCGTCGTGAACGTCGCAACGAGCTTGCCGCTGAAGCTTTGCGTTTGATGGATCTCCGTCGTTGGGCAGCTCTTGACCAGCTCATCGCAAATCCCTATCAGATCGAAGGTATCAAATACTGGGGAACTGTTTACAATGATCCTGATTCTGAACTGGCTATAAAAGATGAGGACGGTGAATATATCGCACCTATTGTAGATGAGTCAGGTGGTAATGGTAATATGTCGCCTGAGCAAAACAGTCTTTACGTACGTCCTTTCCAGATTAGCCGTGCTGAAAACCTTGTATGGGACGGCCTTACATTCACCCGCGCTCACTATTTGTCGCCCATTGGCTACACTGCTATTGTAAATGCTGCGGTTGACCGTAACGATGTCTCTACATCAGTTATCTATCAGAACCCCGGTTGGCCGGTTAAAGCAGGCGAAGGTGCATTTAACATTGACTGATATCCACCTTGTGTAAAAGTCTAAATTTTATTAGATAAATAATTAAGTTATGCGGGTGACTCCATAAAAAAGAGTCACCCGCTTTTTTTTGATATGACGGGTAAGTCATATATCTGTGGTGAAAGTCCATGCGGGGAGTAGTTGCCGATGTATCTCTGCGACTTGCAGGTTTCAATGAGGAACGACATATTGTCCGTCCCATAAGTCTCGGCGGTGGACTTTTCTGCAAAATGAAATCGGCCTGGCGTATGGCGAGAGTATGGAAGTGTCAGATGTATTGAAACGAAAATGGCGGTGTGTCATAATAGACTATCTGTGTCGTTACTCTCGGAATTCAGACTCAGTCACATACGTTTGCATGCTTCTTTCGTCCTCATTCGCAATACCTGACATCTGACCTATTTTGACAAACCTAAAGAGGCCATGCCAAAATATTTAATTTTGACACGGCCTCTCAATATCTGTTTGCGTAGCTAAGATTATTTTTTAGCAGCAGCTTTTTTCTTGGGTGCGCACTTCTTTGTAGCAGCTTTCTTAGGCTCTTCAGTGGCTTTTTCAGCCTTTGCTTCGCCTCGTAGCAGATGCTCTTCGTTGTAATGCTCTACGTTTTTACGCATTGAAGCCACCTCTTTATTAAGTGTATCTATTTCCCGTTCCTGATTGCGGATAGTCGTCAGCAGAGCGTTGAGTTCTTCGTTCTCAATCGAGAGCGGATATTGCTCCTCTACACGCACTATGAAATCCGAAAGCACATTCATATAGTTTGTAAATGCCGCAAATGGCGTTTCATAGGGACTGAAATTGGAATGAGCGGCACCGTCGGCCATGTGTTTGGTCGACATATAGAACAGGTGATCGGCTGCTTGCAGATAATACCAGTCTTGTTTCAAACGGCGGTCATCGCATAGACGGACGCGTTCAGCCACAGAGTAAAGCTTTTCAAATGCTTCATTCTGTAGTTTGTTGCCCAGCCATGCAGATGTGTCGCGGGCTTCATCGGCCCATGAGATGGGGTGAAGTACGGATAGTTCGCCTACCGGTTTGAGCTTTGTTACTGCATCGGTCGGTGTCCAGAAATCTATGCCGCGTTCATGGGCAAAGTGGGGGAGAGCTTCGAGAAACTGGAATATACCTGTTTCACGAGTCTGAAATTCACCGAATGTCTCAAGATTCATGAAGAGATTGATAATCTGTTCTTCAGGAGGAGTAGCAGCAATCCAATCGATATATTTATCTGCAGTGAGAGGATATGCACTCCAATCCGTATTGCTGAAGCGCCGTGAGATATCATCAGAAAGTTTTGCATTGCGCAGAAGTATTTTCAGCTTGGGCGCAGAAGCAGCTGAATATACGTAGTTGGGCGATTTCCAGCCGAGTATGTGTTTGGCTCCTTCAGTAATGACACCTTTATATCCCATATCAAGAATCTGAGGAGCCATTTCATCGCAGTATACAAGCTCGGTATTGCGCAGTACCTGAGGTTTTACTCCGAACAGTTCTTCTATCTTATCATTGTGAACTTTCACCTGATTGGCAAACTCATCGGGGTCTATGAGTGATGACAGAGAATGTGCGTAGGTCTCGGCAAGAAATTCCACTCGTCCGGTAGCAGCAAGTTTCTTGAGCAAGTCGATAAATTCGGGCACATACTGTTCGCACTGTTCTAAGGCAACTCCGGAGATTGACAGTGCAAAACGGAATCGAGGGTGATTTTCAAGCATACGGAGCAGGCATTCCGCTGCGGGAATGTAGCTGCGCTGAGCTATGCGGGTCACGATGTCGTCGTTGGCGAAGTCATCGTAATAATAATGGTCGTTACCTATATCGAAAAAGCGGTATCTCTTAAGGCGAAACGGCTGATGAATCTGAAAATAAAAACAAATAGCTTTCATGATGAATAAGTCTTTAATATTTGTTGAGATCGGCTAAGCCGTCGATTATTGATTGTTAATTACACGTTTATAGATGTCAATTACTTTGGCGCCTGCCTTATCCCAGGTGATGCGGTTTACTTCCTCGAGACCGTCCTGACGGAGCTGGTTGTACATGGCGGGGTAGGTAATTATACTATTGATGGCATCGGCCATTGCGTCGATATCCCAGTAGTCGGTCTTAATAACATTATTGAGGATTTCTGCGCAACCGCTCTGCTTGGATATGATGGAAGGCACTCCCATCTGCATTGCTTCAAGTGGCGATATACCAAACGGTTCGGAAACCGATGGCATGATATATACATCACTTGCCTTCAGCATCTCATACACCTGTTTGCCTTTTTGGAAACCGGGGAAATGGAATCGGTCGGATATACCGCGTTCGGCTGCTAAAAGTATCATTTTATCCATCATATCTCCGCTGCCGGCCATGACGAAACGCACATTATGGTTGTTTTTCAATACTTTGGCTGCAGCTTCCACGAAATATTCCGGACCTTTCTGCATGGTGATTCTTCCCAGGAATGTCACTATCTTTTCTTTTGGTTTGGTAACCTCCACGTTTAGCAATTCTTCGCTGAGCGGAGTCACTGCATTGTGCACGGTAGTGACTTTAGCCGGGTCTATTCCGTATTTTTCTATCACAGTCTGTCGGGTCAGATTGCTTACGGTGATGATATGGTCGGCATGAAGCATACCGTCGCGTTCGATATTGAATACGGTAGGATTGACGTTACCGCGTGAGCGGTCGAAGTCTGTGGCATGAACGTGAATTACAAGCGGTTTCCCGGTAACTTGCTTGGCATGGATGCCCGCAGGATAGGTCAGCCAGTCGTGCGAATGAATTATGTCAAAATCAAGTGTGCGGGCTATGACACCTGCGCAGATAGAGTAATTGTTTATCTCTTCAAGCAGGTTGTCAGGATAGCGACCCGAAAATTCAAGACAGCCCAGGTCGTTGGTACGCATATAGTTGAAATCAGCGTAAATATTTGAACGCAGACGGAAATAGAGGTCAGGGTCCATATATTTTCCTATGCGCTGTTCGACGTATTCACGGCTTACATCGCGCCATGCGATTGGTGTTTGGGAGGCGCCGATGATGTTGGCGAAACTTTTATCTTCATCGCCCCACGGCTTGGGGATTACGAATGATATTTCCATATCGCCACATTCCCACATGCCTTTTGTCAGGCCGTAGCTGGCGGTGCCGAGTCCGCCGAGGATATGAGGGGGAAATTCCCACCCGAACATTAATGCTTTCATATTATATATTGGCGGGTGATTTAGAGGTTAAATTTTTTCAGGGTGGTGATAGTGCGGAGGATGCCCGCTACATTAGTGGCATGACTGATAGCACCGCGGCCGGAGAAGGGAGGGTTGCCGTCGTAGAGCTGCGACAGTGAGCCTATGCAGCCTTGCGTCATCTCGTCTTCATAACCTATGAGCATACGGTCGATATAGCTTACGCCGCTGTGTCCGAACACTCGCAGATAAGCATCGGCATAGAAACTGAACAGCCATGGACGTGCCGGACCGTTATGTAGCGCCATTTCCCGTTCCTCAGGCGAGCCGAGATACGAGGGGCGGTAGCCGAAACTTTTGGGCGAAAGTGTGCGCAGTCCTTTAGGTGTGAGCAGTTCGCGGGTCACGACGTCAAGCACTTTCTTACGCTGCTTTCTGTCAAGTGGTGAGTAGTCAAGACCGATGGCTACTGCCATATTGGGGCGAACCGATGGGTCGGCATAGTTGTCATTGACATAGTCAAACAGGTAGCCGAAGTCGTTGAGGAACGTATCGGTAAATGCTACTTTGAGAGTAGGGGTGAGGTCATTGATAGTCGCGAGCATATCGGCATATTCTTCTTGCTCTTCCATGAGAGATGCTGCAAATATCAATGCATTGTACCATAGCGCATTAAATTCCACCAAATACCCTGTGCGAGGTACCACCGGCTTGCCATAAAGCGAAGCATTCATCCATGAAACCGGGGTGTCAGTCCCCACGGTGCGTACCATGCCGTTGGCTTGCACTTGCAAGTTGGGGTGTCTGTTTTCCAAAATGTATTGCACAATTTCTTTAATCAGTGGCAGATAAAGTTTGCGACATGCGTCATTTCCGTATGCTTTGGCATATTGCTGGAGCGCCCACACACACCACAACGGGATATCCGGTAAATCGATGCCGGCTATACGGCTGTCAAGCTCGCCGGTAGCCATAAAGTGTTTCAGCGCTTTAGCTCCCGTAGCCATTATAGCTTCGAAATCAGCGCGGTGGTCTATGGCTATGGTATTGCCCGGAAGTGACATGAATGTGTTGCGGGCAAGTATTTTTCCCCAGGGATAGCCCGAAAGCATAAACATATCATCTTTGTCGCGCAGATAAAACTGTTTTGCCGCATTTTTCAAGCAGTTGAAAAACGAAGTGCGACACGTGCGGGCAGCAATTTCTTTCTCATACATTTTGCCTAACGAACGTGGTGACACTTCCGTTGTGCCGGCCGAGAATATAATGGACTCTCCTTTCTTGATAGGGATTTCAAAATATCCGGGCACCCATAGGTCTTCCACGTAAGGCACACCGCGCTCCAGGTCTTTGATGTATTCAAATCCGTGATACCAGTTAGGCTCAAAATGCCATTCAGGTTTGTGATTAAACTGCATATACAGATTTGGATATCCCGGATACAGGCAGCACGACACGCCATTGTCAACCGCAGGACAATTTGGATTTAGATTGCCGTTGGCCATCACCAATTGGTTTACCTCACGGAATGCCAGCATCGGACGGAATCGCAATGTAGTGGCTGAATGCGCTTCTACCAAAGTATAGCGGATTAGCAAGCGGTTTTCGTTGGAGATGAAGATTTTCTCTTTGGTGAGAATCACACCGCCTACACGATACGTGGTACGTGGCACACTTTCGCAATCAAACTCTCGTATGTATTTATGACCGTTGGGATTGTACACTCCGCCCTGGTATCGGTGAAGTCCAAGATTGAAGGAGGCGCCATGTTGAATTACCGATACGTCCATCGATGATAGCAGCACGTGCCATGAGTTGTCAAACTCAGGTATGGGAATCACCAAAAGTCCATGTTGCTTGCGAGTATTACAATCGACCACAGTTGTGCAATGATAAGCTCCTGCTTGATTGGTTCTTAGCATCTCTTTTGGCAGAGACTGCTCAAGGTTTATCATCAGGTTTTTATCAAATTTTAAGTAACTCATGATTGATAATTTTGGTTTTTCAGAGGGTGTAAAATTACTTTATTTGCAAATATAAACTATTAAAAATCAATATGCAAATAATTCTTTATCTTCTTTGGTATGCTTTGATATTTTGTATGTGGCGAAATTGATAAACTATCAGTATCAGAGTGACTAAAGTCGCCATAATGTCGCTTAGCGGAAATGAGGCCCACACACCGTTGAGTTTTTGATGCGGTGTGAGCAGAAGCATCAGCGGTATCAAAAATACTACCTGACGGCATAGACTCAGCAAAATGGATTTCCATATCATGCCGAGCGACTGAAACAACGTGGTCGACACTATTTGAAATCCCACTACGAAAAATGCACTCATTGCTATTGAGAAAGCATTGGCTGTCACTTTTATAAGACCGCTGTCCACCGTAAATGCCCGGGCAATGGTCTCGGGGAACAGCAGCCCGAAGACAGCTCCGATGCTC
Source organism: uncultured Bacteroides sp. (assembly GCA_964653375.1). Classification (GTDB taxonomy): domain Bacteria; phylum Bacteroidota; class Bacteroidia; order Bacteroidales; family Muribaculaceae; genus Paramuribaculum. The sequence goes on from CAZZFD010000003.1 coordinate 76,547, forward strand.
ACCACTATCGTGGCCCACAATACAGCCAGCAGATATGTGCTTTTCAGACGCCCGTAACACCCGGCTCCATAGTTGTAACCTATGATGGGTTGCATTCCCTGGCAGATTCCTACCACCACCATGGTGAGCATCGAAGTATAGGTTACAAAGATTCCGGCCGCAGCCACCGCGTTGTCACCGCCATGTTCGAGCAGGTTGCGGTTGATGATGATGCTGATGGCACACCCCGCTATGTTCACCAGTGATGGAGCTGCACCTATGCCTATGATGTCAAGCACTATCTTCTTGCGCAGCCTGTATATTCCAGCAATAAAGTTGATATTGTGGGCCGGATTGCGAAAATGATTCATCACGTATATGGTGAAAATCACTACGGATATATCTGTAGCTATGGCAGCCCCCTTTATACCCCATTTCAGCCCGAATATGAATATCGGAGCCAACACGATGTTGCACCCCGCACTGATGAACATCGTTATCATGGCCTTTTTCGGATAGCCCGACGCACGCATGATATTGTTGAAAGTATAGCCCACATTCATCACAAACAGTCCGGGCATGATGTACATCATGAAGTCGCGTGCATACGGCAGAGTCTTCTCACTCGCACCAAAAGCCATGAGTATATCATCGAGAAAAAATGTGAATACGGATATGTATACCGTGGCATTGATGATAATCAGCGTCAGTGAATTTCCCAGGGTAAGTTGTGCCGAATACTTATCCGAGGCACCCAGACTGATTGATACTTTGGCGCTTGCTCCGGCTCCCACAAGCACACCCAGCGCCGTGGCTATATTCATCACCGGGAATGTTATTGCCAGACCGGCTATTGCTTCGGTGCCCACACCCTGACCGATAAATATACGGTCTATTACGTTGTAAAGTGACATAGTGAGCATCCCCACTACGGCCGGCAGACTGTAATCCCATAGCAACCGGCTGATTTTGCCTTTGCTTAGCAGCTCCAGATTACCTTGCACTGATGTCGATTTACTCATTTTACGGCTTCTTTTTTTGAATTGGATACTTATTTCCGCGGATACGGTAAAGAGTTTCTTTGGTTACTCCCAGATATGAGGCTATCTGAGTGATTGTAGCGCGCTCAAGTATTTTGGGATAGCGGCTTACGAGCCACTGCAACCGTTCCGGAGCGGAAGCGTTTTGAAGAATTGTGATGCGTTCTTCCAGTTTACGGGTCTGCTCCATAAGCATTGTCGTAAGGAATGCCAGCACTTCTTTATAATGATCATGTGGAAAATCATCAAGCAGATGTGAAATCTCCACATGAGGAAGAATATACACCTCCGATTCTTCTAAAAATTCTATAGCGGATTGCAGCTCGGAATTTTTATACAGATGTATCGATTGAGCCACAAATTCATTTTCAAATGAGAATGAAAAAGTAAATTCCTTATCATTGGCCGTATAGTATGTGCGTGATGACCCGCTTTTTATGAAATACGCTGTCGAACGCATATTCCCCATATCCGATATTACATCGCCGCGTTTGAACGTATGCAGCCTGATTTTGCGCCGCATCGATTCCTCGAACTCTTCGGGAAATGTGATATAAGTCTTTATGAGATCAATAGGGTGGGGCATGGCTGAGGTTATTTTACATAAAAAAGCACACGATACTTTACATTATATGGTTCGCCAACAGCTTTTTGGGGTCGCGCTGACCGATGATAATAAAATGAATGCTGTTTGTCCCAGCTTCGAAAATAGGTGTTGCGGGTCTCGTTTGGGGGCACCACACAGGTCACTTTCACTTCACGCGAATGTAGTTGGCGTTGCTTGCCGTCATAGTAATTCAGTTGCAGCCCGAGCCCCTTGATTGTATCAGCGGTGTTGTTGGTCACAAACAGGCTTTCGTTGGTGGAGCGCAGAGGTTTGTCGTAACCCGCAATCACTATTCCGGGAGCTGATTTACCACACCATATCGTATCGTTGCCTGCAGTGGGTGCTGTATCTCCTTCCGTCACGGTGGCGTGTATTTTCAGTTTGCTGCGCGTGGTACGCTGTCGTTTTGCCGAAGCGTCGAAACTCCACGTGCTTACTGCAAACACAGTCAATAAGACATTTAGCGCTATATATCTCATGGCATCACAGATAGATCGGTTCTAACGGCTTGTCAGGCTCCGGATATATTCTTACACACCCGTGCGGCACTTTTTCAGGCTCATTTTTACGCACCAATCCGCGGAGCAGATAAGGCAATGCCCGCCATATATTTATTGTGATGCTCGACCGATGTTTGCTGAACACTATATTTGATTCCGTGTCATTCAGCGTCAGAGTGAATTTTTTTGAGCGAGAGAGCTTAAGCCCGTTTTGTTGAGTATAGATGTTGGCCTCATACACTCCGGGCTTGGCTGTCGGTATGATATGCCCTATCACAGTGCCGTTTTCTAACGTACGGTTCGGTGATTGAAGCACTATCAGGCGATAACCCGATATCTCGTCAGCCATCGGAAATTTTTCCGGTGTGTAGCTGCTGATTGCTACTGTCACCCCGGTGTCCGTAAACCGCCATATACCTTCTATATGATGGAGCGCACGCTCAGCCATATTGCGCTTGGCCGTACTGATATTGTAGTCCGGAATAACCTCAGGCGTAGCGGGCAGAAGGTCAATAAACGATTGACCCGACGTGATTACGCCCGAAAATATCAGTACAAATGGCAAGATGCGCTTAAATTTCATGCCCGAAATTTACACTGTGCCGAATTTATAGGTAAATCCAAAGCTAAGTATCTCCTTCAACTGAAATTTCCTCCAGCTGGTGTCGGGCAATACAGGGGTCTGCGAGTCGTAGCGCATATGCAGATAGAGGCGTGTCGAGAGAAATTTATTGATGTTGAAGTCAATCGTGTGCTCCCAATCTGTCTGAATGAAGTGGTAATCACTGAACATAAACAGACGCGTAGCGTATGTGATGTTATACGTTATCTTCCAGCTCAGTTTCACTTCCGCGCTCGAACCGACATTGTTCACCACATGGCGTCCCGGTTCTATACCGTAAGTTGTCTCGTCCAGTCGGTCATTGATGCAGGTCTTCATGTTCCATGAAAGAGGCGACAGCGATATGCCCAGATTCACAGTCTTTTTCTCATTCTCATACGAGTATGTCATACCGAGACCGAGGTTAAGCTCTGCAGGTGACAGAAATGACGACTGCAGATTTTCGGAGTTGGTGGGATAGCTGTTGAAAAACTGAGTCTTGAACATGAAGTTGGCCGAATAAAACCAATTATGCGCTGCTTTCAGACCTGCCGTAGCATTAATCTGAAATAAATCTTCCGATATATTGAAGTCATGTATCTTATCTTCCGGCGTACTGTTCAGGCTGAACTTATACTGTACGTTGAATTCAAGGAGATACTTGGGATAGAACTTCTGATTCAGTTTCACATTATAGGCCACCAGTGCTATCAGATTGAAGCTGCTGTTACCGCCTTGATACCAGTTGGGCGAGATATAGGCTTGCGAGAACTGGAGCGATGAATTGAAGTTATGTATCCAGAATTTTTCATCCACTTCGGCTGTGATTTCTTTAGTCAGGCTGTCGTCCACTTTTATCTCCTCAAGCACAATATGTGTCGTAGCCGGATCCACAAAAGCTCTGTAGGCTTTTGGTGGCTCGGGCAGCTCCTTGAGCAAATATTTGATGTTGCGGGGCGACGACACCACATAGCGCTGTCGTGCGTGCTCTATCAGGTCTCGTGACCGGCCTAAATCCTCAAGCCAGTAAAAAGCCTCTGGCACATCGTTGGTGGCATCGATATGAAACGAGAGTGAATCAAGGAACTGATATGTATCGAATACCACCGGAGTCAGGTAGGCCGTAGGCATCAGTCGGGTCGTACGTGGCACAAACGGCACCGCCTCTATATCTTCCACCGTTATGTCGCTTATCCCTTTTATAGTATCCGGTAGGATATCTTCGTTGACATTCACAGGAGCGGTTACTTCCCAATTGAGGGTATCCTCGGCCGTTATATTGATGGGGAAGTAAGGCGACAGATTTATTTTAGGCACTGCCCATAAGTTAATCGACAGAGCTGCTGCAGCTATAGTAAGTATTGAGCGACGCATAGTGTTATGAGATGTTATGTTGGTTAATCGGATTATTCGTTGTTATACATATTGGAGAGCGGCATTTATATCGGCACCGCACGCGCTCCCGTAGCCTGATCCGGTGATTCCTTACCGGCATGAAGCTGTAGGGTTTCGAAATGTAGCGTGCTGTTTTTATCCATTATCAAGAGAATTTTGGTCTGATTTACATCAATTCTTTGCAAAATTAGGAAAAATATCACCGTTATAAAACTTATTGGCATGATTTTATTAAATACGATTTATTACTTACCTTTGTGCATTGATTTACCATTAAAGCTATTATTATATATTATGGATTTTATAGAAGAACTCACTTGGCGCGGTATGATTCATCAGATGATGCCCGGCACAGATGAGCAATTGAAAAAAGAGATGACCACAGCCTATCTCGGTATCGACCCTACGGCTGATTCTCTCCATATCGGTCACCTTGTCGGTGTGATGATTCTCAAGCATTTTCAGCGTTCGGGACATAAACCCATTGCGCTTGTTGGAGGTGCGACTGGCATGATTGGCGACCCGTCCATGAAAAGTCAGGAGCGGAAACTCCTCGATGAAGCTACTTTGCGACACAATCAGGAGGCTATCAAAAAACAGTTGGCCAAATTCCTCGATTTCAATTCCGGAGCTCCCAATGCTGCCGAGATGGTCAACAACTACGATTGGATGAAGACCTTCTCATTCCTCGACTTTATCCGCGATGTCGGCAAGCATATCACCGTCAATTACATGATGGCTAAGGATTCCGTGAAAAAACGTCTCAGCGGCGAGAGTCAGCAGGGTATGTCATTCACCGAGTTTTCATATCAGCTCGTTCAGGGCTACGACTTCTTGAATCTCTATCGCGAAAAAGGTTGTCGTTTGCAGCTTGGCGGCTCCGACCAGTGGGGCAACATCACCACAGGCACCGAACTTATCCGCCGTGTGGAGCAGGGCGAAGCCTATGCGTTGACTTGTCCGCTCATCACTAAGGCCGATGGTAGCAAATTCGGCAAGACCGAGAGCGGTAATGTATGGCTTGACCCGCGTTACACCTCCCCATATAAATTCTATCAGTTCTGGATTAACGTTTCCGATGAAGATGCCGAGAAATATATCAAAATTTTCACCGAACTCTCCAAAGAAGAAATCGAATCACTCGTCGAAGCCCAGAAAGCCGACCCCGGCTCCCGCGTTCTCCAGAAGCGTCTGGCCAAAGAGATAACCACGATGGTTCACTCCGCTGCCGACTATGAGGCTGCAGTGGAGGCTTCACAGATTCTTTTCAGCAACAAAGCCGGCGAGGTGCTTCACAAGATTGATGAGGACACCCTGCTGGCAGTTATGGAAGGTGTGCCTCAGTTTGAGGTTAGTCGCGCCGATTTGGAGAGCGGAATTAAACTCGCCGACCTCATCGTAGACAAGGCAGCCATATTCCCGTCCAAAGGTGAAATGCGCAAGATGGTGCAGGGGGGTGGCGTCAGCGTCAATAAAGAAAAAGTGACCGACCCTTACATGGAAGTTACTCCTTCTATGCTCCTCAACGATAAGTATCTTCTCGTTCAGAAAGGCAAGAAAAACTACTTTTTGATTCGTGCCCTCTGAAAACTTTCTTCTAAAGTTTGTGAGAATTAAAAACTATTATTAACTTTGCAGCGCTTTAGGCTCATTGAGCTTGGGCAACGGATTGTCTTATGGTGTAATGGTAGCACTGCAGTTTTTGGTTCTGCCTGTCTAGGTTCGAATCCTGGTAAGACAACTCTAAAAATCCGCAAGATGTTGAATCTCGACTCTTGCGGATTTTTATATGTCTATTTTTGGCGTGATTTTGGCGTGATGTATAAAAGATAGGGAGAATGAGTCATTATCAGCCCACTCTCTCAAACGATTCATAAACCTGTAATCAGGCTTCACAACAAAGATAGGTATTTTTGTTGAGGTAGCAATAAGATTCCAAACACTAATAACGATACAAGCATAAAATAAGCGAAGCCTCCACGGATGTGGAAGTCTCGCTTATCTTTTGCGCCGTCAACCCACAAAGGGGTACAGGGGGTAATGGGTCGCCCTCATTCTTGGATAGAGGTGCGAGTCAGAAAAATTTTTATTTCGTTTTTTGATAGGTTATAAAAATTTGTTTAACTCGGGTAGTGCCTTTTTGATGGCATTATAATCCACATATTGAGCATAAAAAGACCGACCTTTGTACCACGCTTGAATATAACCGTTTTTGAGATTCCACCGTAAGCAATCCCCGTAGTCAATATGAGTAACAGTCACGGGTGTACCATATTTTGCTGAAAGCATGCTCGTTATTCTGAATCCAATATTAGACGGAGATACGTATTCTTTTTCTACAATAATTGTAGCTTGCCAAATAATATCATCGTCTTTTGCCCCATCATACATATTGTATGAAACTCGTGCATCTTTAGTCCCTAATATTTCAGGCAACTTCTCACGTAAAGCATCTGATTGAGCTTTGAACTCTTTTGCGGTGATTCCTAACGGTATGCCCAAGACCTTAATTGGTGCAACCGCACCTTTTGTTTGTGCCATTGCGAACATAGGCAATAGCAGCAGCATCATTGCGATAAACTTTTTCATACTTATTTGTGTTATTTATTGTTTCGCTTCATTTCAAGAGAATCCGCACTTTGACATTTTGTGGTTAAAGATTGTCTTAAACTTCCTCTGTAGTCAATGCCTACCATTTGCTGAATAAGAATGAAATAAATATAAGTCCGAGCAAAATTGCAGGGAATATAAACTCAGCTATAATCCAAATAACCAAAAAGATACCAGCAATCACTCCAATGCCGAGCAATACCCTCTGCCATATAGGTAAATCCTCTTGCTTCTTTTTTGCTTGGGTGATTGTTGTTTTGGGGTGAATTACTTTAGGCGTTGTCTTTTTAGGCTCAACAATTTTGGCAATCGTTTTGCGCTCTAATCTCCTAAATTCAACCGTATGTCTTTCCCATTTTTGTTGTTCTGACAAGACCTCAATCGTGAGTATCAAATTATCATCGGATAAAGTTGCGCTAATAGGGTTGCACGGTTCGCCAAACCTAAAACTACCTCTAAATGAAATGTCTTTGTCACCGACCGCATACCCAATCCCATAGGATGAGTTATCCACACGATTATTCGTCAGACTGTCAATTTCGTATGTAGAAGCGGAGGTATCATAATCAAACTCTAAGGCGTATGTTTTGCCTTTATACTCCGTTGCCCAAATAGAGTGTAGAACATATATTTTACCTGAATAGTGCGCTATCCGAGAAAATATATCTTCTGCATTTTTGTTTTGCCTTATATAGCCGATTATTTCCAAACAAACCACTCTTGCTTGTTCATTTATCCTTGGTTTGGCAAGGCGCTCTTCACACATATCACAATAATCTAATCCATAGGATACGGGCTTGTTCAAAAAACCTCGTGAATAGTATTCAAGCCGTTTTATTGCTTTGTGCATTGGAGTTTCACATTCCAACTCGTTGATGATATATTTGAATAATGCCATTGGCACTTCACATTGCGAAAGACCTCTTTCTCGGACATTCCAACATCTGACATTCTCTTCACATATAGCTTGGCTTAGTTGTGGGTATCGCTCTTGTATAGGCGCATCTAAAACCAAATCAATCGGATTGGCGGTTGTCATGTTATAAAGATGATTGTATGCCGCTTTTTTAGTATTAGACCAACCCATACCACGCTTGCTGTAATATGGCACAATTTCGCGCATCAGCGCACGTTTAGCTGCGCCTTTCGTAGCTGCCGAAAGACTGCGTTTGAATGAGGGTGTTCTAAATCCGAATTTCATATCAAATAAGAAAAACCAAAGCTGCCGTACATATACAATTTCCTAACGCTATCGAACCTGCTAATCCTAATTCATCAGAACTGAGTGATATACAGATGCAATGATAATTTATTCGTCAAGGTATTTATAAGCGGCTTTCACTATTGCAGAAAAGCCAAACAATAAAATAGATGAAGCGACAATGCCTAATCCATACACCCATGAGCCATGTTCAATGTCGCTAAAAATGCCTATTACTCCGCAGAGCAAAGCAATCCATGCTATCACTTTAATGGCAGCAGGTACTATTATTGATTCGGTGTTGTTCTCTCGATACCGCTTTCCTTGATAGGGCTTGGAGTAGTAATCAGTCAACGGTGTTTTATTATCTTCTTCCATCTTCATGGTCTTTTATGTTTCACAATATGCGCGTCCGTCTATAAAACAAAAGCGCAGACTTTCGCCATACGCTGTCTTAGCCCACCACAGGCTACAATCTACTATGGATAAGTCCGCGCCGTATGGCACGAATCCCAATGTAGGTTGTAATAGCTCGTTCTTTGGTTGAGGTGGTGGTTCAGACAGCGATTGAGCTAATATGTTGCGGTGCAATATACACAAAGTAATACTGCATCGCAAATTTAGATATAATTCATCACCTGACAAAAGGTTTGCTTCACTTTGTTTCAAAATTAACTCTATATTTTCTTCATCGGATTTTCATTAAAATTTCAATTTTGCTATCTATTAAAATTCCTAATATTTATTGATATGGCACAAAATATAAGGAGAAACCAATATTTGCTAATAGTGAACTGTCTGAAATGACAGCTGTAAACAGAAGATGGTTTACTGATTTTATGCAATGTTATCGCAGAGTTCAAGTTCGGGCAGTTGTAAAGGTAAATGGAGAGATGTTTATTTCTACTGGGAATTAGGGAGAGATATTTGTATCATTTCAAGGAACGCAAAATATGGCGATGGACTATTGCAAAACGTGACATTGGATTTACAAGCGGAATTTCCGGAAGATATCCGGTTTGTCTTTTTCTAATGTTAAGGTAGTTCGAAGATGGTATATTCTGACTTACTTTCGTGGGGATTGCCCGTCATAGCGCATTTCCGTGATTATATCTTTGCCCTGAAGTTTATACTCAGAAAGCTATACTAAATCTACCCCCTCTGAAAGACATCGTCTACATACCGCCCAAGACCTATCACCCCATCAAGGGTCACCCCTACTTCGCCGACTTCGAGCGACACATCGGCCGTACCCTTCCCAAGGCCCACCGCGATGTCATCTCGCAGCTCGAGCAGCTCCGCTTCCACCACCGCCCCATTCGCGCCGTCATCACCCAGAAACTTCCCCCAATCACACCCGAATCCTACCCCGCACCGGAGCAGACCGGAACCGGCCGGTATCAACGCCATCAGCCCGAACCACTCGACCCCCTCCAGGAACTCCTGCTGCAATACGCCCGCTGGATCATCGACCACATCTTCCGCGACCACGACGACCCCTTCGACCCATCGATATGCTGCATAGGCCGCCGCATGAGTCACACCCGCTACATGATACGCCGCGGTCTCCAATACAAGGTCATGGCACCCAACGTGGTCCACTGGACACGCCGCGCCATACCCGGCTCCCTCTACAACCCCGATTCCCTTCGCGGCTACACCTTCGACCACGCCCTGATCTTCGACCACGGCAAGATGCGCCTGCGCACCAGGACCATCCTGCGCAACCATCAGCGGCTCTACTCCGCCCTTGCTCCCGCGCTGCCCGCCCACGAGCGCTCACTCCATCTTATCTACTCCGACCGTCTCACCCCCGAGCATCTTCCCCATCTGCTCCACATCGAAGCCGAGTATGTGGCTCCGCCCAAGTCACCCGAGGCGACCAAGACGTCTCCGGCGCCCCGACATACGCACTTGCTCGAGCCGCCCGTAGTGCTCCGTGACCTCCGCTCCCTTCAGGCGCTCACCATGCTTGCCACCTACAAATCCGATGCCGCCCTTGCCGCCATCTACAATATCCCTGTCGACCAAATTCCCGCGCTGCTTGAAACCATTCCCCGCGACGGACCCTTCTGACGGGTCACCATGCCGGGTGACCCCAAACAAAATTACGGCGATAGCACCTTCACATTCTTAAAATACCCCACACCTCACATCGGATAATTCAGCATTCTGCATTATTTCAATTTCAGAAAGCTCGAACCCGTATGGCACGCACTCACGGATTATTATAATTGTCGTTTTAGTCGATTTGATAGAGCCTGATTACTCTTACGTCTACGGTGGAGTTGTCTTTTACGATGGTAAATTCGGCAGTGTCATTTGTGATTCCACGCACTTCATATTTCAGGAACAGTTTGCCATCAACATACGTTTCAATGACTCTGCCAAAAATTTTATATGTACCGTTGCCGTTACCGAACGTGCCAGTGCCATTGTATGTGCCATCGTCATTGAAGGTAGCAGTGAATGCCCAATGGAGGGTATTGGCAGAATTGCTGATATCTATCCATTTTCCTTCAATTTTTACTGCGGTTCCTTCCCATGTTCCTGTAATGTTGTCTTGGATTATACCGTTTGGCTCATTATTTTCGTTTTCTTCATCGGAGCAGCCGGGTAAGGCCATAAAGATCGTCGCGATAAGCAACATTACTGAAAAAATTTTTTTCATTTGTCAGTGAATTATATGATTTAATGTTGATTGTCAATACTTCAAAAATATCGGCTCGCTAATTTAAGCATAATTCATAGATTTACAAAAGAAGATACAGATTTCCTGTAACATACATGGATTATACTCATGGTTAAAATTAAAGCTCCGCGTTAACGGAGCTTTGGGGAGGTACCTAGCAGATTCGAACTGCTGTATACGGTTTTGCAGACCGGTGCCTAACCACTCGGCCAAGGTACCATTTGTGGTTTTGCTGTGCAAAGGTAAGCGTTTTATTTCATTCTGGCAAATCCTCAGTAATCTTTTTATCGAAAATTGAAGGCGGTAATGCCAGTGAGAGAACCGAAATGATGGTAATTACTCAATAATGTGGCATTTGACGGATTTGAAAAAAGTAAATTTGTTCTTAAAATATATTGGCGAGAGTATCATTGCGTTCGATAAGTTGAGTCCGTATCCCTTCTTGATAGGCTGTGGCAGTCTCTGAGCCATAATGCTCTTCTATAGTGCCATGCACACAATGCATTTCAAGTAGCATTCTACTTTTTTCTTTCTCGGTCATACAGCTGTCCATCAGATATAAGGCGTGTTCTCTCCCTAAATTATAGGCTGAGCTGTCGGCTGCTGCTATTTCGGCACGGTCTGTGGTGATGCCCGACTGGCAGGAGGCAAACAGCAGTGTCAATGCAGAAAAAAAGAATGTTCGCCAGGTCATGATTCGCAATCGCATTTAAGAAGTGACTCTACTTTATCTCTCACCTGCTCCATGAGCCAGCGGGGAGTGGACGTAGCTCCGCATATGCCCACACTTGTGATATCAGTGAGCCATTCACGGCGTATCTCCGTGGCATTCGATACCAGGTGAGAGCGTGGATTGGCTTGTAAGCACAGGTTGTACAGCACGCGTCCGTTACTGCTTTTCTTACCGCTGACAAAAAGTATCAACGAATGTGATGCAGCAAAATTCTTGATGCGTTCCCCACGGTTGGCTACCTGACGGCATATAGTGTCATTTGATGTAAACTCTACTCCTGCAAGCATACGGCGTTTGATTTCGTTGCATATATTGCGGTATCCGTCGAGTGGTTTTGTAGTCTGAGAATAGATGGCTACCGGACGTGAGAAGTCTATGGCGTTGAGTTGGTCTATATTTTCCACCACTATAGCCGTGCCGTCTGTTTGGCCTACAAGTCCATTGACTTCGGCATGACCCGATTGACCGTATATCACTATCTGAGGCGGATTTTCGCGTAGATATGTCTGCTTGATGCTTCGCTGCAGCCTGAGTACCACAGGGCAGGTGGCATCTATGATGCGGATATTGTTTTGTTCAGCTGCAATATATGTCGATGGTGGCTCACCATGGGCTCGAAGTAGTACCACAGAGTCCTGTAGATTAGGCATATCACTGTGAGTGATGGTGATTAATCCTTTGCTGCATAGGCGTTCCACCTCATCGCTGTTATGCACTATATCGCCCAGACAATACAATTTTCCGTGACGATTGAGTTCACTTTCAGCTTTGTCTATGGCGGCAGTCACTCCGAAGCAAAATCCCGAATCGCTGTCGATGACTATACTGATATCTTCACTCATAGTGAGTCTATGATTGCATTATATCGCTCAAGCAGCCATTCGTTCTGTTGTTCAATACTCATTGTGGAGTTGTCAAGAACCACGGCATCATCGGCTTTGCGCAGCGGACTTTCAGTACGCGTCTCATCAATATGGTCGCGATTGATTACATTCGATAAAACCTCCTCGTATGTTGTGGCCACACCTTTTTCTATTAGCTCGGCAACTCTTCGCTGGGCGCGTGTCTGAGCCGATGCAGTCACAAATACTTTCATTTCGGCATCGGGAAATACGGTAGTGCCGATATCTCTTCCGTCCATTACTATGCCTTTCTGTTCGCCCATCTGCTGTTGCATGGCCACCAGAGCATGTCGCACTTCCGGAATCGCTGCTACGGGCGAAACATTGTTGCTTACAGCCATAGAGCGTATTTGCGTCTCCACATCTTCATCGTTGAGTGTGGTAATCTGTTGGTCTCCATTTATGCGGAACCCTATTTTTATCTTCGGTAAAGCTACTATAAGTGCCGGTATGTCTATTTCTCCGTCAGCTTTAATTATACCTTGCTGCATGGCGTAGAGAGCCACAGCTCGATACATGGCGCCGGAGTCGATATATCTGTAACCGATGGTTTTGGCAAGCTGACGTGCCATGCTGCTTTTACCTGATGAAGAATAGCCGTCGATAGCTATTGTGATAAGTGGAGTTGGTGACATAACTGGATTTTAATGTAGCAGTTCGCTGAGATTTGTGGAAATGTTTAACATAAATGTCGTGGCGCCTGTATGTGGCTGTGCAAAAGCTATTCCTAAAGCAAAGGATTTTACTCGCAGTCCTGCGCATATCGACAGTCCGGACAGGAAAGAGCGGTTGTAGGTACTCATATCCGTGCGCGTTTTGTAATTATAGCCTATGCCTATGTTGAACTTATCCGACGGAATAAAGTCCGCACCGAATACCAGGTGGCGAAACAGATTGGAGCCGAATGACTCTTTTTCCTGTAAAGAACCGCCTGATTCTCCGGGATCCTGATAAGGCGATTTCCATTGTGTGAGATTCCATGCTGTGACGGAAAATCTAAAAGGAAGTGACCCGAACGATTGCGACCAACCTAATCTTATATCAAAAGGCAATCTGTCATAATGCTCATTGAATCGCTTGACCTGACCGCCAAGATTGGCTATCACTACCGAAAATGATAGGTCGCGGTCAGGATCAAAATAATTGATGCCGAGGTCAGTGGCCAGGGCTATTGCCGTAAATTCCGCGTAGGAGCTGTAGAGAAATTTCATCGTGATACCTCCTCGCAGTCTATCGGTTATGTCGTGCGAATATGTACCGTTGATATTTATATCTTTGGGCGAGAAACTACCTAATATATTGCCCGCCTCATCGGCTTCTGTCATGTCGCCATATCCGAAATAGGTTAACCCTACCGCCCATGCACTGCGGTCTGAAGCCATATTGCAAAATCTGGCTGAAGCTATATTGGTACCTGCCACATAGCGCATATAGCCTAATCCTATCTGGCGGTCATATTCCGGTCCGAGAAGCGAAGGATTTTGATCAATGACATTCACATCGTCATCAACCGTTGTGATATTGATGCCACCCAGGCCGTAGATACGGCTTGATGTAGTGAGATTCAGAAAATTGTAAGCCGGAGATGATTCGGCCGCCAAGACTGATGCTGCGCTTGAGCATAGCAATATTGCAAGGCTGATTATTATTTTATGCAGTGGCTTTTCAGCAAATGTCATCACGAGTGAGGTGAAGAAATGAATTTATAACATATCATAAACGCCCGCACACACGGGAATATTATGCTTGTAAATACTTTTTTACGTATTGGCTTGAAAATGTCAACAAAGATAAAACAATAATAATCAATCACAAAAACTATATTCACGATTTGGCAAATAAATTCTTAAAATATACTTTTGCCACGTATTTATTTTCTAATTCTATTTATGAAGAGCGCTTTAATATTTAAGCCCTTTCTAACTATACTCTCTCTGACTGCCGGATTGACTTTAGCAGCTCAAAACAGATGCGTAGTCTCTTTCCACAGCAGTTATTCGGCTTCTTTTGTTAAAGCTTTTGTGGTAGATGCTGTCGATGAGCCTCCGCAATTTCCCGGAGGAGATACCGAACTGATGAATTACATCAACCGTGAGCGGTGTTATCCTCGCGATGCTTATGAAGCAGGTATTTCAGGTCGGGTGCAATGTTCGTTTGTCATCAATCCCGACGGTAGCGTCAATGAAATATCTGTATTTCGCGGCGTGTGTCCGAGTCTCGACCGGGAGGCTATGCGCATCATTGCAAATATGCCTAAATGGTTACCCGGACGGATAGGAGATGAGAAGGTGCCGGTGTTCTATGTGTTAACCATTCCTTTTCGTCGTTGAAGCGGTTAGTTCACAGGTTTTTCCTTAAATACTTTCCTGGATATTATCAAGTAGGCGCCTACGACCAGACCGCCTGTGATTACCCATGTAATCGGATAGATGCTCAGTAGAAGAGCAAAGTCATGTGTGTGTGTTCCCACAGTGTAAACCCACACTAATCTCAGTACGCACGTACCTATAATCGTGAGTACCGTAGGTGTCATCGAGTATCCCAAAGCCCGTAATGCTGCACCGCAGATTTCATAAGAACTGGCCATGAATTGAAACATCAATGCCGTGTGCAGACGTATGGCAGCGTAATGAAATACTTCCGGCTCCGTGGAAAAGAGTCCGATGAAAAATTTGTCGAATACTACTATGGCGATATTTGCTACACCGACACTCAACACACTCAGCAACATACATATCTTCACAGCCTTCCGGCAACGGTCATATTGTCCCGCACCATAGTTTTGACTGACAAATGCCACTGCTGCCTGACAAAATGCCACCATGATAAAGTAACAATACAATTCATAGTTGAGTGCGGCGGCTGACCCCGCTATGGCCTTCGAGCCATATTCATTGATGGTTGACTGAATGAAGATATTGGCCGTAGAAAATACCATACCCTGTAATCCTGCAGGAACTCCTATGCTTAATATTTTCTGCAACTCACGTTTGCAGATTGTGATTTTTGTCGGAGAGAGGTTATACGGACAAGGCTCACGAATTAGCCATACTGTGATAAAAGTTGCATTGATAATATTGGCAGCTACAGTAGCTATAGCCACACCTTCCACACTCATTCCGCAATAGATTACAAGTACGAGGTTGAGTGCGGTATTGGCTATGCCCGCAATCACCAGACTGTAGAATGGTCGGCGAGTGTCGCCATAGCTGCGCAAAATAGCAGCTCCAAAGTTGTAGACCATCATGAATGGCATCCCCAAAAAGAATATTTTCAGATATTTAGCTGACAGCTCGATTACATCTTCAGGGGTGTTCATCATCTGCAATATAGGCCGGGTGAACAGCACCCCTATGATAGTAAGGGCAATACCGCTGATTATAGCTACTGCCATTGCGGTGTGAATAGCTTTATGTATACCTGCATTATCTTTTTGTCCGATATAATTCGAGATAACCACATTGGCTCCTATGGAAATGCCTATAAACAGGTTTATCATAATACTGATTATGACTCCCGTGCTTCCTACAGCCGCCAAGGCTTGCGATGATGAGAATCGTCCGACTACAGCTACATCGATTGCATTGAACGATTGCTGTAATATGCCGCTCGCTATCAACGGTATGGCAAACATGATAATCTTGCGACCCATGTTGCCGTGAAGCATATCTATTTTTATCGCTGTGGTTGACAAAATCTTTCTGTAAATGAAAATTGTGCAAAATTATAAAATATAACTGTATCTTTGTAAGATATTTATTGACTAATCATGTCTGATTTAAGATTTGCCATATTTTTGCCTTTCGTTATCGCACTATGTTCTTGCGGAAGTTCGGCCGGGGAGTCTGGTCGTCAGGATGCTGATTCTTTGGTCGCAGAAATAGATTTGATTGCTGAAAATCTTTTACCTGTAGCAGATACCATATTTCCATCTGCAGCTAAACTGAAATGGCAGATAGACACTTTGATGCCGGATGTTTCACACGAACTGAAAGGACTTGATAATGCTTATAAATATGCTCGTGGAGTATTGACTTTTCGGGGAAATCCTGAGCGTAACGCTGATTTTTATGGTCATTTACAAAAAACTCCGGAAAGTATCACTGTCGATTGGACTTTTATTACCGATGAGAATCTTACCGCTACTAAATATGGTATTTGGCGTGGAGGAACAGGCTGGACGGGGCAGCCGCTTTATATTGAGTGGTCACCTGACGAGTTGAAACTTTTGCGAAACAATGAGGTGGTTGTTTCCGGATTTTCCGGAAAGGAAATAGTGGTCGGTTCGCTGGCTAAAAAGATTTATTTTATTGATTATGTAACAGGTAATCCTTCGCGTTGTGCTGTTGATGCCGGTAATCCTATAAAAGGTACAATCTCTGTCGACCCATTGATGAATGGAAATCTATATTTCGGGCATGGTATTCCGGAGGAATCTCCGTTTGGAGCAAACATGATGAATCTTTATACGAATAAGGTAGAGTTTACTTTTGACCGTGACCCGAAGGCATGGCGAGGGTGGGGGGCTTATGATTCATCTCCGCTAAGAGTTGACGGTTTTCTGTTCTGGCCGGGAGAAAACGGTAGTTTGTATAAATGGATTGCCACCAAAGGTGATATGCGACTTCATTCGGTATTACGTTACAAGGTCAACGGTGTGGCTCCGGGCATGGAATCTTCGATAAGTGCATGGCGAAATCTTGGTTATATGGCAGATAATCATGGAAATATTATATGCGTGAATTTATCGGATCTCATTCCCCGATGGTATTATTGTCTTGGAGATGATGTAGACGCCACACCGGTTGTGGCCGAGGAAGAAGGCATCCCGTATATATATGTGGGGTGTGAGGTGGATCATCAGGGAGAGGGTGAGGCCAGGTTTGTCAAGCTCAATGCTTTGACCGGTGAAGAAATCTGGAGAAATAAGATAGATGCTGCACGTGCTAAACGATATGATAAGAATTTTGATGGCGGATATTATGCTTCTGCCTTGTTAGGTAGTGGAGATTGTGAGCATCTTGTGATGTCAAATTGTGTGCTGAATACCGACGGTAAGCCCGACGGGGTGTTTGTGGCCATTAATCGTAATGATGGTTCGGAGGCTTATCGTGTAAAATTAGATTACTACGCATGGTCATCTCCTGTGAGTATGAGTTGTGACGACGGCCACACTTATATTATCACTGCCGACTGTTATGGAAATATCTATGTGATACGAGGCATTGACGGCAAGGTGATGGTTAAGCGGAAGGTAGGTCTGAATTTTGAATCATCACCGGTGGTTATCGGTAATCATGTAGTGATAGGTTCGCGCGGTAACAGTATTTATAAACTTACAGTTGATTGATATGGGGCTGCGGAAATATATAGTTATGTTTTTGGTGCTTATAACCGTTGTGTCGGTTCAAGGCGTAAAGGTGGTGCCTATGAAGGGTGTAGTGCCTGACACGTATAACTTTTGGTTTTATGAACCCGACAGCATACCTGAGGATACGGTCAAACCTCTTGTGCTATTTCTTCATGGTGCGAGTCTGTGTGGCAGGGATTTGAACAGGGTGAAACGTTATGGTACTATTGACGCAATAGAAAAGGGTCGAAAAGTTGATGCCTATGTGGTGGCGCCGCAGAATCCGGGTGGAGCGTGGCAACCGGGGAAACTAATGAAGATTATAGACTGGCTGACTGATAGTTTTGCTATAGATACTACCCGAATATATGTTTTGGGAATGAGTCTGGGTGGATATGGTACTCTCGATATGGTGGCCACTTATCCTCATAAGATAGCTGCAGCGATGGCTATGTGTGGAGGTGCGTCAGTGAAAGATCTGTCGGGGTTAAATCATGTTCCGCTGTGGATAGTCCATGGCACGGCCGACCGAGCCGTATCTGTGCAGCAAAGCGACCGTGTAGTGTCAGAGATGAAAAATTATGATGAATCCACTCCACGGCTTATATATCATCGTGTCAAGGGTATGAACCATGGGCAACCCGCTCGTATATTTTATTTGCCTGAATGCTATGAATGGCTGATGAGTCATACGCTTACAGATTCAGCACGTACGGTCAATCCTCACACATTTGATGCATCATCGCCGGCGTCGATGCGCCACGCTTATAAAGGTTTGAAGTCGACAATCCGCCCGCATAAATCGACCAAGAAAAAATCATCCACCCAAAAATCCACCAAGAAAAAAAGTCGGAAATAACATTCTGGATATGTCTTGTAGTACCTGTAAAAGTTGATGGGGAATGGATTTATCCGGTTATTTTGCCGGGTTTATAAATGAAGGTATCATGCGTTTCAACCGTTTGATTCCTTCCACGCCTATTATAGTCAGACCTATGTATTGAAAGCATTTTGCTAATCCGAATAATATTATCCATAAAACACCTTTTGCATATGATGATATAGGGAGCCACCACATCTGCGCAAAACTCAATATATAAAATGGGATACACAGACCCAGTACTATCAGTCCGGTGCGAAACGAGAACTTTTGGCAAAAATTTTTTATTTTGACAAGCATTGCGGTTTCTTATATTACTATCACCCATACGTGTGATGAAAACCGTATGGGTGATAGTGCTATGAATGTTAGCTTATAGATACTATTCTGTTATTCGATTTCTATAACTTTATATTTTTGAGAACCGAGACCAAGTTTTTCGGCAGAGTCGAGCAGGTGTGTGCCATTGCGTGAATTGATGCGTTCAATCAGGTCGTCTTTACCGGGGTCGTCGGAGTTGAATACGGCATCAACACAAGCGCGGTCGAGTGCTACGGGGTCGAGCGAAGCATAAATGCCGAGGTCGCCCATCTTGGGCGTGGCAGGGTCGCCGTTGCAGTCGCAATCCACAGAAAGACGGTTTGCAACATTGATGTATAAAATATTATCGCCCATGTGCTCGATGATGGCTTTAGAGGCGTCGGCCATAGATTCCAGGAAATCGTTCTGTTCGGCTATGTTGCTCCATATTTCTTCGGCGTTGTCGGTTTTGCCTGCAGAGTGAATGAATGCTTTTCCGTCGGAAGAGCTGATGCCTATAGAAATATTTTTGAGAGCGCCACCGAAACCTCCCATCTGGTGACCTTTGAAATGCGACAATACTACGAGAAAATCATAGTTTAGGAAATTTTTACCGACAATGTCGTATGGCAAGTGGAACCCGCCTTCAATCATGAGAGTGGTATCACTTTCGGCATCCATAATGTCTACTTTGGCTATATCCATAAAGCCGTGATCTTTGGCTGCTTGTAAATGAGCTTCGGTAGTGTTTCGATTGCCGGCATAGGCTGTGTTGCATTCTACGAATGTTCCTTTGATTTTGTGTACGAAATCTTTGATGAGGGCGGTATCGAGATGGTTGGATTTGTTGGACTCACCGGTGGAAATCTTTACAGCTACATTGTTGCCTTTAGCTTCACGGCCGAGGGCTTCATAAACTTTGATAAGATTCTCCGGGGTGATGTCTTTGATGTGATACACCACAGAAACAGAATCGGTAGCCGGAGTTTCAGATGCGGTTTTTGCTTCAGATGAAGAGCACGACATAAGGCCGATGGCCATGAGGGGGATTAAAAGAAATTTTTTCATGAGAGAAAAAAGATTTAGATTATGTAATGGTTAAAATTTCAGAGTAAATCCACCGGACATTGTAAATCCGGGCATATCATAGCCACGGTTGATGACGTAATGTCTACCGGTGATATTGTCAAGGGCAACGAAGAGTGTGAGATATTTTACCATATCATAGCTGATTTTGGCGTTTAGCAGCAGATAGTTTTGATTTTCAATGGACTTATCCACATATAACCCTCCTACACCTTTGATATCGGCAGATATGTCAAGAGTTTTTATAGGACGGTAGTCAACGCCAATATAGTATTGATTTTTCGGTGCCCCGGTAAGATTATTCAGAGATGTGTGAAGATAGCTGTAGGAAGCGTTAATCCATAGATTGTCGAGAGGATTGGATTTTGCGGTAAGTTCAATACCTTTGTTGATAAAACTTCCGGTGTTTACGTTGTGAAAATCTTCTACCTGAATCATATCAGAACCTTTGGCTAAGTAGGCGGTTAGTTCGATGTCGAAATATCGTGAAAAGGATTTACCCACAGAGATTTCATAGTTAATCATTTTCTCCGGATTCAGGTCGGGATTAGCCATCTTATATAGATAAAGTTCGCGAAATGAGGGATTTCGGTAACCCATAGATATCGAGGCTTTGGCATGAATGCCGTGATGGACATCATTGTAGACTATACCTGCCTGTGGAATCCATTGAGTGCCGAACATATTACTGTTGGCCATTCGTAATCCACCGTTGATGATGAACGAGTTTTCCCAAAAACCTTGAGCTATGGTGAGATATGGAGAATATTCGGTAATGCGTTTTCTCGCCATGGTAGAGAGTGATTCCGGAGAATGTGGTTTCCCACCTGACACAGGTATTTCCCCCGAATAGGTGTTGAAGTCAAAACCGAGTGTGATATCTGTCAGTCGCCATAAATGTAGGTTCTGATATAAGAGTATGCCCATACGGTCATCAATGCTGCGGAAGTGACGAGGGTCATCAATTATGTGGTTGCCATAACTATAGTATATGCGGGCCATACCATCGGTGGAGTCGTATTTGTCACTTATTGCAACTGAGGCTTCGCCTCTCACGATGTCCTGACGGTAGATGTCGGTAGAAGACGGGTTGTCAAGCCGGGGATAGATGGGGTCGTTGCCTTTGAAATTCATGAGTGTGAAGTCGGCAGTTGCTTTCCAATGCTGATTTAATTTATATCCTATTTTGGCATAACCGCTCCATTGGTTGAAATCAAAGTTGTCTTGAGTACCGTCGGTACGGTCATAAGACAGAGTTATGAAAGATGACCATCGGCCGAATCTGATGGTGTTACTGAGAGATGTCAGCCATGTATTGTATGAGCCATATTGCGATGTGAGCATGGTATTGACTCCATCTTTTTTTGCATCGGAGGTGGTGATGTTGATTACGCCGGCCATGGCATTGGAGCCGTAAAGTACTGATCCGGGTCCGCGCAGTATTTCTACTTTCGCCACGTTGCTTTTGGTATAGAAATCACCTACATGATGAGAGTATATGCCGGCAAATTGTGGTTGACCGTCGACCATCATAAGAATGCCGCTTGCTCTGTCGCCTCCTACGCCGCGCATTTTGATGTGTCCGGCACCGCCGTTGCTGCTTACTCCGAATCCGAATATACTGCGTTGAGTTACGAACAGGCTTGGCACCATACCTGACAGGGTAGAAAGTAGCTGGGGCTGAGCGTCGGATTCTAATTGCGATTGATTTATTACGCTTACGGTATATGGAATCAAGTTACGTCCTATCACAGCGTTACTGCCTGTAACTATAACTTCTTCGAGTGGCGGCATTGTGAGTGTGCTGTCAGGAGCAGAGGACTTGTTGCCGGCAATTGTCGGCAAGGATATGGTGGAAATAAAAATCGTTAGCGGAAGTAATGATTTGTGCATAATGGTGATTTGTGGTGTAAAAATAGATATTTTTATTGGCATATAGGTGTTTTTTAATCATATTTGTAGTAAAAAAAAGAACAACAGCTTCATGACAACCACCAATAAACCGCAACGGCTTGCATCGCTTGATATATTACGAGGTTTTGACTTGTTTTTGCTTGTGTTTTTTCAGCCCGTATTCATTGCTATAGCGTCTGTGGCAGATTTGTCGTGGCTCAATGCCGTTGCTTATCAATTTGATCATGAGGTGTGGGAGGGGCTCAGATTGTGGGATATCGTGATGCCATTGTTCCTTTTTATGGTGGGAGCATCAATGCCTTTTTCGTTAGCTAAATATCAAGGACAGAAATCAAAGCGCGCTGCCATTATCAAAATATTCCGAAGAGCCGTGATTCTGTTTTTGCTCGGCATGGTGGTGCAGGGTAATCTGCTTTCGTTAGATAGTAGTCGTTTGTATTATTTCAACAATACTCTGCAAGCTATTGCTGCAGGGTATCTTGTCGGTGCATTAGTGACGATATACTTCAGAATTAAGTGGCAGATGGTGATTGCTGCAATGCTTTTGATAGTTTATTGGTTGCCAATGACTTTGTGTGGGAATATCGCACCTGATGATTCGTTTGCCTATATGGTTGATCGCGTCGTTATCGGAGGCTCTACAGATGATTTCACATATACCTGGATATGGAGTAGCTTAAATTTCAGTGTGACTGTGCTCCTCGGTTCGTTTGCCGGATATATGATGAAGAATGGGAAAGACAAACTCGTCGTGGTTAAGTATTTGATATTGACAGGTATGTTACTTATGTCTTTTGGACTGATATGGAGCTTGCAGATGCCGATAATCAAACGTATATGGTCGTCAAGCATGGTGCTTTATTGCGGCGGAATATGTTTTTTGTTGATGGCATTGTTTTACTATGTGGTTGATTATAGGGGGTATACCCGAGGATTGGATTGGCTGAAAATTTACGGCATGAATGCCATAACGGCTTATGTGCTTGGGGAAGTGGTGAATTTTCGCAGTATTGTGCAGTCAATCAGTTACGGATTGCAACCGATTTTAGGTGATTTTTATCCGGTGTGGCTTACGTTTGGTAATTATCTTATATTGTTTCTGATATTGCTGGAGATGTATCGAAGAAAAATTTTTATAAAAATCTGACAGCAAGCTAATGAAAAAACTGTATTGATGCTTGTTTGTTAGATAAATTCTTACTAATTTTGCGGGTGATTTTCCGTAACGGGCTCCGATAAGTGAATATAGCGGTGTGAGCCGATTGGATTCCGCCCGGCGGTTTAACCTGTTAAAGTATTATTAAACAACGATGTACGCAATCGTAGAAATTCAAGGACAGCAGTTTAAGGCAGAAGCCGAAAAGTATCTGTATGTTCACTATCTCGGCGAAGCCGTTAAAGAAGGTGACAAGGTGGAATTTGACCGTGTACTCCTCGCTGACGCTGACGGTACTGTAAAGGTTGGCGCTCCCACTGTAGAAGGCGCAAAAGTAGTATGCGAGGTTCTTACTCCCCTCGTAAAAGGTGAAAAGGTAATCGTTTTCAAGAAAAAACGTCGTAAAGGTTATCGTCGCAAAAACGGTCACCGCCAGTATTTCACTAAAGTGTTAATTAAAGAAGTAGTTGCTTAACCATCAAAAATCTAAAAGACAATGGCACATAAAAAAGGTGTAGGTAGTTCTAAGAACGGTCGTGAATCGGAAAGCAAACGACTCGGTGTTAAGATTTTTGGCGGACAGTTTGCAAAAGCCGGCAACATCATCAAGCGTCAGCGTGGCACAGTTCACCATCCCGGTCTTAATGTGGGTATCGGTAAAGATCATACTCTTTACGCGCTCATTGACGGTGTGGTAGTGTTCACTGAAGGCAAAAATGGCCGTCGCTTTATCAATGTCAGCCCGGTAGAAGCATAATTGCTCCTGACTGATTTCACAAATCGGACTTATTTGTCCGATGCTTCTTCAAATTACAAAATACGCATCGGTTGCATTGCCGGTGCGTATTTCTTATAGAAAATAAAGTTACAACGGAAGCTGTGATTATATTAGGTATATAATAGTCCGGAAGCGGTTTAGATATACAGAATGATGGTAAAATTGGCAAAAGATAAGGTGACAGGATTTGTGTGGCAGCATTTTTTGTTGCTTGTGTCGATGTTTTTTATGACATTGGGGGTTGCATTATGTGTCAGATCAAATCTTGGTAGCGGGGTGATTTCTTCCATTCCGATGTCATTTACTCTTGCCGGGGAAGTAGGATTGGCTCCGGGTTGGACCATAGGAGGGTATACCAATGTGATGAATGTCATTCTTGTTTTGGCTCAAGTGGCTGTATTGCGCCGTCAATTTGAGTTAATACAGTTATTTCAACTTTTGGTGGGTTTTGTATTTGGGGTATTTCTCGATGTAAATATGTGGATAACGTCGTATATTTCATCATACGGCGCTATCAGTGATCAAATAATCGCACAGTTTGCAGGAGCTACCATTTTGGGGTGTGCGGTAGCTGTGGAGGTACGATGCGGGTCGGTGACAATGCCTGGTGAAGGTATTCAGGTGGCTATAGCGCGTGTGACGGGGACGCCGTTTCCTATGGTTAAGATTATAGTAGATATAATCCTTGTGATTTTAGCTGTAATTTCGGGATATTGTTTCTTTGGTTGCTGGCCATGGACTGTGGTGGGTGCCGGTACGCTTTTTGCAATGTTTTATGTGGGTTTTGTGGTAAAATTGGTTAATCCTCATTTAAGATGGTTTGATAGGTTGCTGGACTATCGTCCAGGATTTCGACGTTATATCTATGGACTGGCCCGATTCATATATCCACAAAGAGAGGGTTAGTGTGGTGATTTCAAATTTAATGCGTATCTTTGTCAGGGGGGGATAATATTAAAGAATAAGTAGGTGAAAATTATTGTTATGAATTAATATGATGAGGATATCAATACTGATATTGACATTTGTTTTCTTCGGTATGGGGGTTGTCAAGGCTCAAGATCCGGTGGTGTCAATTGCGACTAAAATGGCAAATCAAGGGTCGTATGTTACGGGATATGATAAAGAATTTAAGTTGGTGGATCATGGTAGAAATCTGACTTGGACCGTGAAAAATTTTAATAATAACAATAGTGCATGGGATAATATTCGCTGTGGTTCGAAAAGTGGCGCTACAACAGCTACTATTACTACTGATTTTACTATAGCCGATGCTGTGGGTAGGGTCGATGTAGAGATGAGTAGGTATAAAACCGGGTCAAGCAACAGAATGACATCTATGTCTCTGCTTGTATCACCCAATGCGGACATGAGTAATGGTACATCATATACAGCCGATATATCCGAATTGCCTGCTACAACCGGTGTTGCGGTTATAATTTCAATTCCGGTTGCTGTTCCTGCAGAAAATATGTATTATCAGTTGAGGGTGGAAATGCCTAAGGTGTCGTCGGAGGGAGTTTTTTCGGTAAACTCATTGTCATATTATCCTGAGGCACAGGAACCTGAGGTGGGGGTTCATGAGGGAATGCTTGATTTTATGGATAAACAATCTATTCTTGGTGCTTATGTCTATGAAGGTACAATTGAGTCCGGCAGTGAATATTCTGAATCCGCAACCAATAATTTAGATGGAACGTCATTTGTGATAGGAGACGTGTGTGTCAGTATTTCTAAAGCTGAAGGGACAATTAATCCACGTTGGTGGGAATCTAACACCATCACTCCGGAACTAAGGTTGAATCCAGGGAATGTAATGACGTTTGAGGTGGTGAATCCTGATTGCAGATTATTGGAAGTTAAGTTTTTTCAAGGTAATGCTAATGCATCGTATTATAACGCTTTAGCTGCCTCCGCAACGACTAATCAAGGTGAATCTGTCCTGATGGACAAGACTTGGCGAAGCACAGATGATGAAGTCACAGAGCGATTGACATTAGTATTCAGTGACTATTGCCGGTGTGGAAGTATCCGGATTAGGTATTTTGATGATAATGAGAGATTGTCGGAGGTAGAAACAATCTTTGTTGATGACGATGTCAGAGATGAACGGGTGGAGTACTTTAATCTTAATGGAATAAAAGTTGATAACAATATTACCCAGGGAGTGTATTTAATGCGACGTGGTAAAAATGTCACAAAAATACTTGTAAATTAGTTGGTTAAATAATGGACGTTTTTTCTCTTACTTGTTTTTTGTATGATTTTCGTAACTATGAATCATTTGGCTGGAAGAGAGTACTCAGGGGAATTTGCCATCGTTAGTATGATTGCTTCAGTGTAATCCCCGCAAAATTATTCATCGTTTGCTTGGGCTAAAAATCTGTAGGCTTTGAGATATTTATTAAATCGCCTCATCATAATTTCATCAAGATTGTCGAGACGAAAAATATCCATGTTATCCTCAAGGTCATGTAACTTCACAACGCGTCCAAGAGGATTCTGTTTAGCACGTTTTACAAAATCATCATAATTTTCTCCCTGACGTTTTGTTACCGACAAAATTCCAGCAACCACATCTTGTGGAAATCCTTCATTCAGAAGATAATCCGGTGTGACGTTACAGTCCTCAATGACATCATGCAGCAGTGCCACCATCTTCTCTTTATCCGTGTCGCACCGCATTGCCACGCGCATAGGATGCTGAAAATAAGCTCTCCCCATCTTGTCGCGTTGACCATAATGTTTTGATATGCATATCATTGCTGCCTTATCAAGCAGTTTGGCTGATTCTTCAATAGTCATTTGGACAAAAAATTAAATGGTATTACAAATACAAATATAGTCAATAATTCTGTGAAAAATCTCAATCATGCCTATGAATAAAAAATTAGGCAGCCACTTAGATATAATTGAGACAAATTGTAAAATGTTAGGGTGTAAACGGTTATAAATTATATCTAATATTCAGCTTAGGTATTGTATAATATAAAAAGAGCAACCTTCAAGGTTGCTCTTTTGCTGGCGGAGAGAGAGGGATTCGAACCCCCGGAGGTGTGACCCTCAACGGTTTTCAAGACCGCCGCAATCGACCACTCTGCCATCTCTCCTCAAAGGAAATCCTTTGTTGTGATTGCGGTGCAAAGGTATAAACTATTTTTTTATTATGCAAGTGATTTTTGAGTAAGTTTGATTATTTTTGTGCTAAATTTCTTCATTCATTCGTTTTGTAAAGTCGATGTCGGTGTTTCGGTTCAAACATTTTGCTCTTAGTAATCAGCATAGTGCAATGAAAGTCAGTACGGACGGGGTATTGCTCGGGGCATGGAGCAAAGTACCGGCAGACGGTGTGATTTGTGACGTGGGGTGTGGTACCGGATTATTGGCATTGATGTCGGCTCAACGGAGTATGGCTCGAGTGATGGGTATTGAAATTGATGAGGCGGCATATAATGAGATGCAATATAATTTCGCACAATCGCCATGGTCTGACCGTGTAAGCGCAGTCAAGGGAGATATCTGTGTTTTAGCGGATAAGCTGCCTGTGTTGGATATGATAATCAGTAACCCTCCTTATTTTGCCAATTCATTGCGTGCCGATGATGAGGCCCGAGATTTAGCACGTCATGAAGAATCACTTACGTACGAAGTTTTGATTACAATAGCGGCGCTTAAATTGAATGATATTGGGCATCTTTCGATAATAGCTCCATATGTTCGACGTGATGAGATAGTGGCCTGCGGAGTGGAAAACAGATTGCATCTGATCAGAGAGTGCCGGGTGTCATATCGTAAGGGTAGTAATCCAAAGCGAGTGATGTTGGAGTTGTGCAAAACGGACAAAGGTTATGATATGACTGAGTTGGCCGTGCAGGGTGGTGCGGGTGAGTATACCGATGAGTATCGGGCTTTAACTAAAGATTTTTATTTAGATTTTTGATATGATTACGTTTAATGTAAAACCATTGCAGCGATTTTTTCTTTTTATATGCTTTACGGTGGTAGGTCTATTGATTGCCGGTGTGATATCTCAGTTGGTGCTTGGAGCGGAGATAACTGCCACGCGGCTGAATATAGTTACCGTAGTTCAAGATGTGGCATTATTTATTTTTCCGGCGATACTGACGGCGATGATTATTACCCGTCAGCCAGCAAGATTTTTACAAATAGACGCTAAGGTGAATTGGTTTGGAGTAATGCTTGTGGTGCTGATTCTTATTTGTTCCATTCCGATGATGAATTTGGTGATAGAGTGGAATAAAGGATTACGGTTGCCCGAAAGCTTGGCATCGCTGGAGATGTGGTTCCGCCAGTCGGAAGATGCTGCTGATGCCATGTTGAAAAGTATGATGGGGGGAGGTACGGTGATGAATTTGATTGTCAATATTCTTACTGTCGGTGTCATGGCGGGTCTGGCTGAAGAGTTGTTTTTTCGCGGAGGCATACAGCGTCTGATGATAACGGCTCATGTTAATCGGCATGTGGCTGTGTGGTTGACAGCGATTCTGTTTAGTGTGATACACTTTCAGTTTTATGGATTTGTACCTCGAATGCTGTTAGGGGCATTTTTCGGCTATCTTTGTGTGTGGAGCGGTTCGCTATGGTATTCGGTGATAGCTCACTGTACAAATAATATATTTGCATGCGTGTCGATGTGGATTGCGGAAAGAAGCGGTGTGGAATCGGATATTGAAACGATGGGAACGGATATGTCAAGTCTGTACGGCGTGTGGCATCTGTTATTAAGTATGATGTTTACGATAATGTTCATGGCCAACCTATATCGTTATTTTAGCTCTCAGCGAGAGAAAAATAGCTGAAGATGGGATAAAATTTGGTAATGTGTTTTGAAGTTGAAAAAAAATATGTAAATTTGCACCTCGAATTGTGAATATAAACGAAAACATTATACGGCAATGAAAAGAACATTTCAACCCTCCAACAGAAAAAGAGTAAATAAGCATGGATTCCGCGAAAGAATGTCGACTCCTGACGGTCGTAAAGTGCTTGCACGTCGTCGTGCTAAAGGTCGTGCCCGCCTCACTGTAAGTGATTCAATCGCCGGCAAATAATACTGCTTGTTATCTTGCTTGATAAAGATATCACTAAGTGCGCACCTTGAGATGGTGGCGCACTTTTTTGATTTATACACTTTGCTGAGTGCGGATATAATTATTGGGCAAAAGTAGCGTTAATATGATTAGATGAAAGTGAAAAATCGACATATAAGGCTATTTTGTACGTTTGTATTGCTTCTGGTGGAGTCGGTGGCAATAGTGGCACAGGTAAATATTCATGGTAAAGTTTCGGATCAGGAAAACAAGCCGGTGGAATTTGCCACTGTGAAAATCAAGGGTACCGCAATAGGTGTAACTACCGGCCTCGAAGGGGATTATAAACTTTCGGCTCCCCAGCGAGATACGTTGGTAGTGGTGTTTACCTGTATAGGTTATGATGATGAAAGCCGTACTTTGATTAATCCTTCGGGTGACCTGACCTTAAATATGCGTATGCGCGAAAAAGTGAAGGAGCTCGGGGAGGTGGAAGTGACTGAAATAAAGAAGCAGACGGGGTCGATGCAGACTATCGGGGCGCGTGATTTCAAGATGTCGCCTGATGTGTCCGGAGGTAGTGTGGAGTCGTTAATCTCTACTATGGCCGGAGTAAGTTCATCAAATGAGTTGTCGAGTCAATATTCTGTACGCGGAGGCACGTATGATGAAAATAGCGTGTATATAAATGGTATAGAGGTGTATCGTCCGCAGCTTGTGTCATCTGGTCAGCAAGAAGGATTGTCTATTATTAATCCCGATATGGTGGGTGCCATAGGCTTTTCTACAGGTGGGTTTACGGCGGAGTATGCCGATAAGATGTCGTCAGTGCTTGATATAACTTACCGGGAGCCGGAATCGTTTGAAGGGAGTCTTGGTGTGAGCCTGATGGGGGCTAATTTGTCGATAGGCCAAGGCAGCAAGCATTTTTCACAGCTTCACGGATTGAGATATAAGAAAAATAATTCGTTGCTCAGTTCACTTGAGACTAAAGGGGAATATGATCCTTCATTTTTTGATTATCAAACGAATATCACCTATAAAATATCATCGAAGTGGAAAATGACATTGTTGGGTGTGATATCACTTAACGATTATAAATTTACGCCTACCAACCGTACTACTAATTTTGGTACGGCTACTGATGCCAAACAGTTTAAGGTGTATTTCGATGGTGGTGAACATGATAAATTCCAGACTTTTTTCGGTGCGTATCGATTGGATTTCAATCCATCGAAACGTCAGGAATTGTCGTTGCAGATATCGGGCTTTCTGACTAATGAGCTTGTAGCTTATGACATAGCAGGCGAGTATTGGCTTGATCAGGCAGGCACAGGTTCGGGTGACAGTGGTAGTATCGGTGGTGAGCTTGGTGTGGGGCGTTATCGCGAACATGCCCGCAATAGATTGAAATCGAGTGTTGTGGAGGTGGGATTGAAAGGTAGTACGGCATTGAAGAATCATCAGCTTCGTTATGGTCTGGCATTAAAAGCAGAGAAGTTTATGGACCGAACTAAAGAATGGGAATTGCGTGATTCTGCCGGATATTCATTGCCATTTGATCCGGATTTGCTTAAGGTGATTTATAATCTCAGTTCGCATCAGGATGTCAATTCCACTCGTCTGAATGCTTTTGTGCAGGATAATTGGAGGGTGAGTACCTCAGCGGGATATTTTAATATCAATTATGGTGTGCGACTGAGTTATTGGTCGTTTAATAAGGAATTTCTTTTCAGCCCGCGTGTCAATGTAGGTTTTATTCCGGAGCGAAACACTCAATGGGCATTTCGCTTTGCCACCGGACTTTACTATCAAAGTCCTTTCTTTAAGGAATTTAGAATGTCAGTAGATGATGGTTTCGGTAATCAGACAATAGTACTGAATAGAGATATAAAATCGCAGCGAAGTTTGCAATTTGTACTTGGTGCGGATTATACATTCCGTGCATTCAATCGTCCGTTTAAGCTGTCCGGAGAGTTGTATTACAAGGCATTAAGCGATATGATACCGTATGAGATCGATAATCTTAAGCTCGTGTATGCCGGAAAGAATCTCACATCGGGTTATGCCATGGGTATCGATATGAAATTGTTTGGCCAGTTTGTGCCGGGTAGTGATTCCTGGATAAGTCTGTCGTTGATGAAGACTCAAGAGACTCTAAATGGAGTGAAGGTGCCTCGCCCCAATGACCGACGATATAATTTGGCTATTTTTTTCACGGATTATTTCCCGAAGATACCTAAGTTGAAATTCAGTCTGCGCGGTATAATGTCAGACGGACTTCCGGCTACGGCCCCTCGCGGTAGTCGTGACAAAGGATATTTCAGGGTTCCTGCATATAAGCGACTTGATGTGGGTCTGATGTATGGTTTGGTTACTCCGAAAAAAGATGGAACGCCACGTGATGGTTTTTTGCGTCATTTCAAGAGTATCTGGCTTGGTTTTGATGTGTTTAATATACTTGACATATCTAATGTGAGCAATTATTATTGGGTGACCGATGTCAACGAATTGCAGTATGCGGTGCCTAATTATCTTACTCCGCGACAGTTTAACGTCAGACTTACTATTGATTTCTGAAAAAATCATTAAATTTGTACCCAAATGAAATGGTATATAAAGCCCGTTTGGGGGATAATCGCGTTAATGCTTTGTAGCTTAAATGCTTTGGCAAAAGGACCCAAGGTAGAGCCATCGTATGCATGGGAGATTACTCCACTGTTGGGAGACCATGTGGAAGCTACCATAGATACCACACTGTTTAATTACGGTCAATTATCAATCCCGGCTAATCGCGGTCTGGTTGTAGCTACTCCCGGCAATCAAGGTTCGGCGTCAAAAGATATGATTTATTTCCGGCAAAAGCCGATGAGCGATTTTTTCTTTCGTGATGCTATGCTTACGTGGTTGCCGATGCAGAACAATCACAAGTTCTACAATACCAGAATTCCGATGACATTGCTGAGCTATAATACAGCGGGCGGTAAGGAGACAGCTACAGACCGCCTTGCAGCTATATTTTCAGGGAATGTCAACAGACAGTTGCAGTTCGGAGCTTTTATCGACTATCAGTATTCAAAAGGGTGTTATGCTAATCAGGCGGCTAAAAACACATTGTGGGGATTGTCGGGGTCGTATATGGGAGATCGTTATGAAGCTCAGGTGTTTTTTAATCATTATAACGGGTTGAATAAAGAAAATGGCGGTATTACCGATGATCTTTATATTACAGATCCGGCTAAACTTCAGGCGGGAGATGCATCTATAGAGAGTACGGCTATTCCTACCAATCTCAATCATGCACGTACACGTCTTAAGGGTCAGGAATTTTATATGAATCATCGATATAAGTTGGGTTTTTGGCGTAAGATCGAGGCCGTTGATTCCTTGCCGGAAGATACGATTGAGCATAAAGAATTTGTGCCTGTGACAAGTATTATCTGGACTATGGATTATAATGATTCAGAGCATATATTCACTAATGAGACACAAGAAGATGCCGATAAATTCTGGGGCAGGGCATATATCAATACAGGGGCATCTACAAATCCTACATCATATTGGTCGATGCGTAATACAGTAGGTATTGCTCTGCATGAAGGCTTTAATAAATATGCTAAAGCCGGACTTACCGGATTTGTTAGTTTTCAGCACAATAAATTTACACAATGTCCGGATAATGTAGCTATTTCGGGTGAAGACAGGCCGGAAACACTTACTCCTTATCCATATCATACCAAGGTGGCATCAGGTGGGGTGGAAAATTTTCTATGGGTAGGAGCTCGGTTGAGCAAGAAAAAGGGAGCCCTGTTGCGATATGATGCAATAGCAGAGATTGGTGTGCTTGGCAGAGCTGCCGGGGAGATAAAGATTGATGGGGAAGTTTCGACCAAATTTCGTTTCCTGAAGGATTCTATTCAGATTACCGGCTACGGCCACTTCTCCAATGTAGCTGCTCCCTATCTGATGAATAATTTTGTGTCGAATTATTTTATCTGGAAAAATGATTTCGGCAAGACCCGTCGACTTAAGTTTGGCGGTAAGCTCGATTTGGATTATACGGATTCACATCTTGATGTGGGAGTGGAAAATGTGCAGAATCTGATTTATTTTAATAGTCAGTGTTTACCGGAGCAACATTCAGGTAGTGTACAGGTAGTCAGTGCATCGCTGCGTCAAAACTTCAAGGCGGGAGTGCTTCACTGGGATAATATACTTACCTTTCAGACATCGTCGGACGATAATGTGTTGCCGTTGCCCAAGTTTTCCGTATATAGCAATCTGTATCTGTCATTTCATATAGCAAAAGTACTTCATGTACAGTTTGGCGTAGATTGTAATTATTTTACGCGTTATTATGCACCGGGTTATCAACCGGCTACCACGTCGTTTTATAATCAGCGTGAAGTGAAAGTGGGAAATTATCCACTGATGAATGTATATGCCAACATGAAATTGAAAAAGGCTCGATTCTATGTGCTTATGTCGCATTTTAATGAAGGACTGTTTGGCTCTCCGGATTATTTCTCAATGCCTCATTATCCTATTAATCCGAGCAGATTTCAGATGGGAATATCAATAGATTTTGCCAATTGATTATGTTTCAGCGAAAAGAACCAGAGCATAAGAAACTTGGGGCATATCTGTTGCTGTTGGTAGTCGTATTGTTTTTTCTCTTTGCCATAAAGTTTTGTTCGCATAAGAATGGTAATGCGGAAGGAGTCCGTGATAGGAAGGATACGCTTGAAGTGGCTGTGGAGTATTCACCTATGTCGATGTATATCTATGATGATACTTTAGGTGGTTTTAATCTTGATATTCTAAAGGGCATCATGCATAGAGGCGGATTGAAGATGAAGTTTCACCCCGTGGTATCGATAGCGGAGATGCTTGATGGACTCAGCTCGGGAGAGTTTGATATGGTGGTAGCAGATATTCCTCGTACATTAGATGGTGACACTCTTTATGAATTTACCGAACCGGTATGGTTGGACAAGCAGGTGCTTGTGCAGCGAAGAGATTCTATGGGGAATTTAGCTGTAAATTCTCAACTTGATTTGGCCGAAAAGACCGTATGGGTACCTAACGGGTCTACAGCTGCCGGACGACTGCATAATTTATCCTCAGAAATAGGCGATACGATTTATGTGGAAAATAGCGAGATTTATGGTTCAGAGCAGTTGATTATGCTTGTGGCGTCCGGAGATATTCCTTTGGCAGTGGTGAGTAGTTCCACCGCGCGTAGTATGGCGGATGATTATCCAGAGTTGGATATGACTACGGATATAAGTTTCACGCAGTTTCATTCATGGGTGTTGCGCCGTGACAGTCATGAACTTAAAAAAAATATCGACTCCCTGATAGTGGATTTCAAGGAGTCGAAAGAGTATACAAAATTAATGAAGCGCTATAAGCGCAAGTGAAAATCGATTAGAGCAGGCTCACCGAACGTTTGATAAATTCGTTTAGCTCAGAGCCTCGCAGCAATCCGTTGGCAAGTAATGCCAAATCGATAACTTGTTTTACCAGAGGTTGCTCGGCTGCATAGTTTTTTGCTAATGATTTTTCTTCATTACGCTGATGAGCGGTATCCTCATCGAGGTGTTTTATTTGTGATTGATCTACATCGGAGAGTTTACCGTCAACGGCTGCTGCTTTGATAGATGATGTTTTTTCGTTGTTGGCATCGATAGTGCTGAAAATCGGAGATAGAGAAGGCATTAATTTATTGTCAGCATCGGCAATAATACGTTTGATGACTTCATTCTCGGTATTGATAATCAGATTATAACTATCGGGCAATTCGCCATAAAAGCTCATGCCAGGCTGCATGGCCGCCATGTCTTTCATACGACGCATATACTCGTTTTGAGTAATCAGAATCGGGTTTGCCTCGGGATTTAATGCTTCAAAAGATATGAGGAATTCAGCTTTTTCAATATGAGGTGTCTGACTGCGGAATATTTCGGTAAGCATTTCGCGGGTATTGCTTGAAAGGTCAACTTCTTTTTTTGATTCCGACGGAATAAGATTGTCGACTACATCTGAGTCAACACGGACGAAACGCGATTTGTCGATTTTTGATTCGAGCAGACCTATAAAATGGCTGTCGAGTTGGCCGTCCATAAGCAATACGTTGTAACCGCGATCGTTGGCGGCTTGAATATAAGTGTATTGAGCTACCGGATCAGTTGCATAGATATAAACTACGTTTTGATCTTTATCCGTCTGTGAGCCTTCGATAAGGGTGCGGTATTCGTCAAGGGTGTAATATTTGCCTTCAGTATCTTTAAGCAAAGTGAACTTTAATGCTGCTTCACAGAATTTTTCGTCAGTGAGCATACCGTATTCGATAAATATCTTGATGTCGTCCCATTTTTGCTCAAAGTCTTTACGGTCATTTTTGAATATCTCTTCAAGACGTGAGGCTACTTTTTTTGTGATGTAACCTGATATCTTCTTTACAGCAGTATCGCTTTGGAGATATGAACGTGACACATTGAGCGGTATATCCGGAGAATCAATGACTCCCTGGAGTAACATCATGAATTCGGGGACAACTCCTTCTACCGAGTCTGTGACATATACTTGATTGCAATATAGCTGGATGCGATTTTTAGTTAATTCAAAATTATTCTTTAATTTAGGGAAGAACAGCACGCCGGTAAGATTAAAAGGATAGTCTACATTAAGGTGTATCCAGAAAAGCGGATCTTCCTGCCCGGGGTATAATTCATGATAGAAATTACGATAATCGTCATCAGTCAGTTCAGCCGGTTTTTTTGTCCATGTTGGTTCGGTGATGTTGATTATTTTATCGCGGTCGGTGTCCACATATTTTCCATCTTTCCATTCTTGTTCTTTACCTGAAATGATAGGGACGGGTAAGAATCTGCAGTACTTCTTTAAGAGAAGGTCTATTTCACCTTGTTCCAGGAATTTTTTGCTGTCGTCATCGATATAAAGAATAATGTCGGTACCGATAGTGGCTTTCTCGGCAGGTGACATCTTGAATTCAGGAGACCCGTCACATTCCCATTTTACGGCTTCGGCACCATCTTTATATGATAGAGATATGATTTCAACTTTTTTTGCGACCATAAATGCCGAATAGAATCCTAAACCAAAATGGCCAATGATAGAGTTGGCGGTGTCTTTATATTTTTCAAGAAATTCTTCGGCACCGGAGAACGCTATCTGATTGATGTATTTTTCGATATCATCGGCAGTCATACCGATACCATGATCACTTACGGTAAGTGTGCCGGCGTCTTTATTCACAGTCACACGTACAGTAGCATCGGATATTTCACCTTTATATTCGCCAAATGATGCCAGAGTCTTGAGCTTTTGGGTAGCATCGATGGCGTTTGACACGAGCTCACGCAGGAAAATTTCCTGATCGCTGTAGAGAAATTTTTTGATTACAGGGAAAATGTTTTCGGTCGTAACACCGATTGAACCTGATTTTGTTGTCATAATAATATATAGTGTTAGTAGTTTTTAGATTACATAATATATAACATATGAGCAAAAAAAATGCCACATGCGAAATGTGACATTTTTAGTGAAATATTGTCAATAATTACTGACAAGTATCATCGGAGTCAGCATTATGTGGCAGAATTTCTGACTTGATGGTTTTTGTTTCTGCATCTAATGTGACTTTTATTGTGCTTCCTGCGGGAATCTCCTCAAGGTTTAGCAGTTTGTCGGCCAATTCATCTTCAAGATATTTCTGAATAGCACGTTTAAGCGGGCGAGCACCATATTGAATGTCGAAGCCACGCTCTGCAATGAACTCTTTTGCCTCATCACTGATAGAGAGAGAGTAGCCTAATTGACCAAGACGCTTGTAGAATCCACGCAATTCAAGGTCGATGATTTTGAATATGGATTCTTTGCTGAGGGGTTCGAATATAATCACGTCATCAATTCGGTTAAGGAATTCGGGAGAGAACGCTTTTTGGAGAGCTTTCTGTAAAACTCCATGGGCATAGGCGGTGTCATTGTCTTTAGGAGTGGAAAACCCTACTCCTGTGCCAAACTCTTTAAGTTGGCGTGTACCGATATTGGATGTGAGGATTATGATGGTATTTTTGAAGTCGACGCGTCGACCCAGGCTATCGGTCAGGCGACCTTCGTCCATAATCTGCAGTAAAAGATTAAATACGTCGGGATGGGCTTTTTCAATCTCATCAAATAATACTATAGAGTAGGGGCGACGCCGTACTTTTTCAGTTAACTGACCGCCTTCTTCGTGACCTACATATCCGGGCGGTGATCCGATAAGACGTGATACCGTATATTTTTCCATGTATTCACTCATATCCATGCGGATAAGTGTATCGGCTGAATCAAAGAGCTTTTCAGCAAGTTTTTTTGCAAGGTGCGTTTTGCCTACACCCGTAGGTCCGAGGAACATAAATGTGCCAATAGGTTTATCGGGATTTTTTAAGCCTACGCGATTGCGCCGGATAGCTTTTACGATTTTTTCTACAGCTTCATCTTGCCCGATGATTTCCGATTGGAGTTGAGAGGTCATTTCACGAAGGCGTTTGCCTTCGGCTTGAGCAATACGTTGGACGGGAACTCCGGTCATCATTGCTACCACTTCGGCTACTTTGTCTTCATCTACAATCTGACGGTCGGCATCAAGTTTTTCTTCCCACTGATGGGTGATATCGGTGAGTTTCTGTCGCATAACTTGTTCTTGGTCGCGATATTCGGCAGCTTTCTCAAAGTCGTGGTTACGGGCGGCTTCAGTTTTCAGTGATGTAATCTCTGCAATATTGTTTTCAAGCTCTTCTATTTCCTTTGGAGTGACAATGTTTGTGATATGTACTCGCGAACCTGCTTCATCAAGGGCATCGATAGCCTTGTCTGGAAAACTGCGGTCTGAAATATAGCGCTTGGTGAGCGAAACGCAGGCTTTGATGGCCTCCGGAGTATAGATCACATTGTGGTGTTGCTCATATTTAGGCTTGATATTATTGAGTATAGCCAATGTTTCTTCTTCGGTAGTAGGTTCGACAGTAACTTTTTGGAAGCGACGTTCCAAAGCTCCGTCTTTTTCTATGTTTTGACGATATTCATCGTGAGTGGTGGCTCCTATACATTGTATTTCGCCGCGGGCAAGGGCTGGTTTAAGCATATTGGCAGCGTCCATTGACCCTTGTGCATTACCGGCTCCGACTATGGTATGAATTTCGTCAATAAAGAGAATGATGTTGGGATTCTTGGTTAATTCGTTTAGAATGGCTTTTATGCGTTCTTCAAATTGACCACGGTATTTAGTGCCGGCTACGATGGAAGCCATATCGAGTGATACTACACGTTTATTGAAGAGTACACGAGAGACTTTACGTTGAACAATACGCAATGCCAAGCCTTCAACAATGGCGGATTTGCCTACTCCGGGTTCGCCGATAAGTACGGGATTATTTTTTTTGCGGCGGCTTAAGATCTGAGCGAGTCGCTCAATTTCATTTTCGCGACCTACGATAGGATCCAGTCGGTCTTCCATGGCGGCACGCGTCATATCCACTCCATATTTATCAAGATTGGGAGTGTCGCCATTGGTTGACTGATTGTGCGCGGTCGATTGCCGGGACGGCTCTTCCTCTATTGAAGAGGAAAAGACATCACTTTCTTCATTATCCATATCATCTTCCTCATTGTCATCATCTTCCTCGGAAAAACCATTCTGAGGATTTGATGTCTGATTTGAATCAATTACGTTTAGAAGTGAATTGTATGTCACTCCGGCATTGATAAACGGTTTAAGAAAACTCATATATTCAAGATCTACATGATGAAACATAGCAAGAATCAGATGTTCTACATCGATAACATTGTTTTTTAATTGACGGGCCTCGAGTACACTCAGCTTGATCAGTCGGCTCACCACATCACTCACTCCCATTTCGGAGGAAGCCGGCTGCTCTTTATTCCGGCTATTCTCTATGCCGTTTTCAAACATCATTCTATCAAGTGATTGTGCCAACTGATAGCCTGATTGTCCGGAACATACTTTATCAATTAGCGGGAGTGATTTACCGCCGGGAATTTCGAGTAAAGCATAAAACAGATGCTCCGGAAGTATAGCGGAAGAGTAATGCATGGCGGCAATCTTACTGCTGTTGTTCAAGGCATCATTGAGTTCTTTTGAAAAAGTCAGATTCATTATATTATAGCAAAAAACGTTTTTAGTCTGTCATTATAATGGCTTGAAGCAATTTTTGTGCCAAAGATTGTTGTAAAAAATCCATTTCATTATTATTAACTCAATTTTTACTTCAAATGTTTAGTGTTCATGACATGATTTCGGAGTATTTTCAATGGTATGGGTTTTCCCCTAAAAAGTGTGAAAACATAAGATAAAAAGCTCTTGATTGTGCTGTGGAATTGCGAAAAAAATGTTATCTTTGCTTGTTATTTCGCGTGTTTTTAGTTCGGTGAATATTTGCCGAATGAAAGAGCGAAGAATAATGTGAAAATAAAAATAATTAAATCGTTTCAGTATTATTATGCTTGATGAAGATAGAATCTTAAAGATTGATATTGAGGAAGAAATGAAGTCGGCGTATATCGATTACTCTATGTCGGTGATCGTGTCGCGCGCCTTGCCTGATGTCCGTGACGGATTGAAGCCGGTTCATCGCCGAGTGCTTTTCGGTATGAACGAGATGGGAAATACTTCGGATCACCCGCATAAGAAATCGGCCAACTGCGTCGGTGAAGTTATGGGTAAATATCACCCTCACGGTGATTCATCAATATATGGAACTGTAGTGCGTCTTGCTCAGGATTGGGCGTTGAGATATACTCTTGTAGACGGTCATGGTAATTTTGGTTCAGTGGATGGCGATGGTGCTGCCGCTATGCGTTATACTGAGGTGCGATTGCAAAAAATAGGTGAGGAGATGCTTAGTGATATCGATTGCGATACGGTGGATTTTCAGCCTAATTATGATAATTCTCGCAAAGAACCGGTAGTGTTGCCTACTCGTTTTCCCAATCTGCTCGTAAATGGAGCTTCGGGTATAGCAGTGGGTATGGCTACCAATATTCCGCCACATAACCTCACTGAATCAATCAATGCGAGTGTGGCTTTGCTTGAAAATCCCGAGATGTCAGTTGCCGATCTGATGCAATATATTAAAGCGCCTGACTTCCCCACCGGTGGTACGATATACGGCTATTCCGGAGTCAGAGATGCATTTGAGACAGGTCGCGGACGTATTATCATTCGTGCGAAAGCTGTGGTTGAGAAAGAAGCCAACCATGATAATATTATTGTTACGGAAATACCCTATAATGTCAATAAAGCGTTGTTGATATCATATATAGCTGACCTTGTGACTGAGAAAAAACTTGATGGGATAGCTGATATCAATGATGAAAGCGATTATAAGGGTATGCGCATTGTGATTAAGTTGAAGTCAGATGCAAATGCTAATGTGGTGCTGAATAAACTTTACAAGATGACCCAGATGCAGTCATCGTTCAGCGTCAATAATGTAGCATTGGTCAATGGTCGCCCCAAGACTCTTAATCTTAAGGAAATATTGCAATCTTTCCTTGATCATCGTCATGAAGTGGTGATTCGTCGTACTAAATTTGAATTGCGTAAAGCGCAAGAGCGAGCCCATATCCTTGAGGGATTGATTATAGCTTCGCAAAATATCGATGAGGTAATCAATATTATACGTTCTTCGGCATCTACTGACGATGCTAAAGCTAAATTAGCCGAGCGATTCAATCTGTCGGACGCTCAGACTTCCGCTATAGTTGAAATGCGTCTAAAGCAGCTTACCGGTCTGGAACAAGACAAGCTGCGTGAAAATTATGAGGAGGTATGTGCCGAGATAGCAAGACTTGAAGAGATACTTAATAATGATATAGTATGTCGTGAACTCATAAAAACCGAATTAATAGAAGTACGTGATAAATATGGCGACGACCGTCGTACAGATATTGATTACACTGCGGGTGAGTTCAATGCAGAAGATTTTTATGCTGATGATGAGATGATCATTACTA
Source organism: uncultured Bacteroides sp. (assembly GCA_964653375.1). GTDB lineage: Bacteria > Bacteroidota > Bacteroidia > Bacteroidales > Muribaculaceae > Paramuribaculum. Next base: position 117,367 of record CAZZFD010000003.1, read on the forward strand.
TATCTCACATGGGATATATTAAACGTACGGCTTTGTCGGAATTCCGCACTCAAAATCGCGGCGGAGTGGGAGCCAAAGGTAGTGATACTCGTGATGAGGACTTTATAGAATACATTTATCCAGCGTCAATGCATAATTATATGCTATTCTTTACAAAGAAGGGACGCTGCTATTGGCTGAAGGTATATGAGCTGCCTGAAGGTGCTAAAAACAGCAAAGGTCGTGCAATTCAGAATCTGCTTAATATAGAGCCTGATGATGCCGTGAATGCCGTAATTAGAGTCAAGGGACTTGAGGATAAGGAATTTGTGGAATCACATAATTTGGTATTCTGTACGAAGAAAGGTGTTATCAAAAAGACTTGCCTTGAGGCTTATTCGCGCCCGCGTGCCAATGGAGTTAACGCTATAGTGATTCGGGAAGATGATCAGTTGATAGCTGTGGAATTGACCGATGGCAATTCGGAAATATTGATGGCTAATCGTAATGGCCGTGCCATTCGTTTCCATGAAAGCAAGGTTAGGGAAATGGGACGTGTGTCTACAGGTGTTCGCGGTATGACTCTTGATGACGATAATGATGAGGTGGTTGGCATGATTTGTATGTCGGCTGATTCAGCCAATAATGTGCTGGTGGTTTCTGAAAACGGTTTTGGAAAACGCTCCGAGCTCGACGATTACCGTATAACCAATCGAGGTGGCAAGGGTGTGAAAACCATGAATATCAATGATAAGACAGGAACTCTGGTGGCTATCAAGAGTGTCAATGATGAAAATGATCTTGTGATTATCAACAGGAGTGGTATCACATTGCGTATGCGGGTATCGGATATAAGAGTAATGGGTAGAGCTACTCAAGGAGTGAGAGTAATCAATCTTGAGAAGCGCAATGATACTATCGCATCTGTGTGCTGTGTCAATTCTGAGGAAGAAATAGATGAAGTGGTTGCGGAAGCTGAAGCCGAGGCTGAAGCGCAAACTGATGCTCAGGTCTCTGCGGAATTAAACGAACCAACTGAAGAATAGTCAAATATATTAACCTTAATAACCAATTAACTACAAAATGATTATGAAGAAAATCAGTTTAATCGGTCTTTCTTTGATGTCGGGAATGTTTGTTATGGCTCAGACTGATGCCGTGAAGCAAGCCGAACATATTCTCAAGTCATCCAGCCCTGATTTTGCCAAGGCTAAGGAAATAATCACACCGGCTCTTACAGATGCTGAAACAGCCGGTACAATGATGCCATGGTATCTTGCGGGAAAAGCCAATGTCGGTATTTACGAAGCCGGTTATATGCAGGAATCTCTGGGTACACCTATGACCAATGATCAAAAGATTGTTGCCGGTCATGCCCTTATTGATGCTTATAATCAGTATAATACTGCTATGCATCTCGATAGTATTCCAAACGAAAAAGGTAAAATCAAGCCTAAAAAGGCTAAAGAGATGATAAAAGAGATAGCCGGTCTGTATCCTCAGTTTCGTAATGCCGGTGTATATTTGATCCAGGCTCAGGATTATAATGGCGCTTATGATGCATGGGAAATCTATATGGGGCTTCCTAACGATGCACGTCTGGGCAAAGAAGCACCTAAAGCCGAACCTGATTCAATTTTAGGTTGGGCATGCTTCTATCAGGGTGCATCGATGCTTGCCGCTAAAGATGGCGATCCCGGCAAGGCGCTTAAAAAAATGCGTCAGGCGGAGTCGTATGGCTATGTGCCTATGGACGTATATCTGTATGGTATGGAGGCAGCCCGTCAGTTGAACGATAGTACTGCCATGCTCGAATATGCGCAGAAAGGCTATGAGAAATTCGGTACCAAGGAAATAAATTTCGTTGGTCAGCTTATCAATGCCAAGATTGCAAAAAATGAATATGACGAATGTTTCCGTATGATTGATGTAGCTATTGCTAATACGGCTACGGATAACGCTCCGATTATGTCGCAGCTCTATACTGTGAAAGGTAACCTTCTTGATCAGCAGGAAAAATATTCCGATGCGGAAAAATGCTTTGATATGTCAATCAAGTATGATGAAAAAAATGCAAAGGCTTATTTTGATAAAGCCCGTATGATTTACAATGCTGCTGTGCGTTTAGATGAAGAGACCAATAACGATCAGTCACCTGAGGTGAAAAATATGCTTCTCAATGCAGCTGAGTATTTTGAAAAATCATATAATCTTGATGAAATGAACATGACTCAGATTCCCAATATTTTGTATCGTCTGTACTATCGTCTCGGTGCAGGATATGAGGATAAGGCTGATTTATGGAAAAATATGTAATCTAAGGTTGAAAGTCTAATTTGGATTATTATAATCAGGGGGGGGCTGCGATAAGTGTGTGGCCCCCCTTTTTTGTATGTCAAATAAGTGAAAGATTAAAGTGATATAGTGTGGAAAAAATCTTATCTTTGTAAGACCATTTATTAGTATCATTATGTCGGAAACCAACAAGCAATTTGACTCTGCATTGTATATGTGCCGGTCTATATTCGTAAAGAAATTGAAGGATTACGGTGCATCATGGCGAATAATGCGTCCGGAGTCAATCACTGATCAAATCTTTATCAAAGCGAAAAGGATACGGTCGCTTGAGACGAAAAAGACGTCGAAAGTAGGAGAGGGTATTTTACCCGAGTTTATCGGCATTGTTAATTATGGTGTGGTAGGGCTTATTCAGCTTCGCCACGGCTATGCTGACGGAGTGGATATGTCGGCTGAGGAGGCGGAAAGTTTGTATGATAAGTATATAGACGAGGCTCGACATCTGATGTATGCTAAAAACCATGATTATGATGAGGCTTGGCGAGGTATGCGTATAAATTCTTACACAGATATGATTTTGACCAAGATTCAGCGTACAAAAGAAATTGAAGATCATGAAGGCAAAACTGAGATTTCGGAAGGGATAGATGCGAATTATCTCGATATGATAAATTATGCCGTGTTTGGTATTATAAAATTGACTGAATGAATTTGTCGGGAGAAAAATCATACTGCGCAAAGTATAGAGGCGTGATGGTGTGGTTTTTGCGGATACTTATAGGGGGAGTATTCGTAATGTCAGGTATTGTAAAGGCTATTGACATTTGGGGATTAATCTATAAGATAGAAGAGTATTTTCATGTGTGGGGAATTTCGGTCCCTCGCTCACTTGTGGAAATTTCGGCGTTAGGACTGTCGCTTGCAGAATTTTTGCTTGGTCTAATGCTTTTAGTAGGTGCTTACAGTCGTACGGTGGTATGGGGATTGCTTGCCATGATGGCATTTATGCTGCCTCTCACGGCATATATTTATATGTATTCTCCCGTGAGTGACTGCGGTTGTTTCGGTGATTTTTTGATTCTTTCCAATGGTGCGACGTTTGTAAAGAATATCGTTATCGTTTTGCTACTGATATACCTTTTGCGCAACAATAGTCGTGTGAAGGGTATCTTTCACCCGTATATCCAGTGGATGGTGGGTGTAATCGGTGCCTTCTATCTGATATTTATTGGGTTGTATGGTCTGATTATACAGCCTATGGTGGATTTCCGCTCATTTCCTCCCGGCAGTGAATTGCTGAGTGAAGAGTCGGCGGGAGAGGAATCGGAATTTGAATTTATATATGAGCGAGATGGAGTTACTCGTGCTTTTGCTGTAGATGAGCTTCCTGACAGTACCTGGACTTTCGTGTCGAGAAAACTTATAAGTGGAGTCGATGATACACGAAATAATTTAACAGAGCTTTATATAACAGATAATGGTGAAGATGTGACGGAAGAGGTCATAGCTACCGAAGGAGAGCAGATTCTCATCATTTTGCCATCTTATGATAGGGCTGATGTGTCATACACATATATTATCAATGAATTGGAGGATATAATTAATTCGCGAGACGGGTCGCTGATAGAGTTAGCGTCTTTGTCAGGCGATAATCTGGAGGAATGGCGTGATTTGTCCATGGCTACTTATCCGATTTATTATGGTGAACCCATGATGCTCAAAGAGTTGGCTCGTGGCGTAATGGCAGCTGTATATCTTAAAGACGGAAAAATTGTGTGGAAGCGCACATTGGGGTCAATTAATTCATATATGCTTGAGCAGCCTGATGATAGCGTAGATATGCTTGCTTCGTTTGAGCCTTGGGGCCGTAGGGAATTTGTGGCGTTGTCGATTTGTGCTGTCGCTTTGATGTTTCTGGTGTGGTTGGTAGGAAAAATTCCGTCAATGAAGCGTCATTTTAATAAAAAATCAAAGCAACGGAATATTGATTAAGAATCGTAAATTATTAAAATAATTGAGTAATTTTGCAGAAAGAATAAATAAACTATTAATCTAAACTTATATAAAAATGAGAAAAAATATCGTAGCCGGAAACTGGAAGATGAATACCACTCTTCCTGAAGGTGTTGCGCTTGCAAAAGCTGTCAATGCTGCACTTGAAGGTGTTACCCCTAAATGTGACGTAATTATTTGTGTACCTTTCACTCATTTGGCATCTGTCAATGATGTGATTGACAGTACACGTCTTGGTCTTGGTGCAGAGAATTGCGCAGATCATCGCAGTGGCGCATACACTGGTGAAGTTTCTGCCCCTATGGTGGCTTCTACCGGTGCAAAATATGTAATTCTTGGTCATTCAGAGCGTCGTCAGTACTATGGAGAAACCTCTGAGACTCTTAAGGAAAAAGTAAATTTGGCTCTTGAGAATGGTCTTACTCCAATCTTCTGTATCGGTGAAGTTCTTGAACAGCGTGAAGATGGCAGCTATTTCGATGTAGTTAAAGCTCAAATCGAAGAAGCTCTCTTTGAGCTCAGCGCAGAGGATTTCGGAAAATTGATACTTGCGTATGAACCAGTATGGGCTATCGGTACCGGTAAAACCGCTACAGATGATCAAGCTGAAGAAATGCACGCATTTATCCGTGGTGTAATTGAGAAGAAGTATGGTAAAGAAGTTGCTGAAAATACTTCAATTCTTTATGGTGGTAGTTGCAAGCCTTCCAACGCTAAGGCTTTGTTTGCCAAACCAAATGTTGATGGTGGTCTTATCGGCGGAGCTTCATTGGAGGCAGATTCATTCATGGGCATCGTGACTGCTTTTGAATAATTAAGAACTTATTATTTCATAAATTTAGGCTGCAAAAATAATATTTGTTATTTTTGTAGCCTGAATTGTAATTATCTCGGCTTATGAGTTCATTTAATCTTAAATTGTTGTTTATCACATTAGTTTATAGTATTTTAGGCTTTGGTGTGATGTTCGGTCAATCTTCAGTTGAAGAACAGGCATTTGGACAAGAGTCGATAGTGGACCATATTTGTGCAGAAAATGGCAATTCTGTAGTGGCTGATGCTGAAATATTGCAATTATTGAAATATGATAAGGGCGCGGCAGAAACAGTGAGAAATCCGCGAGTAGGGTACAGGGTACAAGTTTTTTCAGATAATAATCCCCGTACGGCAAAAAATGAAGCGCGTTCAAAATCTCGTGTGATTTCGGCCAGATTTCCCGAATATGCTACGTATGTGGTGTTCGCATCGCCATATTGGCGTCTGAGGGTAGGTGATTTCCATTCACAGGAAGCTGCAGCGGAGGCAGCTGAAGCTATCAAGCGAGAATTTCCGAGCTATGGAAAGGAGATTCATGTAGTGCGAGACAGAATCAATACCGCTACCGAATAATATGGTTTTAAGTAGTATGAGAATATGGTAGAAACTACTCCCAACGAAGAATACCCTCAAGACGTCATAGAGGCTTTAGCCGGGCATTATCGTGAGATAATAAGGTTGTTAGGTGAGGATATCACTCGTGAAGGCTTGATTAAGACGCCTGAGCGGGCGGCTCGAGCTATTTATTATTGTACCCGTGGTTATCGTCAGGATTCTGATAAAGTCATAAATGGGGCCATGTTTGAGACAAATAATCATGAATTGGTAGTAGTCCGGGATATTGAGTTTTATTCGCTATGTGAGCATCATTTATTGCCATTTTTCGGAAATGTTTCTGTGGGTTATATTCCAGGGAACAAGATTGTAGGGCTGAGTAAATTGGCTCGTATGGTCGATATGTTTGCTCGTCGGCTGCAGGTTCAGGAGCGTTTTTGCGATGAATTGTGTAATGAGCTGTATCAAAAACTTGATGCGCGAGGGGTGATAGTGGAGTGTAAAGCTTCTCATTTATGCATGAAGATGCGAGGTGTGGCCAAACAAGATTCGGTCACGGTGACTACGGCTTCACGTGGTGAGTTTGATTTGAATCAGGCTCTACGTAATGAATTTTTTATGTCTCTCCGTTGATTAATCCTGATTGTTGGAAGGAAGAAAACTTTCAAATGAGTTGTCATTGTAATATACAATGATGTTGACTATTTTTTTCTTGGATACGGTTGAGAAAGTTATCGTATTGTCTTTTTTAGTGGTATTATGTGTCGTGGCAGAGATTTCTTCAACTTTTTGAGGTGAATTTACCTCGAATTTTGAGTCAAAAGAAGATGATAAATTTTCTGATGAAGTTTCAGAATAACTGTTATTGAAGTCGATTCTTGCTCCAAATTCCTCATTGTTAGTGTATTCTTCATCAAATAGGCCCGGATTTTGAGCGATTTGAGGCTCTGAGGTTTCGTTTTTCTGTGTGATAAGCATATCTCCTTCGCCAAACATCAGCCACAGCATGGAAAGTTCAGGATACGCTATATGGATTTTATTTATTAACTCGTCACTCACTTTTTTATTTCGGCCATTGAGGAGCTGAGAAAGTGTAGGGCGAGGTATCTTACAATTATCAGCAAACAGAGTGGTTTGAACGTTGAGGTAAGATATGTATTTTTTTAGGCGAGAAACGATATCCATGGTTGAAAAATTGATGTTTTTTGCTGATGCAAATGTAATCAATATGTTTTACAAATACAAATCTGTATATGCAAATCTTATTTTAGGGTTGTAAACTGCGATTTGCGAAACAAAACTTCATGAGTGCAATTGTTAATGAGCGTGGTTTGCAAATGTAAAACATACGCATGGTGACACTTTTACGGTTTTTCGTACTAAATGGGGGCGTTTTTTGCGACAAGAAGGTTTGGTATATGTCTGTTTCAGGCTATCCGTTTTTGAGCTATGATTTGCGTCCTAAATGACTGTTTAGCTCATATTCGGTGATGCTAATGGTAGCTTAAATGAATATGATATTGAGTAGCTGCGAATATATCTATTTGTTTTTCACAGATACCTGTGTGGTCAAATGTCCATCTTTGGCTGATTAACAGCGATTTTCAACGGCAATATAAGTTTATCGGATACTGTATATCACACTGTATATAATTATACAAAACTCAATGATTGAAGTTATGGTTGAATGTGTTGTGCATAATGTTTTCGTGTACAATGGCTTTGTGTGTATTATATCCTATGCGTGGGCTTGCAAGGACGGCATTATGTGGTTATCTGGATGTAGGTTGTTTGAGTGTTGCTTTAATTATTTGCAATAAATAGCTTACGCACAGTATATAACATGTAATGTTAAATATATATAAGAGCTATTTCTTCGTAATTGTAAACTGAAATTGTGAATAGAAATCCTTTGAAAATTTGAATTAAACTTTGATTTTTGGTTTGTTGTTGTTATCAAGAATAGTGATTATTAGCATCTGAGATAAATTTCAAATCAAAATTCGCATTTTTTTGTTTAGTATCACAATTCCAATACGTAAATATTCTCTTTGTTTTAACATTTCCGAATTAATCGCCTTTTGTATTGAATTGTATCACGTATGTTATATTGTTACATATCATTTACAACTTCTATACAATTATATAACGTCACTTATGGCGGGTTTGGTTTTCTGATTAACGAAATTTAACTATAAGCATATGGAACAATTTTAATGCATTTATAGTTTCAATTATCTTCAGTGATAATAACAAATCAGTGTACTTATCAAGTAAAAAACTCAAAGTAGGTTTTGTTTGCTTTTGTGGGAAATAAAAATGCCCAATGTTGTCGTAATTTTGTTGTATCAATTAAAACAAGATAGCGATGATGGAAAATTCTGTTCTTATTTCTTCAAGAGTGATTGACACGATTAAGTCTCTTCCTGTAGCGGAAAGAGAAGCTATAGCGCATGCGTTAGTAACTGAATTGATACTTGATAAAGATCCTGATGATTCGCTCAGTAGTTTCCAGTCTGTTTTGTATTCAATGGTGCGCTTTTATGTAAAGCATGACACAGAACGTCTACACAGGCTTTTCCCCGAGTCGATGCGAAATATCAGTTAAGGTATATTCCTGTAGAGTGGTTGCCGATTTATTGCAAGCTGTGGGTAATAATAAAAAAACTGTTTTAGTAAATGATAAAATCACGTACTAAAACAGTTTTGATGTATATGTAAATTTATTTATTACTTGTTGGTCAGAGATTCAATAGCTGCAGTAAGATTAGCTATTTTTGTTTCTGCATCGGATAGTTTGCGACGTTCGGCTTCAACTACCTGAGCCGGTGCATTCGAAACAAATCGTTCGTTTGATAATTTTTTTAGTACAGATGTCTTAAAACCGGTATAATAATCGAGGTCTTTGCGGAGTTTTTCAAGTTCGGCGTTCACATCGATATTATCTGTCAAAGGAATGTTGATTTCAGTGGTGCCAACCATAAATGTGGCTGCAGCAGGATTTTTTTCTGCGTTGTGGTTAACACTTTCTACATTAGCTAATTTTTCAATAAGACAATCTTCGGTGGCATTCCAAGCTCCGATTACATTAACAATCAGTGCGTTCTTATTTGGAATGTTTTTTATGGCACGAACGTTGCGTACACCATTGACAACTTCCATTACATGGTTTACCATGGTGAGTATATTTTGGTCAATAACGGTAGCTTCAGGAGTAGGTGCGTACATTATGGATTCTCCTTCTTTTCTTTCAGTGATGTGTTGCCACAGCTCTTCGGTAATGAAGGGCATAAATGGGTGCAACAGACGAAGCAAGGCATCGAAGTGTTCGAGAACTGCCGAATATGTGGCTTTATCGATAGGAGAGCCGTAGGCGGGTTTAATCATTTCAAGATACCAAGCTGAAAAATCGTCCCAGAAAAGTCGATAAATTTCCTTTATGGCTTCTGAAAGACGGAATTTACTTATTAGGTCGTTTATTTCCGTAATGGATGCACTTAGTTTAGAGCTGAACCATTTTACGGCAAGGGCTGATGAAGCTGGCTGAGTGGCATTCTCATCAATTGCCCAACCTTTTATCAGTCGGAATGCGTTCCAGATTTTGTTGGAGAAGTTTCGTCCGGTTTCGCAAAGTTTTTTATCAAAGAAAATGTCGTTGCCGGCCGGTGCACAAAGCAGTAATCCCATTCTTACGCCATCGGCACCGTAAGTGTCAATCAAATTGATAGGGTCGGGTGAGTTACCAAACTGTTTCGACATTTTACGTCCGATTTCATCACGCACGATTCCTGTGAAGTAAACGTTGTTAAACGGTTGCTTTCCTATAAATTCATATCCTGCCATAATCATGCGTGCGACCCAGAAGAAGATTATATCCGGACCGGTTACGAGGTCCGTGGTAGGATAATAATAGTTTATTTCTTTATTGTCAGGTTCTAAAATGCCATTAAACAGTGATATAGGCCAAAGCCAAGATGAGAACCAGGTGTCGAAACAGTCTTCATCCTGTCGTAAGTCGGCTAAAGTGATATTTTGATTTGTTTTTTGAGCTAAAGTCAGTGCTTCTTCTTTAGTCTCAGCAACCACATACGACCCGTCGGGAAGGTAATAGGCGGGAATACGATGTCCCCACCACAACTGGCGTGAAATACACCAGTCGCGTATATCGGTCATCCAGCGACGATAGGTGTTTTTGAATTTGTCAGGGATAAATCTGATTATATCGTTTTCTACTGATTCCAATGCCGGCACAGCAAGCTGATCCATTTTTAAGAACCATTGGTCGGATAAACGGGGTTCAGTAACAGTGTCGGGATTGCGTTCGGAATATCCTACTTTATTTTCATATTCTTCAATCTTTTCTATTAATCCGGCTTCGGCAAGGTCCTTGGCAATCTGTTCGCGTACAGCAAAACGATCCATGCCAACATACATTCCAGCTGCTTCGCTTATAGTAGCATCATCATTGAATATATCAATAGATTCAAGATGATGTTTTTCTCCGAGCATATTGTCGTTCATGTCGTGGGCCGGAGTAACTTTCAGACAACCTGTGCCAAATTCGATATCCACATAGGTATCTTCGATGACAGGTATTTCGCGTCCGACAAGTGGCACTATTACGCGTTTTCCACGTAAATGTTGATTTTTAGGATCTTCAGGATTGATGCACATAGCTGTATCGCCCATGATAGTTTCGGGGCGAGTGGTAGCAACGATAGCATAGCCGTCTTCTCCAACAATTTTATATCGAAGGTAGTAGAGCTTGCTATGTTCTTCTTTATACACAACTTCAATATCGCTGAGGGCTGTTTTTGCTTTGGGATCCCAATGTATCATGCGCTTACTGCGATATATCAGTCCTTTGCGATATAAGTCAACAAATACGCGAATCACACTGCGAGAGCGGATATCGTCCATAGTAAAAGCCGTACGTTCCCAGTCGCAGGAAGCGCCAAGACGACGTAACTGTTTGAGAATAATACCGCCATATTTATGAGTCCAGTCCCAGGCATATTTCAAAAATTCCTCACGACTGAGATCTGATTTTTTTATGCCTTCTTCAGCAAGTTTGGCCACGACCTTAGCTTCTGTGGCAATGGCGGCATGGTCAGTGCCTGGAACCCATAAGGCATTTTTTCCGTCCATACGGGCCCGACGTGTCAACACATCTTGAATGGTGTTGTTTAGCATATGGCCCATGTGAAGTACACCTGTCACATTTGGTGGTGGAATAACAATACAGAACGGAGGACGTGAGTCCGGCTCAGAGTGGAACAAATTGTGTTCCAACCAGTATTCATACCATTTGCTTTCAACTGCAGAAGGGTCGTATTTTGTAGCTAATTCATTCATAATAATAAGATGTGCATAAAAATTGACCCGCAAATTTACAAAAAAAAGTGCGGGTCAACAATAGTAAGAAGATATATAGGTGAAAATCTTCAGTCAAATGATTTGTCCCAATCTTTCCATACAGGTTCATAACCAAGCGAACTGATTTCTCGGGCAACTTCTGCCGGTGACCGGTGGTCGGAGACTTCAAATTGTTCAAGAGCATTGGGTGTAGAGACGTAGCCACCCGGCTCGGTTTTGCTGCCGGCACTCATCGATGTCACTCCAAGTTTCATCATATTGGCTCTGAATGCCGGTTTTTCACGAGTGGAGTAGGATATATCCACATCGTGGTCAAAGATGCGGAATGCAAATGTGAGTTGAGCTAATTGACGGTCTGACATTATAACCGAAGGAGTATATCCACCCTCTGCCGGACAAAGCCGGGGAAAATTTATGCTAAATTTTGTTCGCCAATAATTTTTTCGCAGATATTGCAGGTGACGAGCCATCATTGTAACGTCAGTTCTCCAGTCTTCCAAGCCTATTAGTACACCCATGCCGATTTTATGCAGTCCGGCAGCTCCCATACGGTCAAATCCGTTGACACGCCAATCAAAGATTGACTTCATTCCACGGGGGTGGTAATTTTTATAGTTCTTGCGATGGTAAGTCTCTTGAAAACAAACCACACCATTAAGCCCTTCGGATATCAAACGCTCATAATCACGTTGTTTCATAGGCATAACTTCTATGGTAAGATTATTGAAGTATGGTCGTGCCACACGCAATACTTTTTCAAGATAATCCACTCCGTTGAGCGATGGAAATTCGCCTGAAACTATAAGTAGATTTTCAAAGGGTCCTAATTTTCTGATTGCTTCACATTCAGCTTTCACTTGATCCAGCGAGAGTGTGACGCGTGTTAGTGGGTTTGCGTGGTTGAAACCGCAATATACACAAGCGTTAGTACAAGCATTTGATACATACATCGGTATATACATCGATATTGTTTTACCAAATCTCGAGAGGGTAATTTGACGTGATTTTTGTGCCATTTGTTCGAGATACGGTTCGGCGGCAGGAGATATCAGAGCCATAAAATCATCGACTGACAACGACTCTTTTGAAAGTGCACGCAGCACGTCAGCCTCAGTTTTTGATAGGATATCGTGTGTAGTCTGGTCCCAGTCGTAAGTGTCTAACAGGTCGGAAAACATATTTTTGGCTGATTATTTGTTGCAATCATCTTTGATGCCTTGTGTTATGCGCATAGCGCAGAAATTAGGGCCACACATGGTGCAGAATTTGTCATCACCTTTATGGCTGTTGACATAATATTGCCGAGCCCGCTCCGGGTCAAGAGATAAATTAAATTGATCTTTCCAGCGGAAATCATAACGCGCTTTACTTAAGGCGTTGTCGCGCAGCTGAGCACCAGGGTGTGATTTGGCTAAATCAGCCGCATGGGCCGCTATTTTATAGGTTATTACACCTTGACGTACATCTTCCAGGTCAGGTAGTGCTAAATGCTCTTTCGGTGTGACATAGCATATCATAGCTGTGCCAAGCCAAGCTATTTGCGCAGCGCCTATTGCCGAAGTGATATGGTCGTAGGCAGGAGCAATGTCTGTGGTAAGTGGCCCGAGAGTATAAAAAGGTGCTCCATGGCATTTATCGATTTGACGCTCCATGTTTTCTTTAATTTTATTCATGGGTACATGACCGGGACCTTCGATAAGCACCTGCACGTTGTGTCGCCAGGCTATTTCTGTCAATTCACCGAGTACATCGAGCTCGAGGAATTGGGCTTGGTCATTGGCATCATATATTGAGCCCGGACGCATACCGTCACCTAAAGATACAGCCACGTCGTAGCGAGCTAAAATCTCACAGATTTCATTGAAATGAGTGTAGAGGAAATTTTCTTCATCGTGCAGCACTGCCCACCTTGTCATAATAGAGCCGCCACGACTTACACACCCTGTTAAGCGATTGGTTATCATATCGGCATGCGCGCGCAATGCTCCGGCATGAATGGTGAAATAATCCACCCCTTGTTCTGCCTGTTCAATGAGGGTGTCGCGATATATTTCCCATGTGAGGTCTTCGACTTTACCATTGATTTTCTCAAGAGCCTGATATACCGGGACTGTACCAACAGGCACGGGGCAGTTGCGGATAATCCATTCACGTGTTTCGTGGATATTGTCGCCTGTAGATAAATCCATCAGTGTGTCACCACCCCAGTAGCAACTCCACACAGCTTTATTTACCTCTTCTTCAATTCCAGACGATAAAGCTGAATTTCCGATATTAGTATTGAGTTTCACCAGGAAGTTTTTGCCTATAATCATTGGCTCGGCTTCAGGATGATTTATATTAGCCGGCAAAACGGCTCGACCGGAGGCAATTTCTTCGCGAACAAATTCAGGAGTTATATGTGATTCTATACCGTAAGCGGCAGCATTCATGTTTTCACGTATAGCTACATATTCCATTTCGGGTGTTATAATGCCTTTGCGGGCAAGAGCCATCTGTGTGATTTCACTACCTTCTTTTGCCCTACGGGGCGCATAGCGACGCTTAAAGCGAATATCATCGAGCGTGGGATCGTTTTCACGCATCCGGCCATATTTAGATGTGACATCAGGTAGTTGTTCGATGTCTTTGTTATCAGAAATCCATGATTCGCGTAAACGGGGTATGCCGCTGTTTATGTCAATTTTTATATTCGGGTCGGTGTAAACACCGCTTGTGTCATATATAGTTACGTCGCCATTATCAGTAATGATTTTTTCACCATTGATAATTTTGACTGTAGGCGTCAATTTTACTTTGCGCATTGCTACCTTTATGGGATATATATCACCATCAATATATATTTTTTCTGACCCGGGATAGGAGTTTACATCGATATTTTCAATTTTCATTGAACAGATAAGTTTGAGTGATTAATCAAGAAAAGAAGTAAGAGGACTTGAGGCAGCTGCAGAGTGACTTACTGCGCCTAATCCTGCCAGATAAGCTTTTCTGCCGGCTTCTACAGCCAGACGAAAGGCTACAGCCATCTCTACCGGGTGATCTGCTACGGCAATAGCCGTATTGACCAATACAGCGTCAGCGCCCATTTCCATTGCGTCGGCTGCATGTGACGGAGCTCCAAGACCTGCGTCTATTACTACAGGGACTCGGCTTTCAGCTATAATAATTTCAAGCATATCGCGTGTTTTCAGGCCTTTATTGGTGCCAATTGGAGCGCCTAATGGCATAACAGCTGCAGCTCCAACTTCTTCCAGACGTTTGCATAGCACCGGATCGGCCTGAATGTAGGGAAGAACTTTGAATCCTTCTTTGGCCAGCACTTCTGTAGCAGCTAAAGTTTCTATAGGGTCGGGAAGCAAGTATTTCGGATCAGGGTGAATCTCTAATTTAATAAAATCGGTACCGAAACATTCTTTTGCCAACTGAGCTGCAAAGATGGCTTCTTTGGCATTACGGACTCCGGAAGTGTTGGGTAAGAACTGTACGTGGTCGCGATTGATATGGTTAAGCATATCATCAGAGTCACTATCTTGCAAATCAATCCGTTTCATGGCAACGGTAATCATTTCAGATTCACTTGCCAAAATTGATTCGAGCATCAATTGGTTAGATGCGAATTTTCCGGTACCCACAAATAAGCGTGAGTGGAATTTTCTGCCACCTATATATAAATCATCGGTCATAGGTTCGTTGTATTAATTTATTTGGTGATATTTAATAATTTTTCCATTAAATCTGAAGTATATAATACCGGGTCAGTAGCTTCTATGATGGCTCCGCTTACGGCAATGCCATTGACACCGGCGTTTAGAAGTGGCTGTACATCATCGGCCGTGATACCTCCTATTGCTACAATCGGAATTTCTATACCTTCATTTCTTACTTGTGATATTATATCAGAGATACCATCGAGCCCTAAAACCGGAGCAAGATTTTTCTTTGTATAGGTATATCTATACGGACCTAATCCGATGTAATCTATATCTTTACCTTTATATTTTACAATATCGTCTGCGGAGTTGGCGGTAACTCCTATTATAGCGTGTGGCCCGAGTATTTCTCTGGCTTCAAGTGGGTTCATGTCGGTCTTTCCAAGATGTACACCTGAAACTTTTAATTCGTTGACTAAGTTTACACGGTCATCTATGATTAGGAATGTGTCAGTCTCCTGACACATCGGTATGATTTCTAATGCTACTTCTTTGACTTCTTCATCAGAGGCATCTTTCATACGCAACTGTATCCATCTACAACCACCTTCGATAGCCATCTGAACTTCTTCAGCTATTGAATATTTATCTGATTTATTGGTGATAAATTGAAGCATCGTTAATACGGTTTTATGTTAATTGCTAAATTTTGAAAGCACTGTTTGAAATTTTTCTAAATTGCGGGCTTGCATCATCAAAGCTCCAAGCACGGCGTAGCCTCGGAATCCTAATTGTTTGATGTCAGTTATCTTTTCGGGAGTAATTCCTCCTAAAGCGATAACCGATACAGACGAATCATGATTCGCCTTGATTAGTTCTTCGTTGGAAAATGTGTGATTATATCCCGGTTTGGATATACTGTCGAAAATAGGACTGAGAGTGACGTAATCATATCCCTTACAGGTAATCACTTCATCTATGTTGTGACAGGATTTACTTATCTTGCCGGTATATCCGTCAGGTGGAATGTTGCACCGAGAGTTGAGATGTATTCCTCCTAAATTAAAACTGTGGCATAGTTCGAAGTGTCCGTGAAGTCTCAGTTTGTGATGGAGATTTTGTGGAATGCTTTCGATTAAATTACGCATATCTCTAAGTGTGGCATAGGGGTGACGCAGATGTACCATATCCCATCCGGCTGTGAGTATTTGTCGGATTATCAGCGGCTCATTGTCAGTAATTTCTTCTGAGGTGATGGCGATACGAAACAGCTTTGATTTATCCTCCATAAAATGCTTGTATGATTAATACTGAGTCATCGGGCTGCAGGGTCACAGTGGAAAGTTTGGCAAGCGGTATTACCTTATTATTGACAGCTACAGCATAGCCTGTAGGCGCCATGTTTTGTGTTTTGATTACTTCGGCCAAGGTAGAATTATCGGCTACAGTTACCGGGGTGTCATTAATTGTTATCAGCATTGTTTTTTGAAATTAGATATTTGGTATGACGAGGAGCAAACAAATGATTGACCGGGCCATATCCATGACCTATTTTTACAGAAGCTCCGGCTCGCAGAGCGCGTGTGACATAAAGTTTTGCTCGCGTGACTGCATCGAGAATATCGAAGTCGAGCGCAAGATAAGAGGCTATAGCCGATGATAATGTACACCCGGTACCGTGAGTGTTGTGCGTATTGACGGTATCGGCAGTAAGTTTGATAAGTTCATCGTCATTTTCTAACAGCAGGTAATCAATCTTTTGATCAGTATTGTTTGAGTCACCACCTTTAAGCAAGATGTTTCGACAACCCATCTCGCGTAATGCTATAGCTTGAGCAAAAGGATCGGATAAACCTGTCAGTGCTTTTGCTTCATGGACATTTGGTGTTACGACTGTGGCTAAAGGGAAAAGAGCCGATTTCATGAGATTGACTGCATCATCGTGAAGCAGTTTACTTCCCGAAGTTGATATCATTACAGGATCAATTACGATATTATTTGCAGGTTTTTGATTGAAAAAATCAGCAACACATTGTATGATATCCCGGCTGTAAAGCATACCTATTTTGATTGCAAACGGTGGAATATCTGACCATATCATCTCCAGCTGGTCATATACCATAGAAGGGTCGATGCCGACAGCTGTTTTTACTCCGGTGGTGTTTTGTGCTGTCAATGATGTTATTGCGGTCATGGCATAGCAACCAATGGCTGAGATGGTTTTGATATCAGCTTGTATGCCTGCACCTCCAGAACAATCCGAACCGGCTATACTTAAAACTGGGATATACTGCTTCATAATTCATATCCTGTGATGAGGCTGAATCTATGAGCTGAGAGAACTGTGTGTCAATAAATCTCAACAATTCCTGCGGCGGCATTATCCGTATCAGGTTCGAAGGGTATTATCTCAGCTCCATAAATCGGGCACCCCTTTGTTATGATGCAAAGTTAATGACAAAAACTATGTAAAAAAATATTTTAAGTAAAAAATGTGTCCAATCGCTGTAAAAATTGTATCTTTGCAGAAAATTTCAAAGAAGAATTTTTAGAGTACATTTAAGTCATGATAAATCGCGTCCTTATTAGAATCAAGGTAGTACACATGCTGTACAGCTATCTGCTTACGAGAGATAATTTTAAGTTGTATGATGCGCCTGAAGGAGGGTCGAAGAGCAAGAAATATGCATATATGCTCTATCGCGATTTATTGATGGCAATTCTTTATTTATCGGGTGATAATACGGTTCGACGCTTGGTAGCAGTGCCTGGTGTCGGTGATAACAAATATCTTTCATCTAACCGGCTTGCTAAAATTTTGGGCGCAGATTCGGATATGAAGGCGATTGTTAAGGAAAATTCCGATAGTTTTATTGCTTTTAGTAACGTACTTGTAGCCCTACAGGATGCCATTGTAAAGTCGGGTATATACAGAAGCTATATACGCAAGAAGAAAATTACGCTGGAAGACGATGTGGAATTTTGGAGTGTGACAGTCACTTCAGTATTTGCAAAATCAAATGAATTGATGGCATTTGTTCGTAAGAATCCTGAATATTCATTGGCCGGTTTTCAGCATGCAATCGCATTAGTTGAGCAAACGTTGAAAGGTGTGATGGGTACTAAAATCGGTTATATTCAAGCTGTAGATTCATTAAAGAAAAGTCTTGACAAGGCCTATGAATTATATCATTTGCTTTTGATGTTGCCGGTAGAGTTGACTCGTATGCAGGAATTACGTATAGATAACGCTCGTAACAAATATCTACCGACAGATGAAGATTTGAATCCCAATATGCGATTTGTTGATAATAAATTGATTCCGATATTGGCGGAAAATGAGGATTTACGAAAATACCTCAAAGATAATCCTATCGATTTGTCGGCTAAATATGATATGCTCAAAATGCTTCTTGAAAAGATAATGCAATCGGAAGTATATGCTGAATATATGTCGGCTGATACTGATTCGTTGGAAGCGGATTGCGAATTTTGGCGTACGATATTGCGTACTGTCATTTTGCCATCGGATATCCTTGCGGAGACTTTGGAATCGGAATCGGTTTATTGGAACGATGATTTGGATATCATCGGAACCTTTGTACTGAAGACAATCCGTCGTATTGGTGTTGGTGAAGGTGAGGGTGTGCGTTTGTTGCCGCAATATAAAGATGAGGAAGATGCGCGCTTCGGAGCAGAATTATTTGAATCAACGGTAGCACACTATGATGAGAATTTGAAGTTGATAGAACGATTTGTCGATGCCCGTCAATGGGATCCAGATCGATTGGCGTTTATGGACGTAGTGATTATGAATACAGCCATTACTGAGCTTATAGACTATCCTCTTATTCCTATTCCGGTGACTCTTAACGAATATATCGAGATTGCAAATTATTACAGCACTCCTCGGAGCGGTCAATTTATTAATGGTATTCTTTATTCGGTTATCAACTATTTGAAAAACGAGGGTAAACTTGTCAAAAATTAAATAATTAGCTATATTTGCAATATTATTGAACAATAACTAAATTTTTACTATAATGATTTTTAATTTTATTACTCTTGATGCCGCTACTTCAGCAGAAGCTCAAGCCGGAGGGGCAGGTATGATGAATCTTTTGATGATTGTCGCTATTATAGCTGTATTTTATTTCTTTATGATTCGTCCCCAGCAGAAAAAGCAGAAAGAAATACGTAAATTCCGAGAAGGTATTAAAGAAGGACAGCGTGTAGTCACCGCAGGCGGTATCTATGGTAAAGTACGTAAGATTAAAGATACAACTTTCTCTATAGAGATAGCCAATGGAGTTTGCATCACAGTAGATAAAGGCTCGGTATATCCTTCAGCCGAGGAAGCTCAGAGTGATGCAGAAGCTGAAAAGAAATAAGCATTCCGAAAGATAATTTGAAAATACGGCAGCCGTGGGCTTTGGCTCGCGGCTGCTTTGATTAATGTAATATTCAATCAGAAATAATAATCATATAGCCATGAAGATATCATCTATAGCCATGCGGTTAAAAGCATTATATCATTCTGCCCGCGGCCGTGACTTGTTGCTATATTTATTATGTGTGGTAGCTGCTACATTTATTTGGGTGTTTCTTACTCTCGATGATGATGTGCAATATGATTATGAGGTACCCGTAGAGATTACGGATATAGCCGATAATATCACGCCTCTTAATTCGTGGCCTGATGATGTGTCTGTGTCTGTATCCGGCAAGGGTATGTTGTTTGTAAAATATTCGTGGGGAAAGATGCCGGTGATGAAAATCCCGTTTAATGACTATGTTGACAGTAATGGCGTGTTTCGCATGAACAGGTCGAAATTAGAAGCTCGTATGCATGATTATTTCGGAACGGGAGTAATTATTAATAATATACGTCCGGACTCTATAGTGGTTCTAACTACGGATCGTCCCGGTAAAGCTGTTCCGCTGAAGATAGATGCGGAGGTGTCGACTGATGCCTTGAGTGTATTGAGTGGTAATATTTCGGCTAATTATGATTCCATTATGTTGTATTCAGCCGGGCGTATACCCGAGTCGGTGACTTCTGTTTCCACTATCCGGTTTAAGGAGTTGGAACTGAAAGATTCACTTTTGGTAAAGCGTGTGCGAATCCAACCGATAGAAGGTATCACGATGATACCTTCGGTGGTAGATGTAATGATACCGGTGGAGCCATTGATTGCCAAGAAAAAAAGTGTGCAAATTGACGTGTTGAATGTTCCAAAGGGAGTCCGTATTATCACTTTCCCTTATTCGGTAGAGGTGGCATTTCTTGTGCCAATGAGTAAGTATTCGATTGATTATCGTTTTAAGGCAGTAGTTGATTATAATGATGTGAAATCAGGGAAGAATAAACTTAATGTAATGGTGGAGTCAGAGGCGGCAGGATGCTATAATATCAGTTATTCTCCCGAGCAGGTCGATTACGTGCTTGAATATATTGATTCAGAGCAGTGATGAAAAGTGGTCTTATTGCTGTGGTGGGTGGTATTGGTTCGGGAAAAAGTGTGGTGTGCAGAATTTTAAGCACAATGGGTTACGATGTATATGATTGTGATTCGAGGGCTAAACAAATTATGGATTTTTCCGAAGAAATAAAATCAAGGATTGCATCGGAAATATCGGCGGAGGTTATAACTGATGGCGGGCAAATTAATCGTCAGTTGCTTGCGTCCATTGTTTTTACTGACAATAGTTTGTTGACTGCATTGAATTCTATTGTTCACTCAGCTGTTATCAAAGACCTGATGACTTGGAGCAATGGTCGGTCTATAGCGTTTGTTGAAACTGCAATATTATATCAGAGTGGCCTTGACAAGTATGTCGATGAAGTCTGGAATGTGATTGCGCCTTTGGATATGAGAGTAGGTCGCGTGTGTCGACGTAATGGATTGTCTGAGAACGAAGTGGTGAGTAGAATAAAGTCTCAGGATAGTTTTGTCCCCAAACAGCGGCATACTCGTGTTATAGATATCGTTAATGATGGTTCTATGCCATTGTTACCCCGTATAGAACAATTAATCAATTGTTAATTCGAAGTGGTCGGCATCGCGCCATGGAGTGAATCGTTCACGTGATTTATTAAATGATGCCGCATCGAAAATACCATATACTATACCATTGGCTGCCGTATAAGA
The DNA here is from genome assembly GCA_964653375.1 of uncultured Bacteroides sp. GTDB lineage: Bacteria > Bacteroidota > Bacteroidia > Bacteroidales > Muribaculaceae > Paramuribaculum. Next base: position 138,209 of record CAZZFD010000003.1, read on the forward strand.
AATTTCTTTTCCCAATTCATTAAAAATCCATGATTCATTTTGCTGATATGTCCCGTACGGGTCATTTCCTTCGCGGTTGCACCCGGCGACATAGCATTGGTTTTCAATGGCTCGGGCTATAAGCAACTGGCGCCATGCGTACACTCTCGAATGGGGCCAATTGGCCGGAATAATGAGAGCGTCAAAGTTGTTTTTGATTGCTCTGTTCCATAGCGGGAAGCGAATATCGTAGCATATCGACATCTTTAGTCGCCAGGATCGAAAATTAATTATCGGTGATGGTTCCGTTCCCTTAGTGAAAAGATCACTTTCGCCCCCATAGCTGAAAAGATGACGTTTGTCGTAAAAGAAAATATCTTTGTCGGGTTGAGGGTTGATCATGAAGCCTCGGTTCATCAAATTATTGTCAGAATCTTTTGCAATAAAGCTACCCCAAATAGCAATGTCAAATTGTGATGCCAGACTCTTTAATCGGGATATGGTTTCTCCATCGTTAGTTTCGGCCAGCGACAGAGCTATGTCTTTAGTAGGTATAAATCCGGTGTTGAACATTTCCGGAAGGACTATCAGGTCACAATCGTTTTCCAAATAATTCAGTTTCGCGATTACTTGTTGCATATTTTGATATGCATTGTTTTCGCTTTTGATATCAAGGGGAAATAGGGCAACTTTTAGATTCCTGTCGGGCATGAGTAATGTAAATTTATTCAGTGGTGAATTTTTCCGGATATCGACCGATGAAATTACGATAATAATTTTTAATAGCTTTCATGTCGGATTCTATATTTTCGGTAGGCATGAATTCATCGGTTATAGTGACCTCTTTTTTTGCAAAATCTATAGCTCCGAGCAATATCGGGATGTGTGCATTGTAAGCAATGTGGAGAAATCCGGTATGCCAGTTTGATGTTCGGCTACGCGTTCCTTCGGGTGTTATGGCTAACGATAATCGTGCACTTTCGTTGAATTTTCGTGTAAGTGTTTCTACCAATGATTGTCTGGAATTTCGTTTTGAAGGTACGGGAATGCCACCGATAGCTTTGAAAAAGTATCCTAAAGGAAAGAAAAACCATGATTCTTTCATCAGGAAACCCGCTTTACGACCAACAGCGCTATAAGCGAGTTTTCCAATGATAAAGTCCCAGTTGCTTGTATGCGGGGCCACGCATATTATACATTTAGGATAGTCGGGGACAGTAATATTCACTTTCCACCCGGCTATCCTAAGTATTAGTTTTGCTAAAAACATTTGTTATTCTACAGTTGCGACTTTTTTATTAATCTCACGTTGTGCTTTTGGAAGAAGAGCATTCATGGATTTAACAATTTCAGCCACATGCTTGTTGAATTCTGCGTAGTAAGTTTTGTAGGCTTCGTGATAATATTTCCGAGCGGCTTTATGATATTCTTGAAGCGTAGCAAAAGACTTAGGTGTCTTATCGAAGCTGAATGAGGCATTTTGAAGTGATTTGATCTGCAGGTCGGCAATGCTTAATATTACCTGGTTCATCTTTTCGGCATCGATACCTTCGATAAAGTCACGAGCAATAATGCATTCGCCTGCGAGTTCACCGCAGATGTAGCGTACTTGTTTTTTAAGATTACGTTTGTTTGCCATAATAATATAGTTTATTAATAGGTGGAATTATAGTCAAGTAATAATTTTTTAAGCGCAGGGAGTGTAGGGGAGATGATGTTCTTTTTTTGTCTTTGTGCTGAAATGTTAGGTGTGCGGAGTTTAAGGTCTTTCGGAAGAGTGCAGCCTAAAATAGCTTCTAAATCATTGCGGTGTTTCAGCGGGTGAGATGTGGCGAGGAATACCCCGGTTTCATCAGGACGAATGTTTTTAATCAATGATCGGCAAGCCATAGCGCTGTTGCGGTCAAGCAGATAACCGTAGGTGTTATATATCTCACGGATTTCGCTTTCCACTTCTTCATTATTCAGCGTATGGCAGTCGACCATAGTGGATATATGAGGAGAATCTGTCATGATGTGATTAATCCTCGATAGATTGGTGGAAAGCGCATTGTTGTTTAACTCATTAAGGGCTAATTTGCCTTTTCGTATATGTCCCCATAATCGCTCGTTTCCACGTCCGGATGCCATTATGCGACTGATGGGAAGCCCCATCAATGTAGCGTAGAGTGCTGCTGTAAGGTTGCCTAAATTGCCACAAGGTGTGGAGATAGCTATATTGCGTGAATTGATATTTTCTGCCAATAATCGGGAGTAGGCTTGAAAAAAGAAAAAAGTCTGTGGTAGTAATCGTGCTATGTTAAGCGAATTAGCCGTGGTAAGAGCTATGGATTTGTTTAGGTCTTTATCAATATAGGCTTGTCTGGCAAGTTTGACACAAGTGTCGTAGTCACTGCGGATTTCCACCGGAATTATATTTTTTGATGTCGTTGATAGATTGAGAGCAGAGCTGTGCTGCACGTCAGATTTAGGCGTGAGAACGAATACATTAACTTTCTCATTGTCAGCAAAAGCATTGGCTACGGCACTACCAGTATTTCCTGTAGTAGTGACAATGATATTCAGTGAGCGTTTTGAACCGTTTACAGAGCCAAAATACTCTATCAGTTTGGCCATAAAGCGTGCGCCTACATCTTTGAATGAGTTTGTAGGCCCGTGATATAGTTCGAGTGAATAGACGCGTTCTTTGATTTTTTTCAATGGAATATCAAATGACAGTGTCTCTTTAACTATGGAGTTGATGGTTTCGGCAGGGATATCCGAGCCGAACAGCGATGTGCCTACTACATAGGCTATCTCATGTAGAGACATATCAGAAATATTGTTGAAGAGCGCTGTTGGTATATAAGGCAAAGAAACAGGCATATAAACGCCACCGTCCGGAGCAATGCTTTTCGTTACGGCTTCATACAGACTTACAACGTGATTATAGTGATCAGTGCTAAAATATTTCATCAGTATCAACAGTAATCTAAGGTATAGCAAATTTAATGAGATTATTTTTGAAAAACAATATAAATATTGAATATAATTCTGTAAGTTTGTATAAAGTATTAATTTTAATGGATTTGTAAAATATGGAATTTGTGAAATTTGCAAAATTTGCAAGTTTATGTTTTTTAGGATATAGCTTGGTTTCATGCGGTGATAAAAATGTATCGATAGATATGGCTCAGCTTGGCGTAATTCCTGGTGAAAAGGTTGATTGTACTGAGCGTGTCAATGCCATTATTGATTCTGTGACTGAGGCGAATCCGGATAAAAATATTGTGTTTCGTTTTGCTCAGGGAAGATATGATTTTTATCCTGATAATTCACCGCAGCGTGAATATTATATATCTAATCATGATCAGGTCAATCCTAAATCTGTGGGAATATGTATAGAGGAATGTAGAAATATAACAATTGACGGCAACGGTTCGGATTTTATTTTCCATGGAGGTATGCTTCCGGTAGCTGTAGTCGGCTCTGAAAATTGTACTTTAAGAAATTTTAGTATAGATTTTGAAAAGCCACGTCTTGGACAGGTTACGGTAGTGGCTAACGATACTGTAGCACAACGTATCGCCTATCGTCCCGCTTCATGGGTTGATTATACAATTGAAGACGGCCGATTCATACTTAAGGCAGAAGATTGGAGTGGAGAGCCCACTTGCGGTATTGCGTTTGAGCCTGATACGCGTCGGTTGGTGTATCGCACAAGTGACATCAGTGTCGGTACTAAAAATGTAGAGGTGCTGGCTGATAGTACTATAATGGCTCAGTGGAATAATCCGCGTCTGATACCGGGGACTGTAATTGCTTTCAGGGATTACTCCCGTCCTTGTCCGGCCATATTCTTGGATGATAATAAATCTTCTTCTATCGAGTCTGTCAATGTATATTTTGCTAATGGTATGGGCTTGTTGGCGCAAGGCTGTGAAGATATTGATCTGAATAATTTTGCGGTGCGGTTGCGGGAAGGGTCCGGCAGATATTTCACAACTCAGGCCGATGCCACGCATTTCTCGGGTTGTAAAGGTAAAATCACTTCAGTGGGTGGTCTTTATGAAAACATGATGGACGATGCTATCAATGTTCACGGTACATATCTGAAAATTAGAGAGAGAGTCAACGATAGCACGTTTATAGCTCAATATATGCATCATCAGGCGTGGGGATTCAAATGGGGTGACAAAGGAGATAGCGTGCAGTTTATAGCATCGCGCACAATGGAACTCATAGCAGAACCTGTTGCTATAGTAGAGATTACGCCTTATGACAAACCTAATGTAAAGGGTGCAAGTCAGTTTAAGATTGTGTTTGACCGTAGCATCGATTCGGTTGTGAATCCCGATTCTGCTTCTTTCGGTATAGAGAATCTGACCTGGACACCAAAAGTGTATTTTGCTAAGAATACTGTGAGAAATAATCGTGCAAGAGGTGCATTGTTCAGTACTCCGCGACATACAGTGGTAGAAGATAATCTATTTGATCATACTTCAGGTACTGCAATATTGTTGTGTGGAGATTGCAACGGGTGGTTTGAGACAGGAGCGTGTACAGATATCTTGATTACTAAAAATCATTTTATCAATGCCTTGACCAATATGTTTCAGTTTACAAATGCTGTGATATCAATATATCCGGAAATTCCTGATCTACAAGGACAGGAAAAATATTTCCATAGCAATATTGTAATCACCGATAATGTTTTTGATACTTTTGATGCACCGCTGCTTTATGCTAAATCAGTTGATGGATTGGTATTTAAGGGAAATGTGGTGACACACAATCAAGAATATCCGGCATTTCACCCCAATCAGCAACCCGTATTGCTTGAGAGAGTGATAAATGCCGATATACAAGATATTCAGTAATAGTCGGTAAACAACGATTAAATCAAGTGTAACTGGTGGAACGAATCATTCATAGAGATGAAACATTCGTTCCATCAATTGCCATTTTTCTGATGATGCCATTCCGGGAGCAGCTTGCTGAAATTCCGACATATAATCCTCCCATTCAGCTTGACGCGGAAGTGTACTAAGATGAGCCATAGCCGACTCCCAACAGAAATCCATTGGAGTCTCAACTATCATTATAAGTTTAGTTCCATGGATATAGATTTCCATTTCTAAAATACCAACTTCTTTGATTCCTGCGAGGATTTCTTTCCACACATATTCGCGGCTGTGACGTTTACGATATTCAGCTATCAAAGTTGGATTATCGCGTAATTCGAGTATTTGACAAAAACGTTTTACGGGTTGTTTATATTCCTTTACAGGGTATCCATCAGATGGTTGGCTCATGATATAGAAAAAATTAAGTGATATTTTCCTCAAAGGTACGAGAAAAATTTGCATAATTCATCAGAAAGTAATAATTTTGTGCCGTGAAATTTGATTGTGTTCAATCGAGAACAAATAAGTCAAATTCGGTCCCATAGCTCAGTTGGTTAGAGCACCTGACTCATAATCAGGGAGTCCTT
>CAZZFD010000004.1:0-116948 GCA_964653375.1 uncultured Bacteroides sp.
ATAATCAATAAATTACAACTTAAACCACTCTTGAAAAAGGGTGGTTTTTTAGTGTCCAAACCCCTCATTTTGCTGTCAAATAATCATAACAATAAGAACTAAAAAAACAAAGTCAGCAGAATGGAACTATCTCCACCTGCTGACTATTCTACTGTTAGATATCGGACTCCACTACAAAAACTCTTTTGCAAACCATTTTGCCAATGATTCAGCGGAATTACAACCACCTCTATCACTACTCTCTCCGGTATTCAATTCTAATATATAGTCACGAATTGCATCAAGTGTATAGTATTTGTTTCCCATTGGCTCCAAGCGTTTGACCGCTTCTTTTACTATATCTGGGATATGACCGGACTCGTGATATGGGTGATTGTTGATAACCCAATAACGCTGCTCTTCATACATTAGATGAACGTCTATATATTTCCTCACTGCATATAGGTTACTCTCGCTATAAAGGTGCGAGAATAATTCCTTCATTTTGTCAAATGAACTGTCTGGCCAGACCGATGCTGTGTAAGAAAATGAAAACAATGATTTTACATCATTCTTTATAAATGCTTTTCCCCAACCTCGTTTGTGAATCTCCTCTATCGTATCTTCATTTAGTTCACGCTTGAAAAAAGTGGGTATAGTAAGGTCTGCTATGAGTGGGTAATACCTTGAGAGATACATCACATTTTTGTTGGCTTCGGTGTTATTGATACTAAGCGGGTGCGATGTAATTCTTCCTTGGTCTTTCAGTATAAAGTCCCGGAATAATAATTTTGTCGCGGAGGGATGGGGTGTTATTCCAACTATAAATCCTTCTGATTCAAAACAAGCTGCCTCTTTAGTGTCGCGAGGAGATATGCATCCTTTATTGTTTTCATCCTCTGGAAAGATAACTTGTACCATAGCTTTTATAATTCTGCAAATAATGAATTCAACCAAATTGCGTATGAAATTTTAGAACACCATAGCACGTAATCTGCACTATCAAAGGAGAATACGTCAATTTTGTCAACCTCTTTTGGATTAAAAATTCTATTGTTGGTAACGTCATATGTCTTGGCAAAAATTTCACGTACTTTATGTCTGGAATCAAATAGCCCGGATATAGAATGTCCGAAGAAGTCACCGCAATATTGGTAGTCTGCCAGTTCTTTTGGTATGAATTTCCTAAAATAATGGCGTGCCCAAAGTTTTCTACTATCAGCATTTTCCCCTCGTCTCAAATTTGCAACTTGTGTTATAATTTGATGGTCGGCAAAAAATGGTTCCAAACGAATACCATAAGGACGATAGAGATAATATTCCTGCTCGAACATTTCAAACAGAGCGGGAATATTACATGAGAGTAGATTTTCAGAGTGTACGGCATCTCCAAATATTGTATCCGCACCTTGACCTGTAAACACTGTATCTACATTCTGCTCCTTGAATAGAAGAGGCATTTGTTTGTGAGACGCCCCAAATCTTATTGCAGCAGATGGTATCTGTGTCTTTAATGTATGATTAACATCTTCAAATTCAGTATAATCATCGAGATCCAATAAAACCGAACCGGGATATTTATCCGCAAGAATAAGTTGTACTGTGCGTTCAGTGCGGGCTTCAAATCTCTTGCTGGTATATCCTATTGGAACAACGTCGATTCCAAAATAATCCAACAATCCAATTATAATAGATGAGTCAAGACCACCGCTCAAATGGACTCCAACCTTTTTGCCTTGATAAGGTAATAAATATTGTTCGATTGCATCCAGAAGTTTTCGCTCGCTTGCTTCAGCAATTTTGGGGGTATATAAGTCTTGTTTTACCCTACTTGTTGTTTCATCCCAAATGTAGCCGGCAGAGAGAGCTACTATATTAGGAAAATATTCAAAATCCCCCGGAGCGAATGTGGTGTCTTCTATCCGAGGTGTTTTGAACAGGAAATCATCTACTTTGAATTCACACCATGCCCCATTACACAAATCATCCCATATCTCTGCTTTAATACGATGAGTTATTTTGTCATAAAATTTCAGATGGGGCACTGATTCTCCTGCAATTACTTTCATATTAATATTTTGCATAAATTGGCTGGTATGATATCCAAATTCTCTCACATATATCGCAAATTACATCATCTTCAATTACCCAGGCATGAAGGTTACGCATCGGCGGAAATATCCCGATGAACATCACCCCTCGATCTTTGAATTTTTTTGAGGTTGATGCGATAAACATGGCACGCGGAAGGCATAACACATCTTGGTTGTACCCATAGTTCAATGAGCGATAGTACCAGTTTGCGTCTTCGCCATCTTCAAATACATTCAAGCTGAGATTTGAAAATAGTATTTGAGCCAGTGGATAGCAATGCCGACAAAGATATGTGAGAACCTTCGCATAACTTTTCACCCAAAAGGAAACTTTTGGAGGGTTGCGTCTAACCATTATAGGCTTTTTGAGTTTATACGGGTCGGCTACACACTCAAAAGCCTTCTTCTTGGTTATAGGAATTTTCGGCTTTTGTATGTTAGGCTCACTGTTCGAGAATATTATCAGTCCTAACCATCGGTTGAACCTGAACCAAGTATTATGGAATCTTATCGGGAGATGACAGTGCATTTATTCGCTTAATAGTTTATAGGAAAGATGTTCTATCGCAGTTAGATTTTCAAACTGCGGTAGAACATCAGTGTTTAGTGAAGATTAAGACCACTGGCCATTCTGTCGGAAGTACTTATAAGATGAGCCGGGTTCTGCTTCACCCTGTGATTTGTTACCACAGATCTTTGAAGAAGTAGCATAGATGTTGAAAAATGAAAGAATCTTTTTCATCGCTTCGTCTATTTTGGTGTTAGCCATTACTAAGGTGCTTTGGTTTTACCTCACGACATCGGCGGAGCCGTGATTCCGCTATATCGTCAATTAAGGAATGAAACTAAATATGTATGCGGGCAGTCTCCCCCTGTAACTGCATACTATATTTTCTTTAATTGTTTCTTTGTCGCGGTATATTGTATCATGGTTAAACCAATAATCCATGCAACGATTTAGCCCATCTGCGGAACTGGTTTTATCGAATGAAATGAAGCTTCCATCCCAAGGGAATGGTTCACCTTTACCATCGACTCCTTCCATCATACCAGTTTCAGAATTGTATGTGTACAATTGGACACTCTCTTGAGTTGCATGGTTTATGCAATAGAGTGAAGTTGAATCCCATTCATACAATATGATGCATGAATCCGCAGGGAAATATATTTTGCCAATGATGTCGCCCATCAAAGTGCTGGTTAAGTTTCCCTTAGTCCCCCATCAGGGTAGTTTGAAAAAAGAAAACGTGAGGACAATACTGTTGCTCGTCCTACTCATCGAGGCTCTGGTATTGCCCATCTTCGTTGAACGAGCAAACACAGAGGCCTCACGTAGAATATGACATTATTTCCACACGACATTCTCATGCTGTGAAGAAAAAATAGTAACATATCCACTAAGACATCTACTGTTTACTACATTCTTGACGAAGATTGAAATTTACCAGATTTCGATGAGTCAAGAAAGAGCGTCAAGTAAACGCTTTCTATTATGTCCGCAGCCCTCCCATTCGTAAACCCTCAACCGGGCCTCTGCAAGTCGGTCTGCGGTCGCAAAATTAAGAATAAAATTTGAATTCCACAATACCAACGAAACAATTAAACACCCAAATCAATTTTCTTAGGTGGGCACTCTCAACTGGCAAATGCAAAATAATCGAATTTTGAAAAAAAAGGGAATTTATAGGGAAAAATAGGGAATTTTTCAAAAATTTCCCTATTTGACGTGAATAGGCATCGTTATCCATAAAATCCATGTGATTTGTCTGCTTAGACTTTCCTTTCTCGAAACCATGTGATTTTTCTATCGCTTCAACGAAGACGAATACTAACGCAGAGAATAGGTATAATTTTCTTTGTTTAAGAATTAAAATACAAGCGATTGGCAAGAGACTGAATCAACCTTGCCAATCGCTTTTCTTGTCTTTTGTCGCAACATTACGTATCCTTTAGCTGCCTAATTTGAAATGGCAAATTCTTTATTTTAGATATCGTTTTTAATTTTACAGTTTTAGTTAAAAATGGATATTATATATATTTGCATTGCGATTAAGTCAAATAAAACTAAAGTATGGATATATCATCACTGGAACAATACTTGCAAAAATACTATAAAAATGTAACCGCAGGAAATGCCCGACAAGCAGTAAACGAATTTAACGAAGATTGGAAACGTTTTGTGGACTATATGATTGATGTAACACCAGAGCGATTGTCAAAATACGGGCTTGCACTAACAATACTTTCTGTGGGATATTATGAATTACATAATGTTCATGAAAAGGATATAACTCGCTTGTCAGAACTGATTGATGAATTTGATGCAAACAATAGCGTAAAGTACCAGTTTGGTATAAAACAAACTCTATTTCTTTATCTTGGATTGTGCTGGCACAAATTACATTATGACAATCGAGCGGTCGAAGCATTCAAAAAATATATTTATTATCTGATAGCCAAATCAAGTAACATTGCATATAGTCCGACTGCCTATGCATTTAGAAAATGTACAAACTTTTTATATCAGTCATTGGTAAACGGACAGTTAAATCTATCATCTCCAACCACATTCAATGACCCGTTTGACTGTCCTATAAGAGAGTTGTTGAATAACGGAGATGACATCTCATATCTGCAACTTCAAGCCTATAAGGACTGTCTGAAAATTGCGTGTTTTACAAGCAACATAAAATTGCCTTACTTGAAAGACCCCAATAATTTGAGCAGTGAACCTGTATACAATGAAAAGAAGCATAGAAAAGATAAAAAAGAGTTCCTGAATACTTTAATGTGGGCTCATTATGCTGATTCTCATAAAGGAATATGTATTAAATATCGATTTCACAATTCGACAACGAAATTGGGCGATGATTATAACGGCATAGTTGCATATTTCAAAGATGTAAAATATTCCAACGGAGATATGAGTAAATACTCCAAGAAAGATGCTATAAATTTAGAAGATGCCTTTTTCCTGAAAGGAAAGGACTGGGAATATGAAAATGAATTACGCTTTCTTTATTACGATTTGAATAATCAAGATACATATAGTACAATTGACATACCCAACAGTATTGAAGCTATCTATTTCGGATTGAAATGTTCGGATAAAGACAAAGAAACGATACGAAATATAATGAGTTCAAAAGATTTCGTTTATAAAGCCTTAAATGAAACTGTCACCACAAAGCCAGTTGAATTTTATCAAATGGTTTTGGATAAAAAGCATTTTGGACAACTTAAAGCAATAAGATTGAAATAATTTTCAGACTTATTGTTCAGATTCATACACCTAAACAATTTTATGAAACGATTTGTCAAATTAGCAAAATTGAGCTACCATTGGTTGGAAGGTCTATTACACAAAGGAGATAAAGTAATCTGCCCATGCTGTGGCAGAAGCTATAGATCTCTGCGCCCTCTTGCTTCCGGGCCGGGAACTTGCTGGGTATGCTTCAGTTATCCCAGGACGCGTTCATTCAAATTACTGCTGGACAAATATCTGACAGACAAACAAAATGTACGTTTCTTACACGTAGCCCCTGAAAAGACTTTGCTGAAATGGCTTAGTTCGGATTCACGCATAGACTATACTCCATGCGATAAACGTATGCCCGGATATTCGTATCCCGAAAATGTATTAAATGCTGATATCACGGACCTGCCTTTTGACGACAATTCATTTGACTTCCTACTGTGCAGTCATGTGCTTGAACACATCAAACAAGATCGGCGCGCTATAAGTGAATTATTCCGCGTTCTAAAACCCGGAGGAGATGGCATAGTGCAAGTGCCTATAGATAACAGTCTCACTACCACAGATGAAGAGTCAGACTCAGAAAACCTGACCCCGCAAGAAAGAGCAAAACGATTCGGCCAGTTTGATCACGTAAAACGATACTCCCGCGACTTTCTTGACCGCCTCAGACAAGCAGGGTTTATAGTTCAGGAGAAGGATTTCAGCCTGACCGATACGACAAAATATGCGTTAGGTGAAAACGAACCGGTCATTATGGTATCAAAACCTATCAAATGAGCAATTAGAGAGTATCTGATTTGCTGACCCCGCATATTAGCGTCTGATAAAAACGAGAACCATATTATAGATTGACGTGTTATGGTAATAAAAACTATTACTATGACACGAAAGGAACTCACTGACGTTATTGCCACAAAGGTGGCAGAAGTCATCAACAATCCCGGCTTCTGGGGAGAAGACCCTCAGATAAGCATAATCCCGACAACCCTGTTAGTAAGCATCGAGCGACATAGAGATGCCGAAAGGACAATAGCATTCAGCGACTACGCCATTGAAGCTGATGCCGTGGAAGATGGCGACTACTCGGAAGATGCTGCCGATTTTCAATCAGCCTCCGACCCTGACCTATACCCTGTAGGGACATTGATTGACTATGTCAACAAGAAACCCGACCTGCGGAAAATAGGCCGACTCGTAGACCAGTACATTCCTCAGCACGAAGAAAACCTTTATGCGGAATAGGCCAGGCAATCAGTCACTCCATCATCTCAGCCAACCAGCTCCTGAAACAGTCGGGCGAAAGTAGCTTCAAGAGATACAAGACTGATACCGGGATGTGACGGAGAGGTCTGCAATATTGCACTCTTGACAGCTGTAAGCCAGCGATAAGTCTCTTCCACAGGCAACCCCGGCTCCGGTACATTGTCGCATTGAAACAAAGCCACCTGCCGGCGCAACAGCGTAAGATCAGCCAAGGGATACAATGAGCGCACCCGATCTTCATCGATGCAGATTTCGCATTTGAGCCAGCGACGACGCTTACACATCATTATCAATCCTATGTTGACGAACTCCCCACGTTCCACCCTGGGCACATATCTCACCACAGCATATTCATAAAGATTTGCGTCCGGAGGTGCAGATGGCAACATAATATCAGTAGAAGATGTATGGCTCATAATCGAAGTAGATTTTGCTGTTTAATAGCTTCGGCCACAAACAAATGAGTATTCTTCAGGCGCTCATGTAAAAATGTCTCGTAACCGCTTCGTCGCTCCCGGGGTGAGATATCGGAGTTCTCCTCCTCAAGCCACTGCTCGGGAATGAGTTCCACAATCTTCGACAGAGTACGCGGCGTAATAGCCTGACGCATCATTCGGTCCACCTCCTCGAGCTGAGTGGCGTACGGCAGCAACAAATGATTCCTGATGTACGGAAACGTATCGAGAGCGGCCTTGCGGGGGTCACGCCACGAATGATGAAAATAAAACGATGCGCCGTTGTCAATCAGCCATAATTCATTATGCCATATCATCATATTCGGATTCAGACGCGTCCTGTCCACATTAGTCAGAAAAGCATCAAGCCACACGATCTTTGACGCAGCAAGCGGGTCCACGGTATTGACCGCCGGGTCAAACGTTGCCGCCCCCGACAAATAATGCAGCCCCACGTTAAGCCCTTCAGAGTTTCGCATCAGCTCCTGCACCTCCTGATCCGGTTCGGTTATACCGAATAGCCCCGACAGATTGAGAAGCACCACTTCAGGCACATTGAACTTGAATGCTCTTGCTATCATACCGGCCAAGAATTCAGCCACAAGAGCCTTTTTACCATGACCCGCCCCGCGAAGTTTCACCACATACTTAAATCCGTCGTCAGCCTCTCCGAGCACCGGCAAAGAGCCTCCCTCCCTCATCGGAAGGATATATCGGATAAGTTGCTGTGTACGTATTTCCATAAACCTGCTATCTTTGATGTACAAATTTACTGAAAACTATTCATTTTGACAAACCGGCCACGAAGCACCGCCTGATATCACATAATATATCAAAGGTCAGATTCGTACAGAAATGAGCCCGATTTATACAATAGCGACTCAAAAATTTGGAATCCGGCTGACCGTGATATAATTTTGCAGCATAAATCTGTACCGCATTTTTTTGATTTTTTACAAAACGCGCAATTCGCATCACTCAGGCTGCCCCAAGTACATAATGCCATATCCGCCAACTAAAAAGATTTGTCTATGAGAAAGCAATCGGACTCAAAGAAGTCGGCCGCCAAAAGTGGCTCCACCACACCTAAAATCAATAGCCTTCTCGAAGCATTTGAACAAATTGTCACCATGGCCGGAGGCTCCGACCTCAGCCCGGATTTCATGGAAGATGTAGCACCATACCTGAAATATGTACGCCGGCGGTTGCATCTGTCCGACATGCAAATCATTCTGCTGACCATATTTGTCGACCGCAGTGAAGACAATAGTATCCTCCTGTCGGAAATCGCCAATTATATCGGCTGCAGCACTATCCGATTGCTGTCACTGACCAACGAAATAGATGAACTCGAGCGCCGGCGCTACGTGCGAGCGGCCCGCTCCAAAAAATCACGCACCTATCGTGTTCCTTTAGAAGTGCTTGACGCTCTGCGCCGAAACGAGCCATATATCCACAATATTGAGCATATCAATAATCTCAATTCATTTTTTGATGCCTTCGATACCATGATGAGTGAAAAAATCGAAAATGAGCTCACATCAGATGGTCTATTCCAATCGACTATGGAACTGATTGAAGACATCAAGGATTCCAACTATGTGCGCGAACTCCGACGTCTTTGCCTTGACAATGCCGACATAATGCTGTTCACATATATGGCTCATCGCTTCGTTGCCTACTACGATGACAACATCGAATTGAACGACATAAAAGAGCTTTATGACAACGACAAAATACCAGGTGAAGTAAAAAGCGAACTGAGTGACCGCCAATCAATGCTCTTTTTCCATAATCTGATTGAAAACGTAAACGAAGACGGCCTTGCCCAGCCCAACCGGTTCAAACTCACCAACTTTGCCAAAGATGAAATATTAGGAGAACTCAATCTCCGCCGTGGCACCAAATCCACCGCCGGACTTATAATAGCCGACACACTTGCTGAGAAAAAGCTGATATACAACCCGCCCGAACAACAACAGGTCGATGAGCTGCAATCAATTCTATCGACCAAACGCTTCAGAGACATCCAGTCGCGGCTGCAGCAAGCCGGCCTGCGTCAAGGCTTCTGCTGCCTGCTCTACGGCGCCCCAGGCACCGGCAAGACCGAAACCGTCTATCAGCTTGCCCGCCTGACCGGACGCAACCTTCTGAGAGTCGATGTCGACAAAATAAAGAGCTACTGGGTAGGCGAAAGCGAAAAAAACGTCAAGGCTCTCTTCGACCGCTACAACAACATCTGCAAAATCTCCGATCCGGCGCCCATTCTGCTGTTCAACGAAGCCGATGCCCTGCTGGGCACGCGCATGGAAGGAGCCTCGCGTGCAGTCGATAAGATGGAAAACTCCCTCCAGAATATCATTCTGCAGGAAATGGAATCACTCGAAGGCATCATGATAGCCACCACAAATCTAACCGCCAACTTCGACAAAGCCTTCGAGCGACGTTTCCTCTACAAAATCCGCTTCGACAAACCCACCGCGGAAGCCCGCGCAAAAATATGGAAATCAATGCTCGCCAACCTGTCGGACTCCGATGCCACCACCCTCTCCGCGCTTTTCGACCTCACCGGCGGTGAAATCGAAAATATCACACGCAAATACTCCATCAAAACCATCCTCTCGGGCAATACCGGCATAGACCTAAACGAAATCATAGACCTCTGCCGGAAAGAGAGACTCGACGCCGACTCACACCCCCGTATAGGTTTCTGATCCCCCCCTCAAACTACCACCGTTCATTTCTACCCCGCTGATTTTATACCCCCATCGATTTCAAAAACTTTTTTCATCAACATTACTTATAATCTAAAAAAATAAACTAATTTTGTCACTGACATTCACATGATTTAGAGAAATCATCTCTGATGTCATAATACATAAAAAAGCGTTACTTAACGCTTACCTTGATGGATTGAAACTTCGCAACTTTCTGAATTGGTCAAGGATGTGCAACGATAGATACCTGCTAAGGGTATGCTTATCCGTCGTGTTACCGTATATTAAAATATATGGTGACTGTTTCGGCTTGATAAGCATGCGGGCGTGAGGATTCTGATGCGTTGCTCGTTCTCCAATTCGGGCAATGCGAAGGCCTCAATCCAAGGACGAGCAAGAGTACAGGCTCCCACGCTTTTTCTTCCTTATTTATTCACTGTCTTTCAGGTAGCCGGGGCACTAACGCAATTACATTTTATGCGTAAACCAATCTTATTTTTCCTGACCGCACTTTTGGTCGCAGCCTCAGCGGAGGCAAAAGAAATTCTAACTATGCTCAACGGTGATGAAATCGAAGTAGAAATCATCAGCATAGGTTCCTCTGAAATCCAATACAAAAAAGCATCGAATCCCGATGGTCCCACTTTCACCACATCGCGCGACAATGTGTTTTTTATCATCTTTCCCGACGGAACAAAAGAAATCATCACCGACATCACAAAACCGCAAGCCCCAACCCAAACCAACAACTCCAACGGCACCTTCGGAGGCTTGATTACCGGAGCTGTCCGCCAAGGCCAACTCACTCAACCTACCGATGTCATACCTCCCACAAACTATTTCCCCCGTATATCCTTCTATCCCAGAGTTGCCGTGGGCTATCATGCTACAGGTTCCGAATATATCGACTGGGGAGGTTTATATTGGGCTGTTGACGCCAACCTGCTGTTCCCAAGCAGCAACAACACCGCATGGTCTTTAGGCATAGGTGTAATGGGGCTTGGCGGAGAAGCCGAAATGTTAGTCAGCGACACGAAGAAATATAGCTTGGGCGACCTCAGCTCCATGTACCTGACCATTCCTTTCGGCTGGTACTATCGCTCATCTGACTGGTTTATGTTTGGGTGCAGCAACCGACTGGAAATTCTGATATCCGAATCGCTCAACGGCAATACCCTTGAGGATACGTTCTCCGTATTCCGCGATTCGTTTACTTTAGACGCCATGGCCACCATTAATAAATTTGATTTTGGCGCCCAGATTATATTCAACTTATGCAACGCTTTCAAAGGCGAAGATATAGGTTGGTCTCCTACTATCGGATTAGCATTCACAGCAGGTTATAGATTCTAAAACGTCATGAACAGAGCTATCATTGTATCGACAATCCTGCTGCTGTGCGCCACTTTAAGCAGGGCCGACAAAATTGTGACCCGTAATGCCGATATTATAGAGTGTACTGTCACTCAAGTAGGCGACAACGCCATAAAATATCGCAGAGAAGGCGAAAAATTCGAGCGTGAAATCTTGCGCGGAGATATTTTCAAAATCAAGTATAACAATGGTGAAGAAACAATAATAAAACCATCGGAGTCATCTCCACTCGCACAACAATATCCCGCCTCACAAAACAATCAGTATGTCAACGTGGCCACCTCCCCCGATTGGAATGCTCAGCCACCGGCTTCACGGGTTTATCAGATAGGCGACTGGTATAGCGAAAACGGAGTGGAAGGAATAGTTATCTCCACCACCCCCGACGGACGCCACGGACGCATCGTTCACCCGAAACATTTCAAATCATCACCATATTCAGTCAAGGTTTTTTACAAGGGACCTTCAGACATACCTTTCGGAATGAATGACTACGACAACGGATATGCCAATACCATGGCTCTACGCCGGTTCATCTCAGCCGACCCGCAATACACCCCGGATATGTATCCCATATATTCCAAATTCCTGCAGCCTCTGGAAGAAGGCTGGTATATCCCGGCAATCAAAGAATTGGAATACTACATGGAGCTGCGTGGCCAGAAAATAGTTTATAACGGTGAAATTGAAAAATTCAAGGGCAAAACCGTCAAATATCATAAAATTTTCGACCATCAGGCCAAACAGCACAAAGGTGATGCCCATAACTCATATTACTATTTAAGTTCCACCGAAGTATACTCGCAAGGTGGAGCATCGGCAACATTTCAAGCCCTATATGGCGACCCCGCCACCCCACAGTTCGCACTATTGAAATATGAGTACGACAAACCTTCTATCCCTGTAGTTCGTTCCTATGGGCTACCTATTCTTGCATTCCATCTTTTTTAACCACATAAAACAATAAACCACAATGAAAAAGAACATTTATTATCTATTTGCGCTTATAGCGCTATTCACCTGCTCCACAACACTTTTCTCAGCTTGCGGTGATGATGAGGACAGTCCTTCGGGCGACGCATTAATCGAAAGACTTCAAGGCACATGGTTTTTCGACAAAGCGAAACTTAACATTATGGGTCAAACCATAGAGATGAATGCCGATGAAATCAGAAATGGTTCCGGTTATGAAAATTTCTACGACGAATCACTGTCGTTCAGCGGCACTAAGGTCAACGGCCAGACTTACAAAGTCGACGGCAACCGCGTGATGCTGCCCTGGTATACAAACCTGGACTGGTGGGCAAAAGTAAGTTTTTCAAAATCTCAGCTCATATTTGAATACGATATAACCCAGAATGGTGTAAACTTCAAGATGTGGTGCTACTACAACAGCGTCAGCCGAGCCGGTTCCACAACATTCTCCTCAGATACCGATCCGTCGCTCCTTCCTGTCTTGCTTCAGATTAATTCCTACACTGCCGAATAGTCAGTTTTCCTCATATCAACCTTTACACCACCGTTCCATCGAAGCGGTGGTGTATTTTTTGCCACTGATTTTAGCAAAATAACAATATAAAATATTAATTTTGCAGATGATATCTTAACTAATCTATACCTCTCACACTGTTATGAAGTTGTTACACAAACTCTCATTAGTTGCCGCCACCGTTGTCGGCATTACTTTCTATGGCATAGCAGCCATACCTTCAGGATATTACGATAAATGCGAAGGAAAAACCGGACAAGCGCTCCTAACCGCACTTTATCAGACGGTATCGTCGCACACCACCGTGAGCTACGATGGTCTGCTCGAACTCTATAAAACTTCCGACATTGACGCCGACGGCAAAATATGGGATATGTACTCCACCAAACGCTGGAACGCCGACGAACGCTGCGGCAACTACTCCAATGTAGGTGACTGCTACAACCGCGAGCACTCCATGCCCAAGAGCTGGTTCAACAACTCTTCGCCCATGAACTCCGATGCTTTCCACGTATACCCCACCGACGGCAAAGTCAACGGTCAGCGCAGCAACTATCCTTTCGGAGAATGCTCCGGCGGCACCACCTTAGCCTCTAATGGTTCAGTCAAAGCCTTGGGTAAACTTGGCAACAGCACATTCAGTGGCTATTCAGGCAAAGTTTTTGAGCCTGACGATATGTATAAAGGCGATTTCGCCCGCTCTTATTTCTACATGGCCGCCTGCTACAACGACCGCATCTCCGGCTGGAGCAGCGATATGCTCGCCGGCAACTCTTATCCCGCATTCACCACCTGGGCCACAAACCTGTTGCTCAAATGGTCGCGTCAGGACCAAGTGAGCCAGAAAGAGCTTGACCGACAGGAAGCCGTATATGCCAAGCAGAAAAACCGCAACCCGTTTATCGACCACCCCGAGTTGGTGGAATATATCTGGGGCGACAAAGTGGGACAAGCATGGTATTCCACCGCAACCGTTGAAACTGCCGATATAGTCTATCCGCAGCAAAACGTCGACATCAACTTAGGCTATGTAGCTGTGGGACAATCACGCACCTACAGTGTGCCCGTTAAGACCATCGGTGTGAAAGGATCGGTTTATATCAGTATCTACGGCACTGGACTGAGCGTGTCGCCCTACACCCTCACAGCCGCGCAAGCCAATGCCGGAACAGATGTTACCGTCACGATGAAAGCCACGGCAGCAGGCACTGTAGCCGGCTCATTTGCCGTGTCGGCCGACGATATGGAACGCGAGGTAAACATCACAGGCACAGCCATAAACGGTCTGCCAGTCTATGAAGCCACCGGCATTTCAAGCAATGAATTCACCGTGCGCTGGACCTGCATCGACAATAAATCGAGCTACTCGCTCGACGTACGTCGTCAAGGCACATCTATAGCCGGATATCCCAAAAATGTAAACGCCGCTGCCGAATCATACACCGTGACCGGACTCGAACCGCTCACCACCTACACCTACACCGTCAGCAACGGCACTCTCACCTCCGAAACAAAAAGCGTCACCACTGCCGACGTCGAGCCATCGGTGCAGCTCATCTACAACGGCAACCTCACTCTCAATGCCGTTGCCGGTACGCCCTCCGAGGCCGAAGAGGTGCTTGTGTTGTTTGAAAACATTGCCGACAACGCCCACATCTCCGTCGCCGCTCCGTTTGAACTCTCCACCGATAAAGCATCGTGGAGCCGCACGATAACGCTCATGCCGGAAGAAGAACAATTTTTCATACGCGTCAATGCCGCTTACGCAGGCACATACACGTCCGATATCACCATCACGGCCGGCTCTTATGTCAATGATGATGTACAGGTCACCGGTAAAGTCAGTGGCTACAGCGACCCCTCAGAAACCGTAATTGAAGATTTCGAGATTAACGATGCCCCCTCCTCCGTACCATGCTATTCGTCCAAAATCTTCCAAGGCAACGCATTTGCCTGGAGTGTGACCGACGCCGGCTTCGGCACCGGATCGCAGGACTCCGATTTCAACGGCTCCACTGCACTGCGCTTTGGCAAGACGGCTACAAGCGCGCTCGCCATGAACGAAGATAAGACCGGCGGCATCGGCACAGTCACATTTGAGGCTGCTCCATGGCCCAACGATGTCGACCCCGTGATAGCTGTAGAATACTCCACCGACGGTGGCAAGACCTGGATATCAGCCGGAAGTATCACTATCGATGATTCCGAATCATTCTCCGTGAATGTGGATACCCCCGACAATGCTCGCCTGCGCTTCCGTCAGACCTCCGGCAAACGCTGGTTTATCGACAATATAGCCATCAGCGGTTACAGCTCGCTTGGTGCTATCAATCAAGTCAATTCCGACAATTCATGGTGCGCTTATTGCTGCCATGGCGAACTGATTGTCGAATTGCCCGAAAAAGCCGATACCGTAGCCGTCTACAGTACCGATGCCAAGACTTTAGTCTACGAGACACTCGAAGCGGGCACCCATTCTTTCCGACTTCCCAAAGGACTCTATATAGTGGTTGTTGACGACAGCGCCCGTCGCGTAATGATAAAATAACCACACTAACACTTTATAAAATACTCTTTCAACAAATGAACATCTCTTATCAGTGGCTTAAAAACTACATCGACACTCCCCTAACTCCCGACCAACTGGCGGCTGCACTCACTTCCATAGGCTTGGAGACAGGCTCAGTGGAAGAAGTGGAAAGCATTCGCGGCGGTCTTCGCGGACTGGTAATCGGCAAAGTCCTAACCTGCATACCTCACCCCGACAGCGATCACCTGCACATCACCACCGTAGACCTGGGCTCCGGAGAACCGGCACAGATTGTATGCGGAGCACCCAACGTAGCAGCCGGGCAGACTGTGGTTGTAGCCACTGTAGGCACCACCCTTTATAATGGTGACAACGAATTCAAGATAAAAAAATCAAAGATACGCGGTGTGGAATCACTGGGCATGATTTGTGCTGAAGATGAGATTGGCGTGGGTACATCACACGACGGTATCATAGTGATAGACCGTGAAATCAAGCCGGGCACTCCCGCCGCCGAATATTTCGGTCTCACAAGCGATTATGTGCTGGAAGTAGATCTCACTCCCAACCGTATTGACGCAGCCTCGCATTTCGGCGTGGCCCGCGACCTCAAAGCCTGGGCCGACCGTCATGCCGAACCACTGCCCCTACAGCGCCCGGCCGTCGATGACTTCAAAGTTGACCGTCCCGACGGTGCCGTAACAGTGCAGGTCGACGACGCAGCAGCCTGTCCACGTTATTGTGGAGTAACCATACGCGGTGTCAAAGTGTCTGAAAGCCCCAAATGGCTCCAGGACCGCCTTACCGCCATAGGTCTGCGCCCGATAAACAACATTGTCGATATCACAAACTATATCCTCCACGGCATAGGCCAACCGCTCCATTGCTTTGACTTAGCCAAAATCGACGGCGAAAAAATCATTGTACGCCACTGTCCTGAGGGCACTCCGTTTGTGACTCTCGACGGGGTTGAGCACAAACTCAGCGAAGCCGACCTTATGATATGCTCGGCCACACGCCCACTATGCATAGCAGG
Source organism: uncultured Bacteroides sp. (assembly GCA_964653375.1). Classification (GTDB taxonomy): domain Bacteria; phylum Bacteroidota; class Bacteroidia; order Bacteroidales; family Muribaculaceae; genus Paramuribaculum. Next base: position 16,196 of record CAZZFD010000004.1, read on the forward strand.
CGTGTTCGGCGGTCTGGATTCAGGTGTGACCGATGCCACTACCGATATCTTTATCGAAAGCGCTTACTTCAACCCCACCTCCGTGCGCAAGACAGCACGCCGTCACGGACTCAACACCGATTCATCGTTCCGCTACGAACGTGGCACCGACCCCAATATCAACCTCTATGCGCTAAAACTCGCCACTCTGATGGTGCAGCAGCTCGCCGGAGGGAAAGTGTGCGGTCAGCCAGTCGACATTTATCCTTCACCCGTAGCACCATTTGATGTAACTCTCGACTTCGATTATGCCCGCAGGCTGATAGGAAAAGACATCGACAACGATACTTTCATCGCTATCATGCGCTCTTTGGAGATGGAAGTGACAGCCGATGAAAAAGAAGCTCATGTAAAGGTACCAACATATCGCGTCGATGTACAGCGCCCTTGCGATGTAGTGGAGGATATCCTGCGCATATACGGATATAACAATGTGGAACTCAGCGACCGCGTACACTCATCGCTCTCGTTCAAATCCCCCACCGACACCGACTGCGCTCTGACTAACCTCATCTCAGAGCAGCTTACAGCCATGGGCTTCAACGAGATTCTCAACAACTCACTCACGGCCGAAAGCTATTACACTGACAATGCGCAATATCCTATTGACGGCTGCGTACGTCTGCTCAATCCGCTCAGTTCCGACCTGTGTGTGATGCGACGCACTCTTCTCTACGGCGGACTTGAATCAATAGCCCACAATGTCAACCGCAAGACCACATCGCTCAAAATGTATGAGTTCGGTCATGTCTACGACTTCAACCCCGCTGCCGAATCAACTGCCGAAAAACCGCTGGCCCCATACACCGAACACTCCCATCTGGCTCTTTGGATGACCGGTGCGCTGCGCTCGGCCAATTGGAATACCGCCGAAGTTCCCTCCACATTCTTCGACCTCCGCGCCGTAGTCGACAGCATATTCATGCGTCTGGGTATCTCCTCAGCGGAATTACGCTTCTCAGCCGGAGACAATCATCTGATGAGCGCTTCTCTCGCCATAGCTACCCGCTCCGGCAAACCATTGGGCATCATCGGAATTGTATCACACGCTGAGCTTAAAAAAGCCGACATCAAACAAGATGTATTCTATTGCGAGCTCGACTGGCACGCACTGGTACAAATGTCGCTCCGCCACAAAGTCAGCTTCCGCCCCATACCCAAGACCATGGCCGTGAAACGCGACCTCGCACTGCTGCTTGACACTGCCGTGACCATGCAGCAAGTAGAAACCGTGGTACGCGAAAGCGAGCGCCGACTGCTGCGCAGCGTAAGCCTCTTTGATGTCTACGAAGGCGACAAACTCCCCGAAGGAAAAAAATCCTATGCCATCAACATCACCCTGCAGGACGATGACTCCACACTAAACGACAAGCAGATTGATGCCGTGATGAAAAAAATAATCACCAATCTTGAGAAAAAACTCGGAGCCACCCTCCGATAAACCTTAACAACGAATTTTATTAAACCAATTATATAAACTCAACTCATGGGAAGAGCATTTGAATATCGTAAAGCCCGCAAGCTCAAACGCTGGGGCAATATGTCGCGTACATTCACCCGTATAGGTAAAGAAATCACTATCGCCGCAAAAGCCGGCGGTCCCGACCCCGACACAAACCCGCGTCTGCGTGCGCTCATGCAGAATGCCAAAGCAGCCAACATGCCTAAGGACACCGTGGAACGCGCCATCAAGAAAGCCACCGATAAAGATGCAGGCGATTATAAAGAAATCGTCTACGAAGGATATGGTCCATACGGCATTGCCATCGTGGTTGAAGCCGCCACCGACAACAACACCCGCACCGTAGCCAACGTGCGTTCCTACTTCAACAAGCACAATGGCAGCCTCGGCACTCAAGGCTCACTGTCGTTTCTCTTCGACCACAAATGCGTGTTCAAAATCAAACCCGCCGAAGGCACCGATCTCGAAGAACTCGAGCTTGAGCTCATCGACTGCGGTGTTGATGAAGTAGAAGCCGATGAAGAAGAAATTGTGCTCTACGGTGCATTTGAAGACTACTCCAACATTCAGAAATATCTCGAAGACAACGGCTACGAAATCATCAGTTCTGAATTTGAACGCATTCCCAACGACCTTAAGGAAGTGACCGACGAACAACGCGCCGCCATCGAAAAACTCCTCGACCGCTTTGAGGAAGATGAAGATGTGCAAAACGTGTTCCACAACATGAAGGAAGCCGAATAATCGCGGCCATTGCACCCTAAAGAATGACCCTGCGCGAAATCACACGCAACGCCATAACGCGCCTCACCCCCATCTACGGCTCCGGTGAGGCGCAGTGGCTTTTGCGCATAATCTGGCAGCAGCTCAAAGGCTACTCCACCACCGACACCGCGCTGAAAGCCGATGATGAAATCAGCTCATTCATTGCCGGTAAAGTCGAAGCTGTCACCGACCGGCTGCTTCGCAACGAACCGATTCAATACATCTTCGGCTCCACCTCTTTCTACGGCTTAACAATAAGCGTCAATCCATCAGTTCTCATACCGCGACCCGAAACCGAACAACTCGTCGACATCATCATCAAACACGCCGGCACCACCCCCGACCTGCAGGTGCTTGACCTCTGTACAGGGTCAGGCTGCATAGCGTTGGCCCTGGCCCGCAATCTGATGTTTCCACACATCACCGCCACCGACATCAGCCCGGAAGCCATAGCCACCGCCCGCTCCAATGCCGGTTCACTGCACGTCAAAATCAACTTCCTTATATCCGACCTGCTTGCACCGCAACCACTGCCCGGCACAGGCTACGACATAATCGTAAGCAATCCGCCATATATTGCCCGGCAGGAAAGCACCGGAATGTGTCGCAATGTACTTGACTACGAACCTCATACGGCGCTGTTTGTCCCCGATGATAATCCTCTGCTCTTCTATCATGCCATCGCTGAAAAAGCGCTCAATGCACTACACCCCGGCGGATCGCTGTACCTGGAAATAAACCCGCGATTCGACCGCCAACTGATACAACTGCTTACCGACAGAGGATATACCGACATTGACCTGATCCGCGACTCTTTTGGCATCAACCGCTTCATCTCAGCTCAAAAACCTACCGAATGAAAAAGCCCATCGACATAATTGCCGAAGCCAACCATATGCGCGACCTGTGTGCACGAAGCGAATACTGCACCGATGATATACTCCAGCGTCTCATCAAGCGCGGAGCCTCACCAGCTGAAGCCAACAAAATAGTAAGCGCACTGGTCGATGAACGATTTATTGACAACTACCGGTTTGCACGTGCCTTCGTACGCGACAAATATCGCTTCTCAGGTTGGGGGCGTAACAAAATCGCCACAGCACTCTATGCCAAACGGATTCCCGCCGCACTCGTAGCAAAAGCCATATCCGAAATAAGCCTGCGCAAATATGCCACTACAGCCATGCAAGTGATGCGCTCGCGCCTTAAACTTTTATCACCCGACTTGAAACCAATCGAAAAACGACAAAAACTATATCGATTCGGGATATCACGTGGCTACGAACCACAGCTGATTATTAAAATCCTTAACTCCTCCACCCTATGGGCCTCTCCCGACGATTTGGTAAGATAGCCTCTCAGATAATCTCCATCATCTATCCGCGACTATGTGAAGTCTGCGGCACAGCCCTCACCGAAGGCGAAGAACACATCTGCCTCAAGTGCCTATACAATATGCCCCTATGCAGGCTCGATGCCGACGGTTTCAACATCATTCATCAGCGGCTTGCATCACACATACCTATTGAACGCGCCACAGGACTCTTCTACTACTATCGCGGCAACCCCTACACCCGGCTTATCCACGCAGCCAAATACAACGGCCGCCCGCGCATAGCCTCACACCTCGCTTCCCTTTTTGCCCGGCGGCTGCAGCCATCAGGATTTTTCGATGGCATTGACCTTATCACTTACGTTCCCCTCCATTACTCCCGACAGCTCCGCCGCGGCTACAACCAGAGTGAACACATAGCCCTGGGGATATCCCGCATCACCTCAATCACAACGCTGCCCACACTAATCGTAACCCGACGGCATAACACACAGACCCGGCGCGACCATTATCACCGTTGGCTCAACTCGCTACACACCTATGCCATCGACCCCGATGCCACACAACTCTCCCCACGCCATATACTCCTGGTCGACGATGTCATCACCACCGGCTCCACTATCCTCGCCTGCCTCGAAGCCCTGCATCATGCCTATCCCGCAGCCCGACTGTCCGTCCTTACTCTCGCCGTATCCAACCTATCCTGAAATACACCCTGAAATTTTTTATTAAAAAATATGTGGAAAAATTTGCGCAGTCAAAAAATAGTTCCTACCTTTGCAGCGCAAATGGCCGATAACACTGCCACAAGCACCTCTCAAAAAACTTGGTGTGGTAGTTCAGCTGGTTAGAATACCTGCCTGTCACGCAGGGGGTCGCGGGTTCGAGTCCCGTCCATACCGCTGAGGAGAGAGGAGAATGAGTAATTGTCAAACGATGTTTGCATTACTCATTCTTTTTTTATTGTACTTTATTCTATAAATGGAGGTAAAATATTAATCTTCATATCAGGAGTTATAAGACGTGCAACACCTCTGTTTTCATCAATATAATTTATCGCTACTTTTATTTGTCCTACATTTTCCAATAATTCTGAAGAAAACATATCACGGGTTATTTGTATCTCTCCGCTTTCGTTATGTGGCAATCTTAATTTTTTAGTATCACCGTCCTGAGTAATTGTAATTTCAAAATATGAATTATCATCTTGACGCCACGAAGATGTTATCGAAATAAAATCAATTAAATCATGACCCATGTTTTCGGAACCCTCAAAAGCCTGTTTATGATCAGCCAATGACACACAAGCAAATGCTCGAGAGGATAATTTACCTTGACCATATACCAATGGGTGCACTCTCATCGGCTTAACATTGTTATCGGCACGAAAAGTTATAACCTCGTTGCCACTTGTCAACACACGCATAGCCTGCGTACTCGATTGCCATTTTATCATAGCACCGTCCATAAAGCTATCGCCTACTTTCATTTCATCTCCATTTATGCATATAGTAGGAGTATTCAATTTTTTGATTGTATATGTTTCTGCGTGCAATAAACCCATTGCCGTCGAAACGGCAAGGCATATAATTATCAGATAAATTTTAGATTGTGCAGAGTTTGTCATAAGGAAATACTTTTTTTAAGAATGTAAATATAATGGTAGGAATAAAAATATACACTATTATGCCCGAAACAATGTAACAAATAGCTGATATCAGCCAAAGAAATGCACTTATTCCGACTATAGACAAAATAAGATTGGAAACGCCCTTGGAATGAGATTGTCGAAAAACACTTATCAACCATCTGAATTTAGATGATTTATAAATGGCTGAATAAAGTTTTCGAGGTAAAATATATGTTAATACGATTCGTCCTCGCAATATATAAATCGAAATGAAAAAATATAATAAAAACAAAAATACAATCTCACCATAATAAATGATATGGTCATTTTCAAATAAAGCACACAAAGCATTGTAGTTAATTACAGCCCCGGGCATATTTCCAAGATATGTAGTGTGCGTATCGCCCCCGGAAAAATCACCTATGACAACAATTTTATCTTTAGCTTTCTTAGGGATATCTACACCCATATCAAGCAAATCACTTCCAAGATTATAGTAAATGCGCCGGGTGGCTGACAGCATACTGTCCTGAGCGGTGATTCCCGGTGTTTTTATGTGTGCTATACCATTGGAATACAGTCTTACCGGGAATTTCAACTCCACACATTTGCGACACAAATGATAATCCGATGTATATATCAATCCATGTTTTGATATTTGTTTGCCGGTTAAATCATTATAAACCTTCAGCGGCATAGAAGGATACCCGTTTTTCAAAAACTCATATTTTACAAAATTAGATTCCACAATATTGACTGCATAATCACAGTATGCCGCTTTGTTTAGCAGACGTTCATCTTTAGGCTCTTCTCCCTCATGCATCGGTATAACCAATCGAGGAGTTTTGTTAATAGCTTCAAAGAGAGCTTCATCATATTCGGGATCTCTAACATCTGATTCAAATTTTACATCACACATTATATATCTGTATGTGGGCTCTTCCGACAATATTTCCAGTAAATCAAGTAATGCCCCACGATTAGTAATAGCTATGTAACCGGCAGCAAAATCAGGTTGTAACGAATCATAATACTCTACTAATTTTTTATCATAAGCTATGTTGATAAGCAAAATATCATCGGGTATTTTATCTTCACTTCCAAAAACAGTTGCTTTAATAATTTCATAACGCTGCGCAGCGCTTGAACTTCCACTTAATGAATGCGGTGTATTATCATATATGTAGCACAATCCCAAAACAAATATAGATATGCATGCTGCGGTTATAATAGTATGATGCTTTATAAATCGCAATAACCGGCAATACGATCTATTTATCGTATTCTTAAATGAACTGTTATTTAATGAAAACCTCATATTAATCTATGGCATCCAATAATATAAATGCCGCCCAAAAATCCGGCGCCGAATAAGGGTGATCTATCCATTGCTCAGTCTCCATACCATCGATGGGGTTGTCATCATAATATTGAGGCCTCGGCACTGTATAATTTTTTAAAAATTGTTGAGCTGCGGTCAATGCATCTTTTTTATTCATTCCGGACATAAGATTGGCATAAAACCGGTTCATCAATATTTGTGTCGCCGTATCATCAACTTTCCACAAACTTAGAAGAAGGCTTTTTGCTCCCGCTTTCTTGAATCCGCGCTGTAAACCGAATACACCATCGCCCGTAATATCACCCAATGCAGTCTGGCACGCAGATAATACCGCGAGGTCAAGTCCTCTTAAATCAAGCTCGGCGATTTCATTTGCCGTAAGGATTCCATCTTGGCTTCTGTCCGGATTCCCTTGTCCTAAAAAAGTAAGCGCACTGCCATACAGCATCAGACCCGAACGCTTCAACACATCCTCCTCCCGTTTGTCAATATTCAAATTAGTATGAAATATATCGCAAGCCTGAAAATCGGCATCTTCTTCTGAAATGCAAAATCCATGGGTAGCGATATGGAACAGATTATGTCCTTGCCCCGATAAATCCCTTATTGTTTGCTCTGTACCTTGCACATTTGTTAACATTTTGATATCCGGCATTTTGGGCGCAAGCAAATTATATATATTCTCTGTTTCAATCTTTGTTTGAGGTAAATCATATGGAGAAACCGTTTTTTCAGGATTAAATATAATATCTCCCACTATCACCGCTTTACCTATTGCAGCCGAAGGCTTAAGCCGCACAAGTTGCCTGATCGATGACAGACGGTGAAGCTCCCACCGATCATTAATATTTAGATTTGCATCAGCTATATCCGGTAAATATTCCATAGGCAGACTATACAATTCACCCGCCGGTGCAAAATATAATTTATTAATATTATCATTTAGGTTTGATGCTATTGGAGCCCAAAGCAATTGACTTAATTTGCTTGAATTATGTTTTGACAAAACAAGTTCTTTCTCAGTAGCGATTCTGACAAACTTAGGCAATGTATCACAAGCAGTAAGGATAAACGCATAATAATCAGTCTCTGTTCCATTATTGAATGAAACGAATTCAATAGCTCCATCGTTTAATCCCAACTTTGTTTTTACATCAGACAAATTTACAGAAAGATTAGCAGTATAATCCCCATACTCCTTACTTGCATTGATAAGTTGTCGTTCTAATTTAGCGGCTTTATGCTCCAATGAATCAATAAGTGCCGCATTATTATCTGCTTCCGACATTCGGTCATAAATTGTATTAAGCGTAGTTCTTACACTTTGCAAATCAGCATATATATTGTCAATATCCTCAGATCCGGCTTCGGCTATAAGATCCCTGAGATTACATTCGCTATTTAGCATCAATCCTTTGGCAAATATCGTGCCTTCATACGCCGAAATAATCATTTGAGGCTCCGGAAATTCTTGAGCGTATTGCAACATTTGACTAAAGAACCACGAATTCCAGGCATTCCAATAATATGACCGTTCATTTGCCGGAAGTGACATAAATTGCCTGCGCAGCATATCGGTCAATGATGTCGTACATTCCGATGCGAGTTTTACAAGTTCTTCCTTTCGTCCGTTTATAGAAAGTGTCTTACACAGATTAACAAGGGCATATAAGTACGACGGGTGGTTTTTCCCTAAAATCCTTTTACGTATATCAAGAGATTGACTTAAAAGGGAAATAGCGTCATCGTCTTTATCCGCATTTAGAAGATAAACACTTTGATTATTTAGAGCGCTGGCATACTCCAGTGTATTTGTCATATTATTATCGGCATATATACGGATTACTTCGTTGCCTTTCTCTATAGTTTCATCGAGTTTTTCCGGCTTAAATGTCGTAGAGATTACATTACTGAGTATTCTTGCATATTCCACTGATTCTTCTCCACTGTAAGCCGATTGTAACTCAAGAGCTTTCCTACACAGACTGTCAGCCATCACATTTTCATTTAGCCGTGAATATATTACAGCAAGATTACTGATGGAAGTAGCCAAATTCACCGTATCTGATAATGCTGAATAGATATCGACTGCTTTTTTAGCATATTTTGCCGCGTCCTTATCATTATGAATCATCACATAATATCCCGCATGACCGTTTAATGCTTTAGCATGTAAATCTGTCCCGTTAGCATCGGTTTGTTCCAATACGTCCAATGCCATGGCCGACAATCTTAAAGCATCAGCATTATTGCCGGCAAGATGTTTACGGGCAGCTGCTTCAGTCAACTCCTGAGCGTATTCAATGGAAATTTCCGATTGCTTTGATTTATTAATAACCAAGTCAGTGATATGTTCTGCCTCATCATGTTTTCCTGCTGCCGAATAATATTTGGCCAATCGTTTTTCATAATCCTCTGTTGATACACCGGAAAATTGCTGCGACAGAATTACTGCTTCGTTTTCTGATTCAGCTGCTTCATCGTATTTTCCACATAACGCCAGCATTGAAGCATACTCATCCAGTACATTAGCATACTCAATCGAATGTGTAGTATATATTTTACCTATTGCATCTACTTTCTCTTTTTGAGTTTCACAAGCCATTATGTTATCCGAACAGCTCAAGCAATAATTTACCAGTACGGTGAAAGCCTCGATGCATTTTTCATCGGTAGGCGGAACAAATTTTTTCAAAACTGTCAGACATCGAGTCTGAAGATCTTTTGCTTGCGTCATTTGACCGCAATTATAAGCATATAATGCACAATTGGCGAGTGATGTTGCGTAATTCTTGTTAGTGACATTATTTTCTTCATATAATTTTATCACTTCAAGTTCTGTAGAATATGCGTCCTCATTCATTAACGCCCTCGACTGATATGCCGCCAGATCATTTAGCCCTGATATCAACTCAAAATCCAACGGATTAATTTCATGAAGTATGTTGTTACTTTTTATTTGGCTGCTTATAGCAGATATGTAATCAGACGATGATGCTTGTATAGAAGCTAATTTTGATAACGCATCGGCATGTTGTACTTTATTTCGATAAAGTTTCTCACTAAGTTTCACCGATTTATTCTGCGTTTTGAGAGCTTCTTTTATATCATTATTTTTCAATTGATAAATAGCTAAATTATTATAAGCCGATATTAACGAAGGGTGATTTTTCGTTTTTTCTTTTTCGATTACCGACACTGATTTCTGTTGGTACGATACAGCATCTCCCGACTGATTCAATCCGCTTGTGGCTGATGCGCTCAGCGAAAGCATATTGGCATAATTTATCGGATTATATATTTGCTTTTGTAACATATGTTTAATAAGCGTATTACATAATTTCAGCGTTTCCTCGTATTTTGAATCCGAATTATACAATAATGCCATTTGCCATGCACAATCCTCATATTCAAATGGAACCATACGAAGAGAGTCCCAAATGCATAAAGCAGCGTTACCAAATTCAAGTGCTTTCTCAATCTTAGAGTTTTTTAGATGGATTGTCGACAACCTACCCAATGTTACAGCTTTTTCATGACTATAATGTGGCAACACCTTATCTTGTATTTCCAATGCCTGATTGGCATACTTCAAAGATTCGGTTTGTGACTTTGATATTTTGGCTGTAGCAATAGCTTGTATGGACATCGCCTTAGCGTACTCTGAAGGATTTCGGCTATCAGATCGCTCCATATACGCGAGAGCCTTTTGTATGGCGCCGAGTGCCTGATCATATTCTTCTGACAGTACGTAAATATACGCTTGATTTATTAAAATTCGACTTACTTGTTCTAATCCCTCATTCTGTGCCATCAAAGTGATTTTCACACATTTTTCAATATCCCTTTTTGCATAAGAAATATTACCGAGCCGTGCATTGTAGTAAATTGCATCACTCAGATACAATGCATAATAAATATTATTACCATCGTATATATCTTTCATCATGTTTGCTCCGGCAATAGCGCACTTATATGCATTTTCCCATTCATTATTCAATGAATAGAATAACCCTAATTCACTGTGGCATTTTGCAAGTATATCATGATTACCCGTCACATACTTTTTTATTAGGTTTACATTACTTTTTCCATAAGTTATAGCGTTTGCATAATTCCCCGATTGGGCCTCACTAAATGCTAAAGTCGACAAAGAGTCACTTTGAGAAAAGATTACACGATAATTTGTGGCTGGAAATCCCGACTGTAAGGTTACAGAAATCAAAAGAAACAGAGCAAAAAACTTTTTCATGCAAGAATAAGGCTTTGTAATAATTATCCACTTTGATTTACAAAAATAATGATTTTTTCATTAAAACATCATTCAACACTTAATATTATGATATCATAAATTATATGGCACGGATAAAGGCCTTTTTTGCGTTGATTAGCAATAACTATAATTGTCCCTTATGTCGATTCCTTGGGTATTTGTTTTTTTTTGCATATCTTCGCAATATTATAATTCATCAATCTCATACCCTTCGATTAATTCACCATGGCAAAACGTCAAAATCCAGCGGCAAAGCCCTGCTCAAAACCGATTTCCAATCTGAATCTCATAAAAAACGACTCGTGGCTGGCTCCGTTTGCCCGGGCCATCGAGGGAAGACACAACGACGCCCTGAATCGCCTTCGCCAGCTCACGGGCGAAAATGGATCTCTTGACGAATTTGCCAATGCTCATAATTATTTCGGTTTACATCGCCAGGCCGACGGCTCATGGGTGTTTCGCGAATACGCCCCCAATGCCACAGCCATTACCCTCGTTGGCGATTTTTCCGAGTGGCACCGTCAGGCCATTTATGAAATGCACCGCTTGCCTGATTCCGGTGTATGGGAGCTGACTCTACCCGCCCACGCTATGCATCACGGCGACCACTATAAAATGATTGTGACCTGGAATGACAGTGAAGGAGAGCGCATACCGGCCTACGCCACACGTGTAGTCCAGGACAAGCAGACAGCTCTGTTTTCAGCCCAGGTGTGGAATCCCGAACACCCCTATGAATGGAAAATACGCGAATTCCACCCCGACACCAAGCCTCTGCTCATCTATGAATGCCATATAGGCATGGCGCAGAACAAAGAAGATGTGGGCACCTTCATCGAATTTCGCGACCTGATACTGCCGCGCATTGCCGCCGACGGCTACAATGCCATACAGATAATGGCCATTCAGGAACACCCTTACTACGGCTCATTTGGCTATCATGTGTCGAACTTCTTCGCTGCATCAAGTCGCTTCGGCACACCCGAAGAGCTGAAATCACTCATCGACACCGCTCATTCTATGGGCATTGCCGTGATCATGGACATAGTCCACAGCCACGCGGTGAAAAACGAAAGCGAAGGATTAGGACGTCTTGACGGATCTCCCGACCTATATTTCTTCAGCGATCACCGCCGCGAGCACCCGGCCTGGGACTCGCTTTGCTTCGACTATGGCAAGACCGAGGTGCTCCACTTCCTGCTATCAAACTGCAAATATTGGCTCGAAGAATATCACTTCGACGGATTCCGATTCGACGGCGTCACCTCCATGCTCTATTATAATCATGGACTCGGACAAGCCTTCGGGTCCTACGACGACTATTACAATGGCAATCAGGACACCGATGCAATCACATATCTCACTCTGGCCAACCTGCTCATACACTCGCTTAATCCCTCGGCAATCACCATCGCCGAAGAGATGTCCGGAATGCCAGGGCTGGCAATCCCGTTCAAAGACGGAGGAATAGGATTCGACTACCGTATGGCCATGGGCATTCCCGACTATTGGATTAAAACCCTCAAAGAGAAAAAAGATGAGGATTGGCACCCCACATCCATATTCTGGGAGCTCACCAACCGCCGTTCAGATGAAAAAACCATATCCTACGTCGAAAGCCACGATCAGGCCCTCGTAGGCGACAAGACCGTGATATTCCGCCTTATTGATGAGAAAATGTATTGGCACATGATGATTGACGACAATGACATGACCGTAGACCGAGGCATCGCCCTTCACAAAATGATACGTCTCGTCACCGCCGCCACTATCAATGGAGGATACCTCAACTTTATGGGCAACGAATGGGGTCACCCCGAATGGATCGACTTCCCCCGCGAAGGCAACGGCTGGAGCTACAAATATGCCCGTCGCCAATGGGATCTGGTAGACCGAAAGGACCTCAAATATCAGTATCTCAACAACTTCGACAACGCCATGATTTCACTCATAGCCGGAGTATACAATTTTCAGGCACTGCCGGTAGTCAAACTATGGGAAAAAGATGATGACCAGATTCTGGCTTTCTCACGCGGCGACCTGGTATTCGTGTTCAACTTCAGTCCCACCAACTCGGTATCAGACTATGGTATTCTCACCCCGCCCGGAGCCTATTCACCGGTGATGTCAACCGATGAACCCATCTTTGGCGGTTATGGCAACATCGACAATTCCGTGACCCATTTCACACAAAGCGATGATCTGTACACACCCCTCGGCGTAGAATGGCTCTATCTTTATCTCCCCGCCCGGTCTGCCATGGTACTTCGCCGCCACCCCGACACTCCGGCCAAAAACGGCAAAGCCAAACCCGCCCGGAAATCAGCAAAAACCACACCCAAAAAGAAAAAGTGAACTTCAAGAAACCCCTTCTATGCCTCTGCTCGCTGCTCGTTCTCAACGCCTGCAGCACATCTGCTTCGAATCATTCGGCAGAATCCCGTGTAGCCGATGCCGTGGACATAGACTCCACCCCCGCCGACAAGGCCGAAAATACTGAAGATACCGACTTTACAGATATATCCGGGCCCTACACACCTTCCTCAGCCGATTATCGGCTCTATGCCCTCTTAGGCAAATGCGCCGAACTCGTCTACTACTCACCGTCTTCCGCTCTGACCGACCAAGACTCGCTGCGTCGTGCCGAACTTCTCGATAGCCTGAACAGCTCCGGCGTAATTACCATTGGACCCCACTTGAGCTCAACCATGGCCCGCGATATCACATCAGCCATAGACCAAGCCCGACAGTCCACCGAAGGATTCAAAGCGGCCGCATTCTACAACCCCGACAGCCACACCTGCATACTCGCCTTTGCCGGCACCGAACCTCAGGCTGCCGACATCATTGCCGACATCCAAGGCTCGTTTTCAATCAACGAACCTCAAAACAAAACCGTAATATCCACCGTAAAAGAAATCGCGACCATTATACGCCGCACCGACCCCGAAGCAAAAATCATACTCACAGGTCATTCGCTCGGCGGACGCCTCGCCTCCATACCCGCCATAATCTTCGGTCTTGATGCCGTAGTGTTCAACCCGGCCAACATCCCAATCGACCTCCATAAACATATCCTCAGCTCACCACGCCTGGCCGAAAACGCCGAGACACACCTGAGACGCATACACTCCTCAGCCGATGAACTCACAGCCGCCATGAATGTAGGTCGCTCACTACGCTCCTTTGTCCCGCAAATATCCCGGCTGATTGACTCAGGATCGCAATGGCTCGACGACACCACCTCATTCACCACAGCCAAAAACGTAATCTCCGCACTACCCGAAATAGCCGAAGCTGCCGACGCCATAATCGACATATTTTCTCCACGCGACAAAACCCGCTCCTCAGCTGACAGCAACACCCGCATAGCATTAGCCCTGATAAAGAATATGCGCCGCTACGGCATCAACGCCGACGATCTGCAAAATTCCCTCTTTTACCGCTACGCCGGCCGACGCATATCGCCCACACCCGCCCACGGCCCTCACGCCATCGCCCCCCTCAACGCCGCCCTCGACTCCGCCGCCTCAGCCCACTCCGAATTACCGGAATAATAATCTTACCAGCTATCAGCCATCATATTCCATAACAACCTCACCCAATCAAAGGAAAAATAAAAAACAAAAAATTCCATAAAAAGTTAGCCACTATAAGCAAAAAGCATTACCTTTGCATTTAGGTTAAATTCAAAACCCTACCTATTCCGCAGCTGATGAGAGTAAAGATACATAGAGAAGGTACAAACATACTGGTCATACTGCTCTGTATGCTTGTTATTATTAATATTCCGGCGTGGATGTTCATCTCGCCGACAGCTATTCCTGTTGTCTTTTCTACCATATCTGCGATATTATTTCTTCTTGTACTCAACTTTTTCCGCTCGCCACGCCGCCATTTTCGCGGCAATCGCGACCGTGTGGTCGTATCCTCGGTCGACGGCACCGTGGTGGCTCTCGAAGAAGTCTACGAGCCTGAATACCTCAAGCGCAATGTAATACAGCTGTCAGTATTCATGACCGTATTTAATGTGCACGCCAACTGGTTTCCGATCGATGGCGAAGTGCTCATGGTAAAGCACCACAACGGGCGTTTTCACTCAGCCTATCTGCCCAAATCAAGCACTGAAAACGAGCGCTCCACTGTAGTCATACGAGCCAACAACGGTCAGGAAATACTTGTGCGCCAGATAGCAGGCGCCGTAGCACGCCGCATTGTCACATACGCCGAAAAGGGTTCACAGGCCAACATCGAAGACCACATGGGTTTTATCAAATTCGGCTCACGCGTCGATATTTTCCTGCCGCTTGACGCCGAGATTTATGCCTCTCTCAAGCAGCACACCATAGGTGGTATCACTGAAATAGCGCGCCTTGCCGCCAACCCTGCTCTTGACAACGAGCTAAAATCATAACTTACAGCAACAATGTTACGCCGAATCAAAAACCAAATTCCAAATACCATCACCTGCCTGAACCTACTCTCAGGTGCCATAGCCTGTATACTGGCATTTCACTACAATGAGACATTTGGTGCAATCAAAGGCTACCAGTTTGCCTTCATCTGCATAGGTGCTGCCGCAATATTTGATTTCTGCGACGGTGCCGCTGCCCGCCTTCTTCATGCTTACTCCAACTTAGGCAAAGAACTTGACTCACTTGCCGACCTCATCAGTTTCGGCCTGGCACCTGCCCTGCTGATGTTCAACACCATCAACCATTTCACCACCGATGTGGCTCCTTGGGCATTCGGCGCACTGTTTATCACCGTGATGGGAGCTCTACGACTGGCAAAATTCAATATCGACGACCGTCAGACCACCTCTTTTATCGGTCTGCCCATTCCTGCCAACGCCATATTCTGGATTGGCTACATAGGCTGGTGCCACACCTACGGATATCCCGGCACAGCCGTCACACTTATCATCGTATTCCTCGAATCGCTGCTCATGGTGAGCCGGCTGCGCATGTTCTCCCTCAAGTTCAAAAACTTCAGCCTGCGCGAAAACTTCCGCCGCTACCTCATTATTTGCGCCGCCATCTTCTTCGTGGCCACACAAGGCATCTCCGGATTCGTGTGGACAATATTGCTCTATCTGCTCATATCCGCCGTAGGCCGAAAAGATATAGCCTAATCCGTAGCCTTCCGGCCCGCCGACCTCTCCCCACTTAATTTCCGACTAAATATGCTTGGATTTTTCATACTCCTTATTGTATTATTCTTCTTCATCATTCCGGCTATAAGAGTAGGGCTTACCGTGCATCGTGTCAACAAACGTACACGGCAATTTTTCGACAACGCCATGCACAATGCCGCCAATCCTCACAAACCCAAAGAACGCAAACCGGGCTGGTCGAAGCCTGAGCCTCACGAGAAAGTATACAAACCTGCCGATGGCGAATATGTGGAATGGGAAGAAGTGAAAATCACCCGCACCGAAACCTCACAAACTACCGACAGCAACGGCTACACCCATCTGCAAGTCGACTCACAGGTAATCGATGTCGAATGGGAGGAAGTGAATCCAACTAAAAAATAATCATCTCTCCCTCAATCATTACGCAATGTACTATATAAAGCAATTATATGATTTTTTCGACCAACTCGCCGCCAACAATCGCCGCGATTGGTTTGCCGAACACAAACAGCAATATCTCGATCTACGTGCCCGCTGGCTGGAAGATATCGACCGACTTATAGCCTGCATGACCACATGGCAGCCCGATCTTGCCTCACAGACAGCTCAATCATCAGCCTATCGCATCTACCGCGATACGCGCTTCAAAACTGACAAAACTCCCTATAAAACATTCTTCTCTGCCCTGATCAGTCCATGGGGCAAAAAGACCGAACGTGCCGCATATTATATAGAAATAGGCCGCTCCCAGACACTCGACCAAGGTCTTTACGGAGGGGCCTGGTGTCTTGATGCGCCCACACTGCGCAAGATGCGTCACGCCATAGTGGACAACATCGAAGAATGGGAAAGCATAGTCCACAACCATTCTCTGACCGACAACTTCCGTTGGTGCTCGACCACACTCAAGACCATGCCCAAAGGGTGGGAACGCGACCATCCTCAGGCTGAATATTTGCGTATGACCAACTATGGGTGGTTTCACCCGTGCGATGATAGTTTTTACCTCGACCCGGCATGGCCCGAGCGCACAGCCGAGCTGTTTCACAAACTCAAACCATTTGTTGACTTCATAAACTACTCCATCGACGAATAACCGAATAAATTAACACCTCAATAAATGAAATTATGAAAAAATCAAATCTCAGATGCGCATGGCTGATTATAGCTATAGCCATGTTGATTCCCTCGCTGGCAAAGGCATATAAATATGAATATGCCACCATGCCCGACGATCCTATGAAAACTCTCATCTACACTCTCCCCAACGGACTTAAAGTGTATATGAGCGTCAACAAAGATCAGCCCCGCATACAGACGAACATCGCCGTGCGCGTAGGTTCAAAAAACGACCCTGCTCAGACCACCGGTCTCGCACACTATTTCGAGCACATGATGTTTAAGGGCACTGAAGATTTCGGCACCACTGACTACAATCGCGAAAAACCGCTGCTCGACGAAATCGAAAGCCTCTTTGAAGTGTATCGCAACACCACCGATTCTACAGCCCGGGCACAGATTTATCATCGCATCGACTCCATATCCTACTTAGCCTCGACTATAGCTATCCCCAATGAGTACGACAAGCTTATGGCTTCCATAGGCGCCAACGGCACCAATGCCTATACGAGCAACGACTACACCTGCTATGTGGAAGATATACCCTCCAACGAACTCGAGCGCTGGGCCCAAGTGCAGGCCAACCGTTTTGAAAAACCCGTGCTGCGTGGGTTCCACACCGAGCTTGAGACCATCTACGAAGAAAAAAATATGTCCATGACCAAAGACTCCCGCAAGATGCAGGAAGCCATGCTGGCCGGTCTGTTTCCCAATCACCCCTATGGCCAATGGTCTGTACTCGGTCATCAGCAACACTTGAAAAATCCCTCATTGACCAACATTAAAGAATATCACAAGCAATGGTATGTTCCCAACAACTTCGCCATACTCATGTCAGGCGACTTCGACCCTGATGAAGCTGTTGATATCATCACCAAATATTTCGGCCACCTCAAGCCCAATCCCTCTCTGCCCACTCTCCCCGTCACCGTAGAAGCACCCATCACCTCACCCATCAGCAAAGATGTCTATGGGCTCGAATCCGAAGCACTGATACTTGCATGGCCTTTCCCGGGTATTGCCGGTGCCACTGACGAAGCAGCCACACTTATACCCACCCTCGAGATTGTCGACGCCATGCTATGCAATGGCAAAGCCGGTCTCATCGACCTGAACATCAACAAAAAGCAACTCGCACAAAACGTTGGCACGGGTGTATGGGACATGAGTGACCGCACAGCATATCTCATACAAGGGTCTCCCAAGCAGGGCCAGACACTTGAAGAAGTCCGCGACCTGATTTTGGCTCAGCTTGCCAAACTGCGCGCCGGCGACTTCGACGAATCACTCATAGCCGCCACCATCAATAACTCCAAACTCTCACTTCAGAGCGTCATCGACTCCAATTATGGCCGCATGAATCTGATGCAGAATGCCTTTATTTACGACTTGCCCATCGACTTCCCCGCACAGATGATGGACCGCCAGTCGAAACTCACCAAAAAGGATATTGTGGACTTCGCCAACCGCTATCTGCGTGACGACAACTATCTGGCCGTCTACAAACGTCAGGGCAAAGACCCCAACGAACTGAAAATAGCCAAACAGCCCATCACCCCCATAGCAGTCAACCGCGATACCACTTCAACTTGGTTCGACCGCTTCAATGCCGAAAAAGTCAGCCCCATCGAACCGGTGTTTATCGACTTCAACCGCGACCTCACCTTCACCTCCTCCAACGATGGCCGTATTCCGGTGCTCTATAAACAAAACGAGTCAAACGACATATTCCAGCTCACCTACGTCTACGACTTCGGCTCCAACAATTTCGACAAGACATTAAATCAACTCGGCAGCTACTTCCCGCTACTTGGCACTAAAGATATGTCCCCGGAAGAAATTGCCAAGAAATTCTATGAACTCGCCTGCAACTATCGTCTGTCGATAGGCTCCAACCGTTCCTACGTGACCATAACCGGCCTATCGGAAAATATGCCTCAAGCCATCAAACTCGTCGAAGACCTCATGGCCGGTGCCGTACCCGACTCCACCACATGGCAAGGCGTAGTCGACCGCACTCTCAAAGCTCGTGACAACGCCAAAAAGAACCAGATGCAAAACTTCTCGGCACTACGCAGCTATGTCACCTATGGCCCGGACGTAATCAAAGAAGCCACCCTCAGCAATGAAGAGCTGAAAAACATCGACCCCAAGCATCTTACCGACCAGCTTGCTAAAATGAACGGCATCGAACACCGCATCATCTACTACGGTCCGATGAGTGAAAAAGAACTCATAGAAAACCTCGACACACTGCACCGCATCCCCTCACAGCTGGCCAAAGCCCCTGCCCGTAAGACTTGGAAACCGCAGCAACCGCAGGAATCCGTGATATACATCGCTCCATATGACGCTAACCAGCTATACATGAGCCAAGTGACCAGTGAAGGTCTGACTTATGACCCGGCCTTAGAATCAAACCGCAGCATCTACAACGAATACTTTGGCGGAGGCATGAACTCCATCGTATTCCAGGAGATGCGCGAAGCTCGCTCACTCGCCTACTCGGCTGCCGCCGCCATGATAGCGCCCAGCTATAAAGACGATGACTATCAATTCTTCACCTACATCGCCACTCAAAACGACAAGCTCGACAATGCACTCGACGGATTCTCTGAAATAATCGAAGATATGCCTCAGAGCCACAACGCCTTCGACCTGGCAAAGCAAAGTCTCGATGCACGTCTGCGCACCGAACGCATAATCAAAGACAACGTTGCCTGGACATACATCAATGCCGCCGACCGCGGTGAATCCACCGATACCCGTAGCCGACTCTTTGAAGCTCTGCCCGGAACCACTCTTGATGATATCCTCGCATTCCAGCAAAAATATGTAAAAGGCCGTACATACCACACTGCTATCCTCGGCCGTTTCGCCGACCTCGACCTTGAAGCACTGGCAAAACGCGGCAAAGTGGTGCTCCTCACCACCGAAGATATCTTCGGCTACTGATTCCCATCACATACGTCACATAAAAAGCGGCAGGGTTTTCCTGCCGCTTTTTATGCACGGCTCTATACAGTACTATTATATAGCATGAGATTAAAAATCAACATGATAATTCGCGAAGATGAATCGCGAGACGGGGTGTTGGGGAATTGACTTAATTTTTGTAATTTTACAGCTGGATTCCACAAGCATATTATGGCTAAAAAAGTAGTAGAAACCCCGCTGATGAAGCAATATTTCGAGATGAAACAAAAGCATCCCGATGCAATATTGCTGTTTCGTGTAGGCGATTTCTATGAGACTTTCTGTGATGACGCCGTCACCGCATCGGAAATACTCGGCATCACACTGACCCGACGAGCCAACGGCTCCGCTCAATCTGTGGAACTCGCTGGATTTCCGCATCATGCACTCGACACCTACCTGCCGCGACTCGTACGCGCAGGCAAACGCGTCGCCATCTGTGAACAACTCGAAGACCCCAAACTAACCAAAAAGTTGGTGAAGCGTGGCATCACGGAGCTTGTCACCCCGGGCGTATCCATCAACGATAACATCCTCAATCATCGCGAAAACAACTTTCTGGCTGCAGTCTACATCAGTCCACGCACATGGGGCGTGGCTTTCCTTGACATCTCCACAGGCGAATTTCTCTCATCGGAAGGAACACCTGACTATGTGGACAAGCTACTGGCAAAATTCGCCCCGAAAGAAGTGCTTGTAGAACGTGGCAAACGCAAGGAACTGGAAGAAAACACCTCGGCACGCTACCTGTGCTTTGAACTCGACGACTGGATATTTACCGAACCTACTGCACGCGAGCGACTGATGAAGCAATTTGAGACAGGCTCGCTCAAAGGTTTCGGCATAGACTCGCTCACCGGAGCAATAATAGCTGCCGGAGCGATACTGCGCTATCTCGACATCACCAACCACACCCACATATCACACATCAGCGCCATATCCCGCATAGAAGAAGAGCGCTACGTAAGACTCGACAGTTTCACGGTGCGTAATCTTGAACTTGTACACGCCATGGCACCCGATGGCAAAAGCCTGCTCGATGTGATTGACCGTACAGTAAGTCCGATGGGAGCCCGTATGCTGTCGCGATGGGTGCTCTTTCCGCTCAAAGATGTGACCACCATCAACCGTCGCCTCGATGTAGTGGAATACTTCTTCCGTCATCCAGAAGAACGCACTCTGCTTACCGAATCGCTCGAGCAGATAGGCGACCTTGAACGGCTCATAACCAAAGCATCGGTAGGCAGGATATCACCCCGGGAAATGCTGCAGATATCACGCGCACTTCAGGCTATAGTACCGGTCAAAGCCATGTGCGACCGCTCCGGGCAGCCGGCCCTGACAGCCATAGGCGAACAGCTCACGCTATGTGCCGAAATCCGCGACCGCATAGCCCGAGAAATCTCTATAGACGCACCGGTTGCTCTGTCGCGCGGTTCGGTGATATGCTCGGGAGTGGATGCCGAACTCGATGATTTACGCGCAATAGCTTACACGGGCAAAGACTACCTGAGTAAAATTCAAGCGCGCGAAGCAGCATCCACAGGCATCAGCAGCCTGAAGATTGGCTATAACAACGTGTTTGGCTACTATATAGAAGTGACCAACACCCACCGCGACAAAGTACCCTCGGAATGGATACGCAAGCAGACCCTTGTCAATGCCGAGCGTTATATCACACAGGAACTTAAAGAATACGAAGAAAAAATATTAGGAGCACAGGAGAAGATAGCCGTCATCGAAGAGCGCATATATAATCGCCTCGTAGCCGATGTGGCTCAATATACCGACTCTATCAAACTCGATGCCTCGCTGCTGGCTCAGCTCGACTGCCTCGGTTCGCTGACACGCATAGCTATCGAACGTCACTACAATCGACCGGTGGTAGATGACTCTCTGACGCTCGAACTGCGCGAAGCACGCCACCCGGTGATAGAATGCGAGCTGCCACCCGGCGAACCATACATCAGCAACTCCGTATCGCTCTCCAACAGCGGCACACAGATAATGATGATTACCGGCCCCAATATGTCAGGTAAATCAGCCCTGCTGCGCCAGACAGCCCTGAATGTACTGCTCGCCCAGATAGGCAGCTTCGTGGCTGCCGAATCAGCCCACATAGGAATAGTGGACAAAATCTTCACACGCGTAGGAGCTTCCGACAACATCTCTCATGGCGAATCCACATTCATGGTGGAGATGAACGAAGCCGCCTCGATACTCAACAACATGAGTTCGCGTTCACTCATTCTGTTTGACGAACTGGGACGAGGCACATCGACCTACGACGGCATCTCGATAGCATGGGCCATAGTGGAACATATCCACAACTATGGCTCGGCTCACCCCAAAACACTCTTCGCCACACACTATCACGAGCTCAACGAGATGGAAGCAAGTTTTGAGCGTGTAGTCAATTATAATGTATCAGTCAAAGAGATAGGTGGCAAAGTAGTGTTTCTGCGCAAGTTGGCCAAAGGTGGCAGCGAGCACAGCTTCGGCATTCATGTTGCCAAATTGGCAGGTATGCCGGGACCTATAGTCTCACGCGCCGCCGAAGTTCTTCATCATCTGGAGAGCATCAACCGGGGTGAAGGCAACCGCACCACACTACCGGCGCCACATTCCGATGAATCCACCGGAAACACAGGCGTACAACTATCGTTTTTCCAGCTCGACGACCCCGTACTGAGCCAGATACGCGATGAGATTCTCACCACCGATATAGACCGGCTCACACCCATCGATGCCCTGAACAAACTCAATGAAATAAAGAAAATACTTACCGGCAAATAATTATGACTCAAAAAAATCGTTCAATGATACAGATTTCTCACCGTATACAGGACCTGGCCCAGTCGCAGACACTGGCTATGTCGCAAAAAAGCAACGAATTACGCGCTCAAGGCGTAGATGTAATCAACCTGTCGGTAGGCGAACCCGACTTCCACACGCCCGACCACATCAAAGCGGCTGCCGTGAAAGCTATCGACGACAACTTCACATTCTATTCCCCGGTGCCCGGATATATGAATCTGCGTCAAGCAATTGCCAAAAACCTGAAAGATACCGACGGCGTAGAATTTGCACCCGAACAGATAGTAGTGTCAGGAGGAGCCAAACAGGCACTCTGCAATGTGATACTCTCAACCATCAATCCCGGCGATGAAGTAATCATACCCACTCCCGCCTGGGTAAGCTACGTAGAGATGGTGAAACTGGCCGAAGGCGTCTCGGTGACTATCCCGGCCGACATCAGTCAGGACTTCAAAATCACACCCGAGCAACTGCGCGGAGCCATCACTCCACGCACCCGTATGTTACTGCTGTGCTCCCCTTCCAACCCCACCGGAAGCGTCTACACCCGCAGCGAACTGCAGGCTCTGGTGGACATCCTAAAGGACTGCCCCGAAATATTGATACTCTCCGATGAGATTTATCAGCACATCAACTACACCGACAGCTATACTTCCATGACGGCATTCCCCGAAATAGCCGACCGAGTAGTGATAATCAACGGTGTATCAAAAGCCTACGCCATGACCGGCTGGCGAATTGGCTTCATGGCCGGTCCCGTTAGTGTAGCCAAGGCTTGCACTAAACTCCAGGGACAATACACCTCCGGCTCATCATCTATAGCTCAGAAAGCCGCTGAAGCTGCCTATCTCGGGCCGCAGGATTGCGTTGCAACCATGTGCGCAGCCTTCCGCCGTCGCCGCGACCTGGTGGTAAAGTTAGCCAAAGAGATACCGGGGCTGAAAGTCAATGTACCTCAGGGAGCTTTCTATCTTTTCCCCGAAGTAACCTCTTTTTATGGCAAAAGCTATGACGGGCGTGTGATACGCTCCGCAGGCGACCTGGCCATGTATCTGCTTGAAGAAGCACATGTAGCCACCGTCGATGGAGCCGCCTTCTGCCTGCCCGGCTATATCCGACTGAGCTACGCCACCTCCGACGAAAATATCCGCGAAGCCATGCATCGCATTGCCGAAGCTCTCGCCAAGCTAAAATAAATCCTCAAATCAGACTTCCTTCGAGGGGAGAAGGATACGTATCATTTCCAGACGTGTAGCCGTACGCTTGAGTATGGTGAAAGTGACATCATCTATCCTCACCACTTCACCCTGCTGAGGTATACTGCCCAGATTATGCAGAATATAGCCCGCAAGGGTCTGATAAGCATCATCTTCCGGTATATCGATATGATACTCTTCGCGCAAGGTTTCCACCTCTATACGTCCGGGGCACTCATATTCGCCATCGGCTATCACTTTCACCTTCTCGTTAGATGTATCATGCTCATCTTTAATATCTCCGAATATCTCCTCCACTAAATCCTCCAGAGTTACGATACCGGCCGTGCCGCCAAACTCATCTACTATCACCGCAAGCGAGCGTTTCTCGGCCAGCAGCCGGCGCATCAGCTTTTTGGCAAGAAGCGTCTCAGGTGCATACAGCACCGGTATGATGTGCTCTTTCCAGTCACGCGACGGGTCAAAAAGCTCACTGACATGGATATATCCAAGCACGTTATCGATATCTTCCTGAAACACCACTATCTTGCTGCGACCCGATTTTGTAAACAGGTCCGACAGCTCTTCGCGAGTGGTGGTATCAATATTGACAGCCACAATCTCATTGCGGGGCATCATGCAGTCACGCACATGGGTGAGTGAAAAATCAAGAGCATTGTGAAATATCTTCACCTCGTTTTCCACCGGCGACTTGTCAGGATTGACCTCATCGATAGTCTTTTCGAGATATTGATTGAGGTCACCCACCGATAGAACTCCCATACGCTCGGATATGGTGCGGATTCCCGCCAGCTTCATAAGCGACTTCGACAGCCACGACGTGAACAGCGACACCGGATAAAGCACCACATAAAACAGCATCATGGGCAATGCGATTATTTTCAGCGAAGTGTAAGGATTGATACGAAACATCGCCTTGGGAAAAAACTCGCCCGTAAGCAAAATTACACCCGTAGATATGAGTGTGGAAAGAATCAGTATCACAGCCTGATTTAACGATGTGTGGTCAAGCCAGCAATCCTCTATGAGATACGCAGCGCCCATACCGTAGACCACAAGCATTATATTGTTGCCCACCAAAATAGTGGATATAAAAAGATCCTCATCTGAATAGAAGCGGCCTATGATTTTACGCAGAAAACCTCCGCGATTCAAATCCACCTCCACACGCACGCGATCCGAGGTGATATAAGCTATCTCAGTACCCGAAAAAAGAGCCGAGAAGATAAGAGCTAACACTGCTATAAGAATCCAAGTGGTTATATCCATAGGGAAAGATTATTTTTTCTGTTGATTACGTAGCGGGGATTTAGTGGCGCGTGGCATTGAGCGGTCGTTCACCACAGGCGACCCGTTAAACGCCGCCCCCTTGGGCTGCATAGGCATCAAAGGCTTTTCCTCAGATGCTATTTTACGGTTGGACTTAATTATCACATTGGTCACTCCCGCCGAATCGACGGTGACCGATGAGCGAGCCTTAGTGCGGTGAGTGGAAGCGCTGTCCGAAGCAAGACTGTCGCGCTTGGAACCGCCTTCTCCGGGGCGGAATTTTTCAGAAGGGAAGATGCCCGACACATTTAGCACCTCATATTTGGTCATACGGTCATTGGACACAAAGCCGAATCCTTCTATAATGCGGTCGGAACGCTCGATATGAATAAATGAATCACTGTAGACCTTGGCGTGGCGCTGATCCCAGAAGAGCTGTTCGGTCAGGAACCTCTCGCCCTGAGGATTGGCTATCTCCACATAGCCGTCGAGCCGCCAGAGCTGACGGGTTTTATAATATATAGCCGAATCGGCGCGAATCGAAGCATCCTGCTCCGAATTATCATTATATTTCTCCAGAAAAAGTCCGTTGGGAAAACGCCAGTGGGGCTCGGCAGCCTCGTCATACACCAGCCACAGCGGGGCCATGATATGATACTTGATGATTCCCGAATCAGATATGAGCGACGACACCTCCGTAGTGGTCATCGTAGCGAAAGTCTCCGGGTCAATTTCTCCCGCGAGCACATCTTTTTTCTCATCGCTGCAGCTCCACAGAGCCGTCACACATCCCACGAAAAACATCAGCGCCAATCGCAGACCGCATATAGCTATCCGCGCACCACCGTCCGACGATATTTCGCTATCTCTTTTCACCGGGTACTATTACGCAGCCTTATTTTATCTTATTTTGGAAGAACCAAAGCTCGTTGAAATTAATGCCGAGCTTAATATTGAAATAATCCTCAGTGAGCAGTGCCGAAGGATAAGCCTGACGGCGACGATACTCCAAACCGATATTGACAAGCGTTTTCGATGCCATGGTGGGCAGACCGAAACCTACTCCTATGCCGTATTCCTTGACATGATTATCGTTAACCATCATATAATCACGATTATAGAAACCACCTGCGCGATAAGTGATGCGCTGCAGATAATTACCGCGAGGCTGGGGAGTAAATTCCGCTCCGAGACCCACCTGCCAGCGGTCAGCCAATGGCGATGTCACAAAATTCTTCATCGACAGCACCTTGGCTTCGCTCCAGGGCTGATATGTAAAATCAGCCTCCACGAGCAATCGTTTTTGCCAGCGCCAGCTCACACCGCCACCCCAGCTTTCAGGCAACGATGCATTTCCGCGCAGCGAAATCTTATCCTCAAGATTGTCTGTGGGCTTCGACTCAGCTGTAATGTCATATTTCACCACTTCGGCATCACCGAGCAATGTTTTACCGGGTGAAAACACCAGACCGAGAGTAAGGCGATTATCGCGATTGATATCGAAATTATATTGAGCACCAAACTGAATATGCCAGTCCTTCACCTTCACCACCTGCTCGAAGAGCGACGACGAAGCGCCATCTTCCGGATTGACATAGACACCATTTATAAGAGTGCCAAACATATACGACGCATTAAAGCCAAGACTCAGCCCCTTGAATACACGACCTGCAAAACCGAGATACAACTGATTTATACCACCTGAACCTTCATGATTGGTAGTACCGTTGTTAATATCAGAGCCAAACGAATATCCTACCGATGAATAAGGTACAAGACCGATACTGGCACCCATACATTTGCCTATAGGCACTTGCATGGTCACATAGTCAAGCCCGCCGCCAAAATTAGTCGATTTGGCTCCATTACCGATATCACTCGATTTTATTGTAGTGAAATCCAGTCCCATATCAAAAAGGAATGTAAGCGTATCGGAAGCGGCATACGATGCCGGATTCATCACATTTATCTGCCGGTTGCCATTCATGGCATAACCCACTCCGCCCATAAGACTTTGCGCAGCAGTGGCATTGTTACTAAGCAGGCCATAGCCGAATTTGGAATAAGGCGAATTGGTCTGCGCTGACATTCCGGCCGAACACCCGCAGAGTGCCATGCACAGAATCAAGATTCGATTAGATATTTTCATTATACATTAATATTCTGTTAAGTCCTTTACTTACTAAATTAGGCTCCACTACCACGGAGTCCACATCACAAAGACGGCTCAGTTCAGGCGCCCAGCCCCCAGTCATCACCACCTTGTTGCCCTGGGGCAGATGACTGTGGTAATACGACAACGCTCCTACTATACCATATACGGCTCCGAGTATCATGGCCGAAGCCGTATCATGACCGAAAAAACCGGTAGCAGGAAGTTCACGCGGCATCTCCACCCGTGGTAATCGTGCCGTAAAGCGGTGGAGCGCCTCCAGACGCATATTCATACCCGGAGCTATATTGCCTCCCACAAACTTTCCGTCGGGGGTGACAGCATCATAAGTAACCGCCGTACCCGCATCGACTACAAGCAGCCAACTGTCGGGGAAAAGCACCCGGGCCCCCACCGCAGCCGCTATACGGTCAGCCCCGAGCGACCCGGGAGTGCCATAGTCTATATCTATTGGAAGTGCTATACCCGGCTGCAGACGCATCACCTTGCGCACCATATTTTCCAACCAGGCCACCACCTCGGTGCCTTTCGAAGCCACCGAGCAGTAGATAGCAGAGTCTACCTTGGCAGGCGCGGCACTTATAAACCCCCTCAACACGTCGGAA
Source organism: uncultured Bacteroides sp. (assembly GCA_964653375.1). GTDB lineage: Bacteria > Bacteroidota > Bacteroidia > Bacteroidales > Muribaculaceae > Paramuribaculum. The sequence continues at coordinate 44,353 of CAZZFD010000004.1, forward strand.
GTCAGACTGTTGACAATCTTGACCTCTACGAGTTGCTCGTCCTCCCAAAGAGCCAGTTTGGCGGCCGAATTACCTTGGTCTATTGTGAGATGTAGTGCCATATGGCGCAAAGTTAGTAATTATTAGCGAATTGATGCACGTTATAACGTTATTTTCTTAATGCTCGAGGTATCATTAATGTGGCATAAACTATCAGCACGCCTCCGGCGAGAGTGAACGCAAGCCAGTCATTAGGACCGTAAGCCCACTGCGGAAAAAGGCGAAACACACCGCCGACACAAAAAATCAGAGCAGCCCAAAGCTCCATACGCATCAGCCGGCGGACTCTCAGAGGCAATGATTTATCCACTTTGCGAATCAACTTGCCGATAAATGCCGCCACCGCTCCTATGCAATACATATAGCTTCCGGCCTGCATATCGACCATTAGGAGAGGCAACGCCGTGCCGGCAAGCACCAGCAGCAAGCCGATATTGAATATCCAGTTGCTTACGACATTACGCCGTGCATATCCGTCATTGGTTTCATTTTGAATCATATCAATATTTTTTTCGTTTTCAATCTTGTTCCACTACTTGATATACATCTTCATTTTCCCGCTGCATATGAAAATGCTCGCGCACCACCCGTTCCATAGCCTCAGGCGTTTGATACACATTGTCATTAAGCTGCTTGTAATAAGCAAGCGAATCCTGCGCCGCCTTCAGTTCCACACGCAGCTGTTCAGCCTCGCGAGTGTAGAAAAACGTGTCGGTGGTGGATTTGTCAGTAAAAAACATCACAAACACCAGCACCCCTATCACCACGAAAGTAGTCAGACTGATATAACGCCTGCACCACTGAAAGAATGAGCGATGACTGTGTATCTCCTTTATATTATTGTCACTCATTGTCCGATTTCATCTTAAAAATTGAGAAATTGACACTGCCGTAAGCCAGATGGCGATAAAAATCAGGCAACGAACTGTAATCGCGTGTACGCGAATGCTCAAGAATAAAAATTCCGCCCGGCTTAACTATACCCCCATCGAGCACTTTGGGTGCCACCTCTTCAAAGCGTGGCAGATCGTAGGGCGGATCGGCGAAAACGAAATCAAACGAAGCCGGCCGGCAGCTATCGAGAAAGCGAAACACATCTCCCCGCACCAGACGCAGATTATCAGCACCCAGACGAGTACACACCTGTTCGATAAACCGATATTGTGTCGAAGCCTTCTCCACCGCAGTAACCATGCGGGCGCCACGGCTGAGCAGTTCGAAAGTCACCGCCCCCGTTCCAGCAAACAAATCCAGAGCTACAGAATCCTCCAGATCAATCAGATTTTCAATGACATTAAATATATTTTCCCGCGCAAAATCCGTAGTGGGCCGGGCCGTAATATTTGTCGGCACATCGAATCGGCGGCGTCCGTATTTTCCTCTAATTATCCGCATTGTCCTGTAATCAATAAATCCAAGGGCGCACTCATAATATTCTTATTGACCCGATAGCGCATCACCGGAAAAGACAACGGCTTAACCGACGGCACATAGCGGCGCAGCAACCCCACAAACGTATCCTGTTCCTCCATCTTTCCCCAATAACGCACATCGCAGCGTTGCATATCCCACCCGAGCATAGCCCCGCAAGCAAGCGTATAGTAAGCGGCATCTGCCGCCGCTCCGAAAGCAAAGCTATTGGCCACCTGCAATTTCTCACCCTGCATGGCTATGACAATCAAGCGACCGGCATCAATCACAGCATAAAGCCTGCACTCACTCTCACTCCCGGGATGCGAAATCAGATATCGACAAAGCTGCGCTTTACGCTCCAAAAACTTGATATTGTAGAACGTACGGCGCAGGAATGCCTCCACATCGGCATCTACAGCCATATACATCACCGCATTGTCAGCTCCAGTAGGACAGCAAGCCAATTCACCCCGGTGTTCGGTGTCATCACCCCACATCCCCTCGGTCACCGACTCGGCCTGTTCCAATGATAATTCAGGCGGACACAGCACACTATGAGCGGTATCAACCACACATTCAACACGCTTAAAATCACTTAGCAGCAACGGATTACCATAGATAGTCTCCTCAAGAGCCTTAAGCATACCGCCCGAAGCCGACTCATCAAGCCGGAAACTGCGCCAAATCATCTCCTCACGTTGCATGGGGGGATAAAGTCCCACATCAAGGCGTCCGGGTGAAAGCAGCATCTGCAGACTCCACAGCTCCGGCTGAACTATACTGTCTTTTTCGAGTAGTGCTTGTTCCATATTCGGCAAAGTTAACAATTTTTCCACGAAAAAACACTACCTTTGTAACGATGTCTGATTTTACACTTAACATACTCGGCTGCGGTTCGGCCGTACCAACTCCGCTCCACAACCCCTCATCGCAGGTGATTGACTATCGCGGCAAATTGTTGATGATAGATTGTGGCGAAGGCGCCCAAAGCATGATGCGACGTATGCATCTGCCTTTTTCGCGTCTTAATCAGATATTTATATCACATCTTCACGGCGACCACTGCCTCGGATTACCAGGCCTGCTGTCCACCCTTTCCCTCCATGAAAAAAGCGGTGAAGTGGTTATCCATCTTCCGGCCGACGGTGTCGACATCATGCAGCGCATCACCGATTATTTCTGTCGCGAAAGCACCTACTCCATCATATTCAAGCCCATACCGCGCGAAGGTGGCATCATCTACGAGACTCCTTCCCTGACAGTTACCGCATTTCCGCTCTACCATCGCGTGCCATGTTTCGGTTTTATATTCCGTGAGAAACCCAAACAACGGCATCTGCGTGGCGATATGGCCAAATTTCACAATCTGCCCATCGCAGCCATAAATGCCGTAAAAAACGGCGATGACTACATCAAACCCGACGGAACCGTCATAGCCAACGATATACTGACCACCGCACCCGACCCCGTCAGGAGCTATGCCTACTGCAGCGACACGGCCTATAACGAGCAGGTAGCCCGGGCCATACACGGCACCCATGTGGTATATCACGAAGCCACCTACGATTCATCACTCGAAGCCGACGCCAAAGAACGAGGCCACTCCACAGCTGCCGAAGCCGGGCGCATTGCAGCCCTGGCCGAAGCCAAAATGCTGATTATCGGACATTATTCCAAACGTTATACCGACGTCAGCATACTCGTGCGCGATGCCATGAGCGAATTTCCTCACGTCACTGCTGCCCGGGAAGGCATGACCATAGACATTATATGAACACCACCGATACCGACCGCCGATATATGGCCATGGCTCTTGATGAAGCCCGTAAGGCCGCCCAAGCCGATGAAGTACCTATCGGTGCAGTAATCGTATGCCACGGTCAGGTCATCGGCCGCGGGCATAACCTCACCGAATCACTCTGCGATGTCACTGCCCATGCCGAGATGCAGGCCCTCACTGCCGCCGCCAACACTCTCGGTGGTAAATATCTGACCGACTGCACTCTATATGTCACCGTAGAACCATGCGTGATGTGTGCGGGAGCCTTAGGCTGGAGCCAGATACCACGCATAGTTTACGGCACTGATGACCCAAAGCGCGGATACTCGCGTCTGACCTCGTCATCTCCGTTTCACCCCCGCACGGAAGTAGTGTCAGGCGTCATGGCCGAAGAAGCAGCCACCCTGATGCGTAATTTTTTCAAGAAAAAACGCTAACCCCCGGCAACCTCCCTTATTATCAGCAATAATTATCCCTGCATCACAATGCGATATATCGCTTTTTTTAGGTAACTTCGCACACGACTTGTCACATATCATTATACTAATGACCAAAACACTACGCTACAGTCGCATCATCATTCAGTCGGCCATTTTTATGGTACTGACCCTGTGTCTTTGCTCTACAGCGCTGTATATCCCCGTGATAAGCGATTGGCTCATACATATCCAGATCGGCTATGCCGTGACCACACTATCTCTATCCACCTTCGCCGTGTGGACTATAATCACTCTGATATTCGGACGAATCTATTGCTCGACCGTTTGTCCCATAGGTTCAGTGCAAGACATCTCCTCTGCAGTGACACGCACAGCGATGCGACGCCGTAAACCCACATATCACTACCGTCGCCCCAACAACGTGCTCCGCCCTGTCATGCTGCTGATTATGGCCGTGGCGCTTGTCATGTCCATCACCTCTGTCATCACGCTGCTCGATCCTTTCAGGCTATATTCCACAGTGTGCACCGAAGTATCGGCCCTCAGCGGCACCCTCCCCGAGAACCTTGAGGCACGGCAGGCCGAAGCCATACTCTCCTACACCATGCTCTCCACAGCCCTGCTCACCGGAGCTACCATAGGCATAATCATCACCATATCTGCCCGCAGAGGCCGGCTGCTCTGCAACACCATCTGCCCCATCGGCACCACTCTGGGCTTTGTAAGCCGCTACTCCATACTCCAGTTTGACATCGACACCGACCTGTGTACCCAATGCCGTAAATGTGTCGACCGATGCAAAAGCGAATGTATTGACCTCACGGACCACGTGGTCGACGGCTCGCGATGCGTAGTGTGCTTCGACTGCACCGATGTATGCGACAACGGTGCAATACGCTACACCACTCGACGCAAACAACTCGCACTGCCCATGATGCAAAAAATCTCCGGGATAACAACCCCACCCACTCCCACTCAGCAAACCAACAATCCAACTCATAACAATGAAACAATACCTCCAGCTTCTTGACCACGTACTTCACAACGGAGTAGATAAATCCGACCGCACAGGCACCGGCACACGCAGCGTCTTTGGCTATCAGATGCGCTTCGACCTCGCCGACGGCTTCCCGATGCTCACCACCAAAAAGCTGCATCTCAAATCGATAATCCACGAACTGCTATGGTTCCTAAAAGGCGACACCAATGTGAAATATCTGCAGGACAACGGTGTCAGGATATGGAACGAATGGGCCGACCCCGATGGTGACCTCGGACACATCTACGGTTACCAATGGCGCTCATGGCCCGACTATCGCGGAGGCTCCATCGACCAGATTTCAGATGTCATAGATACAATCAAAAACAACCCCGACTCACGTCGCATAATAGTATCGGCATGGAACGTAGCCGACCTTCCCAACATGAATCTGCCCCCATGCCATGCATTCTTTCAGTTTTATGTAGCCCAAGGACGACTCAGCCTACAGCTTTATCAACGCAGCGCCGATATATTTCTCGGTGTTCCGTTCAACATCGCCTCCTACGCACTGCTTCTGCTTATGGTAGCACAAGTCACAGGACTCCAACCGGGTGAGTTCGTACACACTCTTGGCGACGCCCATATCTACAACAATCACTTCGACCAGGTGCGTCTGCAGCTCGAGCGCGAGCCACGCCGCCTCCCCACCATGACCCTCAACCCCGAAGTGAAAGATATTTTCAGCTTCACATTCGATGACTTCACCCTATCCGACTACGACCCCCACCCCCATATCCCAGCAAAAGTATCCGTATGACAAAACAGATATCCATCATAGCCATAGTTGGACGTGACCGAGCCGTAGGCATCGGCGGCGACCAGCCCTGGCACATAAGCGAAGACTTCCGCCGGTTCAAGACACTCACCCTCGGCCACCCCATAGTAATGGGGCGCAAAACCTTTGAAGCCCTCCCAAAAGGCGCTCTTCCAGGCCGACGCAACATCGTCGTCACCCGCGACCCGCTATGGAACGCCCCCGATGTAGAAACCGCACCCTCGCTTGACCATGCCATAGCTCTCACCGGAGCTGACGACACATTCATAATAGGCGGCGGAGCTATCTACGCACAAGCAATGCCTCTGGCCACACGCCTTTACCTCACTGAAGTAGATGCCGACACTCCCGGAGCCGACACATTCTTTCCCGAAATAGATGCCGGGCAATGGCATCTTACCGACGTCTCACCCGCAATTGTCGACCCCCTCACCTCACTCACTTACCGCTTCGCCACCTACTCCCGCTAAAATTCAAGCGGCGGGATAGTGACGCAAATATAATTTTTATTAACTTTGTGTGTCGAAAAAAAAAAGACTGCCCCGGTAGTTCAACGGATAGAATAGAAGTTTCCTAAACTTTTGATAGCAGTTCGATTCTGCTCCGGGGTACCAACACAATACATTTCGTGACAATATAATCAGCTGCAATATCATGACATCACAAAAAAAGATTTCTCCCTTAGCATGGGTTCCCTCGGTATATTTCGCCATGGGACTGCCATTCATAGTCCTGAATCTGGTGACGGTTATAATGTTTGACGACCTCGGTGTCGACAAAACCGAAATAGCCTTCTGGACATCGCTGCTCACTCTGCCCTACACACTGAAATTTCTCTGGAGCCCGCTGCTCGAAATATTCTGGACAAAGAAAAACTTTGTGATAGCCACTCAGGCACTGTCAGGATTCTGCTTCGCCATAATAGTATTCCTGCTGCCGCTACCTCACTTCTTTGCTTTCGCCATAGCCATGATGGGCATAATAGCCTTCTCCGGAGCCACCCACGATATAGCCACCGACGGCATCTACCTGTCGGCTCTCGACAAAAAGACCCAGTCGAAATACATAGGTTGGCAAGGCGCATTCTACAATTTGGCCAAAGTGCTCGCAAACGGCGGATTAGTAGCACTGGCCGGTGTGCTGATGGACCATTTCAAGACCACCAACCCCGAACGCGCTCCTTTCTACGCATGGATGATAATCATGGGCATCATAGGTGCTCTGCTCATATGCCTCGCCATCTACCACTATTTCTTCCTGCCCGGTGCAACCAAGACCACCACTGAAAAAATCACATTCAGCGAATCCATGAAGCAGATGGGCGGTGTACTCACAGCTTTCTTCCGCAAAAAATTCATCTGGATATATATCCTTTTCATCGTATGCTATCGTCTGACCGAAGGATTTGCCATGAAGATGGTGCCACTGTTCCTGAAAGCACCTTTAGCCGATGGCGGTCTTGCCATGACAAACGAACAGATAGGTCTTATCTATGGCACTCTCGGAACCGTAGCATTCATCATCGGCTCGATTCTCGGCGGATACTTCATATCACACTTCGGCCTCCGCAAGGTATTGTTTACCCTTGTGGGTATATTCAACATTCCATTTGTAATCTACTTCCTCTTCGCATTGCTGCAGCCCCAAAACATGATAACGATAGGCACCGGCCTCGTACTTGAATATTTCTGCTACGGCTTCGGATTCGTGGGTCTGACCATGTTCATGATGCAGCAGGTGGCTCCCGGACGCCATTCCATGGCACACTACGCCTTCGCCTCCGCAATAATGAATCTCGGAGTGATGCTTCCGGGTATGATAAGCGGCTGGATATGCGAGCACACCGGCTATGAGCTATTCTTCCTCATAGCACTGATTGTGGCTGTGCCGGCATTCATTTTAGCATGGATCATACCATTCTCACACACAGACAACGATGACTCATCAGCTGCCGATGCCATCGACTCGGAAATAAAAGCCGAAGAAGCCACCGAAACCATGTAAGATTCTTTTCAATAAAAAACAAACGATAAACATACTTTTTTCAAAACATGAGCAAACTCCACATTGTAGGCGAATCCCTCCCCAACATCCCCTGGGAAGACCGCCCCGAAAAATGCCACGATGTGATGTGGCGCTATTCTGCCAATCCGGTGATACCCCGCGACGCACTCCCCACATCCAACTCCATATTCAACTCAGCCGTAGTACCATTCAAAAAAGGTAAATACAACTTCGCCGGAGTATTCCGCTGCGACGACACCAACCGCCGTATGCGTATCCACACCGGATTCTCTGTCGACGGCTTCCACTGGGACATCACCGAAGAAGACTTCCACCTCGAAGGCGCCGATGATGAAGTAGCTGAATGGGTATATGGCTATGACCCCCGTGTGGCCAAAATCGACGACAAATACTATGTAACCTGGTGCAACGGTTACCACGGACCCACTATCGGCGCTGCCTGGACCACCGATTTCGAAACATTCCATCAGCTCGAAAACGCATTCCTGCCCTACAACCGCAACGGTGTGATGTTCCCGCGTAAAATCAACGGCAACTTCGCCATGCTCTCACGTCCGTCCGACACAGGTCACACCCCGTTCGGCGACATCTTCTACAGCGAATCGCCCGATATGCAATTCTGGGGTCGCCACCGCCACGTGATGTCGCCCGCACCCTTTGAGGATTCTGCCTGGCAATGCATGAAAATAGGAGCAGGACCCATACCCATCGAAACCTCCGAAGGCTGGCTGCTCATCTACCACGGTGTCCTTCGCTCATGCAACGGCTATGTCTATGCTTTCGGCTCCGCCCTGCTCGACCTCCAGCAACCCTGGAAAGTGATTGCCCGCTCGGGACCATACCTCATCTCACCGCGTGAAATATATGAACTCACAGGCGACGTGCCCAACGTGACATTCCCCTGCGCTTCACTCCATGACCCAGAGACCGGACGTATTGCCGTGTACTACGGCTGCGCCGACACCGTTACCGGCCTGGCATTCGGATACATACCCGAAATCATAGAGTGGACTAAAGCCAACTCCATAGTTTAATCTCACCTACAGCGGTGCCACACAATCTGTGGCACCGCTTTTACTTTATATCATTCCACACACGGTCATGTCTGAAAAACCGATTATCTACCAGCTACTCCCACGCCTCTTTACCAACTACAACGAAAATTGTATCAAAAACGGCACTCTGGAGCAGAACGGCTCGGGCAAACTCAATGCCATCAACACCCGCATACTTCACTCCATTCGAGATATGGGCATCACCCATGTATGGTATACCGGTGTAATCGAACACGCCCACTGTCCCGACTACTCCGGCATAGGGATACCGCGCCACAACCGCCACCTGATAAAAGGTGAAGCCGGCTCCCCCTACGCCATCACCGACTACTACGATATCGACCCCGACCTGGCGGTTGACCCCGCCAACCGAATGGCTGAATTTGAGGCTCTGGTAGAACGCACTCACCGCGCAGGCATGAAAGTAATAATCGACTTTGTGCCCAACCATGTGGCACGCGAATATCGCTCCGATGCCGCTCCCGCCGACGCACCCTCCGATTTCGGCACTGATGACCGCACCGATTGGTTTTTCCACCGCGATAACAATTTCTACTATCTTCCCCACACCACCTTCGCCCCCGCAGGTGTAGATCTCGGAGAAGATGCCGACCGTTACCGCGAATCACCGGCCAAAGCATCGGGCAACGACTGTTTCACTCCCACTCCCGGTATCTACGACTGGTACGACACCGTAAAGCTCAACTATGGTGTGGATTATGGCAATTTCACCTGCCATTTCGAGCCTATACCCGACACATGGCACAAAATGCTCCATATACTCCGTTACTGGGCAAAAAAAGGTGTAGACGGATTCCGCTGCGACATGGTACACATGGTGCCGGTGGAATTCTGGCAATGGGCACTGCCTCAAATCAAGACCACTTTCCGAGGCATCATCTTCATAGCCGAAATCTACGATACCTCCCTCTACGCGCCTTATATTAATGCAGGATTCGACTATCTCTACGACAAAGTAGGCCTTTACGACACCCTGCGCGGCATCGACTGCCATAACGCACCAGCACATTCCATCACCGCAGCATGGCAGCGCATCGACGGCTTGCAGCCTCATATGCTCAACTTCCTCGAAAACCACGACGAACAACGCTACGCCTCGGCTTTCTATGCCGCTGAACCCGAAAAAGTGTGGGCATCGCTGGTGGTAAGCGCCACCATTTCTACAGGTGCCGTGATGATATACGCCGGACAGGAATTAGGCGAACCGGGCGCCGACGCCGAAGGCTACAGCGGACTCGACGGCCGCACCACAATATTCGACTACTGGAGTGTGGGCACACTGCGCCGCTGGCTCAACCACGGCTATCCGGCCAACAAGAATCTTACCTCCGCAGAAGTACTTCTGCGTGTACGCTATGCACGGCTGCTGCAACTGTGCAACAATGTCGACGCCATAGCCCGGGGAGGCTTCTTTGACCTCACCTATGCCAACCCCTACAGCCCAGGGTTCAATCCGGCCAAACAATACGCCTATCTGCGTCACACCCCCGACGAACTTATCCTGATTGTCGCCAACTTCGATGACAAGCCGGTGAATGTCAGTGTAAACATACCCGCCCATGCTTTCGAGCACATAGGCATCACTCCGGGCAAGCGTACTGCACGCGAACTGCTCAGCGACCATAGCCTGACCCTCGAGCTTAAGCCTGACAGCAAAGTGAATGTCGATATCGCCGCCCACAACGCCGTGATGCTTAAGATGACCACAAAATTATAAGGTAATATCACAAAAAATTTCTACCTTTGTACCATCAATATCATTACCTCCATTTATTATGCAATCCATAGTTCACCCTATCAAGATTTTCGCCGGTACAGCCTCACACTACATGGGCGAAGAGATTTGTAAAGACCTCGGTGTAGAATTAGGAAAAATGAATGTTCAGCACTTTGCCGACGGCGAGTTTGAAGTGTCGTTTGAAGAGACCGTGCGCGGCTGCGAAGTGTACTTAGTGCAATCCACATTTCCCAATTCCGACAACCTGATGGAACTCCTGCTTATGATCGATGCGGCCAAGCGCGCCTCGGCTCACTCGGTCATTGCCGTAATCCCCTACTTCGGCTGGGCCCGTCAGGACCGCAAAGACAAGCCGAGAGTTTCCATCGCGGCCAAACTCGTTGCCGACCTGCTCATGGCCGCCGGTGTAAACCGCGTAATCACTATGGACCTCCACGCCGATCAGATACAGGGTTTCTTCAATGTACCGGTGGACCACCTCTACGCTTCCACCGTATTTATCCCCTATATCGAATCGCTCAAACTCGACAACATGGTCGTTGCCACTCCCGACGTGGGCGGAGCCAAACGAGCCAATTCCTATGCCAAATATCTCAACGTTCCCTTAGTGCTATGCCACAAACAGCGTGCTAAAGCTAATGTGGTGGCTTCGATGACCGTAATCGGCGACGTCAAGGACAAGAACGTGATACTTGTCGACGACATGGTTGACACTGCCGGCACCATCACCAAGGCAGCCGATCTGATGCTCGCCGAAGGCGCAAAATCAGTGAGAGCGCTGGCCTCACACGCCATCATGAGCGACCCGGCATCGCAGCGTGTCAACGATTGCGGATTGACAGAAATGATTTTCACCAACTCAATCCCATTCAAGGGCGACTGCAATAAAGCCACAATCCTGTCAGTGGCACACCTGATAGCCGACACTATCCGCCGCGTCCACAACAACAAATCCATCTCCGAGCAATATCTTTTCAAATAAGAGATTTCCCCCTACGAAACATATCGACAGAGCAGACCCCACCGCGGATTTGCTCTGTTTTTTTGTCATTCCACCTCCACAATCCGACCCAGATCAAGATACCAGATATAGCCACGTACAGGCGAGCAACCGCTATGTCGGATATGGTCCACGTACTCCCTCACCTGTTTGAAATATTCGGCACGCTCCTCCCCCGTCTTATAATCGATGACATCAGCCGATCCGTCGGGGTAGCGTATCACACGGTCGGCACGCAATGTGCGTGTAAAATCACCATTACCATATTTTGAGGAAATTTCAGGCACACTGAATATGGTACGTTCGATATCCACCGCCACATCTGCAGCAAACCATCGCTGCACCTCCTCGCGGGATAATTCACGCTCAAGCAGGGCTTCGACCTCAGGCATCTCATCGCGCCGAATCCGACCGCGACGCACCTGATAGCGAATGGCCTTCGACAGCTGATAAGGATAGCGCACCCGCTCCATCACGGCATGCAACGCTGTGCCCCGCTCCACCTCTTCGCTCACTGTCTCCTCCTCGTCCACCGTGACTCCTTTCCATAGACTTTCGTGGCGCAATGTGATATAGGGAGGCATCTCTCGCTCCTGTGTAGGCTGCAAGGCAGTGGGCGGATTAGCCGTATCAGTCAAAGCATTGCGATACTCTCCGCTCTGCCAGTGTATCATACCCGGAGCGGCTTCCGCCCGCACCACCTGATGAGTCTGCTCCATAGCCGACAATATGCGACTGAGCAATGCCGATGTCGAATCCGGCTTGCTTGATTTCGGATAAGTCACTATCAATTCATCGATAGCACGGGTAAATGCCACATAAAGTATATTTGTCTCATCGAGCACCTGCTCCTCATAACGTCGGTCATACTGCTTCCTCAGCGCGGTACTGCTCATATCGGCATAAGGTGTAAGGGGAATCAGCGGAGGCATATCCCCTTCGATATCAAGCTCCCGCAGAGGTGCTGTATCAAACCATTCGGGACTCTTGAAATCAACCAGAGTCCAATTACCGTAGGGAATATGCACACACTTATATTCCAACCCTTTAGCCTTGTGCATCGTCATCACCTGCAGGGTATTTTCATCTTCGGCCGAAGCCACTTTGGTATTGTAGCCCACCGTATCCCACCAGTGAAGGAATGTGTGCAGATTGCCTGTATAGCGGGCAAAATAATCTATTACCGCATCTTGAAAAGCTGTGATATAAAGTATCTGTTCCTTAATCAATTCAGCGGGCAGATAAATCCTGATTATACGCTCCACGAGCGATGCCACTCCGTAAGTCGATATACACTCCATCATCTCCGCATCGACTTCCGCATCAGTATCCTGCACACTCTCTATAGCCTGCAACAGCAATTTGCCGGCATCACGGCTTCCTTCCCCCGATTTATCATTTCCGCCATAGATATAATTGTAATGATTGATGATGGATAATATCCGTCGGCGTCGCTTCACTCTGGAGGATTCCATCTCGCCCTCGGTCGATTGACGGTCCATCATCGCATAATAGCTCATCATGGCCAGGATAATACGTACGGCAGGCGACACCCTCACAAACATGGCATCTTCCGAAGCCACGTGCAGATGCCTTAACCCGGCCGTGACATGAATATTTTCCATCAGATAATTGACCACACGCTCAGCCTCGGCACGATGACGCGTAAGCACCACTATATCACTCCCCTTGTAGCCCGAATCTATCTGGCGCTTAATATTATCCATCATTCGCTCCAAAGCCATGGATTCATATTGCCCGGCATCCACATTCTCGGCATAAAGAACCGACACATATCCACCCTTGTCAATATTTTTAGATGCCACCTGCTGCCGGACATTATGATAGATATCGCTCAGTTTATACTCTGCGGCTATCCGGTGAAACAATTCGTTGTTAAACTCCACCACACGCGGCGTACTGCGCCAGTTAGTATTTTCGGCCGGAGTGTCACCCTCGATATGAGCCTGCAGGCCAAATTCCTCCTGAACCTTATGCTGCAAAATCGAAGCATCGGAAAACCTGAACCGGTAGATACTCTGCTTCTCATCGCCTATAATCAGACTATCGTGGTTTTCAGCCTGACCAAAACCCACAAGATACTTCAGATTTTCCCACTGCAGCTCCGAAGTGTCCTGAAATTCATCAATCAGGAAATGACGCAGAATCACGCCTATACGATCAAACACAAACGGCACGCTGTCATCTTTTATGATATTTTTCAGCATTCCGGCAGCATCACCGAGCAGCATGGAATTGTCGTCGGCCGTTGACTCCGCCACCAGCTCCTGCACACGCGCCATCAGTCCCACCACGAAAAAATTTTTGCGTATTTTTTCAAAAAGCTCGAGATTAGGCAGCAACTCAGCCATATCCTCACACGCCTTCCCGATAGCGGCATTAAGCTCCATATCCCGGTCAACCCGTAAATTACGGCACTTCTTGTTTTTAGGATTGATATAAGCCTCGTTGATATCCTCCAAGACCTTGCGCAAAGTTTTATTTTTCTTATAATCAGCAGTTTCTTTCTTAGCCAGGAGCTTAATCAGATTTGATGACACCGACTCACTGTAGCAACCCGTATCCACCAGCCGCAATGCCCTGTCGCAATCATTTCGCACCGTATCTACTATCTCTTTACTTTTCCCAGCAAGATTTTCAAGAAATCGCTTATGCTTTCCGGCGGTGATAAACTCTATCATCGCATCGCGATGCCGCTCAAACTTCTCGTTAGTCAATCCCGAGATTAGTTTCACCAGACGCTTGTAGGACAACGAATTGCGGTTAAACAAATTGGGCGAAGAGCCTTCCTTAAGCCCCTGATTGAGATACTGCTCTATCCAATCTTCAAGCTCCCTCCGCTCCTGCGGCGTATAGTCACCTCCGAGCCGGAGCGAATCAAACAACCTGCGCACAGCCACCGCAAGGACAAAACTTTTGTCGATATCCACCTCATAATCACCTGAAAGGTCCAGATCATGGGCAAACGTACGCAATATGCTCTGAAAAAAAGCATCTATGGTACTTATCTGAAAATAGCTGTAGTCGAAAAGCAACTTGTAGAACGACTGCCGGGCTGCCGCCTGCAATTCATCAGCCGTACAGCCGAATTCCGCCATCAGCTTCGGCGCATAGTCGCTCTTTTTAGTCCACCGATATTCAAATCCGGCCAGCAGAGCCAGTTCGTGAATGATACGCTCCTTCATCTCCTCGGTAGCTTTGTTGGTAAATGTCAACGCCATAATATTGCGCTGATTATCATTGCCCTTACGCGCAAGGTGATACCTCCCCTCCTCATCTTTATATCCCAGAAGGAGCTTGATGTAACGATAAGCAAGCTGGAAAGTCTTGCCCGACCCTGCCGATGCCTTGTAGACTGAAATCACTGCCGGTATTGATTTTCTGTAGGATTATATCACACGCGATTTATATCCCATCTCAGTGAGAAGTTTATGCACATCAGCCCTGCGGTCGCCCTGTATGAGGATATCGCCGCCCCGGGCCGACCCTCCGGTGCCGAGCCGTTTTTGCAGCGCGGAAGCCACCTGAGCTATCTGGTCGTCGGAAAGCACCCAGCCGGTAATCAATGTTGCCGTCTTTCCGGCACGACCTTTGCGCTCCATGCTTATATCGAGTCGCGGCTGCTGTGCAGTAGCATCATTCGCGGGAGCCTGCAGCTCCTCTCCTTCAGGCAGGTCAGGATTGTCACGCCTGAACTGCTCTAATTTCTCTTGCCAGTTCATACGGTAAGCCTATTATAATATGGTGTCGAGCGGTATGGTATCCATCTCGGCATAATCAGGTATATCATCGGGCTGGCGGCTGTCGATGCTGCTGATTGCCTGAAGCATATCGGCATACTGCAGTTTGTCGGAAGGCAACGACTGATAATAAGCCGATACACTGTCGGCCGACATAGCCATAGCCTTACGATAAAGCTCGGAAGCCATATCGGTGTTTTCATCAGCATTGCCATTGTCGGCCATCTGCATATACATCATGCTCAACCGTGCCAAATCTGTAGCCGTAAGATGCTTGACATTATCATCGCTCATCAGATGCTTCCCCACGCTTGCGGCCACCTCCATATCGCCGGAAGCCACTGACATCTCTGCCTCGCGAAGCGAGGTTTCTATCTCCTCACGGGTCACCTGCGAACAAGCCGCCGTCAGTAGAACAACAGCCACAGCAACGCCGGTTTTCAATTTACCAAATATCATATCTAATATAAAAACTCTTGTTAATACTCTTATCTGCTCACAGCCGCAGATGCAACTGCTGAATCATGTGCACCAATGCCGGACTCTCCTGCTTCATCACTTCGAGCAACTCGCTTTCGCGCAATGTGTGACGCGGGTCGCGATTCTCATTAATCCTTACATCGAATGTCACCAGGTCGTTCGACAACGCATTGTGTAATTTCTCCAGTATGTCAGCCCGGTTGATTTCGAGCATCTCCATCTGCTTCTGATTCTGCACCTCCACCACGAAATGATTTTGAGTCACCTCCACCGGATACGAAGCGCGCATGGTGTTGACCAATATCTGCGCCTTGGGGTGAGTGGATATATAGGTGGTCCAAGCCGTGTTGAGCGCATCCTGCGAAAATGATTCACTACGCTTTTCAACCGGTGTCGGTGCCGACATATCACTGTTAACCGCGCCATTTGCAGCCGCGCCCTGACGTATGGAGATTCGCGGCATACCCGACACCCGTGGCGCCGCTGACGCCACAGAAGCCACCGGCTGACTGACAGTGCTCGAAACCTTATGCGATGCAGCCGGGCGCGATTGCGCCATCGGAGCCTTCTCGGCTTCGGCCTGCAGTGCACCGCCTGCCGACGGCTGCGGTGTCACGGCAGACTGCGCCTGAGCGGCGGCAATAGGTTTCAACGACTGCCCCTCTCCGGCACTGTCATTTTCGGCCGAGGGGCTGAGTGGTTGGCATATCTTAGCCAGCGTAAGTTCTACAAGAAACTGCTTGTTGGACGATATGCGGTAATTAAGATCAGCATCGTTGCAGAGCGACATGGCTCTGTACAAAAACTGAGGCGAGCACTTTACGGCACGCTGAGCCAGCGACTCGCGCACAGCCTCCGTAGCCTCCACCAACTTGAGCGTCGAAGCATCGGAAGCCACCATCAGATCACGGAAATACGATGCCAGCCCGTTGATAAAAAATTGCGAGTCAAAGCCCTTGTCGCGTATCTCCTTATATATAAGCCAGCTCCGGAGCACATCGCCGGCAAGGAAACAATCCAGCAAACGATTATAGTAGCTCGTGTCGAGCACATTGAGGTTATCTATAGCCGACTCATACGTGATGTTCATGCCCGACGAAGCCGCCACCTGATCAAATATCGACAGTGCATCGCGCATGGCTCCGTCGGCCTTGCGGGCTATCACACTTAGCGCCTCAGGCTCTACCTTTATTCCCTCCTGCTGAGCCACGTATGTAAGCTGCTCCACCATATCATCGATGGTGATACGGTGAAAATCGTATATCTGACAGCGCGACAATATGGTAGGGATAATCTTATGCTTCTCCGTAGTGGCAAGTATAAACACTACATAACCCGGCGGCTCCTCAAGAGTCTTCAGAAACGCGTTGAATGCCGCAGCCGAAAGCATATGCACCTCATCGACTATAAACACACGGTAGCGCCCCATCGACGGTGGCACCTGCACCTGCTCCACCAGCTTGCGGATATCATCCACGCCATTATTTGAAGCCGCATCCAGCTCAACGATATTCATCGATGTACCCGCATTGAAAGCACGACACGACTCACATTCGTTGCACGGCTCCCCCTCGGGTGTGCGATTGGAGCAATTAATCGCCTTGGCGAAAATACGCGCACACGAAGTCTTGCCCACTCCCCTTGACCCGCAGAACAGGTAAGAATTGGCCAGCCGGTCTGTAGCCACCGCATTGCGCAGCGTCACCGTGAGCGACTTCTGCCCCACCACGGAAGCAAACGTCGATGGTCGGTATTTTCGCGCCGATACTAAATATTTTTCCATTCTTTATCTCTTCATCAAGCAAAATTGCTAACTACAAATATAATCCTTTTCCACCGTCCCCGCAAATCAATCCCCTCACACTTTTCCACTTTTTCTCCACACCCACGCCCTTACCACAAGAAAAACGCTTTATCAGATTGATAATTACCGCCAACGTCAATGCCACAAAAAAAGCCCTGCCGAAGCAGAGCTTTCTTTACTGATATATCCGATATGATTAATAGCCGTATTTTGCCCAGTCCACATTGTGCATATCGCCCGTGTTCTTGAAAGCATCGTGGAATGCCAGAGCTGCCTCCACCGTGTGCGGAGTCTGACCCGGGGTACCCAGATGGAGATACTCGCGCAGAAGCGGACGATAAGACGGATTGGCACAATTTTCGATGATGCTCTCGGCGCGCTGCACCGGGTCAAGTCCACGCAGATCGGCCACACCCTGCTCGGTGATAATCACATCCACGGAGTGCTCCGAGTGGTCGATGTGCGAAGCCATAGGCACGATGTTGCTTATCAGGCCACCTTTGGTGATGGAGGGGCAAGAGAAGATGGATATATAGCCGTTGCGGGTGAAGTCGCCCGAACCGCCTATACCGTTCATCATGCGGGTACCCACCACATGAGTGGAATTGATATTACCGAAGATATCGGCCTCCAGAGCGGTATTCATAGCTATGACACCAAGTCGGCGGATAAGTTCGGGACTATTGGAAAGCTCCGACGGACGAAGCACCAGTTTATCACGGAAGAAATCAAGATTATTAAGCACCTCGGCCTCCGTCTTGTCCGAAAGCGTGAGCGAGCAGGTAGAGCCGAATTTACATTTACCCATCTTCATCAGCTCGATGACGGCATCCTGAATAACCTCGGTAAACATTTCAAACTGAGGTATCTCCTTGGCATCGCCCAAGCCAAACAGCACCGCATTGGCCACGTTGCCCACACCCGACTGGATAGGCAGGAACTCTTTGGGCAGACGTCCGGCATGAAGCTCGCCGATAAGGAATCCGCACACATTGGCACCAATCTGCAGAGTCACATCATCAAGTTCGGTAAAGCCCTTGATACCATCATAGGAATCGCTGTGAACCACGCCCACAATCTTTTCGGGGTCGATTTTCACAGTAGGTGTACCTACACGGTCAGAAGGCTTGTACACCGGAATCTCGCGACGATAGGGAGGGTCGAGCGGCATATAGATGTCGTGCATACCGTAGATGCTCTTAGGCAGCTTGGAGTTAAGCTCCAATATCACCTTCTTGGCAAGTTTGGCGTAAGTAGGCACATTGCCCACACCCGTGCCGAGCACCACTTCGCCATTGTCCATCACCTCAGCCACTTCTATGATGGCCACATCCATGTCGCCGAATGTGCCGTAGCGAAATTTCTGAGCCAGCTCGCTCAGATGAAGGTCGAAATAATGAGCGTCGTGCGAATTGATACGCTTGCGCAGGTCGGGAGTGTTCTGATAAGGTGTGCGGCGGTTGATGGCGTTGGCGCGCGCCAATGCCCCGTCGGCCCAATTGTTGGTCGATGCACCGGTAAACACATTTATCTTAAACTCTTCGCCCGCTGCATGAAGACGTTCAGCCTTCTCTGCAAGCGCTGCAGTAACTACTTTGGGAGAACCCGAGGCTGTGAAACCCGACAGGCCCACATTGTCATCATTGTGTATCAGCTCAGCCGCTTCCTCGGCCGAAAGTATTGGGAATGCCATTACAGTAATATATGTTTTATGATTTGATTTTTCTGCGAATTTCGTAATTTTGTGCAAAATTACAGTTTATTGCTCAATTAACAAATATTTGTGCAACTACACCACCATATTTTTTACCTATCCTACACAATATATGGATAATTTCACCAACAAAACACTATATATCGAGACCTACGGCTGCCAGATGAATGTAGCCGACAGCGAAGTGGTGGCCTCAATAATGCAGATGGCCGGCTACGCTGCCGCTGACTCCGTGGAGGAAGCCGACGCTGTGCTGCTCAACACCTGTTCTATCCGCGACAACGCCGAGCAGAAAGTGCTCTCACGCCTGCAATACCTCACCTCCCTCCGCCGCAAACGCCCCAAATCACGCCCCCTCATCATAGGCGTAATAGGCTGCATGGGCCAGCGCATCAGCCGGTCGCTCATCGATGACCACGGTGTGGACCTCGTAGCAGGCCCCGACAGCTATCTCGACCTCCCCAACCTGATAGCCTCAGCCGAAGCCGGACACCCGGTGGCCAACGTCAACCTCAGCACCACCGAGACCTATCGCGACGTGATTCCGGTGCGTCTGCCCGGATCCAACGTGAGCGGATTTATCAGCATCATGCGCGGCTGCAATAATTTTTGCTCCTACTGCATAGTGCCATACACCCGCGGACGCGAACGCTCACGGCAAGTCAGCAGTATTCTCAACGAGCTGGCCGACCTTCGCGCCAAAGGCTATCGCGAAGTCACACTCCTGGGCCAGAATGTCAATTCCTACAACTTCCGTACCGATGCCGGCAGCCAGCCCGTAAACTTCGCCCGTCTCCTGGCACTCGTTGCTGAAGCAGCTCCCGATATGCGCATCCGTTTCACCACATCTCACCCCAAAGACATGGGCGATGACGTGCTCGAAGTGATGGCCCGATATCCCAACATCTGCCATCATATCCACCTGCCCGTACAGAGCGGCAGCGACACCGTGCTTAAAGCCATGAACCGCCACTACACACGCGCATGGTATCTCGACCGTATAGCCGCCATACGCCGCATTGTCCCCGACTGCGCCATCACCACCGACCTCTTCACCGGATTTCACAACGAAAGCGAAGAAGACTTTCAGCTAACACTTTCGCTCATGAGCGAAGTAGGTTTCGACTCAGCCTTCATGTTCAAATACTCCGAACGCCCCGGCACAGTGGCTTCCCGCACAATGCCCGACAATATAGCCGAAGAAGTAAAAATAGACCGTCTCAACCGCATGATTGCCCTCCAGAACCGGCTCTCGCTCGAATCAAACCAAGCCGAAATAGGCAACACCGTGGAAGTACTCATCGAAGGCGTGTCAAAACGCAGCTCACAGCAAATGGTGGGACGCACTCCCCAAAACAAGACCGTAGTGCTCCCCCGGCGCGACCATCGGGTAGGCGACACCGTAAAAGCACGCATCATCTCGGCCACATCAGCCACCCTCATCGCCGAATGAGCCACCTCACTCCTATATATTTATATAATCATATATCCTCACACCCATAAAAACAATCAATCCGCCCATGTTCTCAGGCATAGTTGAAGAATCAGCCACCGTAGTAGCCATTGCTGACCGCGACGGCAATCGCCATATCACCGTCAGAGCATCATTTACCGACCAGTTGCGCATCGACCAATCCATAGCCCACAACGGCGTATGCCTCACCGTAGTAGCCATCGACGGCGACACCTACACCGTCACAGCTATCAAGGAGACACTCGACCGCAGCAACCTCGGCGACCTCACAGAAGGCTCCGAAGTAAACCTCGAACGCTCCATGAAATTAGGCTCTCGGCTTGACGGACACATAGTCCAAGGCCACGTCGACTGCACCGCCACAGTAGAATCCATCGAAGAAGTAGAAGGCAGCCGATACTATAAATTCCGCTACACCATAGACCCCGCCATGGAAGCCAAAGGCTACGTCACCGTAGAAAAAGGCTCCGTCACTGTCAACGGCGTCAGCCTCACAGTGTGCGACAGCACTCCCGACTCATTCCGCGTGGCCATTATCCCCTACACCTTCGAGCACACTAACTTCCACACATTCACCCCCGGCACACGCGTCAACCTCGAATTTGACATCATAGGAAAATACGTGAGCCGACTCCTGACACACGAATAGGGCGATTCGCACACATTCCGCCTCAACGCACCATAACTTTGCCGATGATTTAACCACTATCATCTGCAAACACCATGTTATCCTCACTTCTCTCACCACAAATGCTCCACACCTTCGTGTGGATTACACTCCTCACCGTAGCCGACTATATAGCCGTGCTCATAGCCGTAATCATTGACCTGCGGAGCGCACTGACCCACATACGCCGCACAGGAGGCACACCCTCCTCCCGCGGATACCGGCGCACCGTCACCAAACTCTCCGGCTACTACACCCTGCTGCTCGTTCTCTCCGTAGTCGATACCCTCCTTATCATCTCCGTCACACTGCTGCAAGCCACCATGCAATGGCACCTGCCCGCATTTCCACTGCTCACCACCATCGGAGCCTTCGCCATGACACTGATTGAAGCCAAAAGCGTAATGGAAAACTCCCAGAAAAAATCCGACTACACCGACGCCCTCAAAACCATGCGCAAAATCCTTGAAAACGATGACCTCCGCCGCACTCTCAACTCCCTCCACCACCTCTCCTCCCACACCCCCGCCGACATATCCGACTCCTCCCCCAATGACACAAAATAACCCTCAGATACACCCTACCGCTTATCTTCCCCGTCAAATCACCCCTCATCTCATCGGATATAGGAGAAGAGGAAAGATGTTAAATCATGCTAATCAAAAGACAAAATAGTTAATTAATGTTTAATCAAGCCGAAGCAATGTGCTTAGCGGTTTAATATAGGCGGTAATTCCGGTGAATTTTACTACCTTTGCATCAATTCGTAGTCACGGAGGGGGCCACAGGCTTCCTCCATTTTATTTGCAAATCCTGCGAATGCTTTTTTCTTTATGATTGACAAACAATTATTAGAACAAACCGTAGCCCGTTCGCTTGAAGGCACAGACTGCTATCCGGTGGATATCACCATAGCGCCGGGCAATGTTATCACCGTAGACATCGACTCGGACTCGAGCGTCGATATCGACACTTGTGCCCGCATCACCCGTGATATAGAAGCTGTTTTTGACCGTGATGTCGAAGATTACGAACTCGAAGTAGGTTCGGCAGGCATCACATCTCCCTTCAAGGTGATTCGTCAATATCAAAAAAATGTGGGCAACGAGGTGGAAGTGCTTACCCGCGACGGCCGTAAACTACACGGTATTCTATCGTCAGTCGACCCGGAAGCTCAAGCGTTTACTCTCACGGTAAAGGAAAAAGTAAAAGAGCCCGGCATGAAACGTCCGGTGATGCGCGATACTCAACTGCCCATCGCTATAGCCGACACCAAATACGTGAAATATATCATAAACTTCAAATAACCCATTAAAGCATGGCAAAAAAAGAAGAAGCGCCCAACATGGTGGAGCGTTTTGCTGAATTCAAAGAGTTAAAGAATATCGATAAAGCCACTATGATCAGTGTGCTCGAAGAGTCGTTTCGCAATGTGCTTGCCAAGATGTTTGGCACCGATGAGAACCTCGACGTAATCCTTAACCCCGACAAGGGTGATGTGCAGATTTTCCATAATCTCACAGTGGTTCCCGACGGTGAAGTCAAGGATCCCAACATGGAAATCAGCCTCAGCGATGCACGTGCCGACCAGGACCCCGACGTGGAGATAGGCGAAGAGCATACCAAAGAAATTATTTTTGCCGATTTCGGACGCCGTGCCATTCTCAACCTGCGCCAGACACTCCAGTCGAAAATCCTCGACCTCCACAAAGAAGCCGTATACAACAAGTTCAAAGAACTTGAAGGTGACCTCGTAACAGGTGAAGTGTATCAGACATGGTCGCGCGAGACCCTGCTGCTCGACGATGAGAAAAACGAACTCCTGCTGCCCAAAAGTGAATCTATTCCCGGCGACTTCTTCCGCAAAGGCGAGACCATACGTGCTGTCGTGGCCAACGTTGACAACAAAAACAACAATCCCAAAATCACCGTCAGCCGTACAAACGAGAATTTCCTCCGTCGCCTTTTCGAACTTGAAGTGCCTGAAATCCACGATGGTCTCATCAACATTCGTGCCGTGGCCCGCATACCGGGCGAACGCGCCAAGATAGCCGTAGAAAGCTACGACGACCGTATCGATCCGGTAGGTGCCTGTGTAGGCGTAAAAGGTTCACGTATCCACGGTATCGTGCGCGAACTTCGCAACGAAAATATCGATGTCATCAATTACACCTCCAATCCCTCGCTTTTTATCCAGCGTGCTCTCAGCCCGGCTAAAATATCAAGTATCCGTCTTGATGAAGAAGGACATCGCGCTGAAGTGTTCCTCCGGCCCGAAGAGGTATCGCAGGCTATCGGTAAAAACGGCTTGAATATCAAGCTCGCTTCAATGCTCACCGGTTATACCATTGATGTTTACCGCGACTCCGAAGAACCCGACGACGAAGATATCTACCTCGACGAATTTAAGGACGAAATCGATGGCTGGGTAATCGACGTGCTCAAAAACATAGGCTGCGTCACTGCCAAAGCCGTACTCGCTACGCCCCGTCAGACTCTCATCGACAAAGCCGACCTTGAAGAAGACACCGTGGACCACGTCCTCGAAGTCCTCAAAGCCGAGTTTGAAGACTAATTCACCAACCTCTTTCCTCAATACCCGTTTTATAAAACCCCTTAATTATATATGGCGAGAACGAAAATAAGTAAAGTAGCTGCTGACATCAATGTGTCTATTGCCACCGTCGTGGAATTTCTGCGAAAAAAAGGCATCGATGTCGATGACAATCCCAATACACGCATCGACGACCAAGCCTATAATCTTTTGATGCAGGAATACAAACCCGACCGTGTGCTAAAATCCAAATCCGACGAACTTTCCACCGAGCGACTCAAAGAGAAGGCAAAACCTGCTCCCGAACCTCAGCCTGCAGAGATTAAACTCTCGGCGCCCGCCGCTGCAGGGCCAAAAGTAATTGGCTCCATCGACCTCAATACAGGAAAGCCTGTACCACCCAAAAACACCCCCGCAACCGAGACCCCCAAGCCTCAGCCTGTGCAACCCAAAGCTGAGCAGCCAAAGCCTGAGCAACCCAAACCGGCCAAACCCGTCAATACGGTTCAGCCCAAGCCCGCCGCTCCGGTTAAAGACACTCCTGCCGACACACCGAAACCCCAGCAACCCACCGTTCAGAAACCCGCTGCCGCTTCCGTTCAGCAGCCCCAAAAGACTGAAACGCCCAAGCCTCAGGACACCAAACCCGAAGCTCCCGCCGATACCATTTTCTCGCCAAATCCTAAACCTATCGGCCCCACAATCAACGTCATTGGCAAAATTGACCTCTCGGCCATCAACCAGACCACACGCCCGAAAAAGAAATCCAAAGAGGAAAAACGCAACGAACGCATTGCCAATCAGAATGCAGCTGCAGCCAATGCAGGTAATACCGACCGCAAAAAGCGCAAACGCATAGGCGGTAAAGAAAAAATCGACATCAACCAGCCGCAGGCCGGAGGTAGCGGAACCGACCGCGACCGTCACTCGCGTGGCAATCAGTCCAAAGACCGCAACCAGCGTCGCGCGATTCACAACGAGGTCAACGAAGAAGATGTACAGAAGCAGGTAAAAGAAACCCTCGCTCGCCTCACCTCCAAAGACAAGGGTCTGAAAAAAGGCGCTAAATGGCGTAAAGAAAAGCGTGAAGCCAATGCATCACGTGAGCGCGAAGCTCAAGAGATGGAACGCGCCGAAAGCAAAGTGTTGAAACTCACCGAATTTGTTACTGCCAACGACCTCGCCATAATGATGGACGTACCCGTCAACAACGTCATCGCCACCTGTATGAGCCTTGGCGTGATGGTGTCCATCAACCAGCGTCTCGATGCTGAAACCATCAACATCGTAGCCGAAGAATTCGGATTCCGCACCGAATACGTATCGGCAGAAGTAGTTGAAGCCATCACTCATGAAGAAGATGCTGAAGAAGACCTCTCCGAGCGTCCACCCATCGTCACCGTCATGGGTCACGTCGACCACGGTAAGACTTCCCTTCTGGACTATATCCGCAATGCCAATGTCATCGCCGGAGAAGCCGGAGGTATCACCCAGCACATCGGTGCTTACAATGTCAAGCTCGCCGACGGCCGTCACATAACATTCCTCGACACCCCCGGTCACGAAGCCTTCACGGCAATGCGTGCTCGCGGTGCGAAAGTGACCGACCTCTGTATCATCATCGTGGCCGCCGACGACAATGTAATGCCCCAGACCATCGAGGCCATCAACCACGCTTCAGCAGCCGGCGTGCCCATGGTATTCGCCATCAACAAAATAGACAAACCATCGGCCAACCCTGACAAAATCAAGGAAGAACTTGCCGGTATGAACTATCTCGTAGAAGAATGGGGTGGTAAATATCAGTCGCAGGATATATCGGCAAAAAAAGGTATCGGAGTAGAAGAACTCATGGAAAAAGTGCTTCTTGAAGCCGAGATGCTTGAGCTTAAAGCCAACCCCAACCGTCCGGCCACTGGCTCCATCATCGAATCTTCACTCGACAAAGGCCGCGGCTACGTAGCTACCGTGCTTGTCCAGAACGGCACACTCAACGTAGGCGACTTTATCCTTGCAGGCACACACTATGGCAAAATCAAAGCCATGTTCAACGAACGTAACCAGCGCATCAAATCCGCCGGACCCGCCACCCCGGCCCTTATCCTCGGCCTTAACGGTGCCCCCACTGCCGGCGACACCTTCAACGTCATGGACGAGCATGAAGCCAAAGAAATAGCCACCAAACGCGAACAGCTCCAGCGCGAGCTCGGTTACCGCACCAAGAAAATCCTCACCCTTGATGACATCGGCCGTCGCCGCGCCATAGGCAACTTCCAGGAGCTCAACATCATAGTCAAAGGCGACGTGGACGGCTCCATCGAAGCACTCTCCGACTCGCTCATCAAGCTCTCTACCGAAGAAATACAAATCAACGTACTCCACAAAGCCGTGGGCGAAATTTCAGAAAGCGATGTCACACTCGCAGCCGCATCCGATGCCATCATCATCGGCTTCCAGGTACGTCCTTCACTCGCTGCCCGACGTGCCGCCGAACGCGACGGAGTGGAAATCCGTCTTTACTCGGTCATCTATCAGGCCATCGAAGAAGTCAAGGACGCTATGGAAGGTATGCTCGCGCCTGACCTCAAGGAAGAGGTACTCGGCACCGCCGAAGTGCTCCAGACCTACCGTATCTCGCGCGTAGGTACAGTAGCAGGCTGTATCGTACGCGAAGGCCGCATCAAGCGTTCTGCGAAAATCCGCCTCATTCGCGACGGCATCGTGCGCTACACCGGCGACCTCGGCTCACTCAAACGCTTCAAGGACGATGTCAAAGAAGTCGTTTCCGGCTACGATTGCGGCTTAAATATCAATGGCTACAACGATATCCAGGAACACGACATCATCGAATGCTTCGAAGAAGTTGAAGTCAAAAAATCCCTCTAATTGACCCAAGCCTACATCAACATAGGATCCAATCTCGGCGACCGCCTGCACTATATCGATGCGGCGGTCGCCGCCATTGAGACACGGCTGAACACCACAGTACGGCGCTCCGACATAATATACTCCGACCCATGGGGCTACCACTCGCCCCACACCTATGCCAACCTCGGCATCACGCTTCACACCTCCACCGACCCGCTGCCACTGCTCGATATACTTCTCGGCATCGAGCGCAGCATAGGAAACGGCTCCCCCCACCGCCACCCCGACGGCTCCTATGCCGACCGCCCCATCGATATCGATCTCATAGCCTGCGACAACATCACACTCTCATTGCCACAGCTTACCCTCCCTCACCCCCGTATGCTCCTGCGCCCCTTCGTCCTTGTACCGATGGCCCAGCTATGGCCACACTGGCGGCACCCGCGCACGCATCTCACCCCCGCCCAATCCCTCATGCTCCTGCGCCCTTAATAACCAAAATTAAGGTTGAACCAAATTATCTTGATTCAACCTCAAAAAAACGGCGTATGGCAAATATCCGTTTATTCCGGATCCTCATCATTTACCGACGATTCCCGATAATAACCGATAGAATTGCAAATCATTTTCGATTTCGGCCCGACAATGAATCCAAACATAGGATTCTTAAGTTCAGGGGTCTTGGTTTTCATCATTTCCAATCCGTTGATAGCGCAAAACAATTTACCACGGTACTGCTTCAGGTCTACGGTGACACTTTTATTTTTGCCCTTCAATTTATACAAACCCTCTTTCACCACCGACATTTTACCATCATCTACAGTTACAAATTGATAGCTTTTCTTTAGAAAAACAATCATGCGATATTTGGTGGCATTTTCATAATCAAAAATAATACCGAAAGGTTTTTCATCGGAAAATCCGGCCGGAGACATATCGAAACGCACCACAAAATTGTCTTCCGTCACATCTACAGGCAATTCACAGAAAGTCAAGGTATAGATATCATCTTTCTTTGATTCAAGCTCCAGCCCCTTCTTTGTCACAAGTGCCTTGCCTGTTTTTTTCTCAAATTGCTGCCAATCATATTCCGGATCGCTGCAGCTTATCATCTCTATTGACTCAGCTCCTTTATCAAGTGTGTTCATTGTCTGAGCCGCACAGCCGAATACCGCGCCGCACCACACTACTATTGCCAACGTTATTTTATTCATAATCAATTATTTTTCAGATTAACAAATTATTCTCCACCACCTACTGCAGTCTGCAATTCTTCTATCATCGGCTCGAATATTTTCAATACACGGTCATAAGTCACAAAGCAATTCTTGCCCCTGCAATCCTTATCCTCATTTATTTCCGAACTTATTCGGGCGCGGTAGCTTATCACATCGTCGCCGGTAAACGACATACGCACTTCAAGACGCGTTCTCACCACCTGAGTTTTGAATGAAGTCTGTTTCCAGGCCGATTTTATCCAGCCGGCTGCCTTATCACGCACTTCGATATTAGAAAAATAGCGTGTGGCTATGCTCATCAGTCGTTTCCACACCTGGTCTTCAGTCATACCGCGCCTACAAGTGATGTCAAACCATGTGTTAGCCACATCAGTACCGTCCTCACTACCAATGGAAGCCTCCATAGCTTCATCTTCATTAAGGCGTACCAAAATCGAATTGCGCGGATCCGACTTACGCAAAGTTATTGTCTTTTCAACAAATCCCACTGCCTTCATCTTCACCACATAATACTCGTTGTTCTTTTCAAATTTTACCGTGTAGGCACCTTCTCCCACAGGCTGGCCGTCTACAAAAATCTCGGCTGTCTCCGGAATAGTCTTTACAGTGATTTTTTTTGCACCCCAGGCACCGGCTGAAACCGAAGTAAATAGCAACATTACCACTACCAATTTACTTAATACTTTTGCCATAAATGTATAGATTTAATTGCGCCGCAATTTATCCCCGGTATGCGAACTGATAATTCAAAATATTTATATACACACAACAAGCGTGGGATAATGTTCTGATTATCATTCCTCGGTATCGCCAAACACCGTCTACGCGAAAACAGTCCACCCCACGCAAGCCGATATATAGTCTGACGTGAGGCATCCCCCCACGAAAGGCTATAAACGCAAACATGAAGCGTTTTTCTGACTGCTGTATCCGCGTATAAATGAAATTGGCGATTTCAGGAATGGATAAAGCAAAAAACGCTTGTATTATTAAATCCGAAGTACCCGCATCATTCTCTTATGATTACATCAACACTTCACTCACAAAGATATATAAATTTACCCCATGCCACAAATAAAATTATCCGATTTTTGCTATACAAAAGAAATAAGCTGTTGAAAATAAGTGGCTTATTGTTTGTGTGTGCGGTGCCATAATGAATCGAACCGGGGCAACAAAGATTCTTAGAACTTAAACATTAAAAATCGGCACCTTGATATTCAGTGAGTTTTGCTGTTGTTATCTTATATGCTTGTATAGTTGCTTGTATATTTTTGTGTCGTTATTGGAAATTTTTCCATTTGGGTGGTATATGCAAATCAAAATCCGGAATACCAAGATGTACAACATCCGGTAAGATGCACTGACGGAATCGACTTTCGTATTGTTTTAACTGAACAGGCTTACTTGATGTCATAGATGCAAGGTTGCTGGAATACTGGTGAGGAGGAAAATATACAACGACTTTATGTCCGGCTTCAGTAGCCAATTCTATTGCAGGAATCATATCGCTGTCTGCTGAAACCACTATGGCAAGGTCGCAATTATCCTGATAAGCGTCGGCAACTATCTGAGTGGCAATCCTAACATCTGTTTCTTTCTCCTCATGAGAGTGGATTTTATTGCCGCAGTTGAAGCACGTAATCTCTTTCTTCAAATATTTACCAAGAATCAATTTGAACTTCAGGTTCTCCTTATTAGCTTGGAAGAATGCGTTTTGTCTTAGGCTTTGGTCAATATCATCGACTCGTGCCGAGAAATACTTTACCGCCACGAGTTCTTGATTAGGACGCATAAACATTTCAAACAATTTGACAATGTCAAGCCAATAATATTTTTTCCAATTGGTATTCTTCTTCAGACCATAGTAGAAGTTGAAGCCGTCAATGTATACGATTACTCTCTGTTTATCCATAAAAAATAAGCCCACCTTAAGGGGTGGGCGAGCCTTAGTATTTTCCACCTAAGGGCGATAAGGTATCACAAAAGTACGAAAATTTTCGTACCATGCAAAGTATTAACGATTATTTCAGTCAATTAGTTTATATTTTCGCTATAATGATTGTTAGACAGTATTAATTAGGCCAAAAACATCCGCAACTTGTGCGATTAAAGTTGCAGATCTATCAGGGATAAGGTACCGCCTCATGTCAAATCAGATCGGGAGATACAAATCCTTACCAGAGCAAAGATCGGCGATGAGAAGCGCATACTGCCGGGCTACATCACGGGCAAATGCCGCTCCCTTTTCAGCTGTAGCCCGACGAGGCGACCCTATCCCCGTGTCGTGGCTCACACGATTCCAGTTGCGCGGTATCCATGCCGTACCACGGCGAAGTGATTCTACAGCCCAACCTCCACCGGCGTCTCCACTACCCGCATCATCGAGATTGACCAATTCAGGATGATAGTGCATCATCACCGAAGTCTCAAGCTCATCAGCATGATCGCCCGGTTCGTCGAAATACTCTTTCGCAGGCAACACCTTAAACCATTCGCTTGAGGCTATCAGCATATCAGGATAATCTACCGCCAGGTCGCGAATCATATTCTTGAAATTGTTTCCGCCATGTCCGTTGACTATAAGCAGTCGCTTAATACCCTGATGGTCAAGCGAGGCCACGATATCAGTGAGTATGGCACGCTGAGTGTCATAACGTGAATGGATACAAAACCGCACATCGCGCTGTCCCGGATTCTGTGATCCGAAAGTGACAGGAGGAAGCACCATGGCTCTATATCCTGATTCCTCCAAAGCCAATTCAGCGGCATCTACTGCTATATCATGACTGAGAATAGCATCAGTCAGATAAGGCAGATGCAGATTGTGAGGCTCCGTAGCGCCCCAAGGCAATATAGCCATGTCATAGTCATGGCGAAGTGTGGTACCCAGATTACTTACCGAAAGGTCAAGCTGCTTATTCATAATCACATACAATAGTGCAATGAAGTGTGTGCGGTGTACGTATGCGTGGTTTCAGTTCGCCGCCTATGAGATAGAAATCATTATCTTTTCCGGCCACCATCGCAGCTCCGGCCCGTGCCGATTCGGCAGTGACCGCCTCTGGCAGCTCCACCCAAGTCATTGAAGAAGGATCAAATACAAACGTGTGTCGGTTAAATCTATACCACTCTATCGGGTGCATCAGATAATCATCAGGCTGCGCCCGCAATGCACTGATAAATATATCCTTGTTAACACCTCCGCATACAGCTATCAATCCGTCAGTAAGCGTTACGGCAGCTCCTCCGCCCAGACTCACCTCCTCACCATCGCCCACAGGAGCCGGGAGGGAAATCCATTGATTTGCCGACGGTATATAACATAGGCCATCGGTATTGAGCGTAGGCTCTATGCCGTCATGGCGCGGAGCAAAACCACCCC
This sequence comes from uncultured Bacteroides sp., assembly GCA_964653375.1. Lineage (GTDB taxonomy): Bacteria > Bacteroidota > Bacteroidia > Bacteroidales > Muribaculaceae > Paramuribaculum. Next base: position 75,626 of record CAZZFD010000004.1, read on the forward strand.
ACAGATACAAGCACATCTCGCCGCAGTCATTTGCCGCAGCCGTCATCGCAGGCTGTACCCTTGGATTTCCCGGCATCTCACCTATCTTGCGCCACCCGTCGTCCGGACGCTCGACATCCATCACATACAAAGCACGCGAAGGCTTACCGTCGACATTACCGCCGGCCACATATACCTTGGTGTCGATAGATGCTGCAGCCATATTGTCGATACTCATAGGCAGCGACGGCAACTGCTCCAGCGTGGCCTCTCCGTCAGACGTAAGATTGAGCAGCATCACCCTGTGCGACGGCCCGGTAGCTTCTGTGCCACCTATCATCACCACACCTGCGGGCACCACGGCCGTGGCTCCATAAGCTATAGCAGCGGGAAGCGACCCTGCGCGACGCCATGCCATAGCAGTAGTATCAGCCACATAAATTCCCTGATAATATTTCTTTACACTGGCAGGAGCAAGCGGGTCAACAGGGAAATTACACCCTCCCGCCATTATCAGTCTGTTTCCTACACGGGCTGCAAAAGGAGCCGATACTCCTGCCTCCAGCCCTGTTTCCGGCAGCAGTTCGAGCGTATCGCTCAATTGCCAATCGATGCGCTCATAGCGCGGTTTTTCCAATTTCATCTTTTTCTGTTTACACATTGACTCCTCTTCCGCGCAGCTATATGAGCAGCAATGCTCTGACACTTCGGCAGCCAGCACACAAGGCCCCGGACACAATAATGCCGCAACAGCCATAATACGCCAGTTTCGCAAAATCCGGAATCTCATCATAGTGTCCGTGGACTATTAAATCTTTTTCAATATCTCGTCAATGAGCATATAGCTCTTTATCATCATGCGCGGTATATGAAACGGACCCTTGAACAGATTGCCCTTGGCCGGTTGAGCCACACTGCCGTCACGATGCAGATAGCCGAACCATTCGCCATAGGCCGGATCCGGCAGATACTCATAAGCCCAGTCATCGGCCATACCGTACATCTCGAGATAACGGGTATCGCCGGTAGCGTTATAGGCATAGAGATTGGCTATCACAGCCTCAGTCTGAGGCCACCAGAATTTCATGTCCTGTGAATAGTCCTGAGCAGGGAAATGCTTGCAGTCACGGAAATTGATTATACCGCCAAACTCCTCGTCCCAGCCCCATTTCCAGCTCCAGTCGAGTATCTGCAATCCCATTTTCACCAGGCTGTCGTCCCAACCGCGATGCTTTGCCTCTTCGAGAATAAACCACGATGTCTCGATGCAATGTCCAGGATTGATGACACGACCGTTAATCGTATCTATAAGACTGCCGTCGGGAGCCACCATCTCCAGCACAGCCTCATACTCGGGGTGCATGAAATAGGTACGCAAATCATGGAGCGACTCCTCGATCTGGGCATCAAGCTCCGGATCGGAAATAGCACGGCGTATGCAGGCCGCCGTGTTGATAAGAATCATGGTTATCGAATGCCCGCGCGCCGGCATTGAAGGCAAGTATTTTGGCTCAAGCACTCCCGGAGTGTTGATAAATCCGCGTATACGCTTAAAAAGCTCAAGCGCCTTGATAGCGTAGCTCTTGTCGCCGGTAGCTATTGAATATTCACTCATGGCTATCGCGGCAAAACACTCCGAGAACACATAGCGGCGCTTGCGCAGCGGTGTGCCGTCGGCCGTCACTTCAAAATACATACGCCCGTCGGCCGGGTCGAAACAGTGAGCTTCAATAAAATCCAGACAGCTTCGGGCCATATCCAGATACTCCTGGCGTGGCTCTATATTATTGTAAGCCAGCGAATAAATAAAACCACACCGACCCTGAAACCACACCGATTTCGTGCTGTCCATCAGCTTGCCGCTGCGGTCCACGCAGGTATAGACACCGCCATTGACCTTGTCAAGACCGTATTCAAGCCAGAACGGCAATATGTCATTAGTCAGGTCGCTTTTATAACGGCTCTGACGTTCAAGCAGATATTGTTTTGGATTGGATTTCCACATATAATAACTCTATTTTTGAGAATCAAAATTTATTGCAACGTTCAAAGAAATTGATTGCTTCCAGTTCAGCCTTCATGGCTGCCTCCTCCTCAGGAGTGATATTGCGGAAAGGAGTGCGGTTAGGACCCAGATCCAGCCCTATCAGCTTCATGATACGCTTACCTCCCACTATATTGCCACGATAGCGACAAATCACATTGATTACCTCCTGAGCAAAATTCTGATGCTCACGTGCAGCCTCAAGGTCACCGCGCTTCCATGCGTCGATGATAGCCACAAGCTCGCGCCCGTTGTAGTTGGTAGTGCCGCCTATGCCGCCGCGCGCTCCACCCATGGCGAGTGCGGGAAGTATTGTTTCGTCCTGGCCATGAAGCATATCGAATTTCCCCTCGGCATACATTCTGCACTGATTGTATTCATACAAACTCTCGTAAGTATATTTGATGCCGGCAAAATTCGGCACACGTCCTTCCACCGCCTTAAGCAAGTCAAGCATAGGCAGATATGCACCATTGAAAGCCGGTATATGGTAGAAATAAAACGGCAGCTCGGGTGCTCCGGAAGCTATCTCCTCGATATACTTCACAAGCTCTTCCACACGGCCTATTTTGGGGAAAGGAGGAGCCATAGCTCCTATACCCCACGCCCCGTGTTCGGCTGCATGGCGAGCCAGCTCACGTGAATCTCTTGCGCAGCAACTGCCCACGTGTACTATCACCTTGAAATCTTCGGGAGCAGCTTTAAGCCATGCTTCAGTGAGCGATTTGCGCTCATCTACAGTAAGCATATAGCCTTCGCCTGATGAACCGTTGATAAACACACCCTGCAGACCGTTAGCCTTAAGCATGGCCGCATAGCGTGGGATAGGTTCAAGATTCACATCGCCATTATCATAAAAAGGTGTAAACGGAGCATCGATTAATCCGTTGATTTTTTCAAATTCCATAATATTCCCGTTAATTAATGATTATATTTCTGTAAATTGATTATTCCATATTCAAAGTCTTCGGTCGCAGCACTCCCAGTTGCACCACAAGCGCCAGAAGCACCGCTCCGCCCATACAGGCAAATCCAAGTCCCATCTGATTGTTTTCGCCAAGCATACCGAGCAGATTGGTGGCAAGAGCTCCGATGAAAAGCCCGGCCATATTCATGATGCCATAAGCTGTAGCGCGCGAGCGCGATGGCACAAACTGGCAGAGAATAGGCATATTGTTGGCATCAAACATACCGTAGCCCAATCCGAAAATCACAGCAGCTCCGACAGCAGCCACCAGCGATGACCCGAAGCCCATCAGCACAAGCGAAGGTATCATCATACCCATACCTATGGCGCTGGTATAGATACGTCCGCGCAGATTTTTGCGCGACCAGCGGTCAGCCATCGGGCCACCGAGCATCACACCTATCAGCGAAGCGAAAGCTATAGTAATGGTGGCTATAGGTCCTGCTGCCACCATATCTATATTCAATCCGTCGGCAAAAAGTGTTGGCAGCCAGTTCTTCGTCGCCCAGCCGGGTATGGAAAGAGTAGAAAAGAAAAACAGTATAGCCCAGAACGCCGCACACGTCACAAGCATCGCAAGAGTATGACCTATGGCGTGGATATTATTAGTCAACACTTTGACCAACCCTATTTTATGCTCGGCTCCAGCTTTACCCTCAAATGAGTTGGCACGCTTCTCATGCAGCAATGCGATAAGCACCACGGCATAGACGATACCCACTATGCCGAACCAATGGAAAGTCGACTGCCACGACAACTGCTCGGCAACAAATGCCCCGAAGCCACCCAAAGCCTGCCCTATGTACAGACCGGTCATATGGATACCGATAGCGAGACTCAACTGCTTGCCTGTGAAGTAATCGGCAATAAGCGACAATGCTGCAGGTATATATAAAGCCTCACTCACACCCATGGCAGCTCTGAGCCAATAGACCTGATTGTAAGTAGTGGCATAGCCCATGGCCATAGTCACCGCACTCCACACGGCCAGTGATACCACGATAAGCCATTTGCGGTTTACACGGTCAGCAACTATACCCGATATCGGACTCATGAATCCGTAGATCCACATGAAAGCAGCCATTATTTTACCGAACTCCACCATACTTTCAAGCTCGCTGATATCTATCGACATAGCCTCACGCATAGTCGACAGCATCTGGCGGTCAAGATAATTCAGCAGAGCCACCACCCAAAGCAGGGCCACTACCATCCACGGATAAAAACGTCGTTCAGTCAATTTCATGGTCATTTCTTATATTAGTTAGTAGATTTATCACTGCTTATGCGGGCAATATCACTACCCGAAGGCGTCTGAAACACACGCAGCCCGAAAGCCCCTATCGTAGCATATACATGATCGAATATATCGCTTTGGATATGCTCAAACTCTTTCCACGACGTGACATGGGTAAAGAAATAAAGCTGCAGCGGCAGCCCCGAAGGCGTAGGCTCCATCTGACGCACCATGTAAAGCATCTTTTCGTTTACACGCTCATCATCACGCAGATAGCGTTCGAGATAGTCGCGCAGCAGAGTCATATTGACATATCTTCCGCCGCCTTGCACCACATCCCGGCTTACAAAACCCTGCTCCGCAAGCCGCGCCAGATGCTCCTGCGGGCAGAAACCCACACTGTTGACATCGATATAGATAGAGCGGTCCACCCGGCGTCCGCTGCCGGTAACCATAGGCTGATAGTTGCAGAACGATTCCGACACCAATGCATATGGCGGTATGGTAGTCACCGAATTATCCCAGTTCCTTACCTTCACCGTGGTGAGCGACACATCGGTCACCACTCCGTTGGCACCATGCTTGTTCACCTCTATCCAGTCGCCCCGCTTAAGCATCTTGTTGGCTGTCAATTGCACCGAAGCAACCAAGCCGAGTATCGTATCCTTGAACACCAACATCAATATCGCCGCCGAGGCTCCGATAGCGGTAAGTATTGCGGCAGGCGATTTCTCTATCAGTATGCTCACGGTAAATATCACGCCCACTATTATCACTATCAGTTTGATCATCTGAAAGATACCTTTGATAGCATAGACTTTCAGCCGCTTGCGTTTCGTGAAAGCCCCATACAGATTATTGAGCGTGATAGAGATGATATAAATTACGGTCCATAGGATATAGCAGCGTGTAGTGATGCTTATCCAAAAAGCGGCTGCGTCCGATGTGGAAAAAAACCGGGGCAACAGCCACCACACCACCAGCGCCGGAGCCAGCTGACCCACAGCCTTAAGAAATGCATCATTGAGCATATCATCGTCCCACGTGGTTCGCGTATGCCCCACTGCTTTAGCCACAAGCATTCCTGTCCACTTGACGATATAATACGAAATCACCGCCACCAATGCGATTCCTCCGAGCAAAATCAGTCTGATCCACACACCGCTATATTGACCGGTGATATTCTCGCGTAGAAATTCCAGTATGGTATGTGTCATAATAGCGACTTTAAGTGATACGTTGGCTGGTGTAGCATTCGCAAATATAGTGATTTTTTCATTACCTTAAGCAACTACATTCATCTGTATTGCTTTTTCAATTGAAAATAACTAATTTTGATGTTCATCAACCTTAAGTTTATCATCATTCTGTTATGGATAATTTCACCTATTGCACCCCCACACGCTACGATTTCGGCCGCGGTGTCGAACTCAAAGCCGGTCAGCGTCTTGCCCAACTCGGACTGACCAATGTACTCGTTTGCTACGGCATGGGCTCCGTGGTTCGGTCAGGTCTGCTCGACCGCGTCCTCGCCACTCTCCGCGATGCCTCTGTCAACTATACCCTGCTCGGCGGTATCGAGCCCAACCCCACCGACCCCAAGGTACGTGAAGGTATAGCTATCTGCCGCAAAAACAATATCCAAGGGCTACTCGCCGTGGGCGGTGGCTCTGTCATAGACACAGCTAAAGCCATAGCCGCAGGAGTCCCTTACCCGGGCGATTTCTGGGATTTCTGGGCAGGAAAAGCAGTAGTCGAGAAAGCGCTCCCGGTAGGAGTAGTGCTAACCATTCCCGCTGCCGGAAGCGAAGGCTCAGGCAATTCGGTGATTACACTCCTCGACGGCCTGCATAAAATCTCGCTGCGCACCGACATGGCCCTGCGTCCCAAATTTGCACTTCTCAATCCCGAACTCACCTTCACACTCCCGCCCGAACAGACGGCAGCAGGCATTGCCGACATGATGGCACATATATTTGAACGCTATTTTTCTCCCACCACCGATGTCGAAATCACCGACCGTGTATCAGAAGGCATACTGATGGCCATCATCGAAGAAGCTCCCCGTGTGATGCGCAACCCCGATGACTATCAGGCCCGTGCCAACATCATGTGGAGCGGCACCCTCGCCCACAACGGCATCTGTGGCAACGGACGACGCGAAGACTGGGTGAGCCACTTCATGGAACATGAGCTAAGCGCCGTCTACGGTGTGACCCACGGTGCAGGACTGGCCGTGATGCTCCCCGCATTTATGACCTTCATGGCACGCCACGCACCCCGCAAAGGCGCTCAACTCGCCCGCCGCGTTTTCCACATCACTGAGACTGACGATACTCAGGCAGCACTCATGGGCATTGATGCCCTTAAATCATTCTTCACCTCACTCGGATTACCGGTGACCATGAAGCAACTCGGCATCGATAACCCCGACATTCCGCTCCTTGTCAGAAAACTGCATGAAAACAAAGGCGACACCATAGGCGGATACTATCCGCTTACTGCCACCGAAACCACCGCCATCTACCGCCTTGCCCTCTGATTTCCACTTATTTTTCCGTTACCGAAAAACCAATTCGCCATCTGCCTTGTTATTCGTTAAGAGACTGTTTCTACACAGTAATCGCTTAATAACCAACTAATTTTTATTTATATATTATGGCATACAAAATTGAAGAAATCGAAGGCATCGGCAGTGTATACGCTGAAAAACTCGAAGCCGCAGGCGTAAGAACCACAGAAGACCTACTCGACAAAGCTGCCTCGAAAAAAGGCCGCGAAACATTGGCTGAAGCCACAGGCATCTCCGAAAAACTCATTCTCCGATGGGCCAACCACGCCGACCTGTTCCGTATCAAAGGGGTAGCCGGTCAATTTGCCGAACTCCTCGAAGCCGCAGGCATCGACACCGTGAAGGAATTGCGCCACCGCGTAGCTGCAAACCTCCATGCCAAACTTGTGGAAACCAACGAAGCACGCAACCTCTGCAACCGCGTTCCCGCAGTTACGGAAGTAGAAAAAATGATCGAGCAAGCCAAAGAACTCGAGCCCCGCATGACATATTGATTTTCCCCATTCCGTCACCCCATCACGGAGAGATTGTGTTCAACACCACACGGTCTCTCCTTTTTTAGCAGTCATGAACACACTCCCGCCCACACACATCAGCCCGACACCAGGCTGTTTCCGTCAGCTTCCCTGACCGTTGAGCGGAGTCATGTGATAACCCAGCGCATTCAGTTCCATAGCCATACCGGCAAGATACAACTGATGGATAGCGGCAATGTAGCACCCCAACGCCAGTTCTGTACCGGCCTCCACTTGCTCATGGTTCAGCATACTGTATACTCGCGACGAACATTCAGCCACCAGTTCGGTCACCTTTTCAGCAGGCTCCCCCTTATAGCCGAGCACATCTTCCACCACTGTCTCATCAAAATTGTCATATCCCTTACGGTCACGCAACTCAGCGTACAGATTCTTCATCTTTGAATATTTCTCCCAATCAGTATCCCAATAAAAAGCCAGAGCCATGCCCATAAGCATAGACCACCCCAGCGACACCACCGGATACTGCTGAAACTCCCGGGCACCGTCGGGCAGATATTCACGTGCCACTTCACCCCAGCGCTCCTCCACATCCGGACACTCCGGCACATGCGCGTCAAGAGCGCCCTTAGGCTGCAGAAACGCCCTGAGGTCATTCTTCACTTTTTCTTCAAAATCATTCACTATCCTGCGATTATCATCATTTACCATACCTATTAGCATTAACATTTAACAAATTCTTTATCTACATCTATAACACTCCGCACCCCATCTTGGTTGTCTCCCACCATCCTGAGCCCTCCGAAAAAGACTTATGGCTGCGCCTACTGAAAGACACAGCCATAAGTAATATATCGGAATACCGGATTAGAGCTGGGGACCTGCTGCTACGAGAGCCTTACCGGCAGCATTGTTTTCAAACTTCTTGAAGTTGTTGATAAACATTTCAGCCAGCTTGGTAGCTTTTTCTGTCCACACGGCAGAATCTGCATAAGTGTCGCGCGGGTCAAGAATCTTCGGATCCACACCGGGAAGTTCGGTAGGAATAGTGAAGTCAAAGATAGGAAGTTTCTTGGTGGGAGCAGTGAGGATAGAGCCATCGAGGATAGCATCGATGATACCGCGGGTATCTTTGATAGAGATACGTTTGCCTGTACCGTTCCAGCCGGTGTTGACCAGATAAGCCTTGGCACCGCTCACCTGCATCTTCTTCACGAGTTCTTCAGCATATTTGGTGGGGTGAAGCGAAAGGAACGCTGCGCCGAAGCAAGCTGAGAATGTGGGTGTAGGCTCGGTGATACCGCGTTCAGTACCGGCCAGCTTAGAAGTGAAGCCCGAGAGGAAATAATATTTGGTCTGCTCGGGGTCAAGGATTGACACGGGAGGGAGCACACCGAATGCGTCGGCACTGAGGAAGATCACATTCTTGGCGGCAGGACCGCGTGAAGGCTTAACGATATTTTTGATGTGGTCGATGGGGTAAGACACACGGGTGTTTTCGGTCACTGATTTGTCAGTAAAGTCGATTTTACCGTTTTCGTCCACAGTCACATTCTCAAGAAGAGCATCGCGGGTGATAGCATTATAAATATCGGGTTCGCTCTCTTTGTCGAGGTTGATAACCTTGGCATAGCAGCCACCTTCAAAGTTAAACACACCGTTATCGTCCCAGCCATGTTCGTCATCGCCGATAAGCAGACGTTTGGGGTCGGTCGAAAGAGTGGTTTTGCCTGTACCTGACAGACCGAAGAAGATAGCTGTGTTCTCGCCGTTTTTGTCAGTGTTGGCCGAGCAGTGCATCGAAGCCATACCGCGCAGAGGCAGATAGTAATTCATTATCGAGAACATACCCTTCTTCATCTCACCGCCATACCAGGTGTTGATGATAAGCTGCATACGTTCGGTCAGGTTGAATGCCACGCAAGTTTCCGAGTTGATGCCGAGTTCTTTCCAGTTTTCAACTTTTGCTTTTGAAGCATTGAGTACCACAAAGTCGGGCTTGAATTCCTTGAGCTCTTCCTCTGTAGGACGGATAAACATATTGGTCACGAAATGAGCCTGCCATGCAACTTCCATCACGAAACGCACTGCCAGACGAGTGTCGGGATTTGTGCCGCAGAAAGCGTCCACCACATAGAGAGTCTTATCTGACAGCTCCTTGTCGGCGATAGCTTTCAGTGCATTCCAGGTAGCGGGAGTGATGGGCTTGTTGTCATTTTTATATTCATCTGTAGTCCACCAGATAGTATCTTTGGAAGTATCGTCTTTTACGAAAAATTTATCTTTAGGCGAGCGGCCGGTGTAGATACCGGTCATAACATTCACGGCGCCAAGCTCAGTGTTCTGACCCTTTTCATAGCCGGTCAATTCAGGTTTGGTTTCGTCAATAAACAGTTGGTCCCAGCTGGGATTGTGGATCACCTTTGCACCGGTGATGCCATACTGCGATAAATCGATAGTGCTCATGTTGTTGATTAACTTGAAATATAAATGATTAAACGTAATTTTACGAACTTTTTCTATTAACCATCGGCATAGTTATCCTACACCCATAGTTTTCAACCGCAAAGGTACTCACTTTTTTAATTATCCAACAATCAAATTAAAGAAAAATTTCCGTATTAAGTATTTTTAATTAATCCCCCTCTCCACCCCGCCTCCCATTTACCCGCCGGAGGCAAATATATTTCATATATCGGACGCTAACTTATAAATCTTTTGTAACTTCGCGCTATGAATATTCGTCTCATTACGCTCCTGTTCCTATATATACTGTCCGTGCCTCTGCTGAAAGCCGACGACACGGCCGATTTCGGCCCGTGGGAGATTGTGGTTGACGATGAGATTACTCCGCTCGACCGCGACATCTTCGCCTCAAGCCACATCATCGCCGGAACTTCGGCTGTCAATGCCGCCGACATCTCACGCTTTATCTCTCGTCACAATCCGGCCTTTGACCCCGACATCGCCAGTGCCTACATCGATTTAGGCTCAATCTACGGCATCAAAGGCGACGTGGCCATCTGCCAGGCCATTGTCGAGACAGGCTGGTTCACATTCACAGGCGGTACAGCCGTGACACCCGACCAACACAACTATTGCGGACTGGGCGTCATCCGGCGTGGACATCGCGGAGCCACATTTGCCACCATAGCCGACGGTGTGCGTGCCCATCTGCAGCACCTCTATGCTTATATCTCCTCCGACCCTCTGCCTGAGGGCGAAACCTGCATCGACCCGCGTTTCTCGCTGGTGTCGCGAGGGTGTGCCTCCACTTGGCACGACCTCAACGGACGATGGGCTGCCAACCAAGCCTACGGCTCACGAATCCTCAACGTATACTCCCGTCTGATTGACTTCCTTTATTCCAACAATCAATAACCTCCCTTAGCTATGCGCGATGAAACTCAACTCCAAGGCATCACCCTGCTGGGCAACACCGGTGTAAAATACCCCACCCAATATTCACCACAGATTCTCGAAGCGTTTGACAACAAACACCCCGGACGCGAATACCTCGTGACTCTCCACTGTCCGGAATTTACTTCGCTTTGCCCGAAAACAGGCCAGCCCGATTTCGCCAGAATCATCATCTCATATATACCCCGCATCAAAATGGTCGAAAGCAAAAGCCTTAAGCTATATCTCTTCAGCTTTCGCAATCACGGCGACTTCCACGAAGACTGCATCAACATCATCATGAACGACCTCATAGCCCTGATGGACCCGAAATACATCGAAGTCACCGGTATATTCACCCCGCGCGGAGGAATATCCATCTATCCTTTTGCCAATTACGGCGACGCCGACCATCAGGATTTTGCCCGCAGGCGATTGATGCAGGCCTGCAACGTCACCGACATTCAAGCCTACACCCGATAAAACATTACCGGCTATGAAAGATTCTCTGATAGTGCTCAGCGGAGGCATGGACTCCACCACAATGCTCTACGAATATGCCTCCCGCATTGCTGCCGCAGTCAATTTCAGCTACGGCGCCAACCACAACGACCCCGAGCGACACTGCGCACGCATCAACTGCGAGCGCCTCGGTATTCCACTTATCGAAATTGACCTCCCATTCATTGGCCAACTATTTGAAAGCTCTCTCCTGAGCGGCGCCGATGCCATTCCCACCGCCGAATACGACGATTCCAACATACACTCCACCGTGGTCCCGTTCCGCAACGGCATCATGCTCTCCATTGCCGCCGGACTGGCCGAATCACGTTCGCTCACCGGCATCATGATTGCCAACCATGCCGGCGACCACACCATCTACCCCGATTGCACCCCACGCTTCATCGAAGCCATGGACAGCGCCATTGATGCCGGAACATTCCGCACCGTACACCTCTACGCCCCCTACACCCATCTCTCCAAAACCGACATTGCACGCCGCGGATTAGCCCTCGGAGTCGACTATTCGCTAACATACTCATGCTATAAAGGCACTCCCACCCCCTGCGGCGAATGCGCCACCTGTCGCGAGCGGGAAGCCGCCCTTGCGGCGGCTGCTCAACCATAAATTGACTTTCCCACTATTTTTCACTACTTTTACCAATCACATCAACCTCTAATCACCACACACGCCGATGGAAGAAAAACGCCTTTTTTTGCTCGATGCGTATGCCCTGATATACCGAGCCTATTACGCTCTGATTCGATCCCCGCGAGTCACCTCCAAAGGGTTCAACACCTCGGCCATCTTCGGCTTTTGCAACACACTGGAGGAGATTCTCAAAAAAGAAAACCCCAGCCACATTGCCGTATGCTTCGACCCTCCTGGCGGCCTGACATTCCGCCATCAGGAATATCCGCTGTATAAAGCTCAGCGCGACAAACAGCCCGAAGACATCACCGCAGCCATTCCTTATATTAAACGCATTCTTGAGGCTTACCGCATCCCGGTGGTGGAAGTAGCTGAATTTGAGGCCGACGATGTCATAGGCACACTCTCCCGCATGGCCGAGCGGGAAAATTTCATCACCTACATGATGACACCCGACAAAGACTATTGCCAGCTGGTCACCGACCGTGTGCTGATGTACCGGCCCGCGCTTAAAGGCAATGGCTTTGAAGTACGCGGGCCTGAGCAAGTATGCCAGCGCTACGGCATCGCATCACCCGACCGGATGATTGACCTGCTTGCCCTTGAAGGCGATGCCAGCGACAATGTGCCGGGCTGTCCCGGTGTAGGCGAAAAGACTGCCATAAAACTGATAGCCGAATTTGGCTCCGTAGAAAACCTTATCGACCATGTCGATGACCTCAAAGGAGCCTTGCAGACCAAAGTACGCGACAACGCCGATCTTATAAGACTGTCGAAATACCTTGTCACAATCAGGACAGACGTACCCCTTGGAACGCTCACACCGGCCGATTTAATACGTAAGGAGCCGGACCATGCCGCCCTTATCGACATCTATCGCGAGCTGGAATTCCGTATGTTCATCAGTCGACTGACCGGCTCCTCCTCCGTGGCCGAAACCACTACGGCCAAATCTCGCCCCGACGCAGCCGCGCCATCTACCGGCTCACTGTTTGATTTACCCGATGCGAACCAATCCACAGCCACAGTCACTATAGCCTCTCTATCCTCCACTCCTCATACCTACCGTCTTCTCTCCGAAGAAAAAGAATTTTCACAATTGGCCGATTATCTGCTCAGCTGCACACAAGTTGGCCTGTGTGCCGATGCCGAAGGCGAAGAAAACATGACCGCCACTCTTCGGGGTATCGCCGTGGCCACACACTCCTCCGAGGCTTATTATTTGGAATGGGACCACCGCGCCAAAGAAATCATCTCAAAGCTACTGAGTTCATCTACCACCATAGTAAGCGATGACATCAAGCGCCTATATCTGCTTCTCAAGCGCGAAGACATCAAATGGACATCTCCATATTTCGACACCTCGGTAGCACACTACCTGCTTGACCCTGAAGCAAAACATTCGCTCGGACTGTCAACGATGAAATATCTTGACTATGAGATATCTGCCCCGGGAAGTATCAGTCTGATTGACGCCGGCTGCGAAAAAGCCGATGCCGCATTACGCCTGATGCCCGTCCTCCGGCGCCAAATCGACAGCAATCAGCTCGGCCGCCTGCTCGATGAAGTCGAACTGCCGCTTATACGCGTGCTGGCCGAAATGGAATGGACCGGAGTGAGAATTGACACCAAGGAACTTGCCGAACTCTCCATGCGCTATACCACACGTCTCAACGACATGGAATTACAAGCCTATCAGCTTGCCGGAGAGAAATTCAACATTTCTTCCCCCATGCAGGTTGGCGAAATTCTTTTTGGCAAACTGGCCATCGACCCCAAGGCAAAACGCACCAAACGCGGTGCCTTCTCCACCACCGAAGAAATTCTCGAAAAATATCGCCACGATTTTGAAATCGTGGACCTGATCTTACGCATACGCGCTTTGCGCAAGCTCCTCACCACCTACATCAACGCCCTTCCAGCATTAGTCAACCCTCGCACCCGAAAAATCCACACAAGCTATAATCAGACCGTTACTGCCACCGGACGCATATCCTCCACCAACCCCAACCTGCAAAACATCCCGATTCGCACCGCCGACGGTCGCGAGATTCGACGCGCCTTCATTGCCGACCCCGGCGACATCTTTCTTTCGGCCGACTACTCACAGATCGAACTGAGACTCATGGCCATGATGAGTGGCGACGAAAACATGATTGCAGCTTTTGAAGAAGGAAGCGACATACACCGGGCCACCGCAGCCAAAATCTACCACGAACCGCTCGACAAAGTCACCGACGAACAGCGTCGCAATGCCAAAACCGCCAACTTCGGAATCATCTACGGCATCTCGGCCTTCGGCCTCTCAGAACGGCTCGGCATCAGTCGTTCTGAAGCCAAAAACCTTATTGAAGGTTATTTCCGTACATATCCGGGCGTCCAGCGCTACATGGACCGAAGCATCGCCGATGCCCGCGACCACGGATATGTGACTACCCTGATGGGGCGTAAGCGACTCCTGCCCGACATACACAGCCGCAACGCCATGATTCGCAGCTACGCCGAACGCAACGCCATTAACGCTCCTCTACAGGGCACCGCAGCCGACATCATAAAAGTAGCCATGGTACGCATCTACGATGAAATGCAACGACGCCGGCTACGCTCCCGCATGATCATGCAGGTCCACGACGAACTGATTTTCAACGTAGTCCCCGAAGAACTCACCATTGTCACCGACCTGGTGACTGACTGCATGGAACACGCCTGGTCAGGAAGCGTAAAACTCGAAGTCAGCGCCGGGACAGGCAAAAACTGGCTTGAAGCACATTAACAATTAACCCCGAACACACCCCTTCCATGTTGCGCATAAAATCCCTGTTAACACTCCTCATCTTCACCATAGCCTGCTGTGCCGCACAAGGCTACGAACCGGCCGACGTGCCCAATATACATATCTCCGACCGCTCTCAATACGTCTCCAACCCCGACCATCTTATCACCGCCGCAGCCGTCGATTCCATCAACACCATGTTTGCCCGCGTTTGGTCCGACACCTCTGCCGAGCCCGTAGCCATAGTCATCGGATCCATGGCCTCCGGGCAAAATATCGACGACTTCGCCACAGAAATCTTCGACATTTGGAAAATAGGCAAAAAAGATAAAGACAACGGAGTCCTGATTATCGCAGCTATCGACAACCGCCGCATAGCCATTCGCACCGGCTACGGCGTGGAAGGCATCCTTCCGGACGGCGTTTGCGGCGAAATTCGCGATGCCGCCATCGAATACTTCCGTCAGCAAGACTATTCACAAGGCATGATTGTAGCAGCCCGGCTCATCTCTCAAATACTCCTCGACCCCGAAGCACGCGATGAAATCATGTCGGCTTACGACTCCGATGCCGACAACACATCAGCCTCCGATATGCTCCGCTTCATGTTCTGGACAGGAATAGCAGCCCTGATATTCCTGCTGGCATGGATACTTGTAACCGCCCTGAACACACGCCATAAAAGTGAGCAGGAACGCTACCGCAGGCTATTCACCATACGCCCCGTAAGCCTATTCCTCACATTCATAGGTCTGGGGATTCCCGTCATTGCCTACATCATCTGCTCCGCAATGATGCGCCACATAAGACAACACCGGCGCCAATGCCCCAACTGCGGCAACCCCATGCACAAACTCGATGAAGAACACGACAACGACTATCTCACCCCCGCCCAAGACCTCGAAGAACGGCTCAACTCCATCGACTACGATGTATGGCTCTGCGACAGCTGCGGCGAATGCGACATCACTCCGTATGTCAACCGGCAGAGCAGCTACACCGTGTGTCCCGACTGCGGAGCACGCACCATGGCCCTGTCCGGCACACGCATCATAGCCAAACCCACATCATCGCGTGAAGGACGCGGCGAACGCATATACACCTGTCGCAACTGTCAGAAAAGCATCACCAAACCCTACACCATAGCCAAAACAGCCCCGCCCGTTGTGATTATTCCCGGAGGAGGACGCGGATTTGGCGGAGGAGGCGGAGGATTCTCTGGCGGCAGTTTCGGTGGTGGCATGACCGGTGGCGGCGGCGCCTCCGGCGGCTGGTGATTATTTGAGAATACGCCAGGAGCGGGGATAGAGGTTGTTGGCTCGGTTGCCGATGTTTTTAACGAAGCCTAAGGGCTGGCCTCCGTATGTGAGCAGGACTATGCCGCGTGGCGCATCTTCAGGCAATGCCACGGCTTGACAGCGCAGATAATCGAGCGCCGTGGACGGACTCACCTCACAGCTATAGAATGCTTCCGGATTCAGCATCGTGCTCATGGCAAGCGCCTGCTCGGGCAAGATGTCATGGCCCTTGAGCGTGGCGATATGTACGGCTGCCGTGCCGGAGCTGACTTTCAAATCGGTGTATGGTAAGGCCATAAGCCTGTCGCCGTCGATAATAAGCCGTGCCGTATCTTCTTTTATAAGTCGCCGCTGACTATCTGTTATCTTCTGAGGTTTCTCCTTCTGCTTCTCTTTCTCTTTTGAACGTTTACCATCTGCGCGGCTACGCTCTTCACCGCTCTTCTGCAGCACGGCCATAAACAACCCTTCACCCCTGACCAGCGTGGGCAGAAACCTGTAGCAGGGAAAGTCGCTCCCGATGGCGCCCTCTATATGCCACCGTGAGTCGATGGGCACTTCCACGGGCTCTGCACCGTAAGTGTCGATGATATACTGCACCATATCTTCATTTTCAGTGCGATTGAAAGTGCAGGTTGAATATATGAAATATCCGCCGGGACGAAGCGCCGGCCACAGATTATCTATGATTTCGCGCTGACGGACCGCACATTGGCGTACCAGCTCCGGCGACCACTGTCTGACAGCCTGCGTATCCTTACGCATCATTCCCTCTCCCGAGCATGGCACATCTGCCGCTATGATGTCGTACTCATCGGCATGACGCGAAAATCGCGCGGTATCTCCCTGGGTGACTATACTAAGCGGATAGCCCCATTTGATGAGATTTTCACGCAACACGGCGGCACGTGTAGCCACAAACTCATTTGCCACCACCAGCGACCCTTGGGGCAACGCATCTATGGCCGCTGTGGTTTTTCCGCCCGGAGCCGCACACGCATCGAGATACGTCACCGCCGGCATTCCAGCCGTGAGATGACGAAGCACATGGCTGATGAACATCGATGAAGCATCCTGCACATAGTAGCGTCCCTGATGCAGAGCCGGATCAAAGGTAAACACCGGACGATGGTCAAGATAATAACCCTCGCCACACCATGGCACAGCCGTCAAATCCGAATCCGGCTTATAACTTTTGCTGCGGTTGACCCTTATGGACACTGCCGGCTCCGAGGCAAGCAGATGCTTGAGCGAGCTGAGCTGCGGGGAGCCAAGCTGCTCTATCATCTCGATAAACCCTTGCGGAAGAACAGCATCAGATGGAGAGGCGGCGCAGGGTGTCGAGCAGGGTACGGTTGATAGGTTTGTCGTTTTTGATTGCTTTGCTGAAGGGCACATACACAATATTGTCGTTGTTGATGCCTATCATCACATTGCGCTGGTCGTCAAGAAGAGCATCGATGGCCGCGGCTCCCATACGTGAAGCCAGTATTCGGTCGCAGGCCGTAGGCGAACCGCCTCGCTGCAGGTGGCCGAGTATCGACACACGCACATCATAGCCCGGATACTCATTCTTCACACGCTGGGCCATACCCATCGCGCCACCGGTAACGGGACTTTCGGCCACAAGCACTATCGAAGAGTTTTTACTCTTGCGGAAACCATTCTCTATAAGCTCGGCCAACTGGTCGACCTCGGTCGAAATCTCCGGTATGATAGCTGCCTCTGCACCCGAGGCGATAGCCCCGTTGAGCGCCAGAAAGCCTGCATCACGTCCCATCACTTCGATGAAAAACAATCGCTCGTGCGATGTGGCCGTATCACGAATCTTATCGACACACTGCATGATGGTGTTAAGAGCTGTATCATAGCCTATTGTCGAATCAGTGCCATAGAGATCGTTATCGATGGTTCCCGGCAGACCGATGATAGGGAAATTAAACTCATTGGCAAAAATGCGCGCACCGGTCAGCGAACCGTCACCGCCTATCACCACAAGCGCGTCTATCTCATGCCTGCGGATATTATCGTAAGCCAGCTGACGCCCTTCGGGTGTCTGAAACTCCGGACAGCGCGCCGTCTTCAGGATTGTACCGCCCATCTGGATGATGTTTGACACATTTTGAGTCTTAAACTCCTGGATTTCATCAGCTATAAGACCGCGGTAACCACGGTAAATGCCCTTGACTCTGAACCCGCTGAAGATGGCCGAACGGGTGACGGCACGTATAGCTGCATTCATACCCGGAGCGTCACCTCCCGAGGTTAATATACCTATGCACTTGATTTCCGACATAATGTGTTGATATTTATATAATTATTTATTATTTTCCATTTCTTCAGGACACGGCACAGTCGCCGTCCGTCCACCCCCCTTGGCCTTACGGCGCGACATCGCTATGCAAGCAAACGTAAACACACCCAACACGATAAGCAACAGCGTCTGCATTCCCATCACCAGATTGGCAAACGAGGCGGCATAACTCTGCGTCAGCCCGGCCACGCTATACATGCTCAGACCGAAAATAACAGCCCACTGCCAGGGGCCTATACCTCCGTTGGAAGGCACTCCCATAGAGATACTCGACAATATGAAGCACACCAGCACAGCCGTTACACCATATTGGCTCACCACTTCCGCCGTAAGCGGAAACGCGAAAAACGCCACATACAACTGACCGAAATAGCAGCCCCAGATACACACCGTGAGCAGCAGCCAGCGCCCCTTGCCAGGCATCGTCACTATCGATGCGAATCCCAGCCAAAGTCCTTTGACAAGCTCCTTGATTTTGACAATCAACTTATTGTCGGGATTCCGCAGCACCACTACCACACACACGGCTATCAAAGCCACTATACCCAGCCACAGCCAGGGCGAACTAACTATGAACAGCAACTTCTCATAAGTCTGCTCATTCTGCTTCAGATAAGCCAGCAACTCCTTCCCTGCAAACACAAAAGTCAACACCGTAAGCAGAATCACCGTGAAAAGATCAGCCACACGCTCGGCTATCATCGAGCCAAACACTGTGGTAAACTTAGCATCCTGCTTCTGAGCCACATAGCCCGACCGCCACACCTCGCCCAATCGCGGAAACACCAGATTAACGGCGTAGGTGCCGAAAATACTCAGCGTAAGCGTAAACAGCGATGCCCGGATATCGAGCGCACGAAGCTGAATACCCCATCGCATAGCGCGAAATATATGGGAAAACACACTTATCACCATCATCAGCACTATCCAGCTGAAATCACATTCATGCCTGATAATTCCGAGCATCTCGTTAAAATCCATCTCGGAAAACAGCAGATAGCACAACCCAACGGTGATAACAGGAGGCACACCATAGCGCAACAGATAGCCCGTCAGCACCTTAAAGCGCGACTGACCTGCAACCATGTTTTTATCCTTAGCGTCCATAATTATTTCCGCAAATATACAAATTTTATTCCGGTTACACCCAAAAACCACAAAATCTTACTTTTGGCCTAAAATCACAAACAATTGGTCAAAAACTCCACATTCTGCCATTTACAGCTATTCTATTTGCGTAAATACCTTATATTTGTAAATCATAACGTCATATCTTTATATCACACTTTTATATGATTGATCCCCTGAAAAACCAATTCGTCTCTACTCACGCAATCGAAAAATTCTCAAGCAGCTTCAGCAGCTTCGGCACCGACTACGTTTTCTCACACATAACAGGTGCAGAAAGTCTCGACGGGCTTAAATCCCACATAATCCGTCTTGGCGGAATGGTAGTGATCCTGTGTATCGACGGCGAAGTAGACATCGACGTAAACCTGCGAAACTACCGCCTGACACGCAACAGCCTCATAGTCCTCGGCCCCGACAGCGTAATCAACGTCAACAACCTTATCCGGTCCGACATCAACTCCTATGTATTCATCATATCGCAGGACTTTATCCGCGACATCAACTTCGAGCTCAACCTCGTAGCCACCATGTCCATGACATCCAACACCCCGCCCCTCCTCCAGCTCACCGACGAAGAAGTCTCCCTAATGAGCCGATACCTCAACCTCATTCACTACAATACCGTCGACAACCCCGACGCCCGCTTCGTCCGCTCGATATCCCGCTCCCTTATCGCCGCTGCAGTCTACCAGCTCATGCAATTTGTCAACTCGCGCTCCGAGCGACAGGCCAAAACCAATCTCTCCCGCCGGGCCAACTACGTAAAAGACTTCCTCCACCTGGTCAACCTCTACCATCGCCAGGAGCGCGGAGTAGCCTTCTACGCCTCAAAACTATTCATATCGCCCAAATACCTCTCCCTCATAATCAAGCAGAGCACAGGCCGCTCAGCCGCCGAATGGATTGACGACTACGTCATACTCGAAGCCAAAAACCTACTCCGCTTCTCCGGCAAAAACGTCCAGCAGATAGCCTACGAGCTCAACTTCTCCAACCAATCCTCCTTCGGCAAATACTTCAAGCACCTCACCGGCATGTCCCCCACCAAATTCCAGCAAAGCTAACCCCCTCACGATATTTCACACCGAAGGCTGCCCGACACTCCATCAGGCAGCCTTCACTCATTATTCTAAATCTTCACCTATTACTTATAATAATATATCGTCACCGTCGCTCCATAATACGTCCACGATGATTTATAATTAGAATAGGAAGTTATTTCCGATGGCACGGAATTATTATCAAACCAAGCCTTTACTCTAAATTGTCCATTACTACCGGGATTACCGAAGCATGAGAAATTAGCAAGCAAAGTATTTTTTGAAATATCAAGCGATATCAGTTGGTTGTTGAAACACACAAGCTCTGTCAACTGCATGTTCTTGCTAACATCAAGTGCTGTCAGTTGGTTATCACGGAAATTAAGATTTATCAACTGAATGTTCTTGCTAACATCGAGCGTCGTTAATTGGTTTCCGGGACAATAAAGCGTTCTCAACTGCGTGTTCTTACTCACATCGAGCGTTTCCAATTGGTTGTTCCAGCAATCAAGGTATTTCAACTGTGTGTTCTTGCTCAAATCAAGTGAAATCAAATTATTGCTCCAACAGTTTAATATCTGTAACGATGAAAAATATTCTATTCCTTTAAGCGATATTAACGCCCCACCGGAAACATTAATATCAGTAATATTCTCCACTTCCGATGGCGTTACAGTGGCAGCATCTTTGATATAACCCCTTTGTTGAAGGACTTTAGCAAATTCCGCATCAATCCACGGAACGGAATTAACGGTTACTTTACATTCTGCCCGACAGTTTCCGGCAGAAGCAGTAATGATTGCTGTGCCAGGAGCCATTGCTGTCACAAGTCCGCTCTCGCTTACTGTGGCTACTGAAAAATTAGATGATTCCCAGCTCACACTTTTATCTGTAGCATTATCAGGCTTTACCGTTGCTGATATATCGGCACTTTCGCCTACGGCAAGCGTTAACGATGTCGGAGTCAAACTAATGGACGATATAACTACAGGGGCAGGTTCGGAATCCGAATCGGAACAGCCGCTAAAGAGTAAAAGCAGCAGCGATGTGAGCAATAGATAGGTTTTGTCAAAGTACATAAGCAATAAGTTTTTTCAAAATGTCTGTGGCCGGCACTGATACCGGTCACTCATCGCACCTTCCCGCAGACCCGCATACACGGCTCTGCGATTTGTAATGCGCTCACAAATATAACTAAAAATTTGCCATCGCTACAAATCATTCCCCCTGATTTTTAGGAATAAGCCAAAGGCTACCTGATGTGAGAGTATCAGGCAGCCTTCGATTATATGCTGTAGAGAATTATCGTTTGATCAGGCGCGAGGTGTAGCGGGTGCCGTTGCCGGCGGTCACAGCTACGATATAGATACCCGGAGTGAGGGTCTGCACATTGAGGGCTGCAGTGGCGCCTTCTATGGCCGCATCCACTGTGCTCCTGACGCCGAGCAGTGTATATACCTCCACTGTCGCTATGGCTGCGGGTGCTTCTACGGTAGCTACCGTAGTGGCGGGATTAGGATAAACCTGCAGCTTGCCGGTGCGGCTATCGGCATCTACGGTGCTGATAGAGCCAAGGCCACCTGAAGTAGAGGGAAATTGAGCTATAGCGCGCACATTGCCCACATGGAAATACTGGCGAGGCTGAGGTTGAGAATATCCGCCTTCAAACGACAAAAGCTGAGCAAATTCCGACTCATATTCAGTCGACGACCAGTAGCGTATGGTACCATCTTCATTCAGCACAGTCTTGCCGATGTTAGTAAATTTCTTATTAAATGTAGCACGCTCCGATGAATATGCGTTAATGTCGCCGGGCACCATGGGCTCATTCAGCTCTGTCCAGTTATTAACCTCTTTATTGGCTTCGTTGGCTCCCGATTCCACCCATGTCAGCCCGCAAGTGGCTGCATAGAGCTGGCGAAGTTCATCGATAGCGGGCAGATACCACTGCACATTGCCATCTTCTTTATCGGCACACCACGCTTCGGCATCGAATTTACTTTTCCAGTCGGCTACTGAAGCGATAGCTTTAAGATTGGCCATACCGTCGATGTCGGAATCGGCGCCCGGCTGCTCTACCGAGGCAAGCGACCATTTCATGGTGACAGCTTCATCGAGCGACACTATCTTACCGCTCTGCTTGTCGTCGGGGTTGACATAGAATACCACGCCGATGCACTGCTTGCCGGCTACGATACCGCCCGATTCCCACGAATCATTGTCGAAATAATAGTCACCTACTTTAGCATCCTTCTGAGTCACAGCCACAGTGTATTGAGCTTTCACTCCACCTACTTCGGCGGTCACCACGGCAGTGCCACCTTTCATACCGCGTATTTTACCGGCGGTGGTGGCATCAAATGTAAGGAACTCGGGCTTGTCCACGCTCCATGTCACAGGGAGGGATGCCGCTTCAGCCGGCTCGACGAGCACGGTCAACGCACGCGAACCACCCACGGCCAGTTTGCCTTCTGTCACAGGCTTACCACTGTATGCTATCTGGAGAGAGGTCACTTCTTGTGCTTGCAGGGCGAAAACTCCGCAAAAGGCACAGATTGCAAGATAACGTAAAGAAATTTTCATACGCAACACAATTTGATTTTTAACTTAGATTATTAGATTGGTTTAATTATGTGTGTAACTTTTTTGATTAGATTACAAGCACAAAGGTAAGCTATTTTTTATAATCGCCATACATTTTGCTACAAAAACTGCGCAAAATCTCAAAATCTTGCCATTTGGCTTATTTCTCGCGTGTGATTATGAAATCAAAAATGCGGCGGAAGGTATCGGTGTTTTCAGTTTGGGGAAGAGTAGCAAGCAGCGTCATAGCCTCGTTTTTAAGTCGGTGCATGGTGGCATAAGCATAGTCTATTCCTCCGGCTTCTTTGGCGAAAGATATCAAAGCGTTGATATCGTCGGTATCAAGCAGCTCTTTGCGCGAAAGCTCCAGCATAGCCTTACTTTCGGGGTGATTGCTCATGGTCAAGGCATAGAGCAGCGGCAGGGTGATTTTACCCTCGCGCAGGTCATTGCCCGTGGGCTTGCCTATGAGTGTGTCTTCATAATAATCAAATATATCATCTTTTATCTGGAAACAAAGCCCGAGCAGTTCGGCAAATCGTTCCAGACGCTCCAGAGGCTCATCGCTCACGCCTACTGAATAAGCTCCCATGTCGATGCACGACACGAACAGCGAAGCAGTCTTTTTATTGATAATCTCAAAATAGGCCTCTTCGGTCAACTTATGATACCGGGCTGTATAAATCTGGTCGATCTCGCCGAGCGAAAGCAGTCTACCCAGGCGAGCCAGACAGTCGACAATGCGCAAATCACCCGTAGAGATGGCCTGCTGAAGAGCCGATGACACGAAATAATCGCCCACCAATACGGCTATATGATTATCCCAGGTGCTGTTGATAGTGGGCTTACCGCGACGTGTGGGTGTGTCATCTACTATATCGTCATGAATGAGCGATGCATTGTGGAGCATCTCCACGGCTGCAGCCGAAGCGATAACACGGTCGTTGACTTTCCCCAGAAGTTTTGCCGTGAGTATCACCAATATCGGACGTATCAGCTTGCCCTTTGATTTCAGATATCCGTCTATCACAGTATTCATCAATTCATTAGATGAATGAAGCGACTGCTTCATGCGTTGATGCAGCATATCTAATTCCGGACGAATGGATTGTTGAATATCCTCTAAAGTTGACATAGGCAGCTATAATGAACTGCAAAATTACAAAAAACCTTTCAATTCAGAAACATTTCCCCCACCATGGCCCGAATTTTATCCGGTTAATTATGACCGCCGAGCATGAATATCTCAATATTGCGGGGGAATTATGAGACCGGGGGGGGATAATGCCACCGGGCGATTTTTAAGATGGGAGGCGCCGGCTGCATACGTAGCCGGCGCCTCGATATAAGCATTTAAGCTATGACTTTATTTTTTTACTGCTTTGCGACGATTGGTGAGATAAGCTACGGGAGCTGCTATGAACATAGTGGCAAGCGTACCGATAACTACACCGAATATCATTGCAAATGTGAATGAGCGTATAGCGTCACCACCGAGAATGAAGATACACAGGAGCACCAGCAGTGTGGAGGCTGAGGTCATCACCGTACGGCCGAGAGTGGAGTTGAGCGATGAGTTGATTGTGGTGAAGAAGTCCTGCTTGGGATAGAGGGCTACGTTTTCACGCACACGGTCAAATACCACCACTGTGTCGTTGATCTGATAACCGATAACGGTCAATATCGCGGCTATGAACGACTGGTCAATCTCCATGGCGAAGGGGAACATACCCCAGAAAAGGGAGTAGAAGCCGATGATGGTGAATGCCGTGAAGGCAACCGCAGCAAGAGCGCCGAGAGAGAATGCGATGTTGTGGAATCGGATCAAGATGTAGAGGAACATAGCCAAGAGCGAGAGCACAACGGCGATGATAGCGTCGGTGCGCATATCGTTGGCCACGGTCGGACCTACTTTCTGAGAGCTGATTATACCCATTTCCTCGTTGGCGGTAGAGAAGTCTTTTTCCGACATATCTCCGATTTCGGATTGCAGGCCTTTGTAGAGCAATGAAGTGATTTCATTGTCGACGTTGGGGTCATCGGAATCAATGAGGTAGTTGGTGGAAACACGCACTTTGCTGGGGCCGTCGATAGTGATTACGTTGAGGCCGGCGCCACCGAAGAGGGGAGCCAACTGGTCGTGAATCTGCTGTGTGTCGACATTGTGGTCAAACTGCACCACATAGTTGCGACCGCCGGAGAAGTCGATGCCCTGGTTGAGTCCGCGACCGAAGAATGAGCAGATGATGGCTACAATCATCACCGCACACACGATGAAGGACACCTTACGCGCACCAAGGAAGTTAAACTTGGTGTTGGTAAAGAGCTTGCGTGATACAGCGGTGGTGAAGGTCAGACGCTGGAAAGGTTTGGTCTTTCCGAAGGCGATGAACACCAGGCGGGTCAGGAACACTGCTGTGAAGAATGAGCAGATGATACCGATGATAAGCGTGGTGGCGAAGCCTTTGATAGGGCCTGTACCGAACATGAGGAGGATGACACCTGTGATGATAGAGGTCAGGTTGGAGTCGAAGATTGCCGAGAAGGCATTTGAGTAACCGTCAGCGATGGCGTTAGCCACATTCTTACCGGCGCGCAGCTCTTCTTTGGCACGTTCGAAGATAAGCACATTGGCGTCGACAGCCATACCGAGTGCGAGCACGATACCGGCGATACCGGAGAGGGTGAGCACTGCCTGGAATGAGGCGAGGATACCGAATGTGAAGAAGATATTGAATATCAAACCGATGTTGGCGATAAGGCCAGGAATGACACCGTAGAATACCATCATGAATATCATCAGGAGCACCAAAGCGAGGGCGAAGGAAAGGAAACCGTCGCGGATAGCCTGCTGACCGAGTGAAGGACCAATCACTGTGGCTGAAATCACGTCGACGGAAGCGTCCATCTTACCTGATTTGAGCACGTTGGCCAAGTCTTTTGCTTCATCGGTGGTGAAGTTGCCTGAGATAGTGGAGCGTCCGCCTTCGATTTTATCATTGACGTTAGGAGCGGAGTAAACTTCGCCGTCGAGCACCACAGCTACGGGCTTGTTGATATTGGCACCGGTAACGGCAGCCCATTTAGCGGCAGCTTCGCCGGTCATGGTCATTGACACATAGTTGCCCTGACGGTCGTCGTATTCAGCAGAAGCTGAAGAAATCACATCGCCTGCGAGAGCGGGCTTACCTGCAGTGGTCTTAAGCAGATAGAGGTCATATACCTCGAGACCGCCTTTACCGGCAAGGTTAATCTGGGCTTTTACGTCCTCGGGATAAGAATCGTAATAACGGTCCTGACGGGTGTACATGGTGGGCTTGGCGCTCCATGCCATACGCACGTTGGAGGGAATGAGGGCGCGTATCTGAGGACGGGCAAGAATCTCGTCAATGACAGCTTTGTTGGCTTTCTGAGCCGAACCTACCACGATGGTATTGCCGGTGTGGAGAGTGAAGAGCTCGCTTAAGGATTTGGCATTGATGGTTGAATCCTGCGCGATAGCATGGTCGATGCTCTGGAGGGCGCCGCGAATATCAGCCACGGGAGTGGTCTCATAGAATTCGAGGTTGGCCGAAGCCTTGAGCAAGTCAAGCATACGGTCGTGGTCTTTCACGCCGGGGAGCTCGAGAAGAATCTGACCGTCCTGTTCGAGTTCCTGAATGTTGGGCGATAC
Organism: uncultured Bacteroides sp.; assembly: GCA_964653375.1. Taxonomy (GTDB): domain Bacteria; phylum Bacteroidota; class Bacteroidia; order Bacteroidales; family Muribaculaceae; genus Paramuribaculum. The sequence continues at coordinate 102,265 of CAZZFD010000004.1, forward strand.
CACACCGAACTGGTCGATACGGTTGCGCAACACGTTGGTAGAGCTGCTTACGCGGTCTTTTACTTCATTTTTGAGTATTGTTTCCACTTGTTCGGGAGTAGCGCCTCGCTTAACTTTGTCGCGGAACACCACGGCGAGGTCACCACGGGGGTCAACCTGCTTGTACTGCTGGCAGAATATGGCCACGTAGTCGTTGCTACGAGTGGCTTTAACCACCGAGTCAGTCATCTGGATAGCTTTTTCGAAATAGCGGTTGCCGTCGGTTTTAGCCATAGAACGAAGAATATCGGGCACTGACATCTGCAGTGTGACATTCATACCGCCTTTAAGGTCAAGACCTAAACCTACTCCTAATTTTTGAGTTTCTTTGAAAGTGTAGCCAAGCCAAACTTTTTCGTTAGCGATAGAGTCGATGAAATGCTTGTTGGCTTTGATGTGAGCACTGGAAGCTTCGTCCTGCGAAACCTGGAGCGCATAAGCCTTAGCCCGGTCTTCGTAACGGTTGTTTACGAAAGTGAAAGACACATAGAAAAGGCAAATGATCACCAAGAAGATAGCCAAAATACCGGCTACAATGCTTCCTAATTTTCCTTGTTGCATGTGAATTAGTTGATATTATTTGAGTTATTTATTTTAATTGTTTTTCTAATTTCAGCCTGCAAATATAGTGTTTTTCTTTATAAAATGCGAATTTTAGGGTGAATTTCCTCGCTCATGCCATTTTCGAGGCTATAAATTCTTTCATCTGAGGCATTTTTTCTTCTATGCGGTGGAGCAGGGCGAGCTGAGCGCGGGTGCGGACGAGATTGTGCTCGGGATAGCGGATCTTGTAATAGGTGTCGCCGTTGATGTAGTCGGTAAAGAAGCGGACGGCCTGCATATAGGGGAAGAGTGCTGCGGCATAAGGAAGGTTCTCAATCTCAACGGGTGTAAGGAATGCTCCTGCCGTGGAGAGATACCCCTCAGTGAATGCGCGGAATATATCCATGTCGAAATCTATCTTGGCGGTATCGGGCTCATCTTCGGGTGTAGTGCAGGCTCCGGTACGGAGGAAGTCGCCGTAGTCGCTGAATACGTAGGAGGGCATTACGGTGTCGAGATCGATGACACATAGCACCTTGCCTTCGTCGTCAAAAAGCATATTGTTGACTTTGGTATCGCAGTGACAGATGCGTTTTGGGAGCTTACCCTCGCGATGCAACCGCTCGGCACGGCACATATCATCGGCCTTGGCCAGGAGTTCGTCGGCTATGTCGCGGACACCGGCGAGGCGTCCTGCTCGGTCGGCTTCCAGAGCTTCGCGCAGTTGCGTCAGGCGAAACTCCATGTTGTGAAAGTCGGGTATGGTCTCAGTGAGTGTGGCGGGTACGTCGACCAGCATGGCCTGAAAGCGACCGAATTCAGCGCCTGCAAAACGGGCGTAGTAAGGAGAAACCTCATTAAAGGTGTGTGAACGAGGGATATATAGCATCAATCGCCAGTAATTTTCACCATCGAAATAATAGGTGGTGTCAGCATCGTTTTTAAGCGGCATGAAACTGAGCACATGGCGGTCGATGTCGTTATCGGCTTGCTCAGCGAGCTTGCTGCGGATATGTGAGGTTACGGCTTTGATATTGTCCTGCAGACCTTTTACATCAGTGAAAATGTGATGATTGATGCGCTGAAGCACATATTTGGGAGCATCGGGGGCTGTAGTTACAAGATATGTGTCATTGATAAGTCCGTCGCCCAGGGGAGTGATTTCGGTAGCAGGAGCTTCTGTAACAAACTGCTCCACAATCCGGTTAAGCTGAGAATTCATAATCGATTGATTGTTAATATGGTTATGATATTAAAGTCAAAAGTTGCCGGGGATAGGTTCATAAGCTCCGAGAGAGGCTGGATGCCGGCGGTCCGTGCCGTGGAAGTCGGCCGGAGAGAGCGAGTACAGCTCCGTGTCGAAGCGCTCGTCCGAAGCTCCGATTACGGGCGAAGAAGAGCGGGGCCGATAGTCGAAGCGATACGATGAGCGGTCAGTGAAAAATGCCGGATCCTGCCCCCAGAGGATATCTACGAAATGGTCGTCATCGAGGCCGGAACTACGTAGCAAACAGCGATATACCCACACATCTGTGTCGTCAAGCACCGCCGGGGTCATCTCCGAAGCGGAGCCGTAGAGCACCGAATTGGTCATCACCACGGAGCCGTAGGGTAGCCCTGATTCATCGTCAGTGTCAACGTTGACATGGGCGAGCCTGATGAGCGGACCGCGTATGGCCGAAAAGAGATAGTAATTGGATATAGTGCAGTGATTCAATTCGCTCACGCCACCGGCGAGACGCACAGTGGAGTAACCGCTTTCGGCAAATTCACATCCCACAGCCTTGAGCGATGAATGCCGCACATCGAGCACGGAGCCGTCGGCATTGCGCAGCACACAGTTGATGAGTGTGAGTCCGGCGCCCTGTCCGGAGGCAAGCGTATCGGCTACAACGCCACTCCACGTATTACGTATTGTGGTATGACTCAGGTAGTTGTCTTTAGATGTGGGCGTGAAGTGAATACCCTCCCACTGACGTGACATCAAATCAAACGATACGCCTGTGATGACTTCTCCCCTTCGGTCGCCTTCGATCATAATCTGCTTGTCGGGAGCACCTTCGCAGCGCAGAGTACCGTCCACCACCATGCCGGCGCCATCGTGAAAATAGATGTGCGAGCCTCCGTCGAGAGTGAGTGTGGCACCCTCGGCTACCAGCAGCGAGCCGAATATACGTCGTGGCATCGAAGCGTCCCAACGCTCATCGCTCTCCACCACATAATCGCGCAGAGTAATCACATCACGACCGGTGGCCTTAAGCACCACATGAGACTTCACTCCGTTGGTAATGAAGTCAATATAGTCGCGAATATCCACCATATCAGCCGAATTGCCGGCCGGCAAAGTGACGGCCACGAATACAAAAATCGAATCGTTGGGACGTATTTCAACATTGGAAAATGCGGAACCGCTCACACCGTCCACATTAAGGCGGAATATGTTATCGCGGTTGTCGCGCACACCGATAGAGCTGATTGACATCACTTTATCGTGACGATTATAGACTTTGAGTGTGAATGTGCGAGAGGGGTCGGCGGTAAACAGATTGCCCATCTGCAATGTATCGGTGGAAAATACAGGCTGCTCGGCCGCCGATGTGGAGATATCGTCTTCGATACACGACCACCCCGCGCCGGCGAGCAATGCAAATATCAGAGAAATTATGGTTAACCTCAAATGGTTCATAAAGTTGCGTAGATTGAAGGTTATAGATAAGATAAAGGTGATGCTAAGGTCGGGGCCTATGACACCTATATAATAACGGCGGGAGGATTAATATATTGTATCGGGGCGACAGGGGCAGTCGCCGGGCGATGGCATATCGGAAATCGACATCGACTCCATGACATAAAGCGCTATGGCGCGTGTCATCAGGATATCGTCGTGATAGCCTTTGCGGGCATGATAATTGGACGCACCATCGAATTCATAGGCCATCATCTCGTTGCAGGCTTCGTTGTCGCGCTCGACGTAGGCTCCGTCGCGGACATGAGCTATCAGCGAGGCAATTATACGGGCTTTGGTGGAGCGATTGGTATGGAAACCGATAGTGGTCTCGAAGGCCGTGCCTGCTACGCGGTCGCGCAACCGACGCACGTACATATTGTGGTACTCGCCGTTGAGTTCCTCGAGTATGTAGCGCGAATGCCCGTCGTTGGCGCTCTCGAGCGAATTACTTTCGATGACCAGAAGAGCATTGTGATACCACCGGGCAATTGCAGCGGCTTTCCACCCCAGGATATCGTGGTCGCAATGCCCGCGCCACTGCGCCACCACAGTGGGAATGCCGTAACTGTCGGGAGCGAAGCGGTCGAAAACGGCTATGACGGAATAGTCGGACGAAGCTGTGCGGCCACCTACATCGACGCACACCACATAGCGGTCCATCTGCCCGGGGAGTGCGGCGCACGGCCTCTCCCACACATTGAGATTACCAGTGGCGTCGGGCACGAACTTCACTTTCTGCAAGGCAGCGGCACCGGTGGGGGCGAGTCCGCTCACCTCACCACGCTCCAGAGCCGGACAGCAGCGGGTGCGCAGTTCCTCCACATTCTCGGCCGAGAACACATTGCTACCCGAGTTAACAAACGCCTCCACATCGTCGGTGGGATACTCGGCGTGCATGGCCTCGGAGCCGATTTCGAGCGTCTTTTCTCTATACCACGCTATCATCTCGAGAGTTAGTCCCTTCTGCCACAAGTTTTTCTCATAGCTGCTCATCTGAGCTACAAACTCTTCGGGATTATCCACCTTGAGGCGATACATCTCTATCTCATACCACGGCACGAACACGGGTTTATAGCTGCTTGCTCCCTGCATGGCCTTGAGCCACGACTGATGGAAGTAATCGCCCACACCGTTGGCAGTGCTTTCCATCACTATGGCAGTAAGCGGCTCGAGAGGTATGCCTGATGTGGTGGCACGGATAAAATCGACAGGCGACATGAGGGTGGTATCCTTCCAAAACGCCACTTCGCTCAGATGTGCGAGCGAGCAATCGAATCCGCGCGCCGCCTCCTGCGAACTGCTTGAGCCGATGGTAATCACACACCCGCGCCCGCTCAGTTCACGCGAGCTGCTGTCGCCCTGTACCGAAGCCAGGCGAGGCACGGAGCCATCTTCGGTGAGTTCGCGCGGATAAGACAGGAGCATCTGCTGATACATACGCCGTATCACGAAAGATGTGGCCCTGAGATGGGCACAGATGAGCGAATTCCAGTTGCGTCGCAGCTCCATCTGAATCCAGGCGAAATACATCTGGATAAGCGTGGAGCCGCCCCATTGACGCGACTTAAGCATGATCATACGCAACGGTTTTTGAGCCAGACGCATCTCCTCAAGGGTGGCAAGCACGCGTCGCTGCGGGGCATTGAGCCGCAACGGGATAAGACGTCCGCTGAGTTTGTGACGCACCTTCACGCAGGTGGCACACCAATATTCAAAATCGTAGTGAATGCGCAGCCTTTTATAATCCACGGCCGAGCTGATGGAGCGAAACCGCTCGTCGAGAGTCATGGCGCAGGGAAGCCACAACGGCTCATCGACACCCTCCTCCCAACGCAAGTTTACGGGCACGCGGTCGCCATGACTGCCGAATCCGGTGACGGGATTGTAATGGTCAACGAGCATAGCATTGCGCCGGCGATTTTCTTCGATGATATCGGCCGGCTTAAAAAGTGTTTCCATAGTATCAGATATTATCAAGAGTTTTCGGCAACAAAAATAAGGCCGCGAAGAGCCCTATGGCAGCGAATCACCACTTTCATCGGTGGTTCACACCACAAAACAGGCTGCACCAAGAGTTGGCACAGCCTGTGAGAAGATTATGTAAGCTGAATCAATTTAAGGGTTGAGGATACTCCACCTTGCCGGCAAACATGATGGTGCCGGTGGACTGCTCGAAAATTACGAAAGCAAAGGGACGATTGAGAACATATTCTTTAAATACCAACCATCCGGGAGAAGTAGGACCGTCTGAAACAATCTCAACAACTTCAGCCTTGGCACCCTTTTCGTCCATAGAAAAATGAGCTTTCTGCAGAGATAACGACAATGCAGCATCAACTCCTATTTCCGAAAAATCAGCATCACGGGTCAAAGCCGTAGCTATGCCCATACTCTTATAATAAGGAAGCATATCGTACGTGGCAGTGATATCAAGTTTGGGAGCAATAAGTACGACTTTATGAAAATCAGACTCGCCACAACTTCTGAGTTCATTCCAACTATCGATATCAAGCGAAGAAATGGCATCGCTCAACGACACCTCTTCATGAGGCAATATGAGTCCGATACAGAATGATTTGTTACCAAACGACTTGAAAAGCATCGACAGAGTTTCATTGTATGTTATAAAATAATTACTATACTCCGCCATAACAGGCACTTTATACTTACCACCATTTGACAGATAGAAATCGTATCTGTCAACCGTATCAAACGGTTTAGTCCACTCGCCATAGAATGAGGTAGCATTAAGAATATTGAAAGTCGACTTCGCCACTTCGTCCTGAGTAACCAGCTGCTTTATGGCTCCGCCGGTATTTTTCGAGCACCAGTCGTTGATATTGGCAGCCAGCGTAGTGGAACCAAAAGGATAATTAAAGATGGCGGAGCGATATGTGTCGGCACAGATGCTTTGAAAAGCCGCCGTGGGCTTGCATCTGTCGGACAACCAAAGTGATGAAGCGAGAGTGAGCGAAGATTTGTTGTCGGCATCGGGCAACGACGTAATAATCTTGTTCAATGCCGTATTGAGGTGGGCTATCTGCGAATCGTCAACGCCAAGAGCATTGAGAATCTCAGCACGTGTATCGCCAGCTGAACCATTGGCAAGCAGGGCAAGATTGAGCGATGACACCAACGGCGAGAAAAACAGGTTCTTCTCGCCGACATCGGCCGACATAACCTTAAAAAGATTTAGCCCGAAGTCGTTGGTATTCGTTACGGTAATCTGCTCTGAAGTGGACAGAGCGATATTTAATTGTGGCTTATTGACATCCTCATTTTCGTTTACAGCAGGAACAACTTCATCGTTATCACACGAATAGAAAGCGCCTGCTAACGCCAATGCAATGCAAAGAACTAAACTTTTAAGATTTACTTTTTTCATACTATGATAATGTAAAATGATTGGCCTTAAATAATTTTTTTTGCAAGATATGACACGGAAGGAAGGTTTTGCAAATTTTCATACAATTATTAATTATTTTTAACAAACAGAACTAATAAATTAATGCATTGGGGATTACAGTAAGAAGATGTGGAGGTAACCGAGGGGAAAATCGGCTGTGGAAAACCGGCGTATTCCGCAAACGGTGTAAAATTGCAGTAAAAATGGAATAGAGATAAAACACAATCGGTGGTGGGTGATGATATCATGCCTTATACCGATGAGCACGGGATATACTTTACCGGCCTTTTCGATTTTCTCTTAAAAGATGATTGGCTCTGAGAATATACGGAGGTAACCGAGGGAAAAATCGGCTGTGGCAGTGCCTTCGATTTCCACCATAATATAACGTGCGGGAGGAGCCACGAAAGCGGCTTTGAGAGGGGCATTGACGGCCCCGGATACTCCCAGCGTAAGGAGATTGACGGCATGGGCAGGGCCGGCGCCATTGTGTGTGGCCACCCTCACGCTTCCGCTCAGATGTGAGGCTGCCACCCCTATCTCCACGGCACGACAGCGGCGGCGGGTATTGGAGGCGTCAAGCGAATCCAGCGACAGATTCCCGCGCCAGCGCAGATAATTTCCGGTGGCGGCCGCATCGGTAACCGACAGCACACCTCGCTCAGCCTCAAGCAGCAGACGGCGACGCATGGTGTGGATATGTATCGGCGGCTCGTCCGACACCACCTGATGAGTACAGCCAAAATCATCGGGCCGAAGAGCGACTACAATGCCGGTGTGCTGAAGCAGCCACAGCTCATCGCCACGCTGCTCCCAACCTATCTCCACGGCTTGCGGAGCAGCACGGAGTGTGGCTACGGCCGCACCTTTCAACTGACACAGACGCCCCTCGAGCAACGCCATCACACCCCGTGATGTGGCCACCGCCGCCAGTGGCGAAGCGATGGCGCGACGGTCGATACACGAGGCTGAAAGCAACCGGCAACGGGCGTCCAGAGCTATGGTATAGATGCCGTCGGCACAGAAGCCGTAGAGCCGGCCACGGGCACTGTTGAACGACGACCGTGCTCCCGAAGCGGGCTGCAGCGATATCACCGGGGCTGTGGAGCAACGCATGAACGACAGCGGCAGCAAAGGGTCGCTCAATGTGGCCGACACGAGAGTTCCCTCCAGAGGGTTGACAGCCGCAGCTGGTGCCGGAGGGAGCGGGAAATCGTAATGCCCGCTCTCTTTCGGGGTGAAATCTTCGGCTATCCACGAAGAGAAACCGCTGCCGGCCACAGCGGTAAGGTCGAAATGCGTGTGAGTCACCTCTCCGTCGAGGTCATCGATGTATATATCGAGTGCCACGGCATCTTCATGGGGATAGCTCACCAACGGCCCGAAGCTCATGGGCAGGCCGGTACTTCCGCCTATAGAGGCTCCGATAATAGAGCCGTCGGCAAGGGTGACACGCAGAGTGCCGAGCCAAGGCTGCGCAGAGGTGGAGGCGGTGAACTCGCGCAGCGAAAAACCGCTGTTCACCACCGGAGTGATATCGCCCCACACCACGGCATCGCCGTCGGCTATCACCCTACGGGCGCGGAAACTGTTGGGTGGCGAAATCAGAGCCAATTCCGAGGCATCGACTCCGCTCCGAGCCACCGCAGCCCGCGCTTTTTCGCGCAGCTTAAGGCTCGCGGAAGGCTCCTCGGCGGCGGCAGTGCGGATAGTGAGGGTGGAGCCAGGGGTGAGAGCGCGCAGCCGGAGCACCACTGTGGAGGTGGCATCGGTCAACGGCAGCAGGTCGGCAATCTCGCGGCTATAGCGCGAGTCGGTGTATTCGCTGCCGGGGAGCAGTACCACCGCCGTGGGGTGAGATGTGGCTATGTGACTGAACCGGCAGGAACAGAGCCCGCCCGGCAACAGAGGGTGAAACTGCGGAGTCACCGACACCTCGATTTCCTCAGCTATCTGCAGCCAGGCCTGAAAATCGGCATCATCGGGCAGATGCATCTGCAGCTGCCAGCTCTGCGCAGCCAAAGTCAGCGGAGCGACAGTGTAAGTGGTGGAATCGATGCTCACCGCCGCCTCGACACTCTGCCGGCACTGCAGCGCATGGGGAGCCACCAGCACAGGCGCCGACAGATAGAGCATCCGTCGCTGCGAGGCGTATATACGATAGCGCACTACCACAGGCTGCACCCACCCTCCGGCAGCCGACGAACTCCGTATCAGGCGCGAGTAGGCATCAGTGAGCGCATCGGTAAGCCGCTGCAGTTCGGTCACGGGGATATTGTGACCTACAGCGGCCTGAGTGACATTGCGCAAGGTCACCGAGCCGGTCGCCTCGCTCACATGGGCCGCGTCGACGGCTCCAAACCACACTGCCGGGGGTGCGGGATTCATATCCATAAGAGTCCACGACACATCACCGGCATCATATTCAAGCCTGTACATACCCGCCGAGGTGGCCACGATAAAGCCACCGGCCACAGCCATGGCGCAATACACCTCACCTGCCAAATTGGAATGTTCGGCCCATACGCCGCCACGCTCGGTCCAGATTTTCACGCCATCGTCGTTATCCTCGGAAGCCGAAGTGGCATAAAGCGTAGTGATGTCGCCGTCAGCATCGTGGCAATACTCAGCCAAGGGGCGCAGCTGCTTGCGGTAGATCGTGACAGCCCTCCGCGCCGGTCTGAGCGATGCGCCGTCGGACACCGCCAGCCCCACCGCATCGCATTCCTCTCCGGTCAGCGCCATTTTCAGCGACTTGACTTCTCTTTTATCAGATCTCTTCATAGAATATAGATTTTTATCAAACAAGGTTTTATATCAGCCGCAAAATTACCTCCACCATAACTTATGCACCGCCACAATCCCCATTACCGGAAAAAAAGAAGCGCACATGCTTGACAACCGGGTGAGATTTTATTATCTTTGCAGCTACCATGAAACAGCGCGTACTTATTGTAACCAAATTTTACTATCGCCGCGGAGGCGACTGTGTGTGTGCACTCAACCTGGAGCGACTGCTGCGTGACAACGGTCACGAGGTGGCTGTATTCGCCATGCAATATCCTGAAAACGAACCATCGGAATGGAGCAGATACTGGGTGCCGGAAGTAGACTTTTCGGGAGGCGGAAAGGCAAAGATTCAGGCCGTGAAACGCACCTTGGGCTATGGCGGGGTGAAGGCGGCGTTCCAACGCTTGCTCGATGATTTTCACCCCGATGTGGTGCATCTGCACAATATACACTCCTATCTATCGCCGGCAGTGGCGCAACTGGCACGCAAAAGCGGGACGCGAGTGGTGTGGACCCTTCACGACTATAAATTGCTCTGTCCCTCCTACTCCTGTCTGCGCGAAGGACAACCGTGTGAACTCTGCTACCGGCAAAAACGCAATGTGCTGACACGCAGATGCATGAAAGGGTCGCTGGCGGCAAGCGCAGTGGCGTGGCTCGAAGCAAAAAAGTGGAACCGCAGCAAACTGCAACGCTACACGCAGACATTCATCTGTCCGAGCGATTTTATGGCCCGTAAGATGGCGCAAGGTGGCTTCGACAAATCCAAATTAGTGACTCTTTCCAACTATATAGAGCCCTCGCTGGCTGAGGCTTACGCAAAAATTGACCTCGACGGCAAGCCACGCGACTACTATTGCTACATAGGCCGTCTGTCGCCCGAAAAGGGTGTTACCACTCTGCTTGAGGCGGCTTCCCGCCTGCCCTATAAGCTGAAAGTGGCCGGCGACGGACCGCTGGCAGAAGAACTGCGGGAGCGCTACGGCGATTGCCAGCAGATAGAATTTCTCGGGCGCATCTCGGGAAGCGAAGTGCTTGAGCTGCTGAGCGGTGCACGCCTGTCGGTGATGCCGTCGGAATGCTATGAAAACAATCCGCTCGGGGTCATCGAGTCACTGAGCGCGGGAGTGCCTGTGGTAGGCGCCGAGATAGGCGGCATACCCGAGCTGATAGCTCCCGGCTGCGGACTGACCTACACGTCGGGCGATGCCGATGCCCTGACCGAAGCCATAAAGAGCGCGTGGGCAGCCGATTACGACCGCGAAGCCATACGCACCCTGGCACTGGGAAACTTCTCTCCCGCCACCCACTACCACCACCTGCTCGACATCTATAAATAGAGCCTGCCCGACCACAGCCGCAGGGTCCGGCGACGGCCGTCAAATGGCAGATACAGCAATTTTATGATGTACAGGTAAGGTGAGTTGGATTTTTTTGACTATTTTTGCAGAAAATAATAAAAGCTGATAATTCATGGCAATAAATCTACTCGAACTTAGTGAACAGGAGATTGTGCGCCGCGGATCGCTCGACGAGATGCGCCGCCTCGGCATTGAGCCTTATCCTGCCGCAGCATATCCCGTCAACGCCCACACCACGGAAATCCTGGCAAATTTCGATGACGAAGCCCCACGGCGCGAAGTGGTGGTGGCCGGCCGCATCATGAGCCGCCGCATCATGGGCAAAGCATCGTTTATCGAGCTTCAGGACGCCGAAGGACGTATCCAGGTATATATTTCGCGCGATGACCTCTGCCCCGATGAAAACAAGGATTTATACAACATAGTATTCAAAAAACTGCTTGATATAGGCGACTTTATAGGCGTGGAAGGCTACGTGTTCCGAACCCAGACGGGCGAAATCACCATTCATGCCCGCTCGCTCACCGTGCTGTCGAAATCGCTGCGCCCGCTGCCCATAGTGAAAGTGAAGGACGGTGTCACCTACGATGCTTTTGACGACCCCGAGCTGCGCTACCGCCGCCGCTATGTCGACCTGGTGGTCAACGACGGAGTGAAAGAGATTTTCATCAAGCGCACCAAAGTGTACAATTCCATGCGTGAGTATTTCAACGCTGCCGGATATATGGAAGTGGAAACTCCTATCCTGCAGGCTATTCCAGGCGGTGCGGCAGCGCGCCCGTTTATCACTCACCACAATGCGCTCGACATTCCGCTATATCTGCGCATAGCCGATGAGCTTTACCTCAAACGCCTGATTGTAGGCGGATTCGATGGTGTATATGAATTCTCCAAGAATTTCCGCAACGAGGGTATGGACCGCACCCACAACCCCGAATTTACCTGCATGGAAATTTATGTGGCCTACAAGGACTACAACTGGATGATGGACTTCACCGAGCGAATGCTCGAAAAGATATGTCTCGACGTCAACGGCACCACCGAAGTCAAGGTGGGCGATAACGTCATCTCCTTCAAGGCTCCTTTCCGTCGCGTGACCATGATAGACGCCATACGCGAACACACCGGCATCGACATCACCGGCATGGACGAAGAGCAGCTGCGCGACGTGTGCCGCCGTCTCGACATCGAAGTCGACCCCTCGCTGGGCAAAGGCAAGCTCATCGATGAGATTTTCGGTGAGAAATGCGAGGGCAACTATATTCAGCCCACATTCATCATCGACTACCCGATAGAGATGTCGCCGCTGACCAAGCGTCACCGCTCCAACCCTGAGCTGACCGAGCGCTTCGAACTGATGGTCAACGGCAAAGAGCTGGCCAACGCATATTCGGAGCTTAACGACCCCATAGACCAGTACGAACGATTCGTAGAGCAGATGCGCCTGGGCGAAAAGGGCGACGACGAAGCCATGATAATCGACAAGGACTTTATCCGCGCCCTCGAATACGGTATGCCCCCCACATCCGGCATGGGTATAGGCATGGACCGTCTAGTGATGCTCATGACAGGGCAGACCACCATCCAGGAAGTACTCTTCTTCCCGCAGATGCGCCCCGAGAAAGTACTGCCGCGCGATGGCGCCGAAGCATTTGCAGCCGTGGGCGTCGACGAAGGCTGGGTGGCTCCCCTCCACAAACTGGGCGTGCTCACCGTAAAACAGCTCGCCGCCACAGCTTCGGCCGGCAAACTGCAGCAAGACCTGCAAGGCCTTAACAAAAAATTCAACCTCGCACTTACGCCACTGAACATCGACTCCGTCAAGGCATGGATAGCCGCAGCTGCCGAAGCTACAGCCGATGCCGCCGAATAAACCGAAGTGCCTTGTGGTACGTTAATATTACAACATGAACTTTCCCGGAAAAATAGCAGTAATGGGAGGCGGAAGCTGGGCTACCGCCCTGGCCAAACTGCTGCTTTATAATTGCGAAGAAATAATCTGGTATATGCGGCGCGACGACCGCATAGAGGATTTCAAACGTCTGCGCCACAATCCCGCCTATCTGAGCGATGTGGAGTTTGACATCAACCGCATAGAGTTTTCATCGGACATCAACTATGTGTGCTCGCAGGCCGACACCCTGCTGCTGGTCATGCCCTCGCCCTACTTCAAATCGCATCTCGAGAAAATCACGGTGGATATCTCGCAGAAATTTGTAGTGTCGGCAGTCAAAGGCATAGTCCCCGACGACAACGAAATCATCACCTCATATATGCAGCGTGTCTACGGCATCGCCGAATCACGCATGCTCGTAGTCTCGGGCCCCTGCCACGCCGAAGAAGTGGCGCTTGGCCGTCAGAGCTACCTCACCGTAGGGTGCAACGACATAACCCATGCCTGTGAATTTGCCCGGGTACTGGCCGGCAAGGCACTCAAGACCATCACTTCGTCGGACGTGGAGGGCATCGAATACGCCGCCGTGCTCAAGAATGTCTACTCCATAGCCTCCGGCATAGTCCACGGTCTCAAGGCCGGCGACAACTTCCAGGCCATGCTGGTGAGCAACGCACTGCGCGAGATGGAACGGTTTATCGACACCGTCAACCCGCGCCCGCGCCAGATATGCGACTCGGTGTATCTGGGCGACCTGCTCGTAACCTCCTATTCGCGCTTCAGCCGCAACCATAATTTCGGCTCCATGATAGGGCGCGGATACTCGGTGGTGGCTGCTAAAATGGAGATGGAACAGACTGCCGAAGGGTACTACGGAGCCAAATGTATCCACGAAATCAACCGCTCCTACGGAGTGGCCATGCCTATCCTCGACGGCGTCTACGACATCCTCTACCGTGGTGTCAAACCGCTCAATGCCATTCGCCTGATAAGCGAAACATTCATCTGATTTTTCTAACTTCATAACGATAACGTTCAATCCATCACCTATGTCATCTGAAATCCAACTCTCCGTAGCCAACACCGCCTTCGCGGTGAGCGAAACTCAACTCCAAAATATCGCGCCGGAAGCAATCAAAGCCATGAACACAGTGGAACAAGGCACCGGTGCCGGCGCCGACTACCTCGGCTGGGTAAAACTTCCCTCCACCATAGCCCCGGAGCTGATTAACGACATGATTGCTACAGCCGCCATACTCCGCGACGAATGTGAAGTAGTGGTTTCCATCGGCATCGGAGGTTCCTATCTTGGCGCAAAAGCCGTTATCGAAGCCCTCAGCGACAGCTTCGCCGCTTACCGCCACGACCACAAAGGCCCCAAGATGCTCTTTGCCGGGCAAAATATCGGTGAGGACTACCTCTATGAATTAATGGACTATCTCGATGACAAGAAATTCGGCATAATAGTCAACTCCAAATCAGGCACCACCACCGAACCCGCAATAGCCTTCCGCCTGCTCAAGGAACTGCTTGAACGCAAAGAAGGCAAAGCCGCCGCCGCACGCCACATCGTGGCCATCACAGATGCCCGGCGCGGTGCCCTGCGCAGCATGGCCGACGAAGAGGGCTACAAATCATTTGTCATTGACGACAATGTAGGTGGCCGTTTCTCGGTACTTACCCCCGTGGGACTCCTCCCCATAGCCGTGGCCGGGTTCGACATCAAAGCTCTCATCAAAGGTGCCGCACAGATGGAAACCATCTGTGCCACTGACTCCTACCAAAGCAATCCCGCCCTGCTCTACGCCGCCGTGCGCAACTGTCTGTATCGCTCAGGCAAAAAGATAGAGATTATGGTCAACTATAATCCGAAACTCCACTACTTCAGCGAATGGTGGAAGCAACTCTACGGCGAAAGCGAAG
>CAZZFD010000005.1:0-41571 GCA_964653375.1 uncultured Bacteroides sp.
CATTTTTTATGAAGAGGTTACTTCTCTTAGTTATTTCTGTGTGGCTGACGTGTATGAGCATCGCAGCCGCACCCAACATCGTGTGTACGGGTGTAGTGGTAGATGAGCAAAATGAGCCTATGGTTGGGGCTACAGTCGCAGCCACAGGTACAAAAGTTGCTACTGCCACTGATGCCGACGGAAAATTCAGAATCAGCGTACCTGACAATGCCAAGGAACTGTCTGTAACGTTTATTGGCTATCGTGCTGCTAAATTAGCACCGAAGGCCGATATGGGTACCATAGTTCTCAATCCTGATTCCAAGATGCTCGACAACGTAGTAATCACTCAGTCGGTGGGTAAAACTCGCGAAACCCCTGTGGCTATGTCGACAATCGATGCCGAGCAGATAGAGTTCAAAATGGGTGCGCAGGGACTTATGGAGATGCTTAAGACCACACCGGGTGTATATACCCGTAGCGAAGGCGGTGGCTTCGGTGATGCCGAGACCCGTATGCGTGGTTTCAAGAGCCAGAATGTGGCTGTGGTTATCAACGGTATTCCGGTCAATGACATGGAGAACGGCGCTGTATATCAGAGCAACTGGGCTAATCTTTCAGATGTGGCTTCATCAATTCAGACACAGCGCGGTCTGGGTGCAAATATCGTCTCTACACCTTCTATCGGAGGTACAATCAATATCACCACCCGCACTATCGATGTGAAAAAAGGAGGTTCGGTGTGGTACGGTATGGGTAATGACGGTATGAATCAGTTCGGTATCAAACTTTCTACCGGTCTGATGAAAAACGGCTGGGCTGTCACTGTACTTGGCGCCCGCAAGTGGGCCGACGGTTATATTCAGGGCACTGCTTATGATTCTTATTCTTATTTCGTCAATATCACCAAGCGCATCAATGATGCTCATCAGATTGGCTTTACAGCTTTCGGAGCTCCTCAGTGGCATGACAAGCGTAATTATCTGTTTGGTCTGACGGTGGAAGGCTGGCAGGGAGTACGCAACTATATGGACGGAGAAAGTCCTTATCGTTTTAATCCGTCATTCGGTTATCGCAAAAACGGTCAAGCGTATAATTCGGCTTACAATGAGTATCACAAGCCTCAGATGGCTTTGAACCACATCTGGCAGATAAATGAGACATCATCTCTTTCTACATCACTTTATGCTTCTATAACTTCAGGCGGTGGTCGTGCCGGTCAGGGTCGCGACGGATACAGCTATACAAGTTGGTATGGTGCTCAAAACGGGAATCTTAATAATGAATTCCGTACAGGCGAAGGCTGGGTTGATTACGGTATGATTGAAGATATGAATGCTGCTTCTACCAACGGCTCTAAAATGATTATGTCAATGAGCAATAACTCTCATCAGTGGTATGGTCTGATTTCTTCTTATAAGAAAGAGTTTAATTTCAAGAATGACAGCCGTCTAAACATTACTGCCGGTCTGGATATGCGTTATTATATGGGTGAGCACAACAATAAGATTACCGATCTCTTCGGTGGCGCTTATTACATCGATGATGATACCCGTGGTTCGGTCAATCCGGCGGATAACCCTGCCGCTGCCGACCCCGAATGGGTAAATCAAAAACTGCAGGTAGGAGATGTCGTATATCGCAACTATCGCGGTTATGTCATGCAGGAAGGTTTCTTCGGTCAGGCTGAGTATACTATGCTCGACCGTAAACTCAATCTTGTGTTGGCCGGTGCATTTAATAACAATACTTATTGGCGTCGCGATTATCTCTTCTATGATGAGGCTAACCGCGAATCGGCTACAAGTAATTTTGTGGGTGGTACTATCAAAGCCGGTGTCAACTACAATATCAATCGCCACAACAATGTGTTCTTCAATATAGGTTATATCTCGCGTGCACCATTCTTTAAGAATGTGTTTATGAAGTATGACCGTTCCAATCTCCTTAACAAAGATGCCAAGAATGAGAAGATATTCTCTGTAGAAGTTGGTTATGGTTTCCATTCTCCCAAGTTTGCATTGACTGCCAATGCTTATCTTACCAAATGGTATGACCGCTCCTTAGTAAAATCCGGTCTTATCAATAATCCTGTAGACGGCAGTCTGGGATATGTAGCCAATATGTCGGGTATCGGCGCGCGCCACATGGGCATTGAGCTGGAAGCTAAGTACAAACCGCTTAAATGGCTCGAATTGGACGCTATGGTGTCAGTGGGCAACTGGATATGGGATACCAATGCTACCGCTTATTTCTACAATCAGCTCGGTCAGCCGCTCAAGAATCTCAAGGGTAATATCGCTTCGGGTATCATGGCTCCGGATCATCTCAATGCCACTCTCGAGCAGAAGGGCGGTCATGTAGACGGTATGCCGCAGACCACAGCATCACTTGCCGTTACCTTCAAACCGGTCAAAGGATTGCGTTTTGGTGCGGAATGGAATGTGATGGCATGTCTCTACAGTGATATATATATTGAAGGAAGCACGTTGAGTGACAACAAGGTAATTCAATACGGTAATCCCTGGCGTATTCCATGGGGTAACCAGCTCGACCTCAACGCAAGCTACCGTTTCAAGTTAGGCGGACTCGATGCCACTATCTACGGCAATGTACACAATGTATGTGATTACAATTACATCACTCAGGCTCAGACTCCAACCGGTGCAGTGGGCGACTGGAAGAATGCTTATATGGTGTTCTACTCCTTAGGACGCACATATAGCTTGAAACTGAAAATTAATTTCTAATCCCGTATTGATAAAAACAGAATATGAAAAAATATATAAGCAACATTCTGCTGGTATCGGGTCTCGCAGTATTCTTGACGGCCTGCGATGAAAATTCATGGAATGACCGTTATCTTGATGGTTATGAGTCAGACCCCGAAGTCACAGATGTGAAGACAATAAATTATACTATGACTGCCGAAGATTATAAGACTTTGGCAGCCACCTCCGGGGCAAAGGCTCTGGCCGGCGATGAGCAGAAGACAGCTCTTGAAGCAATGGGTAAACAAGGTTATTTTACTGATGAGATACCTGCCAAGGATTATATCCCGTATTTGCTCGGCTCAAGTTCTTTTCCTTATTTCTCGCTCAGCAATAAGTCGGCTATCAATGTCACTTATCAGGTGGGTGTAGGCCAGCCCGACCAAGTGGCGCAGTATGAAAATGCAGGCCAATGGTCGCCGGAAAATTACTACTATCAGGTGGTGTGGGAAAGCCAGACTGATTTTACAAATGCGTTCACTCCTTCTCACCCCGCTTCAAGATATCTCCCGCTCCTGTTAAAAGAGAAGTATCTGCAGGCAGAAGAGGGCGATTGTGTGGTGGTTACTTACAACTATTCTGATGTAGAGCCTGATTTTGGTACGGCTCCGGAACCGGAACCTGAGTTTACACCGTCTGCGGTACTTGGCAGTGTAGCCAAGGGTGATGCCGTGGAAGTGGCAGGTTATGTGGCTGCTGTGTCATCACAGGGTCCGATAGTCACAGATGCCAGCGGCTCAATTTTCGTTTATTCGCCTTCCAATAATGCTGAGCTTAATGTGGGTGACCGCGTTACTTTTTCATCGACTGTCGATACTTATAACTACGGTTTCCAGATAGCCCGCGGAGCTACGCTTGAGGTGGTAGGTTCCCAGAAGGTCACCAATCCCACACCGCGTACATTCACCGGTGCCCAGGTTGATGAATTTGTGGCAGATGCAATGGCATCAGAGGCAACACCTCTCCACCCCACCTATGCTACATTTACAGGTACGGTGGTAGTGTCAGGTAATTATATCAACATGAATATCGACGGTACTACCGTGCAGGTGAGCCCCTATGGCCTTTCAAACAATTATAAGGCTCTTTTTACAGATGGAGCAACTGTTACGGTTGAAGGTTATTTGATGGCGTTGGCAAGCAAGGGTAAATATCTTAATACCGTTATTACGAAGGTGGGCACATCGGATATTTCCACTCTCGCGGTCTCACGCTCACTTGTTGATAACAGTGAATACGAAGATGATGAAAATGAGCCGGTAGCAGTACCCATTGAGAAAATCAATGCTCTATATGTGTTTGACGGAACCAAATGGGCTGAGGCTGAAGATGGTGTGGTGCTTAATACATCGGATTACATGGCTATGGGTCAGACCTATCCTAATCTTTCCGGCGATGCTCCCGCCGTGATGCTGCCCCGCTATCTTATGCAGCACTATCCATACGCTACCGAAGGTACTGTCAAATTTGTACTCTATAACTATTATACAGGTTCGGCCACAGAGCAGCGTTGCGCTTGCTATGAGTTTGACGGTGCGACATGGGCGGTGAATACCGGTGTGGTTACTGAGACAGCACAGTTTGTTAAGGCTAACGGTAAATGGATTTACGATCCTACGGTGCGCATTACTCTTCCTGTAGGTCGAAATCAGCCTCTCTCGCAGCTTTATTTCCAGGCTTGTGTGGACTGGGTGAGAGTAAATGTTCCTGATGGTGCCGAATATATCTCCAGTTATGGCAACAACGATTACTATTGTGGAGCGAGCGCATATCAAGGCAATGTGTCAATCTCGGCACAGGGTGCGCGCAATCAGTATGCCGGCTATGCCGATATGTCAGATGATGAAATAGTTTCTCTTATCAAGACACGTTTTGAATCGGAAGTCTTTCCGGCAGTTCTTTCAGATATACACTCTGATGCAGCACCTGTCGATGGTGTAGATGTATACTATATTTTCAATTTCGGTGTATATTCAGGTACCAACCCTGTGCCTACTCATGATATTACATATAAGGTGGTAGGAAAAGGACAATTTGAATTTATCAGCTGTACTTGGAACGATGACGCTCCTTCAGTCAACTGATAATTGAGCTGACATAACAATAATTTTTCAATAATGCAGGCTGCTCCCAAGGGGCAGCCTGTTTGTGTGATGTGGTTAGAGATGGAGATTGAGGAGCTCGGCTGGAGAGATAGAAGTGATTGAGGGGTCGCGCTTAATCCATGTGAGCTGTTTTTTTGCATAAACGCGCGTGTTTTTTTTGATGCGTTCGATGGCTGTGTGGCGTTCCATGGTGCCGTCGAAGTATGCAAACATTTCTTTTAGACCTACGGTGTTTAGAGAATTGAGGTGACGGAGCGGATATACCCGGCGTGCTTCATCTTCAAGTCCGGAATCGACCATGGCATCGACGCGGGCGTTGATGCGGTCAAAGAGTTCCTGTCGAGGTAAGTCGATAGCATATTGTTGAATCTCAAAGTCGCGAGGAGTGCTGCAACCGGTACGAAGGCGGCTGTAAGGTTCTCCGGATTCGAAGCATATCTCCAGGGCATGCATCACTCTCTTCAGGTTGTGTGGGTCAACTTCATCGGCATATTGAGGGTCAAGGATACGAAGCTGAGCCATAAGCCCATCGAGTCCTATTTGCGCATTTAGGTCAATTACTTTGCGTCGGACAGTATCGGAGATAGTGGGGAGCCGGTCGAGACCGCGTGTGACGGCTTGTATGTACATCATGGAACCTCCGCAGAGGATTACACGGTCAGTATGCTGCCACAGTTTAGGCAGCAGAGCCATCACATCTTCTTCGAAACGGGCGGCGCTGTAGTATTGGTCAATGTTGAGCGTGGCTACGAAATGGTGGTGTACGCGAGCGAGCTGTTCGGGAGTAGGAGCAGCTGTGACTACGGGTAGGCCGCGATAAATCTGGCGGGAGTCGGCTGAAATGATGTCGCAGCCCCACCGCGATGCGAGTTCAACGGCAATCTGCGATTTGCCGGATGCCGTGGGTCCTGTGATTACAATCAGCCTTGGCATCAGCCTTTGGCCACTAACTTGATTATCTCTACAATTACGTCGGTGGCTTTCTCCATAGAGGGTATAGGCACAAATTCGTAGCGTCCGTGGAAGTTAAGACCGCCGGCAAATATGTTGGGACAAGGCAGACCTTTGAATGATAGTTGTGCTCCGTCAGTTCCACCTCGGATAGGTACTACTTTGGGTGTGACACCGGCATTTTCCATGGCTTTGATTGCTATGTCGATGATGTGTTTTACCGGTTCGATCTTTTCACGCATATTATAGTACTGGTCGGTGATTTCGAGCGAAGCTACGCCGGGAAACTCATTGTTGATTTTCCGGGTGAGATGTTCAAATTCTTTTTTGCGGCGTTCGAAGCGGTCGCGGTCGTGGTCACGGATTATGTAGGTGAGGGTGGTCTGTTCGACGGTGCCTTCAATGGATACCAGATGATAGAACCCTTCGTAACCTTCGGTGTGCTCGGGAGTCTCCCAGCGGGGGAGCATGATGGCAAACTGATTGGCTATGCGTATGGAGTTAATCATCTTGTGCTTGGCATAGCCCGGGTGAACGTTGCGTCCGGTAAAGGTGACTTTGGCAACGGCGGCATTGAAGTTTTCATATTCCAGTTCGCCGATTTCGCCACCGTCCATGGTGTAAGCCCAGTCGGCGTGAAAGTGAGCCACATCAAATTTGTGAGCGCCTTTGCCAATCTCTTCATCGGGATTGAAGGCTATGCGTACATCGCCATGCTCGATTTCAGGGTGATGGAGCAGATAGTCCATGGCTGTGATAATTTCAGCGATGCCCGCTTTGTCGTCAGCACCGAGGAGGGTGTTGCCATCGGTCACTATAAGGTCCTGTCGGGTATAGTGTAGTAATTCCGGAAATTCCCCCGGGGAAAGAACGATACCTTTTTCTGCATTAAGGGTGATGTCACCGCCGTCGTAATTCTCGACAATACGAGGAGAGACATGCTTACCGCTCATGTCGGGTGAAGTATCGAGATGGGCTATGAATCCTACGGTGGGTATGCCTTTACGGGAGCTGTTGGCAGGCAGTGTAGCCATCAGATAGCCATTGTCATCAAGGGTAATGTTTTTGAGTCCCATGGCACGAAGCTCTTGCTCAAGATGCCGGGCGAAAATCATCTGTCCCGGAGTGGAAGGCGTCAGGTTGGTTAACTCATCGCTCTGGGTGTCAAATTTTACATATTGTAAAAATCGGTCTACTACGTTCATTTCTTTTCAGGTATGTGGATTTATGATGCAAATTTACACATTTGTGGCGGATATTACGTTATTATTGTGGATTTTTAGTAATTTTGGCATAAATGATTACAGCGGCATTTTTTACATCTGTAGAGTTTTACGTGGTGGCGGCTATTATCGCTGCCGCTGTGATAGCCTTTGCTTCACGTCCGGCTTCTGTGGGTGCGGTAAGGCATTTCTTACTTGTAGGTAATCTGTGCGATGTCACTGATGATGACGATATGCAGCCCAGAGTGGCAGTGAGGTGTACCGATAGCGGCGATGTGTTACTAAGCCGGTTCGGATTGGAAGGAGTGACTACCAATGGTGGTGTGAGCCTGGTGATAGATGTCAAAGGATTTGAAATAACTATCGAAGAACGCATAGCTGCGGCCGAAGGAGGAGAAGATGTGAATGCTGCGCTTTTCAACCTTGATTTCATGGGACATGAGCGCTATTCGGTGAGATATGAAAACAAGGATATGGAACTGATAGCTTTGTTTACCATCAACAATCGACCCGGCATGGAGTTCGTGGCTCCGTTGCGGCGTTAGAATTTATTCGAGGGGGAACATACGGAGCATCCACACAGACATAGTCACGTAGATGAGCAGACCTACCACATCGTTCATAATCTGGATAAATGGTCCGGTGGCAAGAGCGGGATTGATGTGTATTTTTTCAAGTGTCAGGGGAACGAACGTACCAAAGAGTGTGGCGAAAATTACCACGCAGAAAAGAGAAGCCGCTACGGCAAACGACACGGCATACATGTGAGGCTGCGTGAAGAGTACATAAACAAGTACTACACTGCTTATAATTACTGCATTAAGCAGGGCCACGAGTACTTCACGGCCTATTTGTTTCCAGGCATCCTTTACTTCCAGCTGACCGTTGGCAAGACCTTGCACTACAATGGCTGAAGCCTGCACACCGACGTTACCGCCGGTACCGCCTATGAGAGGAATAAAGATTGCAAGAGCGGTGACGGCTGCTATCTGAGCTTCAAATCCGGTGAGGATGACCGAATTGACAATACCGCCTATGATGCCTATGAGCAGCCATGGAATGCGCGCTTTTGTCTGGGCGAATACAGAGTCATCGACATCGACGTCGCTTGAGATACCGGAAGCTAATTGGTAGTCGCGTTCCGATGATTCGCGCACCTGGTCCATGACGTCGTCGACGGTGATGCGTCCGAGCAGTCGACCGATGGAGTCTACCACCGGCATGGCTACAAGATTATATTTTTCGAAGTCGAGGGCAACATCGTTGATGGGGGTATCGACTTTCACGGATACGGGGTCAACTTCCATCACCTGCTTGATGCGTGACACTGAAGGGTCAGTGATGAGTTTTTTGAGCGGGAGGATGCCTCGGAGTTTGTCATCATTGTCAACAACATATACGTAATATATTTCGTCGAGTTCTTCGGCCTGCATACGCATCTGCTTGATACATTCGGGCATACTCCAGTTCTCGTTGACCACTATCATCTCCGTGCCCATTAAGCCACCGGCTGTGTCTTCATCGTATTTGAGAAGATCGATGATGTCTCCGGCCTGTTCAACGTCGTCGATGTGAGATAGAATCTCGTCGCGGTCTTCTTCATCAAGTTCCTGGATAATGTCTACGGCATCGTCGGTATCAAGGTGGTCTATGAACTGCTTGGCGATTTCTTCGGCAGGCATATCTGCGAGCAGCTTGCGACGGTCGTCCTCATCGAGTTCCATGAGCACTTCGGCCGCTAAATCGTCGTCAAGCAGTTTATACAGATATTCGGCTTCTTCAAGGTCAAGTTCCTGATAAAGCTCGGCAATGTCAGCGGGGTGGAGGTCGGCTAATTCGCGACGGGCTTCTTCATCTTGGCGTGCCGAGATGATGGCTCTGATATTGTCAATATATTCGTGTGAAAAATCTTTCATTTGGCATTTTTACGGAATTGATCGCAAAGGTTTGTAAGCTCTATGAATTGCTCTACCGATAACTGTTCGGGACGCAACGACATCAATTCGTTTTCCGGCAAGGGGATACCTGCAGGAAAGAGTCCGCGCAAAGAGTTACGTAATGTTTTGCGCCTTTGGCCGAATGATGTTTTGACCACGGTCTTAAACAGTTTTTCGTCGCAGCCGAGTGAGGTTACACCGTTTCTGACCAGTTTAATGACTCCGCTTTTGACTTTTGGCGGTGGATTAAACACATTTTCATTGACAGTAAAAAGATAAGATACATCGTACCATGCCTGAAGCAATACGCTGAGTATACCGCGGGCTTTTGTACCCGCAGGAGCGGCAATGCGTTCGGCAACTTCGCGTTGCAGCATTCCGGAGCAGCATATCACGGCATCTTTATAGTCGAGGATGTGGAAAAATATCTGTGAAGATATGTTGTATGGGTAATTTCCAATCACGCAGAATTGTCGGTGGTCAGGGAAAAGTGCGGCAAGGTCGGTAGCGAGGAAGTCGCAATGGAGTATGCGGTTCTTATCGGCCAATTCGGGAAATTCGTGGTGTAGATAATCGACGCTTTCACTGTCGATTTCGGCTACGGTGACATCATGTCCCGATTCGAGCAGAAAGCGTGTGAGAACACCCATGCCGGGACCTACTTCCAGTACCGGCAGTCCCCGATAGTCGCTAAGGGTGTCAGCTATGCGGCGGGCAATAGACAAGTCGGTGAGGAAATGCTGCCCAAGGGCTTTCTTCGGTTTTACTTTCTGCATACCTGATGTGAGTGATTGGCTTGATGCTTGTTTTCTCGTTACAAATTTAGTCTTTTATATTCATTTTTGATATACGTGGTTGAGTTTTTCGCTAAATTTCCCTAATTTTGTCGCAAACGCAAATTTTAAGCTATGATTTTACGTCACTTTATTACAGCAATGCTGATTTCTGCTTCGCTGATGGCGTTGGCATGGGGACAGAAAGGACACGACACGACGGCGGCTATAGCCGAGCGACATCTTACACCAGCCGCTAAGGCTGCAGTAGATTCAATATTTGATGGCTACAGTCTGGTTTACTGGTCAAATTGGCTTGATAATGCCAGCCATACTCCGGCTTATGCCCATACCAAGACTTGGCATTACAAGAATATAGATGATGGCGTGCGCTATGAGGAAGCTCCTGCAAATCCGGCCGGAGATGCGGTGACAGCCATGAAAAGTCAGATGGAGGTGTTGATGCGTCAGGGTACGAGCGCTGAGGATAGGGCATTGGCTTTGAAGATACTTACTCATGTGACAGGGGATTTGCATCAGCCTATGCATCTGGGTCATGCAACTGATCTGGGTGGAAACAGAGTGAAGGTGCGATATTTCAACCGTGATAATAACTTGCATGCCATTTGGGATAATTCGTTGGTGGAAAGTGCTCATAAATGGAGCTATACAGAATGGGTGGATCAGATAGACCGTGTGACGTCAGAAGATGTGGAGTCCATAGTGTCCGGTAGTATCGACGATTGGGCAAAGGAGACGGCGGCAATTGCGGCTAATGTGTATCGCAGTATGCCGCAGGGTGCGGAGGTGTCGTATAACGAAGTGGCGCAGTGGACACCTACAATAGAGAATCGTTTGCTTTATGGAGGGTTACGGCTGGCTCATATTTTGAATTGTATTTTCGACCGGGAGTACGCCGTTGCTCACACGGCTCCATATGAGCCTGAACTGTAGGCTGACTTTATTTCACACAGGAGTATAAAATAGAATCCCGCAAGCTGCCTGAGGCGGTCCTGCGGGGTTCTCCCTTTCTAACTAACTAATTCTCTAAACAATGATTATGCGTAAGGCGCAGATGTGTCGATGACTCGTTTTGCACCTATATATCTTTTGCTGAAGTAACCTCCGTCTGGAAAGGTCTGGTAGCTGATGCCTTTGGACTGAGATGCGTGAATGAAGGTGACTTCTTGGCTCTCATCATCGACTGACACTACGATGCCTACATGGCCTACACGGCCATTGCCGCTACGTGGGGAGCTGAAAAACATCAAGTCGCCGGCCTGAAGGTTTTCGCGTGCAATAGCTTCGCCTTCGAGATATTGCATACGCGATGTCCGCGGTAGTTTGATGCCTTCGCTTCCAAAAACGTAGCTGGTGAACCCGGAGCAATCAAAATTTTTCGGGCCAGTAGCGCCAAACATATATTTGCGACCCAGAAACTGAGCGGCAAAGTCGGTGAGTCGTTGTGCTACGGTAGGTTCCGGCTCGGCTATAGTGTCTACAGGGGTGATGGTGTCCGGCAATACAGGCTTAGTGTCGATATCGCGGGCAGCGTCCACACCTATGGGTAGAAGCCAGAAACATACCGTGAATATTATGATGAGAACTAATGATTTTTTCATGATTTCTTGTGCAAAATTACTACATTTTAGGCTTGTTGTCAATACGCTAAAAGTAGTGTATCAGCGTGTTAACTTAATTATAATAAATAAAAATCAATTTTATTGAGATAAAAAGCCTCTTTATATGACAGCCCTGCGAATGTCTTCATACATTTTAACCATCGCATTGACTATTATTAACCACGCATGATTGAAAACAGAACCGCCGCATTGGCTCTATCTTCAGAGTGATGCGGCGGCGGATTTACTTAAGAAATGAAACCTATGTGATGTTTTTCATATCTTAGACTGTATTCCTTTGTGTGTCTTTCAAATCATCATGTGTGTCTCTCTTATGTGTATAGTATCAGACGGTGTATTAATAAGGTTGGTTTTGAACTTTGGTTAGATTAAGTGGATAAAGGGAAAGAGCCTCTTTTGTCTTTCTTTATATTTAGTATAGCTTGCTGTATGCTTATTTGTTGAGGAATTTTTTAGATACTGTGTTGCCGTCGGCGAGAGTAACTTGAGCGATGTACATACCTTTTGCGAGGTCGGAAGTGCTGATGGTGCATTCGTTGGCGGCTACGTTTTCAGATATCACCTGTACACCGGAGATAGCGTAGATGCTTACATTTTTGATGTTGATGTCAGATGTTACTTCTACGATACCTGAGCCAATCATGATTTCAGTTGCGTCAGCTGTTACTTCGTCGATAGCAGCGGTATAGTTCATCAGAGGAGCTTCGTTTTCAACTGTTACGTTCACACCGTTGCCGAGGAGCTGGCCGTTTGAGCCTACGAAGCAGAGGGTGTATTCACCATTGCGGAGGGGAGCATCGAAATCGCTGTCAAATAATACTTCTTCGGGAGTGCCTGCTGAGAGTTTTACTTCTACAGGGTCGGCGCTTGCCATCTCGATGTTGTTTTGGAAGAGTACCGGACGGATTTCATCGTTGTATTCGCCGGTGGGTATTGAGAGGGTTGCTGCGATTTCAACAGCTGAAGAAGTGAGAGCTGCGAAGAGGAGTGAACCGGTGAGTAATATTGAGCGTAACATGATGTTGGTCTTTTTTAGAGTGAGATATGTATTTTTTTTGTTTCAAGAGATGGTTTTGTAACCTTTTGTTACTATAACGTTACAAAAGTGTGTTTTAGTTCACCCGTAAAATTTACGCTGTTTTGTGTCGATAATTAGGTAAATGTGATTAAATCGCTGTAAAACAAAGTGTTATGTACGATTTATACCGCTACAATTCAGTTACAAATAGGTATCTTTTAACACACATTAACTCATAAAAATGTAACACGGGTGTTACATTGATTGAAAAATGATGTTACAAAGTTGTGATTTAGGCGAATTTTCACCAGTGTTAAAATTAAGAGTAGGGCTTGTTACTATAAAATGTTTTATGTGTTACGATATTGTAACACATAATTGTAACAACTTTGTGAATTTGGCAACGGGTGTGTATATGAAGCGTGAAGGAATTAATTGTAACTGTATCGAGAGTGTTATATGAAGGGCGGCAATATGTGTATTGTATATGGTGTAGATACAGCTAAGCGGTGATTGTGTGAATGGTGATGCGACAGATGTGTGTCGCGGAATATATAATTGTCAGATGTGTGTTTTGTGGTAATGTGGATTTGTGGGTATAAAAAAAGAGCGAGCCGGGTGGACTCGCTCTTGTGATGTTTTTTTATATAAGGATTGTTTATTGGCCTATTTTGAGAACTTTGCCGTTGGAGGTTGAGCCATCGATGTGGATTTCGTCAAGTGTTACGCGTGAACCGGAACCGTTAACAAAATCAAGAATGTTGTCGTTGGCGATGAGTGTGATACTCTTTTGATAGTTGAGGGGGGTACTGAAGCAGTCGGTTTCCCATTCGCCATCGGGGTTGCGTACGGCCATGGTCACGGTATAGGTGCCTTCTTGCGGGAAATCTGTGGAGGGTATTTCTACGCTGTTGTATGCTGAGCCCATAAAAGGTGTTCTGGTTGTGTTGGCTGCGAGGTAGGTTACGCTTCCGTCTACTGCTGTAAGTTTAATACCGAATGTGACTGTGCAGCGGGTGAAGGTTTTGCATAAAACTGTGGTGCTGATTTTGATGGCGGTTGATGCACTGCGCACATATTGGGTTTTAGCCACTTGCATATTGCTGCCGAGTTCGTAGTTTAGTCCTATTTTGGATCCTTCTTTTGCGGGGCATACGCCTACGAGGATATGGGGGTTGACTGTATAGGCTGAACCGGTACCGCCTACGCCTTGGTTGGAGGGGTCAAGCGCAGTGAGTCGAAAGTAGCCGTCGCTTTGTCCTGCCCACCCCCAGTTGATGTGGAAGTATTCTCCGGCAGCATAACCGTCGCAAATAAATGCGTGACCACCGCCGCTCTCGCTGCTGGCACCGTAGAGTACCGGACGTTTGTTTATAAGTTCGTTATAAATGATGTCGGCCCATTCTTTTTCGGTGAAGCTCTTGTGATAAAGTAGGCGGATGCCGCAATCGTAGCCGAAGTTGGTCACGAGAGCTTGTCCGGCATACTGAAAGTTGGAGGAGGTGATGCCGATATTGTAGGTTGATTTGACTGCTGCTCCGCAGTCGAAGTTGATTTTTGCTACTGCTGCACGGCTTTCAGGAGTAAGGTAGGCTATAGACTGTGGCATATTGTCCCAATCGTAGGTGGATTCGGCGAAATTGGCTTTGATGGAGTCGGTGACGTTTTTTGATTTATATGCAATGGAGCCTGTGCCGCGAGCGGGATATTTGTAATAGTTCATTACTTGAGTCACGGCTGTGGTAACACACCCGGTGGGGGTTCGGGTGCCATTGATTACGGGGCATAAATCGTTGTATGGGGCTGTCTGATACCATTTTGTGGTAATCAGTGGCGCTATTTCCATACGAGTATATTGTGATGTAGAGTTGTTTTCGGTGGCGGCTACGGAGCGTGGCGCGGCACTGTTTTCTGCTGAAGCCAAAGTTATCTCTTCGCTGTATTGATCCAACAGGAATTGCAGGCCTTCGGGAATGTCCGAGGTGTCAAATGAGCCGGAATCAGTGTAGCCAAGCAGCGGACTTGCACAATCGTTGGCAGAGATAATCATAAATCCACCGTTATTGTTGCGGTCGAAAATGTAGACGGTGTTTTGTTCGGCTGATTTTACGGTGTGGGTGAGCGACGGAGTTACCTTCTTGCCGCTTACGACAAGTGATTTGGGTGTATCCTGTCCGTTGAGGGCGCGGTTAAGGGCTTGAGCGGGAGTTAATTCCAAAGCGAAGGTATTGACCGAAGCTAAAATTATGGAAGTTGCTAATACAATTGAGCGTAACATGCTGTTGGTTTTAGGGTTGAGATACTTTTTGAGATATATTGTGAGCCGACAAGAGGGCATAAGCTGTCGCCGACAGTAATATAACGTTACAAAAGTGTATTTTAGTTCATTCCCTATGGAATTATTTTGTTAACTATTGTAAAGGGTGATGTGTGGATTTATTGTTGAGTGTCAAAATATTAGCGGTATTTTGATGTGTAACAAGTGTGTTACAAAAGCATATCATTTATAATTCTTTAACAATAAGTCGGGGTGTATATTAATAAAGGAATACAGCCCGTAGGTAGTGCTACGGGCCGTTGACAGAGAGATGTAAGTGAGAGATTATTCTTCGGGAGAGAAGTCTTCTTTGGTTACGCCGCAAAGCGGACAAGTCCAATCATCGGGAATGTCTTCGAAAGCGGTGCCCGGGGCGATGCCTGAATCGGGGTCGCCTATTTCGGGGTCATATACGTAACCGCATACGTTGCATACATATTTTTTCATAATGTGGTTGTAATTAAGAGTTTGACAAAAGTGTGAATATCAATATTATTATAATTGTGTGTGTTAACTATAGCGAGCGGGCGAAATTGCGGCCGTATTCCCGGCATTTTTCAATCAGTTCATCATTGGGAATCCAAAGTGCTGAGATTCCTTGGTCAACAGTAGTGATGCCGGCCTTGGTCAAATGTTCGCCAATCATTTTGACTGCTTCACCACTCCAACCATAGGAGCCGAATGCTGCTGCTTTTTTATTTTTTAGTCGTAGTCCGGCTATCATTTCGAGAATACCGGCCATAGCGTAGGAGTAACCGTTGTTGATAGTGGGGGAGCCGAGCAGAAATGCTTTGGAACGCCAGATTTCGGTGAGTACATCGTTTTTGTCTTCGCGGGCTATGTTGAAGAGTTTGATTTGTGTGTCGGGGGCAATCTCTTCAATGCCCTCGGCTATAGCCTGGGCCATCAGTCGGGTGCTTTGCCACATAGTGTCGTAGGCTATGGTGATACGGTTTTCCTGGTAAGCGTTACTCCAGAGAGTGTAACGTTCAATAATCTGAGCGGGATTTTCTTTCCATATCACTCCGTGGCTTGGGCATATCATCTTGATGGGCAGATTCATGGCTTTTATTTGCTGTAGTTTTTTAGCCACGAGCGTGCTGTAGGGGTTGATGATATTGGCAAAATATTTTTCTGCTTCATAGATGAGTTCGGAATGGTTGACAGTGTCATTGAAGAGCGATTCGGAGGCGAAATGCTGGCCGAAAGCGTCATTTGAAAATAGAATACCGCCATCACCGTTCCAGTAGCTCATCATCGAGTCGGGCCAGTGAATCATGGCCATATCAATGAAGGTGATAGATGTTTCGCCGAGCGAAAGGGTGTCGCCTGTCTTGACATTGACGAAATTCCAATCCTGATGATAGTGTCCGCGGATAATTTCTTCACCTTTTTTGGTGCAGTATATGGGTGTATCCGGGATTTCACGCATCAGTTCGGGTAGAGCGCCGCTATGGTCTATCTCGTTGTGATTCATTATTATATAGTCGATGTCATGAAGGTTGATTACTTTCTTCAGACGAGACACGAATTCATGGTCATA
Source organism: uncultured Bacteroides sp. (assembly GCA_964653375.1). Lineage (GTDB taxonomy): Bacteria > Bacteroidota > Bacteroidia > Bacteroidales > Muribaculaceae > Paramuribaculum. The sequence continues at coordinate 16,261 of CAZZFD010000005.1, forward strand.
CGGACGCCAGACGGTATCGATAAGCGCTGTCTTGCTATCGTGTACCAGATAGGAATTGTAGCTTGAGCCGCGATTGGTGGAATATTCATCACCGTGGAAACGAGTGAGTTCCCAGTCTATTTTTCCTACCCATTTTATATTATCTGTGATTTGTTTAGCCATAAATATAGTTGAAAAAGGTGTTTAATAGATAACGTATGATGGTAAATATAAGTTTAACCGGACAGTTGATTTTTTGGCGGAGAAACAAAAAAGTTGCGACCTATAAAGTGCCACAACTTTTTGAGGGGTGAACAGTGGGGGTCGAACCCACGACCTTCGGAACCACAATCCGACGCTCTAACCAACTGAGCTATGCTCACCATCTGAATGGTAGCCCTAAGGACTTTTGTGCTGCAAAGTTAATCACTTTTTCTTATTTCGCAATGATTTTATGCGAAAAAATGTGCATCAATCGGGTAAATAGGTGTTAACTATATTATTAAACTTCGGGATAAATTTCGTGGCGTGCAGCCGTCAGAGTGTTTTTCATCAAGGAAGCAATGGTCATAGGGCCTACGCCTCCGGGCACGGGGGAGATGAAACTGCAGAGCGGGGCTACATTGTCGAAGTCCACGTCACCGCTCAGACGGAATCCTGAGGGACGGGAAGAATCGGGGACGCGGGTAGTACCTACATCGATTATGACGGCACCCGGTTTGACCATATCGGCAGTAACAAAACCGGGAGCACCGAGTGCAGCTATTATGATGTCGGCTTCGCGACAGATATCTTTGATGTCGGGGGTGGCGCTATGACACACGGTGACGGTAGCATTGCCGGGGTTGGCTTTCTGCATCATAAGCGTAGCTACGGGTTTGCCGACAATATTGCTGCGACCAAGCACCACGCAGCGGGCTCCGCGGGTGGGGATATCGTAGCGGGCGAGCAGTTCGATGATACCTGCCGGTGTAGCTGATACGAAACATGGCAACCCGATGGACATACGTCCTACGTTGACCGGGTGGAAGCCGTCGACATCTTTACGGTAGTCTATAGCTTCGATTACCCGCTGCTCGTTTATATGGCGAGGCAGTGGCAGTTGCACTATGAAGCCATCGATATCTGCATCGTTGTTAAGGCGATTGATTGCTTCGAGCAGTGTCTCTTCGGTTATGTCGTCTTCAAATCGAATCAGGGTGGAGGTAAATCCGCAAGCCTCGCAAGCCTTCACTTTGTTGGCAACATAAGTTTCGCTTCCTCCATCGTGACCTACGAGAATGGCTGCAAGGTGAGGGCGTTTGCCACCCCGGGCTATAATCTCGTCGACTTCACGGGCGATTTCTGCTTTGAGGTCGGCTGCTATCTTTTTTCCGTCGATAAGTGTCATGTAGATATTGATATTATATAAGGTGTGATGTGGAATTAATGTGGACGCTGCTGACGCATCTGGCGCATCATTTTCATTGGATTCTTCATGGTGGTGGCCATTTTCATGACTTTACGCATCTGTTCAAACTGCTTGAGCATACGATTGACCTCCACTAAAGTGGTGCCCGAACCGCGAGCTATGCGTTGGCGACGGCTTGTGTTTATAATCTGTGGGTTAGCTCGTTCCTTTGCAGTCATGGATTGAATGATGGCTTCGATACCTTTGAAGGCGTTGTCATCGATATCTACATCTTTGATGGCTTTTCCCACACCGGGTATCATGGCTGCCAGGTCCTTGAGGTTACCCATCTTCTTGATTTGTTGAATCTGATGAAGATAGTCGTTGAAGTCAAACTGATTTTTGGCGAGTTTGCGCTGGAGTTTACGGGCTTCTTCTTCATCGTAGGCATTCTGAGCTTTTTCGACGAGTGACACGATATCACCCATGCCGAGGATACGGTCGGCCATACGGGTTGGGTGGAAGGGGTCGATTGCATCGAGCTTTTCGCCGGTGCCGACAAATTTTATCGGTTTGGTCACCACGGTGCGGATAGATAGGGCGGCACCACCGCGTGTGTCACCATCGAGTTTGGTCAGTACCACACCATCGAAGTCAAGTCGGTCGTTGAACTCTTTGGCTGTGTTCACGGCATCCTGACCGGTCATTGCATCAACAACAAAAAGTGTTTCCTGAGGTCGTACGGCTTCTTTGATAGCGGCAATCTCGTTCATCATCTGTTCGTCGACAGCCAGACGTCCGGCGGTGTCTATGATTACAAGGTCAAGATGATTGGCTTTAGCATATTTGATACCGTTGAGAGCTATTTCCACGGGATTTTTGTTGCCTTCCTCGCTGTAGACCGGCACATCGATTTGAGATGCGAGTACTTTTAATTGTTCGATAGCAGCCGGACGATATACGTCGCAGGCTATCAGAAGCGGACGCTTCGCTTTCTCGCTTTTGAGTTTGCGTGCCAGTTTGCCTGAAAACGTGGTTTTACCCGAACCTTGCAGACCTGACATCAGGATTACGGTAGGGTTTCCTGAGATGTTGAGCTGTGCAGTGTCGCCACCCATAAGAGCGGCAAGTTCATCGTGTACTATTTTTACCATCATTTCGCCCGGTTTGACGGCAGTGAGCACATTCTGTCCCAGGGCTTTTTGCTTGACGGTGTCGGTAAATGTCTTGGCTACTTTATAATTGACGTCGGCATCAAGTAGAGCGCGGCGTACGTCCTTGAGGGTTTCGGCTACATTAATCTCGGTGATTCGACCTTGGCCTTTGAGGAGTTTAAGGCTGCGTTCGAGTTTTTCGCTTAGATTTTCAAACATATATGCAAGGGGTGTTATTTGATTAGCTGATTTGTATCCGTGTCCGGAAAAATCACGGTGGGTACGAAAGTGCGGGCCTCATCCAAAGTCATGGTGGCATAACTCATGATTATAATGATGTCGCCAGGCTGGACGCGGCGTGCAGCGGCTCCGTTAAGGCATACTATGCCACTGCCGGGTTCGCCTGCTATAGTGTATGTGTCGAATCGTTCGCCGTTGTTGTTATCGACTATGTAGACTCTTTCACCGGGGAGAATGGCGGCTGCATCAAGGAGGGCTTTATCTATTGTGATACTGCCGATATAGTCAAGATTGGCTTCGGTGACTTTCACACGATGAATCTTGGATTTGAGCATTTCTACCTGTATCATAGAGTGGCAGGGTATTTAATGTTGTCAATAAGTCGGACATTGCCGCAGTATACAGTGATGCAGCCTACCGGGGTTTCGGTCTCGGACCAACTGTTTACAGGTTGCATGGTGAGGGGGTGGACTATTTCGTAGTATTCCACTTCCATGAATGGAAGTTTATTGATTTCTTCTATCACTTTTGCTTTGACTTGAGCAACGCTCATGTCATTACGCCATGCACGGCTCCGGTCGAGAATATGGTGTATACCCGGTGCTGCTGCGCGTTGTTCAGAAGTGAGACGGACGTTACGGCTTGACATGGCCAGTCCGTCGGGGTGGCGTTTTATCGGGCAGTCCACGATATCGATATCGAAACCTTCGATTTGTACCATACGGCGAATGACAGCGATTTGCTGAAAATCTTTTTCGCCGAAATAAGCGCGGTCCGGACTGGTGAAGTCAAATAGTTTGCTTACGATTTGAGCTACGCCGTTGAAATGTCCCGGACGCATGGGACCTTCCATTACCTCTGCTACGGGGCCGAGGTCGAAAACTCTGGTATCGGGTTCGGGATAAATCTCTTCAACCGAAGGTATAAAGGCGAAATCTACACCGGCTTGAGCCATCAGGCTGCAGTCGGCTTCTTCTGTGCGGGGATATGTGGCAAGATCTGTGGCGTTGTTAAACTGGGTGGGGTTGACAAACACACTTGCTATTACTACGTCATTTTCCTTGCGGGCTCTTTCCATCAGTGAAAGATGGCCGGCATGGAGAGCGCCCATTGTCGGTACGAGGCCAATCGAACGGCCATTGGCGCGGCATTGAGCCATAGTTTCGCGGAGTTGAGATACTGTACGAATTATTTCCATTGTCTATGCAGTTAAAGGCCGGTTAGCCTATAATTCAGCGATGCAAAGTTAATCAATAATTCCCGCTCAATCAACATTAATCAGTATTTTCTGTTTTCAAGTTCTCGAGTATTAAAGACGGTAGCGGGTGTATGGCTTTGTCTATTAGGGCTTGTCTGTGGATAGCGCTTTTTGTCAATATGTTATGGTATTTTTTTGTAGTTGTTTTATGAATAGCGGATTTGAAAATGTGAGATTGAGGAGAAGGTAAAAAAACACTCCGCAAGGCTGTGCTTCGCGGAGTGTTGATGTTATAGGGGGAGGGGGGAGAATGATCAGTCGGCAAGGTCGACAGCGTAGTACATACGTTTGCCGGTGGGATAAAGTCCGGTGATGAACATCACGTGGTCTGAATCAGATGATTTGACAATGGCATTGAATATTTTTTCAACATCTTCAGTGGAATTGACGCGGGCATTGTTAATGTCGAGAATGATAAATCCGTCCTTTATGCCTGCGGCACTGAATTTTCCATCTTTTAATCCGGTAACTTGTACGCCGGAGGATATTTTAAGCTGGCGTTTGGTTTCATCGGAGAGTTTCTTGAATGCGCAACCAAGTTGTGTCACCGAAGCAGCCTGACTGATGTTGGTGCTTCCCTGAGCATTGTAAAGTGTAGCCTGGGTGGTGTGTTCTTTGTTGTCGCGTACATATTTAATTTTGATTTTATCGCCGGGACTGAAACGACTCATTTGTTCAAGCATCTGGGCTGAAGTATGAGTGGGAGCATCGTTGATGGCTATGATCACGTCGCCGGCTTCAATGCCTGCTTCTTTAGCGGCCGAACGATCTATGACTTCGTTGACAAGAATACCGGTGTTGGTGGCAGTAATATTCTTTTCGCGGGCAGTGTTGGCGTCGAGTTCGGTATATGAAATGCCTAATACTGCGCGTTGTACTGTGCCATATTTTTTGAGGTCGGAAGCTATTTTTGCCACCATAGAGGTGGGAATGGCGAAAGAGTGACCGGCATAATTGCCTGTCTGCGAATAGATGGCTGAATTTATACCTACCAATTCGCCACGGAGGTTGACCAGCGCGCCTCCTGAATTTCCTGGGTTGACAGCCGCGTCGGTCTGGATATATGATTCGATACCCATACGCTGACCTCGCTGTTGACCTGAGGAGATGCTTCGGGCTTTGGCGCTGACGATACCTGCAGTGACCGTAGATGTGAGGCCGAATGGATTGCCGACGGCGAGTACCCATTCACCTACTTTGAGATTATCGCTGTCGCCTAAGGGAATAGGAGACAGTGATTCGGCATCGATTTTGAGTAGTGCCAGGTCGGTGGCCTCATCAGTACCTATGACTTCGGCATTCATTGACCGACCGTCATTGAGAGTTACTTCCAGGCGGTCGGCGTTTGCAATGACATGGTTATTGGTTACGATATAACCGTCGGAGGAGATGATAACTCCTGAGCCGAGACCGGTCTGTTGTTGCTGTTGGCGAGGTTGTTGGCGCTGTTGAGGCTGACGGTTTCCACCGCGGGGTGAGCCAAAGAAAAATTCAAAGAACGGGTCGTCGAAAGGTGAGTTGTTGTAGACATTGGCTCTGGGAGATGCAAAGCTCTTGATGCTTACAACACCGTCGATGGTCGATTCGGCAGCTACGGTGAAGTCGTTGCCGGCAGCCGGATGAGTGTTGACTGCGAAAATTTTTTCAGGTTCAGCCGAATTATGGTTATCGGCTGCGATTGTTACGGCTGCCCAGGTGGCTACAGCCACAGAGAGTGCCGAAACGATAATTGCATGTTTTCCACTAAATCTCATAATGGTAATTGTTAAAAACGAGAATATGTTAAGTTAAATTTTAACGTTTGGAGTTGCGTCTGCAAATATAACGCTATATTTTAATCTGAATTATATTTATCGGATAGTTTAATGTCATTTAATTACTTGTGGTGAGGATTTAAGACTTTTTTACCCTACAAAAGTGAAAAATATTATAAAATAGTAATCGAGTTAAGAGTGAGATGCGAGATTTGTTGTAATTTTGGGATATGATGTTGAAGGCGACATATACTCGAGTGATTACGGCAATAGCGATAAGTGTGCTTGCGGTGGGTATGAGCGGGTGTAAATCGTCGCGAAAGGTTACGGCACGGGCGGTAAGCGCCGTTGCTACACCACCTGAGAAAAAAAGTAACCGGGCGACAAACTATAGTTCATTTCCTATGCCTACAGCCTCTTTACTGCAGGAGGCTGATTTATGGCTTGGTACAATGTATCGTTATGGAGGTAATGATCATAATGGTGTGGATTGCTCGGGGCTTGTGACACAGATATATTATCGTGCATTGGATATTAAGTTGCCGCGTACCACAGCCCAACAGATAGAGTATTGCAGGAGTTTGCGACGTGATGAGATGCTGCCCGGAGATCTGGTGTTTTTTCGGTCACCGCGTTCATCAAATGTAAGCCATGTGGGAATGTATATCGGTGACGGTAATATGATACATGCTTCATCGACTTTGGGGGTAGTAAAAACATCGCTTTCCGCACCTTATTTTGCGCGAAATTATCTTGGAGCGGGACGGGTGGCTCGGTATAGCCAATTGCTTGCTGAAACCAATCGTCAAAAAAGTAAGAAGCAGGCTGATGTCCGTCCTGAGAAAAAGGAGCAACCGACTTTTGTGGCTTCAGATGAGGAGAGTGTGGCTATAATAATTGATTTTTTTGATTGATAGAAGAATTTATGAGCGATTATGACATATTCAGTCGTGTAGAGCGGCTTACCGGTAAAGAAATATTGGAGGAGTTGAAGGGCTGCCGGGTGATAATATTCGGTGTGGGTGGTGTAGGCAGTTGGACGGCTGAGGCTCTTGTGAGAAGTGGTGTGGGGTCGATAACTATTGTTGATGCCGATGTAGTGGCTGCTTCGAATATCAATCGTCAACTGATGGCTACTTCTTCAACGATAGGCAGAAGTAAGGTGGAGGTGCTCAGCCGGAGGTTGACGGATATCAATCCTCATGTTGAAGTTACTGCCGTGCAGCAGGTTTATTCAGAGTCCACGGCCGAAAGTTTTGATCTGAGTCGATATGATTATGTGGTTGATGCTATAGATTCACTTACTGAAAAGGCTGTACTTATATTAAACGCCGAGAGTGCGGGTGCGCGATTGTATTCCTCGATGGGAGCGGCATTGAAGGTTGATCCGACACGGGTGGAGGTGGCGCAATTCCGTAATGTGAGGGGGTGTAGATTGGCGGCAGCGTTACGCAGAAAATTTCGGATGCTTGGACGGCAGCCCAAGGGGAAATTTCCGGCAGTGTTTTCGCAAGAGTTTAGAGAAAACAAGGGAGATGCCAAGGACAAATCAGGTGCTATGACTTATGGGAAGGTGGCTTATAACGGGGCTTTATGTCATATTACCGCTATCTTTGGAATGACACTTGCCGGGTTGATAATCAAGGATATAATGGAGCGTACAGGCCATTAAGGCGCTACGGAATCGAGCCACTGTGATATGATGGAAAGGGTTTCATCACTGATGTCGCCGGGTAGAGTGGCGTATTCATCGGGAAGTCCGGTGCTGCATTTTTGAAACAGATGGTTATGGCTGTCAATCAATTTTGTAGTGACAGCGGGATTTAGTTGGTTGATGGTTAAAAGATTGTCGGATAATACCTGCAGGTCTTTGCTGCCAATGAGTGCCAGCATGGGTATGTGTATGGATTTAATATCTTCCGCGGGGTCGTAGCGCATGAATGAACGGTACCACGGCGATAGCATACCATCGATTTGCGACTGTAGTTGAGATGCGATTTTTGGCATAGCGGCTGCTTCTTTGCCGACAAAATCAGCAAGTTGCATAGTCATCATCATTCGAGCGGTAGTGTTGGGGAGTGATGATTTGGCTATGGCAAGCATTTTTCTCTGATGTTCTTCCACAGTCCATTGACCGAGCATGGCTGTGGCTATGGCACGTGATTGAGACATAACTATTGAATCGCCGCTCCAAGCAGGGCCGGCAAGAGTGATGATGAAGTTGACACGCGGATTGTGCGCTCCATTCATCACAGCATAAGCTCCACCCGCAGAGTGGCCGATAATTCCTATCCTGGCATCGGGATAGAGTGAGTCTGCGAGAGAAACAGCAGCGGCTACGTCGTCAGCGTAAGTCTGTAAAGTAGCGGAAGCGGATTCCTCCCGATTGTATAGCCCGCGGTCATCGACGCGCAGTACGGCAAAACCTTGCGGTGTAAGATGTTCGGCTATGGTTTTGAATGGCTTTTTGCCAAAGAGTTCTTCATCGCGGTTTTGAGTGCCGCTGCCGGTGGCAAGCACTATAACGCCACGTAATCGGGTGCAAGAATCGGGTATTGTAAGTGTGGCTCCCATCTTCACGCTGTCAACTGCAGTGACGGTCAATTCTTTTTCACGCAGTTCACTTGTTGCGGTGAATGAGATGCATAGACACAGGGTGGCTGAAATCAGAGATGTTATGATGCGTTTCATGAAAGTGTTGGTAATGTATTCACTTTGTTAGACGCATATTTGTTTATATAATTACACAGTATGGAAGAAAAGAGCGATTCTGGTTTTGGAAAGATCTCTTAAAATATTGATAACTAATGATTCGTAATGTGCGAATCAGACTATTTGCGACGTGAAAGGCTGATAAGACGGGTACCATTAGTACCGTACATATTGAGTAGTGTGTCGCCAAGCAGATCGTAGGTGGAAATCTGGGGGATTAGAACTTTAAGACTGCGCTCCATTATGTCGTTTTCACAAGCCATTTCGGTCCAGATTATTTCAGAAAAATGCAGTTCGTTGTCATCGACGGTGTATTTGCCGGAGATGGTGTTGCAATCGGTATTGCATAAAAAAGAGCCGTCGGCCGAAAGGGTGAAGAGCAGACGCGGATATGTGGTGATAGGCATAAGTTGATTACGCGAAGTGAATATGCAGTCATATTCTTCAATGTGCCAGTAGCCTTCAATGTCGTTATTGTTGTGAGAACAACAAGAGAGAGAAATACAAATAGCGAATCCTGTAAGTAAAGCGAGAAATTTTTTCATGGGACGAAAAGAGAGGTGATATTAAAAATATAAAAGCATATATCCGTTTACGGAATATATGCTTGAGTAGCCCATAGGAGAATCGAACTCCTCTTTCAAGAATGAAAATCTTGCGTCCTAGCCGATAGACGAATGGGCCTTGACAGCAACAACGGCGGGGCGTTGATGTCTGAAATTAACCCTTAAGCGAGCTTGTTGGTGTAGATAGCGAGCTTGCTTTTGAGGTTAGAAGCCTTGTTTTTGGAGATTGTCTTTTTTGCGGCGAGCTGATCAAGCATCTTGGTGATTTTTACCAATGCTGCCTGAGCTTCGGTTTTGTCAGTCATCTTGCGAAGATTGCGCACAGCGTTACGAGCGGTTTTTGCGTAGTAGCGGTTGCGGAGACGGCGCGATGCAGTCTGACGAATTCTTTTAATAGATGATTTATGGTTTGCCATTGCAATAATAAATACTCTTGTTAATTATGTTATGATTTGTAGCCCATAGGAGAATCGAACTCCTCTTTCAAGAATGAAAATCTTGCGTCCTAGCCGATAGACGAATGGGCCATGCAAATAAGGCGTTGCCTTAAAAGCGGTGCAAATATATGGACTATTTTTGATTTGTGCAAGCAATCGCCGATTTTTGTGGCTTTTTTTATTAAATTTGCCTTAAAATTTGGGCTGATGAATCAAAAAATGCACATCATTGCGCTTCGTCAAGTCAAACATTCGGAGCGACACACTATTTTGACGGCCTATTCATTGGAGAATGGTCGCGTGGCTTTTGCCATTCCGGCAGGTAACGGGCGCGAGGCTTCACGTATGAGGGCGTTGCTTATGCCGTTGGGTGCGGTGGAGTGCGTGGCATATATGTCGGCCGGTCAAGATGTGATGCGTATGGGTGGTGTGCGTCAGTTGCAGTCCTGTACAGGATTGTTGCTTAATCCGATTAAGAGCGCTGTGGCTCTCTTTGTGGCTGAGGTACTTGATCTGGTGCTTCGTGAGGGAGAGCCTGACGGAGCGGTCTGGCATTATGTGTGTGACTCTGTGAAAGTGCTTGATGAGTTGCCTTCGAGCAGGATAGCTAATTTTCACATTTGTTTTTTATGTGGATTGGGTCGATTGTTAGGTATAGAGCCGGATGTGGAGGAATATCACCGAGGCATGATTTTTGATATGGTAGACGGGGTATACAGGATTACGGCTCCGTTACACGGCCAGTGGCTTGGTGTGGAGGACTCGGGTGTTGTCAGTCAGTTGATGCGTATGAATTATGCCAATATGCATTGCTACAGGTTTAGTCGCAGTCAGCGAAACGATTTGCTTGATGGGGTATTGCGTTACTTTTCGCTTCATCATACTTCGCTTGCTTCGCTTAAGTCTCTCGATGTGCTCCGTTCACTTTTTTAGAATCTCTACTATAAGAGATGTTGGGATTGGCTTTTAATATAGTGAGCTACGGCATCGGAGTCGTTGGTGCCGATTATGATGTCGGCGGCATCGCGTACTTGGGGTAGAGCGTTGGCTACGGCAATAGATGTGTCGGCAATCTGCATCATTGGCAGGTCATTGAGATTGTCGCCAAATACGGTTAAGTGGTCAATATCAAGATGTCGGCACAGTCGCATTATGGAAGCGGCTTTTGAAACTCCCGGTGCAAAAATTTCGAGGTAGCGAATAGACGGATTGAAGTTGTCGGGATAATCAGAGACGGAGCAAAGGCCGCTTAGGCGTAGCGTCTCGGCGGCGGGAATTATAGATTCGGAAGGTCCCAGGCAGAAAATCAGCGATGTTTCACCGGGGAGTAGTGTCGGAGACAGATCCGGGCGATTGATATGCACGCGCTTGAGTGCCAAATGTGACCGCTCGTCGATAAATTTTCGCTCTTTAGATGATGGAGTGCCGAAATAGTAAGTGTGAATGATTTGAGAGCGGTCGGGTTCGATGTTGTAATAAAACGGATTTAGTCGTGCCTGGTGGAGTATTTCGGTGATGGTGGTAACCGTATCTGTAGGAATTACACTGCGATATATATATTGCTGTGACGCAAGATCAAATATGGCCGCTCCGGTCATTACTACGGCCGGCAGACGCATAGCGGTGTGTTTTAATAGTGGTACAACTGTAGCAGGAGTGCGGGCTGTAGCTACAGTGATCAATACGCCTTTGTCCGACAGTTGGGAGAGAATTTTAGCCGAAGTGGAGCTTACACGGCTGTTGGAGTTGAGCAATGTGCCGTCAAGATCGGTGACAAATAGCTGAGGCATAGTGTGTTTGGTATAAATTAGTTAGTGAAGTAGCGGGAGCTGGATACGGAAAGTGGAGCCAACCCCGGGAACTGAATTGACAACCCAAATTTTGCCACCATGATATTCTTCTATAATGCGTCGGGCAAGGGTGAGTCCAAGTCCCCAGCCACGCTTCTTGGTAGTATAACCGGGATTAAACACTGCTCTGCGCTGGCGTCGCGTCATGCCACGTCCGGTATCGGAGATGTCAATTATGGCTAAATCACCGTGATCGGCAGTGGTGATAGTGATTGTGCCACATCCTTCCATGGCATCGACAGCATTTTTTATGATATTTTCCATGACCCATTGCAGCAAAGGGGCAGAGAGTGATACCATGAGCGGATTTTCGCTTTTATGAAATATAAGTTTAGTCTGCGAAGATATGCGGGTCGACATATAGTCAACGGAATCGGTGACAATGTCATTGAGGTCACTGAATTCCATATTGGGACGAGAACCTATTTTGGAAAATCGAGAGGCGATAGTCGAGAGCCGTATGACATCTTTTTCCATTTCGTGTACCATTTCGTGGTCGAGATCCATATCTTTCATCAGGTGTACCCAGGCCATGAGAGAGGTTATGGGGGTCCCTAACTGGTGGGCTGTCTCTTTCGACAATCCTACCCACACTTTGTTTTGCTCGGCTTTTTTTGATGAAGTTACGGCAAAATATACTACGATAACAAAAGCTATCATAACCAATAGCGTGATATAAGGGTAACGACTGAGATTGCGCAACAGGGTGGAGTCTTCGTAATATAGATACTGTGTGGTGGTATCGTCGATTTGTATCCGGATTATATTGTCGGTAGTCAGCAATTTCTCATATTTGTGCCGGAGAAATTTTATGTTTTGCGCGTCGGCAAGTGGCTCGAAGGCATTGGGATTGGGAAGATTGAAATTGCGCTGCTGGATTATGCGTCCTTCATCGTCAGTGAGCAGCACAGGTATATTGGTGTTAGCCTCAATGATGCTGAAAAGAAAATCGATGCTGGACATGGAGGTGTCATCATCTCCTGATGTGACAATCTGTTTGGTGGCATCGGCCCAAATTTGCATACGGGCACGTTCCTGCACCGAAAGGTCGCTTATGAGCGAAGTGGAGATGTAGATGAAAACTGCTACCACACCAATGGCAATGATTAGGAGCGTGGCGGCGGTATATCGACGTATTTCGTAAATATTCACATAAATTTAACGGCTATTACCGTTAAATATTGCGCTTTTTCAGCAGCTTCTCCGAGAGGTAACGGCGTACGGGCTCATCGTAATATTTCAGCAGCAGCCATGCAAGTATGATTACTGTAATCACTATGGCTAACGCTACATACCACACTTGGTCAAATCCATAGCTGTTTTTCCATGTCCATGCGTACATAAGATACATGAACGGATAGTGGATAATGTATACCGGATAGGATATCGCACCTAAAAATTCGCAAGTGGAGGCAGAATATTGGTCAGTAGTCTGTCCGGAAGCGCCTATATAGACTGTAGCAGGGAATATTAAAAGAGTACAGATGGTGTCATATATACCGTTGGCAATCATGGGTTTCTCCGGACCTCCGATATAAGGGACAGATAAGACGGTTATTATGAGAGCTGAACATATCCAGAATGCACCGCGTATCTTTATAGGTTTGAAATCGCGTGACAGCAAAAGTCCGATAGAGAAAGAAAATGTCATTCTGACAAGGCCAAGCCAGAATCCGCCCCCTTCGGCACTCCAGCCTACACCGAGGTGATAATCGCCGGATCCGTTGCTTATGGCTATGGTTGCCAAGGCTATGGCTGATAGTGCGGTGAACACGCGGAGCATACGGGTAGAGAGTCTGTGAAGAAACAGAGCGTAAAATATACTGCCGATGTATTCAAAGAATAAAGACCAAGAGGGCCCGTTAAGAGGGAACATTTCACCATTACCGCGTACCTCGGGAGCTGTACCGGGAAGAGCAGGGAGCATAAGCAGTCCAAGCAGTAAAGAAAGCAATACGGCTCCGGTGCTTACGGAAGTTCCGTCCCAGCGCTCGCAGCCTTGTATTAAAAATGATATGACACCTAACGTCACTGCGATTATTACCATAGGTTGAAGGCGTATAAGGCGGCGCAACAGAAATTCACCCGAAGTAAGTCCGCGTTTCCATCGGCCGTCATAAGCATATCCTATCACGAAACCGGACAACACGAAGAAAAAATCTACTGCAAGATAGCCATGATTTATCCATTGGTCTCGAACAGAAGTAGCGAAGCATTCGCCAACATGATAGAAAATAACTATTAGGGCGGCTACTCCGCGAAGACCATCGAGTAGCTCATAGCGAGGTTTTGGGGTGAAAGTCGATTCCTGATTCATTTTGATTTTTATTTTCGACAAAATTATTTCATAAATGTGTGAAAAAATTTGTCCTAAATCAAAAATTATTCAGTCGGCTGAGGGTTGATAGTGTTATTCCGAGATATGAAGCAATGTCGCCACGGCGGGCACGACGGCATACATCGGGAAATGTGCGGAGAAAAGCATCGTAGCGTTCTTTGGCAGGTAAAGTCAGTCGTTCTTTATGAGATTGGTGCAGCCTGCGATATTCATGCTGATGAATAGCACCCCACCATACGGACAGTTCGATATTGGTGGTGATAAGATGGTGAAGCGTTGCAGCCGGCAATCTAAATGCTTCGATATCTTCTATTGCCTCCACATACTCCTCGCTGGGAAGCTCATAATAAATTTCGTCCATGCTGAAAACGATTGCTCCCTCTGTCGAAAATGACGTGGTGATTTCCTCACCATTTACTATCCAGTAGGATCGGGTCATACCCTTCTTAATGAAATATGCTGCATTGGTCTTTTTACCTTCAGCGATGAGAATGCTGCGCCGGTTAAAATGACATGGTGTCAGTTCATGAGCTAATTCAGCAAAGGTTACGTCAGAAATGGGCGCGTATTCGCGCATACGTTGTTTGATTGATTCCATATTACAAAAATAGCTATTATTTCAAATTAATTTGGGGTGACTTATGCAGTATTTATTATAATGTGGATTAACTTTGCCACATGAAAAGATTATCTGTAGTATTTATATCAGTCGTGGTATTTGTTCTTACGGCTGAAGGGGGAGAATTTTCAAGATTGTTTGCTGATTCGACTCTGAGAGTGGATTATGCTTTGTGTGCCGATCACGGCCGTGTCAACGCTTATCGTCGCGGTATTCGTAAATTTGCCGGTTGGGCCGGGCGTCGACATAATCTTGATACTCTGGCATTGAAGGGTAACGGACAGGTGACTATGCGCAGTTGCCGTGACGGCCGGGTGATGTACACTCAGTCGTTTTCCACATTGATGCAGGAATGGCTCTCAACGCCTGAGTCCAAGGAGGATAACGGAGCATGGGAGATGACGGCTTTGATGCCGTTGCCTAAAGATACAGTGGAGATAGAAATGACGTTGACGGATATGCATAGAGACACTATAGCGCGATGTCTGAGTCAGTATAATCCGGCTGATATACTTGTGGCTTCGAGGTTGCCGGTTATGGTTGATAGTGTATACCTGGTGAGAAGTCTTCGTGCGGACGCTATCGATGTGGTGTTGTTGAGCGAGGGGTATACTGTAGCAGAGCGTGATAGCTTTCTGACCCATGCCCGGGTGGCGGTAGATGAAATTATGAGTTACGTGCCGTGGCAACGGAGCGCCGACCGCTGGAATTTTGTGGCAGTTTTCACTCCGTCGGCCGACAGCGGAGTGAGCGTTCCGGATAAAGGACAATGGTTGAATACGGCATTCGGCTCGCATTTCGCTACATTTTATTCTCCTCGTTATCTGACCACACCTTGTGTATGGGCTCTGCATGATGCCGCCGAGGGTGTACCTTATGAACATATTATAGTGCTTGCCAACACTGATGAATATGGCGGAGGGGGGATTTATAATAATTATACACTTACAGCGGCCCGTAATCAGTGGTTTAAGCCGGTGGTGGTACATGAATTCGGTCACAGTTTCGGCGGTTTGGCCGATGAATATTTCTATGAAAATGATGTGATGGAGGATTCATATCCTAAAGATGTTGAGCCATGGGAGCCTAATATCACCACACTCGTGGATTTCGGCTCGAAATGGCGCAGACTGTTGCCGGTGTCAGTGCCTGTACCTACACCACCGGCGCAGATGGGGAAATATCCTCTTGGAGTATATGAAGGTGGGGGTTATTCGTTCAAGGGTGTTTATCGTCCGGCTTTTGAGTGCCGTATGCGCAATAATTCCTATCCTGTATTTTGCGGAGCGTGTGAAGACGCGTTATCCCGGTTAATTGAATATTACACTAAAGATTGAGGTCGGAGATGATGGCTTTAAGCTCTTCATCGGTAGCAGTGAGGCGTTTACGGCATTCGGTTAGTAATTCGGAGGCTCTGCGGGTGTAGAGCGTAAGGCGGTCGATATCGCAGGTATCGCTTTGCATATTGCGGAGAATGTTGTCGAGTTCGCTCACTGCCTGAGTGTAAGTGAGCTGGTTGACCGGAGTGAAGTTGGTAGTATCTGACATTATTGGCGATATGTTAGGGTTTTGTAGATGTTATGGTTGAAGTAAATGAACCGGATGCGAGAGTGGTAGTGACTGAAACTCCGGGTGTAAGGTGGTCAGTAGCTTTGAGAGCATGACCGTCGATGGTGGTAATGGAGTAGCCTCGTGCCAGCGTGGCTGCCGGTGACAATACTTTTAGAAGAGATTCTTTGCTGTCAAGTAGTGCTGATTGACGCGTGAGAAGTGTGGCAATGGCGGATTGTAAAAGCGTGGACTTACTGTCTAAGCGGGCAATCTCCGGTACAAGACGACGTTGAGCGGTCATAGATAGCGCGGCAGAACATTGATTGATATGAGCGTTGGCGCGCTGCATGGCTGATGCGGGAGCGAGCGAGAGTGTACTCTCCATATAGGCTAATTGAGCAGTCATGGCAGCAATTTTGTCAGTAGCGGCATGGAGGATATCAGCAGCAATTTGCTGGAGTCGGTCGAGAGCCCGGCAGCAGGTGTCAATAAGCCATTCCGCGGCAGCGGTAGGCGTCTTTACACGCATATTGGCCACATAATCAAGTACTGTAATATCGCGTTCGTGGCCTATGCCGATGATGACCGGTAGCGGAAATTGAGCTATATTGGAAGCTAAATTATAGTCATCAAACGAAATGAGATCACTTGTGGCGCCACCACCGCGGATTATCACTACGCAATCCCAATTGTCGGATTCATTAGCTATCTCATCAAGGGCAGAGATTATAGAAGGAGAAGTGCGGTCGCCTTGCATTACTGCAGAAAAAAGGCGGGTGTGGAAACGCAGATGCCGGGAGTTGTTATACAGCTGATGCATGAAGTCACCGTAGCCTGCGGCTCCTGAGGCTGAAATTATGGCCACGCGCAGAGGTGTGGGAGACCACGGAAGTGAGCGATTGAGATTAATCACCCCTTCTTCGGTGAGACGGTTGATTATTTCTCTACGCCGTCGCTCTACTTCACCCATGGTGTAGGAGGGATTTATGGCGTTTATCAGGAATGACAGTCCGTAGGCAGAGTGAAAAGATACAGTACCGCAAACCATTACAGACATTCCGGTAGTCAGACGTGAGCCTGTGGCTGCATAAAATTCAGCACTTAACCGTGATAATGTATTTGCCCAAATGATGGCTTTGAGACGAGCTTTTACAGAACCGGTGACGGAATCTTTGTCAATCAATTCCATATATGCGTGACCGCTGTTGCTTCTGAAGTCAGATAGTTCGGCAACCACCCACACATTCTGCAGTGCGGGTTGGTTGACAGCTATTCCGATGCGTTGGTTAAGTTGACTGAGAGTTAAAGCCGGAGCGGTCATTTAGTCTGTTTTACGAATTTTTTGCCGTTGAATTTATAGCTTAGCGTAGGATAAAGATAGTCGGCTACTATTTCATATATTTCTTCAGGCATGAATGAGCCTGTATTATTGGTGATGGTAAGGGTTAATGAATCAGTATCGTAGTCGTAGGCGGTGAGCATAAAAGGAACGGTGCTTTCCACTTCTTCACGATTTTTCTTTCCATCAACGGTTAACCAATCTTCAAAGTTTGGTTTGTTGAAGATTTCTGCAGCTGCTAATGGCATCCAATCAGACTGATAGAAAGAGATTTTACTATCTGTAGCAGGTGTGCTGACAGTGGTAATCAATGCTATGATGGTGTCGGAAGAGGTAGGAATCAGACACAGACTGTAGGTGGTGGCATCGGTCATGGCTATATCAATGCGTTCAGGTTTGATGGATGTGACGCGTGAGATACCGCCAAGTGTATTTGAAGCTCCTTTGTTGTTTGACGAATTGTAATAGTCAATCATGTCGAGGCGAGTGTTGGTATCGAGCATCGGAAAAATCGAGCGCGGTGCGTTGCTGAAAACCGAGGTTATATTGCTTTGAGCCGATACATCGGTCAGAGCGAGGAGGGAAATGATGGTTGTAAGAAATGTGATACGAAGGTTCATTTATATATAAGTAATTGAGTATTGGAGAATATGGGGAAATCTTAACGTTTACGAGATTTAGTTTTAGGCTTTTTTGCTGATGAACGGCTTTTTTTCAGGAAATAGTCGTAAGTGGTTTCAGCAGTGTTGGCGTCATCTGTTGCTGTGCGTGATTTGCGCGTGCTCGCACGGGCGTAATCTTTGTCGGCATCGGCAATTTCCGAGTATACACGTTTATCTACCCACTGCGAACCACGCAGGCCTTCCACCACGCGACGGGCATCAGCTTTGTTGACATCGAAAAGTGAATATCCCGGGAGGAGGTCGATACGGCCTACATCTACGCGTTTGCCTTCCACCATGTGATTGAGCATATCGATTAGGTTACCGGCATAGAAGCCGTCGTTTTTACCCAGGTTGATATATATGCGTTCCATGCCTTTTTCGGCAGTACGGCGGTCTTTTTCTTTATCGGTGCGCGGTGTGCGGTTGGAGTCTTTTTTCTCTTTTTTAGCCGGTTTTTCATCGATGAAATCTAGATTTGGGGCATCCCGATAATAATCAAGCAGACGGTTGAATTCAAGTGATAGCACGCGTTTGAGCAAATCTTCACCTGATAGCCAGTCGAGTTTACGACGCACACCGGTGAAATATTTGTCTATTTCTGCATCGTTGACCTCTACTTTTTCTATACGGTCGGCAAGATTGTAGAGCTGTTTTTCGATAATGTGGCGCGGAGTGGGTACTTCGCAACGCTCAAATTTTTTGCCAATCTTTTTTTCAATCTCACGGAGCTTTCCTTTTTCGCGAGAGTGGATTATGGCTACGGATACGCCGGTTTTTCCGGCACGTCCCGTTCGGCCTGACCTATGGGTGTATACGGCCGTATCATCGGGCAATCCGAAGTTAATCACGTGTGTAAGGTCATCGACATCAAGACCGCGGGCGGCCACATCGGTGGCAACAAGCAGAGAGGTGACGCGGTCGCGAAACTTCCGCATCACTATGTCGCGCTGCTGCTGTGACAGATCGCCATGAAGAGCATCTGCATTGTAGCCGTCGGCTATAAGTTTATCGGCAATCTCTTGAGTGTCGCGACGTGTACGACAGAAGATAATACCGTAGATATTAGGGTTATCGTCGGCAATGCGTTTAAGAGCCAAGTATTTGTCGCGCGCATTGACCATATAATAGATATGGCGTACGTTCTGTGCACCTTCGTTGCGTTTACCGACAACAAATTCTACCGGTGTGTGCATATATTTTTTAGCTATGCGAGCGATTTCATCGGGCATTGTAGCTGAAAACATAAGCATCTTGCGGTCAGCGGGTATGTGCGAAAGTATGTCATCAATGGAGTCGAGAAATCCCATATTGAGCATTTCATCGGCTTCATCAAGAACTACGGTATGGACGTGCTCAAGTGAAACCACGCCACGGCGTATGAGGTCAATAAGTCGGCCGGGTGTGGCGACGATGATTTGTACGCCTTGGCGCAACGCCCTAATTTGGCTTTCGATACTTGAGCCGCCATAGACGGGAAGGACTTTCACGGCGGGCATATATTTGGAGAAGTCGGCGAGGTCAGACCCTATCTGCAGACATAATTCTCGGGTGGGGGATAATATGAGTGCTTGCGGAGACAGCAGGTCGGGATCGATGCGTTGCAGTAGCGGTAATCCGAAAGCAGCTGTTTTGCCGGTGCCTGTCTGTGCCAAGGCCACCACATCGGAGTCCTCGTTGAGCAGATGAGGTATTACTTTTTCTTGCACGGGCATTGGTAGTTCAAAGCCCAACTCTTCTATAGCGCGGCGTAAGTCTTCTCTTACACCTAAATCTTCAAAGGTCATGTTCTAAAAATCTCTAATGTGAATACAAATATAATAACAATAGTATTCGCTTAAGGGTTTTGTGTGTTGAAATAGGCGTCGAGTACATCGCGGGCTGCGGTGAACGATGATTGTTGATTGTTGAGCACTCGTATCTCTTTTTCGGCGAGCATATGTGCTATTTCAGGATTGTCGTAGAAATGGCGGCGAAGCTGTTCGTCTATAGTTTCACGCATCCAGTAACGAGCCTGAACGGCACGTTTGTGTTCAAAATAACCGTTGGCCATGACAAAGTTGAAGTATCGATCAATCATATCCCATACTTCGGGTATGCCAAGCTCATAATATCCTGAATAGGTGAGGACTTCAGGCTGCCACCCGGATTCTGTGGGCGGGAAGAGGTGGAGGGCGCTGCGAAATTGAGCCTGAGCCAGTTGGGCACGGTGTATGTTGTCGCCGTCGGCTTTGTTTATTACAATACCGTCTGCCATTTCCATTATACCGCGTTTGATACCCTGCAATTCATCGCCTGTGCCTGCAAGTTGAAGCAGCAGGAAAAAATCTACCATAGAATGTACGGCGGTTTCGCTCTGACCTACGCCTACAGTTTCCACGAAAATATTATTGAAGCCTGCAGCTTCGCATAATACTATTGTTTCACGCGTCTTACGCGCCACGCCACCGAGTGATCCGGCCGAGGGGCTGGGACGAATGAAGGCTGAAGGGTGAGTTGCGAGTTTTTCCATGCGGGTTTTGTCGCCAAGAATACTGCCTTTGGTGCGTTCGCTCGAAGGGTCGATAGCGAGGACAGCCAATTTGCCGCCGGATTTGAGTACATGAAGGCCGAAAACATCGATGGAGGTTGATTTTCCTGCTCCTGGCACTCCTGTAATACCTATGCGGCGGGAGTTACCCGAGTAAGGCAGGCATTTCTCAATGATTTCTTGAGCTATAGCCTGATGGTCAGGGGCAAGTGATTCAACCAAAGTGACAGCTCTGCTGAGCATGGTTATGTCGCCGGCGAGTATGCCTTGAATAAGTTCTGCAGCCGAAGGAAGCGGACGTCGCTTGCGTTTCAGATAGGGATTGATGCTTGGGGGCTGGTTGACGCCAGAGTTGACGGTTAATCCGATATAGTTAGGATCATTTTCCGGATGCTCCATAATGTGCTGGATAAGTATAGTGTGGTGGTATGTTATTTCAATGCTGTGACTTTAATGATTTGGGTGGGATGGTCCGGGTCGTTGGTGATGACAGTGACACGTGAATTAAGGACATTATCAGGTGGCAAAAGCATCGGGTTGACTTTTATAGTGATAGTGCCTTGTTTGTGAGGTTTGATTTTTTCGGCGTCGATATTTGCATCTACTGCTTTATCAGGGCAAAAGATGCGGCGTATCAGAAGTGGCGAATCACCCGAGTTGGTGAGTGTCACCGAGGCTGTGCAGTCGTTGTCATTCAGATTTGGGAAATCTACTTGAGTGAGCGAAAGGTTGGCTACCGGTGCTTTCTTTCGCTGTTCGGCCGTGAGTTTTGAGAAATCTTCTTTTATTATGGCGACAGTGGAGATATTGAGCGTTTTTTCGGGATATCGACTGTCGGGGATAAGGATTATTGAATCTGTAACTGTACCCCACGAAGGACAAAGATCGGTGTAACATGTGAGTGAGAGCATATCTTCAGTGCCGGGCGCAACGGAGGGAAGACTCAGTATGGCATTAATGTAGTCGGGTTTGTAAGAGATTGTTGGGACAATGGTGTCGGAAGTCGGATTGTAGATATTGACGGCACCGGCAAGTATGTGACCTTTGATTGTCTCTCCGAAAGGTACTACGGAATTGGAGGTACGGATATCGCCTACCGCCACAGGATATCGTGACGCCAATGTGCCTGCTGAGGCTATGACTGTGCCACGGATTGCAAGACGGTAGTTGGCCTCATCAGTGGTAAGGCGAATAGCTTTGGAGAATCGACCGGGACGCCCTGAGGGATCGTAGGTTACGGAGAGATGGAGAGTATCGCCGGGTTCTATGGTGGTCTTGTCACAGCGTGGACGGGTGCAGCCGCAGTTGGCTTGAGAGGATACGATTACAACCGGTTTGTCGGAAGTGTTGATTGCGGTAAACACACAGTCGACGGGTCCGACATCTTCACGGAAAGCTCCGTATTGATGAGAGGCTTTATCCCAATGAAGTGCTTGCCCAAAGGCAATATCGGCTATCAAGGAAATAATTAATAAGGTTATATGACGCATGACGGTATGATTCGGTGATTATGGAATTATGGCTCCGCAGAAAAATAGCTTTTCGCGTTTTGAAGATACGTTTGTTTTTACTTTTACTTCACGGTTGAATTCACCGCGGCGTCCTGTGGGATTGAAATGTATTTTTATTTCGCCTGTCATTCCAGGGGCGATAGGTTCTTTTGTATACGACGGTGTGGTACAGCCACAGCCACCGTTGGTCACGTTTATGATTATTAGAGGTGCGTCACCGGTGTTGGTGAACTTATAGGTAGCGGTAACAGAGCCTTCATTGGCTTTTATGGTGCCGAAGTCGAATTTTGTTTGTTCAAATGATATTTCCGGTTTAGGATTTGCTGCAAAGACGCTTGCTGTGAGCAGACTTAGAATTATGCAAATGAATAGGCGTTTCATTATTAAAAAATTAAGAGGTATAATATATTGACGGATTTTAGTCCGCAATGTTTAATCCTCAAAGGTACAAAACTATCGGCGAATAATGAGCATCTGAGCTTGAAAATTCAGAAAAATCATTTTTGCCTGTATGTGTTTTATAAAAATATTCACATATTTTGGAAGTATAAATATGTATGATTAATTTTGAAATCAGTAGTATCTATCCAAGACATGATTATGAAATATAGGGTCAAATACAGCAGTTTCGCGACATGGCTGACGGTCGTATTGTTCGTGGCGTTATTTGTGGGGTGTATTTTCACTATTTATGAAAAGCCTGCGTTCTATATGTTGCTTTTTATATACGTGGTTCTGATTGTCAGTGCATTGCTTTATGGTGTAAGGTATGTTAAGATTGAACCAGACGGGGTGATTATGGGTAGTGTTTTGCGGGCACGCAAGATTTTGATTCGCGACATTGAAAGTGTGGTTTTGTTTCAGCCTACAATGGGAGCGATAAGGATTTGTGCTTCCGGTGGATTTATGGGATATTGGGGGCTGTTTAAGGAAAGGGATATCGGCCGGTATTATGCTTTTTATGGTAAAGCCTCAGATTGTTTTCTTGTAAAAATGAAGAACGGAGATAAATATGTGATTGGGTGTGAAGACTGCAGGGGTGCTGTTGGGGAAATAAAGTCATTTCAGTATTGATTCTTTGGAGGGAAGGGCGCCCGTGACTCCAAGACCGAAGAGAGCATAATCATAAATCGTGGGATCGTCGGGACGCAATGTACGTAGCCGGTGGGTTAGTTCAACAGCGGTTGTGCGGTCGTTGGCTTTGCGTGTGATTAGTCCAAGTTCGCGAGCCGTATTGCCTACATGTACGTCCAGTGGAATAAAAAGTTGCGAGGGCTTGATGCTTTGCCATACTCCTAAATCGACAATACCATCGTTGCGAACGAGCCAGCGAAGAGCCATATTGACGCGTTTTAGAGCAGTGTTGCGCAGATTGAGCGGGAAGCAGCGTGAGTCGGTGGCACCATGATTGGCTTCGGATAGATATGCGTTGAGATGTTCTACAAGTTTCCATGCCGGAAATTCATCATTACCAACATGATGATGTGCTGCCATTGCATCTATGGAATCGAATCGACTGTATATCAGGTGTAGTCCTCGTAAAAAATGTCGAAAGTTAGCAGCAAAGAATGTGCGGTGGATGTTGCAGTCGGGAAGGTCCTCATAACCTTGTTCCATGACGTAGCGGAAAGGATCGTGCCCCATAATGGCAAGCATTTTTTCGCAGTTGCGGCAAATCATCGTACGGTTGCCCCAGGCAATAGCTGAGCAAAGTAACGATGTGATTTCAATGTCGCGAAGATCGGAGAAAAGTCGCGGAAACTGTACAGGGTCGCGGGCTATAAAATCAGGGTGATTTATACGTTGGCTCTCGGTATCGAGCAGTTCTGCAATATCTGGATTTATCATGACTGCAAAGATAATGATTTTTATGTGCCGGAGGTTTGGCTGATTGTGAAAAAGTTATTAATTTTGCAGCGTCAAAGAGGACAAATTTGGCTGCTTGCAACCTCTTCAAAAAAAATGCTAAAACCGCACACGGCTCAGACGCTATGACGTTGGTTTATGTAAAGTTTTGGCATTGCTTGCAGGCAAGGCCTTTTTTGTTGCCTCCAGTTATAATGTCGAATGAAAAAAACAGTAAATTTTAATAGGTATGAATAGTTCTGCTAATTATCTTTTTACATCTGAATCGGTGTCGGAAGGACACCCTGATAAAGTGGCTGATCAGATAAGTGATGCCATACTTGATGAATTTCTTGCACGCGACCCGCAGTCGAAAGTGGCTTGCGAGACTCTTGTTACTACCGGTCATGTGACAATAGCCGGGGAGGTGAAGAGTCAGGCTTATGTTGATTTGATGGAGACAGTGCGAGATGTGATACGACGCATCGGATATAATCGGAGTGAATTGAAATTTGAGGCTGAATCGTGTGGCGTGCTTTCAGCCCTACACGAGCAGAGCCAGGATATAAATCGAGGTGTGGAACGCGAGGTGGCGGAAGAACAAGGCGCCGGAGATCAGGGTATGATGTTTGGCTATGCTTGTGACGAGACTGAGGATTATATGCCTCTGCCACTTGACCTCAGTCACCGGTTGCTTCGTATATTGGCTGATATCCGTCGTAGTGAAGATGCTATGACTTATATTGACGGATATGGAGTGAAGCGTACTTATCTGCGTCCAGATTCAAAGAGTCAGGTTACTGTGGAATATACGTCAGAAGGTAAACCGGTGAGAGTGGATACAATAGTGTTGTCGACTCAGCATGATGAGTTTATCTGTCCGAGCGAAAATATGACTCAGGAAGAGGCTGACAAGAAGATGGTGGAGATTATTACCGAAGATGTGCGTCGGGTGCTTATACCTCGGTTGAAGACGCAGCTTTCTGAAGAGGTGGCGGCGATGATTGACGATAATGTGACACTTCATGTTAATCCTACGGGAAAATTTGTGATTGGGGGTCCTCATGGTGATACCGGTCTGACAGGACGTAAAATCATAGTTGATACCTATGGCGGCAGAGGAGCCCATGGCGGCGGTGCTTTTTCGGGAAAAGATCCGAGCAAGGTTGACCGTTCGGCAGCATACGCAGCACGTCATATAGCCAAGAATCTGGTGGCTGCGGGTGTGGCTAAACAGGTATTGGTGCAAGTGGCTTATGCTATAGGTGTGGCACAGCCGGTAAGCCTTTATGTCAACACTTACGGGACTGCCAATGTGGAGATGAGCGATGCTGAAATTTCTCGACTGGTGAGCGAAAATGTGGATATGCGTCCGGCAAAAATAGAGGAGCGTCTGAAATTGCGTTTGCCTATCTATGCCGAGACTGCATCTTATGGCCATATGGGGCGTAGACCTGAGGTGGTAACCAAAGAATTTCATTCCAAATATGAGCCTTCCAAGACCATGACGGTTGAATTGTTTACTTGGGAAAAACTTGATTTGGTAGATGATTTTAAGCGTATTTTCGGCATATAA